>NZ_CP120737.1:5119126-5722657 GCF_029581195.1 Solwaraspora sp. WMMD791
CAACTCGCCCAACCAGCGGCAACCGAGGACCGCCGTACCGGTGGCGGCGGCGAGCAGCCCGACCATCGCCAGCGACAGGTCCAGCGCACCGACCAGCACCGGCCCGGCGGCCAGCACGGCCGCCGCGCAGATCCCGGCGGCGATCCAGGCCAACCGTCCAGCCGGATCGGTGCCACCGCGCGCCCGGTGGACCGCGACCGCGATCTGCAGCCCGAGGCCGGGCACCGAACCGACCGCGCCGAGCGCCAGCACGGTCGCCAGCGCGCTGAGGCCGGCCGCCGGCAGCGCCCGGCCACCGAGCATCGGCGCCAGGTACGCCAGACCGTTGGCCAGCACGCCGGCCAACGCCACCGCCGGCCCGGCGCGCAACAGCCCGCCCGACCGGGCGGTCACAGCCGGTCCAGCGCGGCGCGCAACGGATCGAGGCCCAGCACCCCGAGATCGAGCGCGGACCGGTGGAACTCCTTCAGGTCGAATGCCGCACCCTTGCGGGCCTGGGCGTCCGCCCGCGCCTGCAGCCAGATCCGCTCCCCGACCTTGTACGCCGGTGCCTGCCCCGGCCATCCCAGGTAGCGGTCCAACTCGAAGCGCAGGATCTCGTCCGGCACCCGGCAGTGCGCCCGGAGGAACTCCCAGCCCAGGGCGGGCGTCCACCGCTCACCCGGATGGAAGTTGAACGAGTTCGGCGGGATGGTCAGCTCCAGGTGCATGCCGATGTCGACGATCACCCGGGCGGCCCGCAACGCCTGCCCGTCGAGCATCCCGAGCCGGTCACCGGGGTCGGCCAGGTACCCCAGTTCGTCCATCAACCGCTCGGCGTACAGCGCCCAGCCTTCGCCGTGCCCGGAGCACCAGGAAAGTAGCCGCTGCCAGCGGTTGAGCCGGTCGGCCCGGACCTGGGTCTGGCCGATCTGCAGGTGATGGCCGGGGACACCCTCGTGGTAGACGGTGGTGACCTCGCGCCAGGTCGAGAACTCGGTGAGCCCCTGCGGCACCGCCCACCACATCCGGCCCGGCCGGGAGAAGTCCTCGCTGGGCCCGGTGTAGTAGATGCTGCCGTCGCTGGTGGGTGCCAGGCAGCACTCGATCCGCCGGACCTGCTCCGGGATGTCGAAATGGGTGCCGTGCAGTTCCGTGATCGCCGTGTCGGCCAGCGCCTGCATCCAGTCGCGGAACGCCTCGCCGCCGGCGATGGTGCGGGCCGGGTCCGCGTCGAGCAGCCGCACCGCGTCGTCGACCCGGGCGCCGTGCCCGGCGATCTCGGCCGCCGTGCGGCGCATCTCCTGCTCGATACGGTCCAGCTCGAAGAAACCCCAGGCGTACGTCTCGGCCAGGTCGATACGCGCGCCGAGGAAGTACTGGGAGGCCAGCTCGTAGCGGTCCCGGCCGGCCGCCTCGGTCTCGCGCCCGTGCGGGGCCAGTTCGGTACGCAGGAAGTGGCCGAACCCGATCGTCGCGGCGGTGGCGGCCGACGCGGCCCGGCGCAGGTCGGCGGTGAGGCTCTCCGGCGCGGCCAGCCGGGCCACCAGGCTGTGGAAGAAGTCGTCGGCCTGTGGATCGGTCCAGACGTCGCACTGGTCGGCGACCTTGAGCATCTGCGCCCGGGGCGCGGCGTGCCCGGCGGCTGCGGCGTCGAGCAGCGTCACCCGCAGCTGCTCCAGAGCCTGCGGGTAGCGGTCCAGCCGGGCGGCGATGTTCGCCACCGCCTCGGTGCCGTCGGTCGGCATCAGGTCGAACGCCTGGCGCAGGTGGTGCAGCCCGCTGGTGATGACGCTCAGCTCACTGGTCTCCTCGCCCGCGTCGTAGCGGGCCAGCTCCAACCCGAGCCGTTCGGTCATGGCGTCGCGGGCGACCCGTTCCGTCTCGGTCTGCGGGTCGGCGACGTCGAGCTCCCGCAGCGTGTCACGGATCAACGCCGCCCGCTGCGCGTACCCGTCGGGCGACAGGTCGTCGAGCTGGTCGTCGTGGCCGGCGATCCCGGCGTAGGTGGCACCGACCGGGTTCAGCCGCGCCCACTGATCGACATAGCGGTCGCTGATGTCATCCACACGTCCCATGGTGGGAGACCCTACGTGGCCGGTGGTCGCCGGTGTCGTACCCGCAGGGCAGAGTGTCAGGGGTGCAGACCCCCATCGGCCCTGACCTGGGCGGAGCCGGCCCCCGGCCGGCCCGCTGGCTACCCGGGTTCGTCCTGCTCGCGGTCGTCTGGGGATCCAGCTTCCTGTTCATCAAGGTCGGCGTGGCCGAGCTGCATCCGCTGTACGTGACCCTGGGCCGGGTCGCCGCCGGCGCGGCGACGCTGCTGGTCGTGCTGGTGGTCACCGGTGACCGGTTGCCCCGCGACCTGCGGCTGTGGCTGCACCTGACGGTCGTCGCGGCGGTCGGCGTCGCACTGCCGTTCACCCTGTTCGGGTACGGCGAGCAGCGGATCCCGTCGTTGCTCGCCGGCATCTGGAACGCCACCACACCGCTGATCGTGCTGCCGTTCGCGGTGCTGGTGTTCCGTACCGAGCGGTTGACCGTCCGTCGGCTGGCCGGCACCGCGCTGGGTTTCGTCGGGGTCCTGGTGGTGCTCGGTGTCTGGCAGGGGGTGGGTGGTGCGCAGCTCACCGGGCAGCTGATGTGTCTCGGCGCGGCGGCCTGCTACGGCTTCGCCATCCCGTACCAGAAGCGGTTCGTCGCCGGTCGGCCCGAGACCGGTGTCGCGCTGACCGCCGCGCAGTTGCTGCTCGCCACCGTTCAGCTGATGGTCGTCGCCCCGTTGGTGGCCGGCGCCCCACCCGCGCCGACGCAGCTGTCCCCGCAGGTCGTCGGGAGCGTGCTGGTGCTCGGCGCGCTCGGCACCGGGGTGGCGTTCGTGATCAACATGCGCAACATCCGCCTGGTCGGGGCGAGTACGGCGGCCACCGTCACCTACCTGGTCCCGCTGGTCGCGGTGGCGGTGGGCGTGCTGGTCCTCGACGAGCGGCTGACCTGGCACCAGCCGGTCGGCGCGATGGTCGTCCTGGCCGGGGTGGCGCTGGCCCAGGGTGCCCGGCCGCGTCTGCTCTCAGGCGGCCGCCGGCTGATGTCCGGCGGTCCAGTCGAGCAGCCGGCGCACCGGCCAGGTGTTGACGACCCGGTCGGGCTCGACTCCGCAGAGCACCGCCCGGGCGCAGCCGAACCGTTGCCAGTCGAGCTGCCCGGGAGCGTGCGCGTCGGTGTTGACGGCGAACAGGCAACCGGTCTCCACCGCTAGCCGGATCAGCCGTTTCGGCGGGTCCTGCCGCTCCGGCCGGGAGTTGATCTCCACTGCCTTGCCGTGCTCGGCGCAGGCGGCGAAGACCGCCGCCGCGTCGAAGTCGCTCGGCGGCCGTGACCGGGCCCGGTGCCCCCGGTCGCCGGGTCCGGTCACCCCGGCCGGCCGGTCGGTGACCATCCGGCCGGTGCAGTGGCCGAGGATGTCCAGCCGGGGGTTGGCCACCGCCGCCAGCATCCGCCGGGTCATTCGCGCCCGGTCGTCGCGCAGGTTCGCGTGCACCGAGCCGACCACCACGTCCAGCTGGTCGAGCAGTTCGTCGGACTGGTCGAGGGAACCGTCCGGCAGGATGTCGACCTCGATCCCGGTGAGGATCCGGAATCCGGCCGGCAGCGCCGCGTTCACCGCCGCGACGTGGTCGAGTTGGCGGCGCAGCCGCGCGGCCGTCAGGCCCCGGGCGACGGTCAGCCGGGGGGAGTGGTCGGTCAGCGCCAGGTACTCGTGGCCGAGTTCGACCGCGGCCAACGCCATCTCCTCGATCGGCGAGCCCCCGTCGGACCAGTCCGAATGGGTGTGGCAGTCGCCGCGCAGCGCGGCCCGCAGCGCGCTCGCCGCCGCGTCCAGGTCGGTGCCCTCGGTGGCCAGCAGCCGCCGCAGGTAGACCGGCTCCTCACCGGCCAGCGACTCGGCGACGCAGCGGGCCGTGACCTCACCGACCCCGGCCAGCTCGGTCAGGGTGCCGGCGGCGGCCCGGTCGGCGACCTCGTCGGCGCCCAGGGCGGCGAGCGCACCGGCGGCGGAGCGGAACGCCCGTACCCGGTAGGTGGCCTCGTTGGCGCGTTCCAGCAGGAACGCGATGCGACGCAGGTCGGCGACCGGGTCCCGGGCAGTGCTCACACCGGCCACCCTAGGCGGTACGGACCGACCGTGCGCGGCGAACCCGGCGGGTGTCCGCCGGGCTACCCACGGTCGAATCTGCGGGTGCCCACAGCGCGGCGGCGATAGGGTCGACGGCATGCGGACCATCGACTGGGTCGGCGACGCCGTCGAGATCATCGACCAGACCGCGTTGCCGGACAACACCATCGTCCGGCGACTATCCACGGTGGATGAAGTGATCGAGGCGATCCGGTCGTTGGCGGTACGGGGCGCGCCGGCGATCGGTGTGGCCGGCGCGCTCGGTGTGGCGCTCGCCGCCCGGCTGCACGCCGACGCGTCGGAGGACCTCGCCGACGCCGTCGCCCGGCTTCGGTCGGCCCGGCCCACCGCGGTCAATCTGGCCCGGGGCGTCGACCGGGCGGCAGCCCGGATCCCCGACGGCCGCGACGCCGTGCTGGCCGAGGCGACCGCGCTGATGGCCGAGGAGGAGGCAGCCTCGGCCGCGATGGCCCGCGCCGGTGCCGACCTGCTCGGCGAGCTCTGCGGTGACCGACCCCGACTGCTGACCCACTGCAACACCGGGGCGCTGGCGACCGTGGTCGGTGGCACCGCCCTCGGGGTCGTCACCGAACTGCACCGACGGGGTGCGCTCGGCGCGGTCGTCGCCAGCGAGACCCGACCGTTGCTGCAGGGCGCCCGGCTGACCGCGTGGGAGCTGGGCCGGGCCGGGGTCGACTTCCGGGTGGCGGTCGACGGGGCCGGCCCGTTCCTGATGGCCCGGGGGCTGATCGACGCGGTGATCGTCGGCGCCGACCGGATCTGCGCCAACGGCGACACGATCAACAAGATCGGTACGTACGCGCACGCGCTCGGTGCCCGCCGGGCCGGACTGCCCTTCATCGTGGTCGCACCCGAGTCCACGGTGGATGTCGCGACCGCGACCGGGGCGGAGGTGGAGATCGAGGACCGGGGCTCGGCCGAGGTCGTCGGCTTCGCCACGGCCCGGACCACCCCGCCCGGCACCGAGGCGGTCAACCCCGCGTTCGACGTGACCCCGGCCGACCTGGTCACCGCCATCGTCACCGACCAGCGGGTGATCCGGCTGGATCGCGGCGAGCGGATCTGACCGCGCCGCACCCGCCCACCCGGACAGGCGCGTCGGTCCGCCTGCCCGACAGCGCTCAGAGGCAGGTCCGCGGCGGTCGGGGCGGTCGGCTCGTCAGTCCGCCGGCTCGGCCGGCGCCGGCCGGACCGCGGTCACCGTACGGCGGTCTGCGGCGACCGCGCTCACCCAACCGCCGGCGCGACCCAGCCGCAGCAGGGCGTCCGGCTGAGCCGGCAGCTCCAACGGACGCCCCGGGGTCGGCGGCCAGTCGGTGCGCGCCGCGTTGCCCGTAGACAGCCACGGCACCAGCGCCGGGATCGGCTCGGCGGCGTCCAACGCCGCCCGCGCCACCGACAACGCCGCCAGCACCTCGTCCAACGCCGACCGGACGGCCGCCGCGTTGCCACCGCACATCGCCGCGACCAGCTCGGGGCGGCTGGCGGCGACCCGGGTGCCGTCGCGGAAGGAACCCGCCGCCAGCGACCAGGCCAGCGGGTCGGTCACGGCGGTGGCGGCCAGCGCCGAGGCCAGCAGATGCGGTACGTGACTGATGGCGGCGACCGCCCGGTCGTGCTCACCTGCGGTGGCCGGCACGACCCGGGCGCCGAGCCCGGTGACCGCCGCCGCGACGGTCAACCAGTCGTCGATCGCGGTGACCTGAGGTTCCAGGCAGAGCACCCAGGAGCAGCCGGCGAACAGCTCCGGGTCGGCGGCGGTGAATCCGGAGGTCTCCCGGCCGGCCATCGGGTGACCGCCGACGAAACCGGCCGTCCGGTCGTGCAGCCGGTGCAGGTGCCGGTCGACGAGCTGGCGTACCGGCTCCTTGACCGACGTCACGTCGGTGACCAGCCCGGTGTAGCCGACCGCCGCGACCTGGTCGAGCACCTGGCCCAGCGCGGGCAACGGCACCGCCAGCAGCACCAGGTCGGCGTCGGTGACCGCGTCCCGCACCGTGGGTGACACCTGCCATCGGGCCCCGGTCGCGGCCCGGGCCGCCGCGGTCCGGGCGGTCGCGCGGGTGGCCGGGTCGGCGTCGTAGCCGAACACCCGATGGCCGGCCGCAGCGAACGCGCGCAGCGCGGAGCCGCCGATGAGCCCCAACCCGATCACCGCCAGACGCACGCGGTGACTCTGCCACATCGCCGTCGGGGTCGGCCGGGCAGCCGTCGTCGGTACGCTTGTCGACAGGGCAGCCGGCGCTCGGCAGGACGCCGGGTCCTCAGCGGCGGGCGGACGAAGGAGCGAGGCGGATGCGGGACCACCCGATCAACTGGCCGTCGCCGCACTGGCCGCCGCCTCTTCCGCCGGCGCCGCCACCACGGCCGACGTACCGGGAGCCGCATCCGGTGCGGCCGGGCGCCATCGCCGCCGGCGCCCTCGCCACCGCCCTCTGGCTGCTGCTGACCGGGCTGCTCGGCACGGATCTGCGCAGCTACGCCCTGACGACGCTGGCCGGCGGGGCGGTCGCCTGGGGTGTCGCGGTCCTGCTGGCATGGATCGGTGACCGGGGCGTCGCCACCGGTGTCGCCCTGGCGACGTCGGCGGGCTGGAGCATCGCAACTGTGGCGATCGCCACTCACTGGGCCGCCACCGGCAGTTGGCCGCTGTGGTGATCCGGGCGGCCGAATTGCGGGCTTGACGAATGCCGTACCGGTCGGCACGCTCGGCGGCATGGCCAACACTGGGCATCGGCTCGACCCGCAGCGGCACCGCCGTCGTTTGCAGATCCTCGCCGAACTCGCCGGCGCGAAGATCGCCCGCGACCGGGAGCGCCCCCGCCGGGTGCGGGATCAGCAGCTGCGCGAGCTGATCGTCGCACGCCGACTGGTCAACTGACTTCCGCGACCGCTGTCGCACACCCGTCCCTGCACGTCAGGGGTGTTCGGGGCGTTGTGGGTTCAACGACCGACCTGACCCGATACCGTCATCCTGACGACTGATTCGGCGGTTACCTGACGGCGGCGAGCGACGCCGGAAGGTCACCGCAGGGACCATTGGGGGGACCGTGCCCTACTTCGCTGCCGCTGCCGTACGCGGCCCGGCCGGTTGGTCAGGTGCCGAACTGGACCTCGGCGGGGTCGCCGACATCGACGAAGTGGTCGACCGGCTCCGCGAGGTCGACCCGGACGCCGAGGTGTCACTGCTGTTCGTCGAATCGGACGACAGCTACCTCGTGATCCTGCGTCTCGACGAGGGCGAGGACCTACGGATCTTCAGCTCGGACGCCGCGTTCGCCGACGAGTCCCGGCTCGGGGCCCTGCTGATCGGCGACATCCGGACACCTGCCGTCGAGGTCGATCTGGAACCGGTCGTGGTCGGTGCCGCCGCCAGCGGGGGCACGGTCGCCGGTGGCGCGGCCCCGTCGCCCGGTGGCGGTGCCGGCGGGTACGCCGGTGACCCGCTGACCGACTTCGACGACGACGTGGATGCCCTGGCCGACGAGGAGGACGACGAGGAGCCGGTCGCCGACCCGGACGCGGAGCCGGTCGGTGACGCCGACCTGCTCGCCGACCTCGGGGTGTCCGCGCGCCGGCTGTTGGCGCTCTGCTCCCGGGACGGAATGCTGCCGGCCGACGTGACCGCCGAGGTCTGCCAGACCCTCGGCTGTGGCGACGAGATCGAGGAACTGCGCGAGGCGTGACCGGCCCGGGGAGCACCGTGCCGGCCGCGCGACGCCACCGCGACCCGCAGCACGAGCGGTGGATGCGGCGGGCGCTGGCGGTCGCCGCTGCCGAACCGCCGCCGGTCGGGGCGGCCGATGTGCCCGTCGGGGCGGTCGTCTACGACGCCGACGGCACCGAGCTGGCGACCGGCCGCAACGAACGTGAACTGACCGGCGACCCGACCGCCCACGCCGAGATCCTCGCGCTGCGGCGGGCCGCCGCCCGACGCGGCGAATGGCGGCTCGACGGCTGCACCCTGGTGGTCACCCTGGAGCCGTGCACGATGTGCGCCGGGGCGCTGGTGCTGGCCCGGGTCGCCACCGTGGTCTTCGGCGCGTGGGAGCCGAAGACCGGGGCGCTCGGCTCCCTGTGGGACGTGGTCCGGGACCGGCGGGTCAACCACCGGCCGGCGGTGTACGGCGGGATCCTCGCCGACGAGTGCGCCGCCGCGCTGCGGACGTTCTTCCGCTGACGTACGGGTGCCCGCGAGCGGGCGGCGGCGTACCTCAGAGGCGTACCTCAGGCGGCGGCGTACCTGGGTCGGCGACGGCGGCGACGCTCAGGCGACGACGGTGTCGAGTGCGATCCGTACCATTTCGCTGAAGGTCTGCTCGCGGTCCTCGGCGCTGGTCTTGTCGCCGGTCCGGATGTGGTCGCTGACCGTGAGAATGGTCAGCGCGCGGGCCCGGAACCGGGCGGCGATGGTGTACAGCGCGGCCGACTCCATCTCGACCGCCAGGACCCCGTAGTCGGCGAGGGTGTCGTACAGGTCCGGCCGGTCGGTGTAGAAGGCGTCGGCGGCGAGCACCGGACCGACCCGCATCGCGACGCCGTGCCGGGCCGCCACGTCGACCGCCGTACGCAGCAACCCGAAGTCGGCCACCGGGGCGTAGTCGACCAGGCCGGCGAACCGCACCCGGTTCATGTTCGAGTCGGTGGCCGAGCCGTTCGCCGCGATCACGTCCCGTAGCTGCAGGTCGTCGGTGAGCGCGCCGCAGGAGCCGACCCGGATCAGGGTCTTCACCCCGTAGTCGTTGATCAACTCGTGGGCGTAGATCGACGCCGACGGCATGCCCATGCCGGACCCCTGGACGGAGACCGGCGTGCCGGCGTAGGTGCCGGTGAAGCCGAACATGCCCCGTACGGTCGAGTAGCAGGTGGCGTCCGTGAGGAAGTTCTCGGCGATCCACTTGGCGCGTAGCGGGTCACCCGGCATGAGGACCCGCTCGGCGATGTCGCCGGGGCTGGCTCCGATGTGCGTGCTCATGTCCATGATCCTGCCAGGTGGGGTCGGGACCGCTCCGGTGCGGGCGGATACCGCCGCGACGTCGCCACCGCTCGTCGGGTACCCTTCTCGGCGGTGGTGTGTCCGAGTGGCCTAAGGAGCACGCCTCGAAAGCGTGTGAGGGTTCACGCCCTCCGCGGGTTCAAATCCCGCCGCCACCGCCACTTGAGCAGGGCGGACACCCTGCTTACCGAACGCCCGGCAGGTCCGTCACGGACCGCCGGGCGTTCGATTTCGTAGCCGTAGCGGCTGGTCAGTGGAGTGCGGTGCCGGCGGCGGCCCGGACCGCCTCCGTCAGCGCCGACAGCACTGTCGACTCCAGACGCCAGTACTGCCAGTACAACGGCACGTCGATGTGGTGGCCGGCGGCGACCTCGACGAGTCGACCGGCGGCGACGTCGGCCCGGGCGATGTCCTCGGGTACGAGGCCCCAGCCGAGGCCGAGCCGGATCGCCTCGGTGAAACTGGCCGACGCCGGCACGGCGTGCGTCGGCGGGTCGAAGGGCGCGGTCTGGTCGACGTCGTGGCCGGTAGCGTCGCGGCCGGTGACGGCGCGGACGAAGCGGTGCTGCAGGGTGTCCTTGCGGTTGAACCGGAGCATCGGGGCGGTCGCGAACGCGGTGGCGAGGTCGCCGTCGGCGAACCACACCGGGTACCGGTCGGGCGCGGCGACGGCGAGGTAGCGCATCGCGCCGAGCCGGTGCACCCGGCAGCCCTGCACGGCGACTCGTTCGGTGGTGACTGCGGCCATCACCGTCCCGGCGCGCAGCAGCTGCGCGGTGTGCCCCTCGTCGTCGGTGTGCACCTCGAAGATCACGTCGGGCAGGGCGGTGAGGACCGGCAGGAACCATCCGGCGAGGGAATCGGCGTTGACGACGACGGCCACCCGGGTGCGGGACGGGCCGTCGAGTACGCCGCGTGCGGCGCGCAGTGCCTCGTGCTCGAGGAGCGCGATCTGACCGCCGAGGCGGACCAGGGGCAGCCCGGCGGCGGTCGGCACGCACGGTCGGGTCCGCTGGACGAGGACCTGTCCGACGACCTGCTCCAGCGCCTTGATGCGCTGGCTGACCGCCGACGGTGTGACGTGCAGGACCTGGGCGGCCGTGTCGAAGCTGCCGTGCGCCACGACTGCCTGGAAGGTCGCGAGCTGGACCGGGTCGAGCGGCATGAGCAGCCCCAACGTAAGCAGAATTCACCGTACGCAAGAAACTTTAGCTGGAGTGCAGGAGCTCGTCGCCCTAGCGTTCGCCACATGGGTTCCGTGTTCGCCGGGTTCGGCCTCTCCCTCGCGTTGATCGTCGCCATCGGGGCGCAGAACGCGTTCGTGCTGCGCCAAGGGCTGCGCCGCGAACACGTACTGCCGGTCGTGTTGACCTGCGCGGCGACCGACGCGGTGCTGATGGCCGCCGGCATCGCCGGCCTCGGCGCGGTGCTGACCGCGGCCCCCGCGATCCTGACGGCCGTACGCTGGGGCGGCGCGGCGTTCCTGTTCGGCTACGCGGCGCTCGCCGCCCGGCGCGCCCTGCGGCCCGGCGACCTCACCCCACTGGACCGGCCGCCGGCGACGCTGCGCGCCACGCTGCTGACCTGCCTGGCGTTCACGCTGCTCAACCCGCACGTCTACCTGGACACGGTGGTGCTGGTCGGCGCGGTCGCCCAGCAGTATCCGAGCCGGTGGGCGTTCGGCACCGGGGCGGCGGCGGCGAGCCTGCTGTGGTTCGTCGGGCTGGGTCTCGGTGCCCGCTGGTTGGCCCCGCTGCTCGCCCGCTCGGTCGCGTGGCGGGTGCTGGACGCGTCGATCGCCGTGGTGATGGTGGTCCTCGCGGTGTCGCTGCTCCTCGGCTGACGCCGACTGGTGATCAGTCTGCTGGTGATCGGCCGACGGGTGATCTTGGCCACTGTCGGGCAGGTCCCGGCCGCGTGGACCGTTCCGCAGGACGATCCTGTCGCGGATCGAGGGGGCGAGAAAATGACCGACTACGGGCACGATCTGCTGTTCGGTACGTTCGTCACACCGGTCGCCGCACAGGCCGACCAGGTGGTGGCGCTGGCCCAGCTCACCGAGGAGGTCGGCCTCGACCTGGTGACCGTGCAGGACCATCCGTACCAGGCCCGGTTCCTGGACACCTGGACGCTGCTGTCGGTGATCGCCGCCCGCACCACCCGGGTCCGGGTCGCGCCGAACGTGGCGAATCTGCCGTTGCGGCAACCCGCCGTACTGGCCCGCAGCGCGGCCACCCTGGACCTGCTGACCGGCGGCCGGGTCGAGCTGGGCCTGGGCGCGGGCGCGTTCTGGGACGCCATCGCCGCGATGGGCGGCGGCCGGCTCACCCCCGGGCAGAGCGTCCAGGCGCTGGAGGAGGCCATCGCGATCATCCGGGGGATCTGGGCGGTCGACGGCGGATCGGTGAAGGTCGACGGCACCCACCACCGGGTCCGGGGCGTCCATCCCGGGCCGGCACCCGCCCACGACATCGGCATCTGGCTGGGCGCGTACAAGAAGCGGATGCTGACCGTCACCGGCCGGCTCGCCGACGGCTGGCTGCCGAGCAGCCCGTACGCGCCGCCGGAGCAACTGCCGGCGATGAACGCGGTGATCGACGACGCGGCCCACGACGCCGGCCGCGACCCGGCCGCTGTCCGCCGGCTCTACAACATCGCCGGATCCTTCGGCCGGGGCAGTGACTTCCTCACCGGGTCGCCGGCGGACTGGGCCGAGCAGTTGGCCGAGCTGACCCTGCGGGACGGCGTCAGCGGATACATCCTGACCAGCGACGACCCGGACATGATCCGGCGGTTCGCCGCCGAGGTGGCCCCGGCGGTGCGCGACCTGGTCGCCGCCGGCCGGTCCGCCGCCGCTGCCCCGGCGGCGAGCAGTCCGGCCCCGGCCGCCGCGGACGATTCAGCGGTCGCGGTGGTTCCGCCCGCTGCGAGCAGCCCGACTCCGGCCGTGGGCAGCCCTGCCCCGGCCGTGAGCAGCTCGGCCGCGTCGGCGGCTGCGGCCGCCGCCGGGATCACCCCGACCCCGGACGACGGGGTACGGCTCAGCGACGAGCGCCTCTGGGACGAGTCGACCCGGCCGACCGCGCCCGCGCCCGACCCGACCCTGCGGTACAGCCCCGCCCAGCGGGCCGCCGGCCAGCACCTGATCGACGTACACGATCATCTGCGCAGCGAGTTGCGGACGGTGCGGGACCTGATCAGCCAGGTCGCCGCTGGCGCCATCAGCGCCGGCGGCGCCCGCGCCCACATCAACACGATGACGATGCGGCAGAACAACTGGACGCTCGGCGCCTACTGCGAGTCGTACTGCCGGGTGGTCACCACCCACCACACCATCGAGGACATCAGCATGCTGCCGCAGCTGCGCCGCGCCGACCCCGCCCTGGCGCCGGTGGTCGACCGGCTCACCGAGGAGCACCACGTGATCCACGACGTGCTGGAGCGGGTCGACCGGGCGTTGGTCGCCCTGGTCAGCGAACCGGACCGGATCGGCGAGGTGCAGGCCGCCGTCGACCTGCTGACCGACACCCTGCTGTCGCACCTGTCGTACGAGGAACGCGAACTGGTCGAGCCGTTGGCGCGGTTCAGCCAGGGGTGAGCGGCGGCGCGACCGCCGCCCGGGTCCGCCGGTCCGCCGGCGGCGGATCGATCAGGACCTGGCCGGCCATCGCCAGCCGGCGGACCGGATGGAACTTGGGCCGGTCACCGAGGACCCGGGCACGCAGGACCGGTACGCCGTCGCCGTCGAGCTCGTCCCAGCCGGCGTCGCGGCCACTCATGGTCAGCAGCAGCGCCTCCGCCGGGCCGTGTACCGGGGCCCCCTGCCCGATCCGCCACCCGGCGTCGGTGGCGACCAGCTCCAGCCCGCGCAGCTGCGGCCCACGCGAGTAACCCAGGGCCGGATGGTGTGCCAGATGGTGGAAGGCCACCCAGCGGGACTCCTCGGGCGCGTCCCGGGGGATGCCCAACGGCCGGCGGATGTCCAGGTCGTGCAGTACGGCGTCGGTGAGCACCGGGTCGAAGCCGGAACGGGGAATCGTGGTGCGTGCCCCGGCCCGCCGGTGCAACGTCTCGACGAGTTCGCCGATCGGTCGCCGGGCGGCCCAGCGGGTGAGCGTCACGTTGATCCGGTCGATGTCGGCGGCGGTGGCGACGATCCCCAGGTAGAGCTTGAGCTGACCAAATCTGAGGTAGGTGGTCAGGTGCGCGGCGATGTCGTGGATGGTCCATCCGGCGCACAGACTCGGCGTACGGAGCTGGTCGGGGGTGAGCCGGCCGAGGGTCCCGGCGAGCGCCTGCCGTTCGCGCACCACCATGTCGTACACGCGCACGCCGCCACGCTACGGCCGTCGCGCCGCAGTCGACGTCTTCGAGGTTGCGGTTCCCGCGCGACGACGATTCCGGCGCGGCGTGCAACCTCCCGCCGCGCAGCCGTGTGGGAAGGGGTGGAAAGGGGCCGGCAGCCGCCGGTCCGACCGCCAAGGAGGCCGTTTTGTCGAAGAAGCCTGTCGTGTTCGCGTTGCTAGGGGTCGCTGCCGCCCTGGTCTACGCGGTGCCGGCGATCGCCGCGATGTCCTCCGAGTCATCCGAGCCGCAGCCACGGCCGACTGTCACGGCCGCACCGGCTCCTGCGGTGTCTGCCCCGCCGGCTGAGAGTCCGGTCCCGGCGGTGCCGGCTCCGCCGGCGGAGGATGAGCCGGCGCGGGACGTACCGATCGCGCCGACGGCCGCGCCGGCGGAGGACGTGTCACCTCAGCCGGCGATTCCGGCCACGCCGCCGCCGGCCGAGGACGTACCGATTGCGCCGACCGCCTCTCCAGTCCCGGCGGTGGAGGTGTCACCACCGCCGGTTGCGGAGCCGGTCCCAGCGGCACCGACGGCAGTTCCCGCCAAGTAGCCGGTCAGGTCCGAGTCGGGGGACCATCGCACCGGGTCCGTCGCAGGTCCCCCTGTTCCTGAGGAGAAGTGCTGCCGTTGACGAACGGTTCGCATGAATTGGACGCCGGGTTCAGCGAGTACGTCGCCACCCACGCAGAGCAGGTGCGCTTCACCGCGTACCTGCTCTGCGGCGACTGGCACGAGGCGGAGGACCTGGCGCAGGCGGCGTTCGTCCGCCTGTACCTGGCGTGGGAGCGGGTCGACCGGACCGAGCCCATCAACGCCTACGTACGGAAGATCGTCACCCGTACCTATCTGAACGAGCGGCGCAGGCTGTGGCGCAAGCTGGAACGGCTGACCAGCGCACCTCCCGAACCGCTGGCTGAGTCGCCGCCCGCTCCGGAGCAACGGATGCTGATCATGTGGGCGCTCGCCAAGGTGCCGAAGCGGCAGCGGGCCGCGCTGGTGCTGCGGTACTGGGAGGACCTGAGCCTGGTCGAGACCGCCGAAGCCCTCGGCTGCTCGGTCGGCACTCCCAAGGGTCGTTAGCTGCTAAGGTCGATGTTAGCAGCTAGGGGCATCGATTGAACAGGGGACGATCCGATGGTACGGCGGGGATCGCGGGCTGGGAACCGGGCTCGGTTCGACAGCAAGGACGCGTTGTTGGCTGGCGGCGCGGAGGTGCGGGCGTTGCGGTACCAGCGGGCCAGTCAGGACAAGAAGGAACAGGGCAAGAGCGTCGGCGACCAGGGCAAGATCAACCTTGCCGAGATTACGAAGCGGTCGTGGACCGACGCCGGGTCGTTCACCGACAACCACCGGTCGGCGAGCCGGCACGCCACGAGGGAGCGCGAGCAGTTCGAGTTGTTGATCGAGCGGATCCGCTCGGGCAAGGGCGACGTGCTGGTGATCTGGGAGATCTCCCGGCGGGAACGTGACCTCGCGGTGTACGTGAAGATCCGGGACATGTGCACCGAGGTCGGCCTGAACTTCTGGCTGGTCGGCGGGGTGCTGTTCGATCTGCGGGACAAGAACGACCGGATGATGCTCGGCTTCCAGGCCGTCCAGGCGGAGTGGTTGGCCGACTCGATCCGCGACAACGTGTTGCGCGGCGTCGTCGGCGCGGCGGAGGCGGGCCGTCCACACGGGAAGGTGACCTACGGCTATCGGCGGATCTACGACCAGCGGACGAAGGCATTGGTGCGGCAGGAGCCGGACACCGAGATCCGCACGGCGGTGGCGGTGGACGGGACGGTGACCGAGTACAGCCACGCCGGGGTGGTGCGGGACAACTTCACGAAGGTGGCTGCCGGGGTTCCGCTGATCACGATCGAGGACGAGTTGAACGCCAAGGGCATCCCGTCGCCGCAGGGGTCGACGTGGCGGCGGGGGATTATCCGCAAGCACGTGATGAACCCGGCCTACATCGGTAAGCGGGTGTTCCGGGGCGAGGTGATTGGGGACGGCATCTGGCCCGCGCTGGTGGACGAGGACCTCTACTGGGCGTGCGTCCGCCTGCTGGAGGACCCGTCCCGGACGACCACCCGTGCCGGACGGGCCGTCCACCTGCTGTCCTACATCGTCCGCTGCGGGGTGTGCGGTAGTCCGGTCTCGTCCCACCAGGTCAGCCGCCACGGTTGGGAGGGGCGGGTGTACTCCTGCCTGCGGAGGCGGTGCGCCGCTGTGAAAGCGGAGCTCCTGGACGAGTACGTCCAACGGGTCGTCGTGGCCTGGCTGTCATTGCCGGAGACCGGAGAGATGCTGTCGGCCCTGTCCGGCGGGGACGAGCAGGCCGCGCACGCCCGCGCCGAGGCCGCCCGGCTGCGCGCGGAGTTGGAGGACTGGCGCAAGCTGGGTGAGGAAGGCGAGGTGTCCGCAATCGCCTATGCCCGCGCCGAGAAAGGCCTGACGGCGCAGATCGCCGAGCACGAGGCACGGGCGCAGGAAGCCGGTATCCCGCCGGTGCTGCGCGGGATGATCGGGGAACACGCGGCGCGGAAGTGGGCCGAGCTGGGTGACGAGGTGGCGGTGAAGCGGGAGATCATCCGCATCGTGGCCGACATCAAACTGTTGCGGGCCGGCAAGGGCACCCGTCAGCCGTTCGGCGCCCACCGCCTCGAATGGACGTGGCGGTTCGGCCCGGAGGTCGAGGAGAACGCGGCGTAGGCCGCTGGCGCGGGTGCCCAACCCGCCGCGTCGTGCCAAAAATGGGCCGGAACGGCTTGCGACGGATGGTGCTGGGTTCTCGTCGGTGGCTACGTTGCGTTTTGTTCGGCATCAAGGATTTGATCGAAGTCCTTCCATTCGGTGCCGATCTCAATGCCGCGCTCGCGATCATCCGGGACGCCAGCTGCGGTTTCGTCGCGAATCGCACCTGCTGGGGAACACCGACCTCGGCACGGCGTCTGGGATCGCCGCACCAGGACTTCGGTAGGTAGTGGTAGAGGGCCGTGTCGAGCTCGACGTCACTCGCGCTACGACGCCTCCTGGCTGATCCGTTCCCATTCGCGGATGGCCGCAGGTTCCCATCTGGTGTGCTGATCGTGGAACAACCGCACGGCAGGTTCACCGATCCACGGGTCGGGCAGGAGTTCTGCCGGTAGCACCGGGTCGATCAGCGGTAGTCGGCGCCAGGCGTGCACCAGGCGGGTGAAGCGCACGATCGGGTCATCCGATGGCGGGCTGGTGAACTCGTCGATGAACTCCTGGTAGGCCCGTTCGAGCTCGTCGAGGTCCCACGCCTGACGGACCAGGCTTGGCAGGTCACCGCCGCCGAGGTGCTCGGAGAGGAACAGCTGCGCCCGCTCGTACGCTCCCACCTCGCGCAGCAGGAACTCGACCTCCTTGACCCGCCCGGTATGGGTGCTGACCCAGGCGCCGGGTGCGGGCCGGCCGAAACCGAGCCAGCCGAGCCGGGTGTGCAGCAGGTGCCGCACCGCGCGGTCCCTCTCAGGGAGGCGGGCCAGTAGGAGCAGCCACCGGCGGTCCCAGCCAGGCTGGGCTCCGGTGAACCCGAGGATCCGGCCGGCACCGATGTCGAGGAAGTGCTCGAAGGCGGGGCTGAGACGCCACCAGGTGTACCGGCCGTCGCGGCGCGAGATCAGCCAACCATCGGCCGATGCGCGGACCAGGGCCTGCCGGCAGGCTGGCTCCGCGACCCCGAGGCGACCGAATGCGTCGATGAAGGCTGACGTCGGCGCGGGTCGTCGGGTCGGACGCAGGTAGTCGCCCAGCACGGTGATCAGTAGACCGCGGACCCCGCCGGTGCCGGCGGCGTACCGGCGGGAGAGCACGAACCGTTCCCGGGACGCACTGCCGTACGGGCTCGACGCCGCGCTGCCCCCGCCAGGCTCAGCCATGCTCGGATCGGGGCCCGGCCGCCCGTCCGTGCCCGAGGTCAGCTCGCATCCGGCGATTGTATTGCCGGCCTTGTCACCACCTGCCGTGCCACCTGCCGTGGCACCTCATTCGACAGAACGGTTGACCGACGACATGAGTCTGTCACATCATCATATCGACAGTCATCCATCCCACGATGATCATCGGGAGGACAACGGTGCATTCGCATCCCCGCAGAGCAGGGATCCGCCTGTTCGTCGCGGTCGCCATGTCCGTGGCGGTCAGCGCCGCAGTCAGCACGGTCGTGGCGGCCCCGGCCGCCGCCGCACCTGGTTGCCGAGTCGCCTACTCGGTCAGCTCACAATGGCCCGGCGGCTTCACCGGAAACGTCGCCATCACCAACATCGGCGACCCACTCAGCAGCTGGACGTTGACCTGGTCGTTCAGCGCCGGCCAGCAGGTGACCCAGGCCTGGAACTCCACCATCAGCCAGAGCGGCTCACAGGTGACCGCCCGCAACGTCAGCTACAACGGCAACCTTCCCACCAACGCCAGCACGAGCCTCGGCTTCAACGGCTCATGGAACGGCA
Source organism: Solwaraspora sp. WMMD791 (assembly GCF_029581195.1). Taxonomy (NCBI): domain Bacteria; kingdom Bacillati; phylum Actinomycetota; class Actinomycetes; order Micromonosporales; family Micromonosporaceae; genus Solwaraspora; species Solwaraspora sp. WMMD791. The sequence goes on from NZ_CP120737.1 coordinate 5,137,107, forward strand.
GCAACCCGGCACCCACCAACTTCGCGCTCAACGGGACCACCTGCAACGGCACCACCCAACCGTCACCGACCATCAGCCCCACGGCCGGGCCGTCACCGAGCCCGAGCCTCAGCCCCACCCCCGGACCCACGACCAGCCCGACGACCGGCCCGCAACCGGCCCGCTCGATGGGCTTCATCGGCTGCTCGATGGCTGAAAACGTCGCCCAGGGCTACGTCGCCATCGGCGGACAACGCATGTGGGGCCCCTACGGCACCGGCGGCGCCGTCGTGCAGTCCTGGACCAACACCAACTCCAGCTCCTGGCAGGCCTTCGACCGGCAGGCCGCCCAGTACGGCCGACCGACCGCAGTGTGGGTGCAGATCTGCATCTTCGCCCAAAATGGAGCGACCTACAACGAGGTACGGCAGCTCATCACCAACGCCCGCCAGCACGCCGCCCCTGGCGCGACCATCTACATCTCCGGCCAGCCGCTCTACGACCCCGGCCAGACCTGCTTCCTCGCCGGCAACGGCGGCCCCGAGTTGACCGACAGCCTCGCCCGCCAAGCAGCCGCCGACGCCACGCAGAACGTGATCTACCCCGGGACGTTCCGCCTGCGCAGCAACGAGGTCTCGGACGGCTGCCACGCCAACACCACCGGCCAACAGTCCCTCGGCCGGCAGGCAATGGCGTACTGGGGCTAGCCGACAGTCCAGGCGACTGACCCGGCCGCGCGGGCAGCGGCAACGGCGGTGCCTCGTCACGCCCTTCCATGACGAGGCACCGCCCCAACTGCCCGCCAACTCAACTCAACGCAGCTCGGATCGTCGAGGTGTGCCGTCGGGTTGACCAGACGATCGCATCGGCTGCCAGCTGAGACTCCATCTCCACCCGGTCAACGCACACCGGTCTGGCCGAGGCGGTAGTGGCAGCCGAGGGAGCGAGGGTGGAGGCGCTCGTGCCGCTCAGCGAGCGGGCACACCGGGCGAGCCGCAGGGGGACCATGCATGGATAGGATCGCGGCTCGCCCAGGCGTGCATGTCAGGCGACCCGGTCGGTGGTGGTGGTGGTGTTACGTTCGTTCCACCGCAGCATCCTGGCTACCCGGATCGCCACGTCCGGAGCCATCCGTGGTGCGGTTCGGGCAAGTGCCTGTATCTCGTCCTCGATCGATGGGTCGAGCAGGTGGCGGGCCATCGGTAACGTCCCCCGAGCGTCCGGATGGCCGGGTGTGTTCGCGTTTGGGTTATCGGCGGGGGTGGGGTCGCTGCCGGGCCTTACCGCGCGGTGGAGCGTACCCTGGTCGCCTCGTGGGCGACGGCGTGGGTTAGGTGTCGTCTGGCTTGTGGCCATCTTCCTCCGCTGTGAATGCCGCTTGTCGGGTCCGCTGCGTTGTGGTCATCGCTGGTTTGCCTTTCTATGGGTTGAGAATGACGCGGTGGCGTTACCACCCGCGCTACCCGTAGCTGTCGATAACAGCCGTTTCCGGCACGAGGCGACACGGGAGAACAAAGCCCGACACAGGCCGGGACAATAGGGTGTGATGAAGTGCACAGATTCGTTTTCGGGTATCAAGGTCGAGGTGTTACCAGGTGCGCGTAGGCGTTACCGCCTCCGGCTGGTGCTACGGGCTACCGGTAGCGCCCAGGCCGCCGGGGCGATGGGTGTTACCAGCGCGGCGGCACTGGTCCCGCCTCTGTCGGAGCGGCCGGCGGCACCCTTACGACGCGGTCGTGGTGCTGTACGCCGCTCGTGTCGGGCTGTACCGTTCCGTATTGATTGGTCTGTGCCCGTAGCGCGGTTGCGGTGATCACTCGTCGAATAGCCGGGCCGGTTGAGCAAGTTGTAGTACGGGTTACCAGATCTCGCGTACGCGCCGTCCGGCCGCGTAGCAAGATATGGCAATTGGCCGCCATCTTGCGGAGCAAGATATGGCCTCTGCTTATCAATCTCGACCGGGCGCGGTCGAGATTCCGGTGGTGCCGTGGTCAGGGGTCGTGGCTGTCTGGGCGAGTAGTGCGGTGATGAGGTCTGCCAGTGGGGTGATCGTGTGTCTCTGGTGGTGGGGTAGGCGTTGGTGGTGGTGGCAGCCGGGGCAGGTGCCGGTGTCGTTGGTGGGCAGGGTGAGGGCGCAGCGGGCGCAGGCGGTGAGGTGTTCGTCGTCGAGCGCGGCGGCGAGGGTGTCGCGGTGGGTGTGGTGGCGTTGCCACCAGGACAGTGCACGCCACCGCCGGTCGACGTTTTCGTCACGCCACTGCGGATAGGTGAGCCGGGTGCCGTAGTGGCGGTTGGGGGGTTGCCAGTCGCGCCAGACGTCGGCTTGGGCGTCCTCACGAATCTGGGCGTGGTCGAGCCAGCGGTGTTCGGTGGGGGTGAGCAGACGTTGTCGTGCGAGGCGGGCGGCGGCGGTGTACCAGGCGGGCCGGTCGCCTCCAGTTGCGGTGAGGTGGGCGAGGTGGTGGACCTGATGGCTCCAGGCGGTGTGGTGTGCCCGGGTGAGCGCGGTGCGCAGCGTCTTGGCGGTGGTCGGGTCGTCGGGGTGGTGTCGCCACCAGTCGGCGAGCGCGGCCAGAACGCTGCTGGTGTCGAGGTCGGGAGTGAACGGGTTGCGGGGGTCGTGGTCGCGGTCGAACAGGTAGGCCAGCAGGTCGACGGCGGCGGGGCCGAGGTCCGATTCGAGTTGCTGTGGGTGGCGGGCCAGGGTGTGCAGGGTGTGGGAGCGTTGGCGGGCGAGCTCGGCGGCGTGTTCACGCCGGTAGGCGGGTTGGGCGGCGGCGGTGATGGTGGCGCGTTCGGTGAGGATCGCGGTGATCGTGGTTTCGGCGGCTTCGGGGTCGGTGAGGTTCCAGGCGTGGGCGGTGACGGCGCGGGCGGGGTCGCGGACGAGGCCGGTCGCGGCGACGATCAGCCGGCCGTGTTTGGCGATCAGGTCGAAGTCGGTGACAGGGTGTCGGCGGTAGCGGCTGGGGGCGTGGTCTTCGCGGAGGTGTTTGGCGGCGTTGCGGGTGAAGGTGACGGCCCGGTGGACGGTGGTGGTAAACAGCAGCAGGGGCGGGCAGTGCGGGAACCTGCCGCGCCACGCCTGGTCGCGGGCGTAGGCGCGGTAACGGTCGAGTTTGGCTCTGAGCTGGTTTTGGGTCATGGAGGCGAGGTCGATCTCCACGAACGCCGCCGTCGTCCTGCCGTCTGGCAGGGTGGCTTCGTAGACGGCGTCGGGGGTGAGGCGCTTGGTCGTGGTGCCGCCCCATGCGGAGGTGGGGCCGTCCCATTCCTGCCAGCCGGCCCGGTCGGTGGCCCAGCCGGTCATGGTGAGTCCGGCGGGCGGGCCGTTGTCGCGCAGGGCGAGCCACACCTCGGTGATGGTGGCGGCGTGGGCGGTGAACATGGCGGAGGGTCGGCGGCCGTCCGTCAGGGCGGTGCCGGTGATCAGGCGTGCTCCGGCGAGGCGGAGCCACCAGTGGTGGGGTGCGCTGCCGGTGTGGCGGCCGGGCCGGTCGTAGTCGACCATGCCGGCGCTGCGGAGTTGTTCGAGCCGGTACAGCACTGTGCGGGCCGGTGTGGCGGTGGCGCGGGCGAGTTGGTCGGTGGTCATGACCCGGTGGTCGTTGAGCAGGAGCAGGAGTTGTTCGCTGGGACCGCCGGAGGCCCGCAGCCGTAGGGTGGTTCCGGAGGACATCAGCTTTCCTTTCGATGTCGCGCTGATAAGCGCATCCCTGGGGGAAGAGTTGACATCTATGTCAGTCGCCGGTCCATGAAGGATGGGCGAAGCGGGGTTGACCTGCGGGTTCAAGCCGTGTTGGGTTGCGGATCGGGTTGAGAGCAGTCCGCAACCCCTGACAGCCGCACCGCGTCGGGCACGGACCGACACCCGGATCGGGCACCTTCTGTCAGCGCCTGGACCGGGGTGAACCCCGCGAAGGCCGCTGTTCAACCTCGAATCATCCAGTTCAACTACTAATCGGACACTCTCTGTCGGTGGTGGACTTCTGTCAGGCGTCGGTGATGACAGACACCGTCAGGGACTGGACAGCCCCGCACTGCCACCGCCGCAGCGGGATCGGGTGTTGGGCGGGTGGTGGGTGTCTGTTGGGTAGACAACAGCCCCGGCGCGAGGCGCGGGCCGAGGACGAGCTACCCCTTCACCAAGGGATTACAAATCCGGGCCGCCGATTGGAAAACCGCAGGCCACAGCGCTTCAACCTGAGACGCCATCCGTCGGCTTCATCCCGGTACGCGCGGACTGTCGGCAACAGGGGATGACCGAGGTCCTCTACCTATAGAGGGGAAGCGTGGGCGGTCGAACTTTCCGTCCGCGCGAGAAAAATCTTGGCCACCCGCGCGCGTAGGTGCGATGCGCCGTCTCGCTGTTGTCAGCGGCGAGCGGGCCTTCGCGTAGATTGATCGCCGCTCGTCGGGCGATCAGGGCGGCCGGCTAGTGGTCAGGGAGTTCACTGCGGGACGCTGCGGCCCTGGCCATCTGCTGTCCGTGGTGCATGACGGTCCAGCCCGGACCGGGCCCCGCTGACCCGCCCGGCATCCCGCTCTTTCACATCCCGAAAATCTGCCCCTTGACGGGAATAGACCATCGGTGCTATTGCGCTGGCCTATCGCGCAGCCGCGTTCCATGCGGGCAGTCGATCGTGAGGAGCTGATTTGACCAGCGTGGACTTTCACGCCAGGTGCGAGTCGTACGTCCGGATCTCGATCAAAGACCTCAACGGCAAGTACGGTGTCTACCTGGACACCGACTACCCTGACCAGCACAACTTCCCCGGTGTGAAGGTCGCCGCGTGCGAACTCGCCGCCGGTCACCCGGGCGAGTGCGAGATGTTCGTCGAGGGCGATGGCGGCCACAACGGCGAGCCCTACCAGGGGCACTGGCTGGCCTGGCACCACCGCAGCAAGTACGACGAGCTGCAGAGCACCTACCGGTGGACCAGCCACCCCGAATGCTGCCAGGCGCAGAGCCCGACCGGATGGCACTGCAACCGCTACGCCAAGCACCGTGGCGGCCACGCCTTCATAGTCGAGGACTAGCGACGGCACCAGGTCCGGCCCGCCGCCCTACCAAAGTCGGCGGGCCGGACCCGCGCGTCAGGCAGCGCCCTACCAGCCGCGCCGGCTCTGGTAGGGCGGCAACTGGTCCCGCAGCACCCCCGCGAACTCCGCCCGCAGGGCCGCAAGGTCGACCGGCCGCCCAGCCATCCGCTGACCCAGCTCGGCGAGGGGCCACGCCGCAAGGTAGCCGAACCGCACCGCGTACACCCCGACCGTGTGCAGGCCATACCGGTCCGAGTAATCCAGCAACGCGTACCCGAGCAACTGGTCCAGGTCCGTCCGCGCCAGCGACGCCGCCCGAGTGCCGTCCGCGCGGGGCTTGCCACCCTGACCAGCTTTGAAATCGACCAACATCCCACCGGCGATCAGGTCCGCGTCGCCAGCGAGGTCGGCACTGCCGTCGAACGTCATACCGGTCGTCACGGGCCCGGCCGGCAACCCTGGCAGCAGCCGCTCAACCGCCAGATCCCGCATCGCGACCAGGTCGGCCACCTCCACCTCGTTGGCCAACGCGAGTAGATCCGCCGCGCAACTGGACTCGTCCAGGCGCATCAGCCGGGAGTGCTCCACCGACACCGCCCGGTACAACTCCACCAGCAGCGCCAAGGCGTAACAGACCCGCGCCCACCACTCGTCACCACGATCGGCGAACCCGGCCGGACGCATCCGCAACTCGACCGCACCGTTCGCCGTCTTGCGGGGAGATTCCCCGGCCGCGAGCTCGCGAAGCAACTCCCTGCCCGCCCGCAGGCACGGCGCCCGCCCCGACAACAGCCCCACCAGTGGCAGCGCGATCGACGGCAGCGGATCCACGAGCATCCGCAGCCAGAAATCGATCGCCGCACCCTGCGTACCCGGCACCACCCCAGCCGGCATCAGCACCTGCTGGACGCCGGCCGCGACGCGGAACTCCGACTGGATCTCCTTGTACTGAGGAAACGTGGCACCCAGCCACGCCGCCACCGGGCTCTGCCGGTCCTTCACCTCATACGTCAATGCAGACACACCAGCACACTACCGAGGGCAACCGACAGGAAGCGCTAAGCGATCCACGCTCCAAACTGCCCTCCACCCGACAGCTGGCAGCAGAACGGGCCGCTGAGCAGTGACATCCATCCGGCACCTCGCACGTAGGCTCGTCATCACGGTCAGGAGCCACAGTCCGCTCCGGTGGTGAGCAGCGAAGGACGGGGTCAACGGGATGCGATCATCGCGCCGTACCGGCAACCGGTCTCGCTGACAGGGATCCGCCGTGCCCGCCCCGCACCAGCCGACCCCACTGCCCAACGCCGGACTGGGACCACCACGACGACGGGCAGACCTCACCGTCCTCGGCCAGATCGAAGCCCAGGCCCGCACCCGCATCACCCTGACCCTCCCCAGCAACGTCATCGACCCGGACACACCACCGACCCCGCTACCCATGGTCGACTTCCGCCTCTACGTCATGCGCGCCCCCGGCCCCATCCGGGACCGAGCCTGGCGGTGCCTCGCCGAAACCGCCCGCGCCCACCGCGGCGACTGGAACCTCTACTCGCTCGGCGTCGCCTACCCAAAACTCCGCGCCCAGGCCAACAAACTCACCGCCTACCTCGCCCCCGGCCCGGCCGCCCAGGTCCACTACACCCTCGCCATCGAGTTCCTGTTCGCCCTACACCGCCTCGACCTGACCACCCCTAACCTCTTCCCCCGACTCACCGACGCCGCCTACACCCACGCCAGCGGACGCAAACGACAACACCCACCACCCACCTACGACCTCGACGCGCTACCCGACGGCCGCATCCCCCACTCCGAGCACGGCAACCCCGAACACGACGCCCACCTCAACGACGCCAACCAGGAGACCGTCCACGACGTCCTGAACCGCCTCGTCACCCACTCCGGCGGGCAGACGATCAGCGACACCCAGGCCACCCTGATCCGCCGCACCTACCTCAACGGCGAAACCCTGCGCCACGTCGCCACCGACCTGCACCTCAGCGAACCCAGCGCCTCCAAACAACGCTCCCGCGCCGCCACTACCATCGCCAGACTTCTCGGCCGACACGACCTCACCGAGCCCACACCCACCCGTCCGGCCGTTCGGCACGACCCGCCCGAGCGGAGATAGACGCCACCGTGCCCGCCAGGTCAATCCGGAGGCAGGCCGCCGTCGGCCGTCAGCGCCGCCCTGGTGCCGAACGCCAACTCGATCCCGGTGCGCAACAGCGACAGAGCCTCCCGCGCTGGCGCATCATCCTCGGAGATCCACATACAGTGATCTTCCAAGTCGTCCACGCACACCAACACCGGCCCGGCGAACGGCTCCCACGGAACGACCATGCTCCAGTCGTCCACCCCTCCCTCGAAGCAATGCACGTACAGGACCACCCCGCCACGCCCAGCGACACGACCAAACTCACCGCCGAGGGCGATCACACGCGGCGCTTGGTCGAAGGCAACCTGAGCGTCAACAGCGGAAGCCCACCGGACCCGCACCGCCGCAGCCGCCACGAAATCACTCAGCCCATCACGCGGAGGCTCGGGGTTCGGATGCGCCAACTCCCACGCCAACCGCTCTGCCAACCTCCGCCGACGCCCGGCAGCTCCCCGTGACTGGTCAACGTCAGCCACGGCGGGCACCGGTGGTTCGTCCGGCAGCGGCAAGCTCCATCTCCACAGCTTGACACCCAGGCGGTTCGTGGCGCGAGCCACTGCTGAACGACGCTCGGCATGAGTACGTGGGGTAGTGGGCCGATCGCCGTCCTGAACCGGCTCAGCGAATCGCGCGACCGCAGTCACTGCGACACGGGCCAACTGCAGGACGGGACCATAGTTCGCCTTCGCGCCTGGCTACGTGCCGATGGTTGACCTCTCGATCCCGCGCCGCATTGAGCCACAGACCAGCCGAGGCCAACATTCTTGAGCGTCACCAATCCCGACTGTGTCGCCCTGGCCTACCGGTTCGGGCTTCAGGCAGTGGGCTGAAGATGTGATCTCGGTATGCGCGCTCCGGGACAAGGCGCCGACCAGCCTGAGCCTTCTTGAGCCAGTCGACAAGTTCGAGGATGTCCTCCTCGCGTACGCCTTCTTGGCGTAGCTTCGCCGCGAAGGCTTCAGGTGCCACCCCACGCCACCGGTCACGGGCGTTCATGAGGTCTGCCTTGAACATGGCCTGTTCGTTCCACTTCAAGTGGTTGTCGTAGCCCTTGGCCATCATGGCGAGGTACTCGGCGATGCTGGCGACGCTGGATGGAAGGCCTTCAGGGTGAGTCATGGGCGAGTTGTATCATGTTGGTACGACATCGCTCAGAAAGCTTGACTTCTTGGCAGCGGCGCGGTGGTCCAAACAGTGCCCGTGCCGGAAGAGCTGAATTTAATGGTGAGATACCTGCATATAATGGACGAGGCATTTGAATAATGGACGCCTTCGAACAGCAAGCCGAAGCGATCAAGGCCAATCCGGCTGCCTATCGCAAGGAGAAACGGATCATCTGTGACCGCTGCCAGTCGCACCGCACGATCGCCGTGGTGTATGTCGGTGTGGACGGACGCCGGTGGCTATGGACGCCGGCTGGTCGCGGCCCGGTAAATCGTCCGGGGCAGAGCAGCGACGGTCCAGTCACTCCGGAACGCATACCTGCGCGAGCTGTTCCACTGCCCCGTGAGCTAGGGGATCTCGTCCAGTCTGCCGTAGCGACATGCCGACGGTGTCGAGCAGGGCTCCTCCTCATGCCCCAGATGGGTCGTATCCTCGCTGTCCCGCTGGGCGCGCCGACGTGGGCGCGGGTGACAGAGTAGCCGCCGCCATATGGTACTTTTGGAGCAGAACTTTATTGCCTGACCGGGATCGGCGAATCTGGCTCGCGCGCCTTGGCCGCCGCGAGACTTGGCCCCGAAGGGGGTTACCTCGCCGTGTCCGCGCTCGAATCGTATCTTTCCGCTGGGCCCTGGGTACTGGTCATTGTCGCCTTGACCTTCGTCGTGCCCCGCCTCGTAGTCGCGTTGGTCGCCCTGTTCAGGGTGGACGCGGACAAGCTGCCGGCCGTGCTTCGGGCTCTGGCCGAACTCTTTCGCATCCGGCGCTGAGGGGGTCAGCAACGGCGAGATGAAGACCTGCCCGGGGAGGATCGGCTTCGACGTGGGTCTGGTCTTGGGGTGCGGTCCGACCACGGCCACAGGCGGGCGCGCTTCATGGAATCTCATTGAGGGAGTGCTCCTACGAGCACCGCTGGCTGCCCTCGGTACCTGAGCTGCGGCCGCGCCTTCCCGGGGCTGTCCGGCGGATTCGGTAGCGTACGTCCCTGTGACAGCTTCCGTGCTTGCCGAGGTCGCCGCTCTCGACCTGGCTGCCCAAGACCTGCCGTTACTGGCCGACATGTACCGGCTCGGCGAGGTCGAGGAGGTTCGATATCTGCCCGATGGGTTGATGAACCGCAACTGGCAGCTGCGGACAGCCGGTGGCGAGTTTGCGCTGAAGCTGCTGTTGGACGCGCCCGTGTCGACCGTGCGACGCAATCTGAGCGTCGCTGCGGCGCTCGCTGCGGCTGGGGTACCGGCGTGTCCGCCGGTACGGACCCTCGGCGGCGATGTCGTCGCCGAGGTGGATGACCGCGCTTACAGTCTGTTCGGCTGGCTGGAGGGCGAGCACATTGCGGGTACCGGATTGTCGGCCGGTCAAGCACATCACCTTGGCGGTGTGGTTGGCAGGCTGCACCGCGAGCTCAACGATCCGGGCCTGCGGAGGTGGCTGCCGGCCGCCGGTGCCGTCACGGCCACGGTGACAACGCCCGGCGAGGCGGTGGCCGAGGCTGACCGATATCTACGCGCCATCGACGCGTTCGCTTCGGCTACACCGTTCGACGTCCAGACGGTCGAGCTGCTGCGGCGGCGCAAGGCGCTCATCGCGGAGTATGGGCACCTGCGCCCGGCCACCGGTCGCCCGGCTGGCCCTGCCGGATACACCCATGGCGATCTTCAGCATCGCAACATCATCTGGCGTGATGGGGCGGTGGCCGGAGTGATCGACTGGGATCGGATCAGGGTTCGCCCGTTCGGCGAGGAGATCGCCCGGACCGCCACCCTGCAGTTTGGCGGTGAGGCGGGCGAGTTGGATCTGGAGCTGGTGGCCGCGTTCGTCGCCGGGTACCGTGCCGTGGTCGCGATCAGCGACGCCGAACTGGCCGACGCGGTGGACCGCCTATGGTGGAAGCGGGCCTCGGACTTCTGGCAGCTGGTCTTCCACTACGACCGAGGCGACCGCTCCTGTGACCACCTCTTCTTCTCCGGTGAGGCGTTCCTGCACTGGTGGACGGCAAACCGGGGTCAGGTTCGCGACGCCTTCGCGGCGCGACCCTGACCCTCGCGCTACTTGCAGGGCGATGTGCTCGATCTTCCGGAGCGGGGCTGGAGGGCGCTACCGGGTCCGCGCTGGATGAGGCTAGAAATGGATCATGGATCGGATGCCTTGGCATGCGTCGGCGTCGGCCATCGCCTCGTTCAGGTTGTGCAGCGGCCTGCTGCTGGTGATGATCTCCTCGCTGCGCAGGGTGCCCCGTATCGCCAGATCGGCGTAGCGCGGGATGTCGAAGCGCGTGCGCACCGATCCCATCACGGTGCCGGTGATCCCGCGACCGTGCCGCAACAGGGCTGCCGGCAGGCGAATTTCGGCACCGGGCGGCATCATTCCCAGAACGGTGGCCTGCCCACCAGGGTGCAGCACAGCGAACGCCTGCCCGGCCGTCTCGGCCAGGCCGACCGCCTCGATCGCGGCGTCGACGCCGCCGGGCGCTTTCGCGAGAATTTGCTTGGTGACGTCGCCGTCGGCTGGATCGATGGTGACGGTGGCACCGAGCTTGGCGGCGGTCTCCCTGCGGTGCGGCTCCAGATCCACGGCGATCGTCTCGGCAGCGCCGCTGATCCGTGCGGCCTGGATGGCAGCCAGGCCGACCCCGCCGCAGCCGAACACGGCCACTGTCGACCCCGGTGCCGGGCGGGCGACGTTGAACACCGCCGCGAGACCGGTGGTCAGGCAGCAACCCAGTAGCGCTGCGGCGTCGAAGGACAGCCCGGCGGGCATCGCCACGAGTGCGGCCTCGTCGACGAGCATCAGTTCGGCGAACGCGGAGACACCCAGGTACTGGCGTACGAGCCGCCCGTCGATGGTCATGCGTGCTTTCTGGCGCTGCTTGGTGCCTGGGTCGGTGCAGTAGACCATGCGCCCGGTCAGGCAGGCCGCGCACCGTCCGCAGAAGGTCTGATCACACACGATCACCCGGTCGCCGTCTTTGAAGCCGCTTACTCCGGCGCCGATGGCCTCTACAACACCGGCGGCCTCGTGCCCCAGCACGGTGGGTACGGGGAAAGGCATGGTGCCGCGGGCGAAGTGCAGGTCGGTGCCGCAGATCCCGGCCGACATGGTACGCACCAGGACTTCGCCGTACGCGGGCTCGCTGAGTTGGATGTCTTGTAGCTGGAAGGGCTCGCCGGGCTTGTGCATTACTGCGGCGCGGCAGATGTAGGTCATTGGGGGACCTCCTGGGGCGGTGGGTCAGGGATGGTGGGTCAGCACGTGGGCCAGGGCCTGGCCGACCTGGGCCATGTAGTCATCGGCGGCCACGGTGGGGATCTTGAGGATGAGGGTGCTGCGGCGTGCTTGCCGGTAGTGGGGGAACGCGCCGGGGTCTGGGGGCCGCCATGGGCTGTGTTGTAGGTGTGGCCAGTAGCGGTGCAGCAGCGCCGGAGTGTGCAGCAGCGGGCTGGTCAGCCAGTCCGGGTAGATGCGCCGCACGGGGATGCCTTGCGCGGCGAAGGTTTCGTGCAGCGCTTCAGCGTCGGCGTCGGGCTGAAGAAGCCGTAGCGGGGTGCCGTACCAGCCTCGGACGCCGCCCGGTCCAGGGTCGGGCACGGTGATCGGGGCGGCGCGGTCGTGCAGTACGTCACGCAGGATCGCGAGGTTTGATTCGGAGGCCGCCATGCGTTGTGGCAGGCTCGCCAGCTGCTGCCGGGCGATGACGGCCGACAGAGCAGGCATCCGGTATTTGTGTGCCGCGCCGGTGTCGGCGGTCGCCACCAGTTCGGGCAGGGTCAGCTCGGCCTGCAGGCGGTGAGGATGATGCCCGAGGCTCATCGCCCGTTCGTAGACGGCCTGGTCGTTGGTGGTCAGGATGCCGCCCTCGCCGCCGGAGACCGACTTGGCCTCCTGCAAGCTGAAGCATCCGGCGGTGCCCCAGGAGCCGACCGGGCGTCCGGCGTGGCGTGCCCCGTGTGCGTGGGAGCAGTCCTCGACCACAGGGACTGCGGCGACTGCGGTCAGTGTGTCCATGGCGGCGGGTAGGCCCCAGGCGTGCGTGACGAGCACGGCGCTGACGTCGCCCGTTTCCGTGAGCGCGCATGTGTCGAGGTTGGCCGACTCGGCCGCGACGTCGGCGAATACTGGGAAGCTCCCGGCCTGGAACGCGGCGGTGATCGGCGAGATCCACGTCATCGGTGACATGAGCACGCCGGCGTCGGGACGGGCACCGACCGCGTGTAGGGCGGCCTTGAGTGAGGCGGTGCCGGAGTTGAACGACAACGCGAAGGCGGTGCCGGCTACGGCGGCGAAGGCGTCCTCGATTGAGGCGGTCGCCGGGCCTCGGGTGGTCTCCGACAGGTGTCCGGTGTCGAGCAGTTGCAAGACGGCTGCACGCTCGGCTGGTCCGTACTTCGGCTGCTTCGGGAACGGAAGTTTGACTAGCGGAGCGGTGGCGGTCATCGCGGCCCGCCTGCGGAGACGATCCGTACTGCGTGTTTGATCGCGTCGTGTTCGGTGCGGTGCAGGTGTGCGCCGCTGCCGCCTGGGGCCGGTGGCAGGGACAGCCAGAACACGCGCAGCTCTTCGGCGACGGCGATCACATCGTGGTCCAGTCCGGCGGCGGTGAAGATGATGTCTCCGGCCGTGATGTGGTGCTGCTCGTCGCCGACCTGGACCATGCCGGTTCCTGCGGCGACGAGCCAGAACTCGTCGAAATCGTGGTAGTGGCGGTCGAAGGTGGCGGTGCCGTCGGAACGGATGACGAACATCCCAGCTGATTGAACCGGGCAGCCCGGCGGTCTGCTGTCCGGGGTGATCCGCTGGCGGGCAGCGGTGTGGATGACGGTCATGCGGTTCCCTTTCACATCGGTGGTGCGGGTTAGATGGCCAGGCGGGGGATCGCGCGGGGAGCTCCGTGGTCGAGGTCGTCGAGGTCGGCGGCCAACTGCGCGGCGCGTAGGCGTACCGTTTGCGGGTTGCCCTGGTGGGCGTGCCAATGCAGCAAGGAAGTGGCGATACGCAGGCGGTATACGGTGAGGCGGTATCGGATCTGCAGGCTTGGCGGTTGGTCGAAGTAGCCGTCGAACAGCGCGGTGGTCAACTCGGGCGGCTCCTGCAGCGACCAGCCCGCCAGGTCGGTCAGCGGGTCGGCTCCGCGCACGCTCTCCAGGTCGACCAGTCCGGTGACCCGGCCGGCGTCGGCGATGACGTGCCGTGCGGCCCAGTCGCCGTGGACTAGTCGCGCGGCAACACCGTCGCAGTTCCTGGCGTGCTGTATCAGGGCGTGGTGCGTCCGGGCCTCCAGCGCCGGCAAGCTGACGCCGGCGATCCGCGAAGGGATCGCGCAGGTGCGGCCGCCGAGTAGCCAGCTGCGCATCGACGGATGTCGGCCGTGTCCGTCGGCGTCGAGCTGCCCGAACCCGTCGACTGCGGTTGCGTGGACGCGGCGTAGTAGCCGGCCGGCCTGCCGGGCGACGGCAGTATCTGCGGCGGCCAGGTTTACGTCGCCCGCCGGATCGGCGAGCGGCAACCCAGGGCACCGGGTCTCGACGCAGCTGTGCTGGTCGAACCAGAGAATGCGGGGCACGGGGACGCCTGCGGCCGCGAGGGTGGCGCTCGCCCAGGCCGCGACGTTGTACCGTGCGGCCTGGTGCCGGCGTAGTTTGATCATCACTGGGCCGTGGGCGGTGGTTGCCGAGTAGAGCCGGTTGTCCGCGCCGCCGCACAGCAGGGTCAGCCCGGCCCGGTCGGCTGCCGGCTCTGCTTTGGCCAGCGCGGCACGAGCTGCGGTGTAGGAGTCGCTGCCGATCATGGGCGTTCCCAGGCCGGGGTGACCGGGGCCGGGCGGCCTGTGCGCGCCGAGGTCAGCGCAGCGTCGAGTAAAGCGATCGGGGTCAGCGGCGGCGCCGTGGCGGTTCCGGCGTGCAGCGCGTCGACCATCGCGTCGATGCACAGCCGGTATCCCGGTGGTGTGTCCGGCAGGTGGATCAGGCGACCGCTGTCCTGACTGCCGGCGCAGACGGTGACGGTGCCGGCGCCGTCCCAACGGGCTGCGAACCCGTGTGCTTCGACCCGCCAGATTCCATTCGCCGGGGTGCGCAGCTGCGGTCCGGTGTACCCGACGCGGTAGCTGGCGAGAGAACCGTCTGCGAATGTGACGATCATGGTGGCGAGGCCGCCGTGAGGGCCGACGAACCCGATGGGCGTCTCGGTACAGCAGACCTGCACCGCAGGTGCCGCGACCAGCTCGCTCAGCTGGTCGAACGCGTGCACGGCTAGGTCGGTGGTCACCGGCAAACTTGTCTTGCTGCGAAAGCCGGGGTCGGGCAGGCTGACCAGGACGTCTCCGGTAACCATGAGCGGTCCCTCCGTAGCCTGGCGCAGCAGGTCCCGGAACTGCAGGAACTGGCCGTCGCGGGCACGGTTGCGCATCACTGCGAGCAGCAGGCCGCGCTCGGCGGCCATCCCGGCCAGCATGCTGGCATCGGCAAGGCTGGTGGCCAGCGGCTTTTCGGACAGCACATGCAGTCCTGCCGCCAGGGCGCTGCGCGACACGGCGGCGTGCAGCGCCGGTGGCGTGAGATTGACCGCCACCTCGGCGTCAACGGCGGCGAGGGCGGCCGCCAGGTCGGGGAACCACCGCGCTGCCACACCGGGATGCCGAAGATCCAGCCGCTGCGCGGCCGTGGCGTCGGGATCCACGAACGCGGTGACGCGGACGCGGGGATCGGCGCTGAGCGTCCGAAGCCACCGCGAGGCGATCGCGCCGCAGCCGATGATGACCGTGTTCACGTCGTCGCCTCGACCGCCGCTGGGGCTTGCCCTCGCGTGGGGCGAGCACGCAACCGCTCGGCCTGGTCGGCGACGGCTGAGGTGAGGTCATCGAGTCCACCGGCGCTGTCGAAGCGGATCACCGTCGGGGAGATCGGACCGGAAAAATAGGCGTTGAACCCCGCCGCGAAAGGCGGCGCGTAGAAGATGCGAGGCATGGCAGTCCGCCGGGCTGCCCGTTGTTCGATGACCTCGGCCGGGGCGTGCAGCAGCACCGTCATGTCCGGCACCACGATCGAGCTGGCCAGCACCAGAGCGCGACCGGCGGCGTCGGTGTCGAAACCGCGCAAGCGGCCCACGGCGTGGGAGTGAGCGAGCAGCGTGTCGACTGTCCGGTCGAGGATGACGTCCCGGCCCTGATCGTGAGCTCGGATCGCCAGTCGTCGCCGCTGCGCCTCGATGTCGAGAAAGGCTGCCAGCGCGGCCATCTGTTCGTCTGCGGTCGTCGCCGATGGGGCGGGAAGCTGGCTGGGGTCGGCGGCACAGTGGTAGTAACAGGGAATCACCAGCGGGTTGTGCAGCCGCTGGGCGAGTTGGGCCGACAGCGTGGTCTTGCCAGTACAGCTCACCCCCTCAATCCCGATGATCACGGCTATCCTCCTCGGACGGTGGGACCGTTGTGTTGCGCCGGTTTGTTTTCGGCGATAGCGCGCCGTCGCCTCGGGTAATCCGGTCCGCCACCGCAGCGATCGGGCCGGTGGAGCGCAGCAAGTAGGCGGCGAGAACCTCGATGGACTCGCCGGCCTGCTGCCGCACGGTCAGGTGCCGACCCTCGGCACCGGCGAGCATCCGCACGGGGGTAACTGTGCCCAGCCACAACGCCGCAGCGGCCAGGACGCGCACCGGTGGGCGGAACCGGCCGGCGGCCAGCACAAGGCACGCCGCAGTAGCGGGACCGGCGGCGAGCCACGCCAGCCCCCGGTAGGCCGCCACAGTCAGCATGGCCGCGTGTTCGGCGGTGGTCCCGACAGCATCGGCGCGCGCCCGCGCCGCGCACCGGGGGTAATCCAGGTAGTTCTGGAACCAGCGTCGTCCCTGGGCGATAAGGTCGCGCACGTCCTCCGGCGCGTCGGCGACCGCCAGTCCTGGCACGCAGTCCACTGGGATGCCTTCGACGGTCAGGCGGTACCCGAACGGCAGATCGTCCAAGACCGTATAAGTCGGCAGGCCACCAAGCCGGGCAAAGACATCACAACGCACCAGCAGCCCGTGGCCGACGGTCTGGGCAAGGCCCCGCATCGCCGCATCCAGCAGCGGCACGCCTGTGACACGACGGGTCGCCCACGCGAACCGGCGGAAACTGGGAACCTCGCGGCGCAGCGTCCACAGCGTCTGCACCCGGGCCGCACCGCGACAGAGGGCCCGGTCGGCCCAGCTCGGACCGGTGCCAGCGGTGGTGAATCGGGCAGACTGCTGCACTACGGCCGGAAGTTGCCCATCGGCGCTGGCCCGTTCGGCGATGAACGCCAGAGTGCGCCGCATCAGACTTTCACTAGGGCGGGAGTCGACATCGTAGACAGCGAAGTAGCCGACCGCATCGCTCCCTAGGCTGGCTGCGGCGTGGTTGACCTGGGCTGCCTTGCGGCCGTCCCCGTCGAACTGGACATGACGCACGTGCGCTGGCCGCAGCAGCCGGTCGAGTTCCTCCTCAACGACGTGCGCGGTCAACGGAAAACGCTGAAGGACATTCCTAGCCGCAGCCTCAGTCAGCACCCCGCGTTGGGTCTTGACTGCGGCATCCACCAGATCGTGCAGCTCCGCGTCACGCAACTGGGGAAACCGGACCGGGGTGATCGACTGCGCATGGCAGCCCGTCAACAACCGGATCATGTGTTCTCGCTCGCGCTGCTCCCGGCCGGTGCTGACGATGGTGAGCGTCGAGCCGGAGAACTGGTCCAACAGCGGAACGAACCACTCCAGCGCCGGGCGGATGTGAGGCTGCTCGCGCAACACTGGGATGACGACGTGGATCGGAATCGTGGGCACGCCGTCGCCGTCCGCCAGCCTGGCTACGGTGGCGAGCTTGAGTGTGCTTCGCAGGTTGAGGGCACCGATGGTGTGCCGAGTCAACACTGCGGCCGCCAGCCAGAATTCCGGCCGTCGCCACAGACTCCGGCCGCTCATCGGCTTGCTTCTGAAGTCGCGAGCAGGAAAGACCGGTAGCGCTGCAGCGCCGGGCCGGCCGGGTAGCCGGGAAGCCACGGCTTGTCGCTGCCCGCGAAGTGGAGCACGGCCGCGGTGTGCTCGTCGTCGAGCAACTGCGCAAGCGGCATCACCGGCTCGGTGTCGGTGTGGACGAAGCCGGGCTGTTCGACCAAGGGGGAAAGCACGAAGGTGTTCCACCGGCGGTCCAGCCGCAGCCACTGATCGTCAGCCGCCACGTTGAGTGCGTCCTGATCCCACAGTCGTACCTCGTCCGGGAAGTCGGCCAGGAACTGGGCCGCCCGCTCGAACAGCCCCGTCCTGCGGCACTGCCCGAGGTCCATCAGCATGACGCCGGAGTTGAAGTAGTCCCGCCCAGCGGGTACGCCCAAGCGCCTCCATCCGGGCAGGGCGATCCCGCCGCCAACCAGCGGATTTCGCGGGTCACGCACCGCCGCCAGCGCCGCTCCGTGTAGTGGCCGGCGCAGTAGCGGCCGCAGATCGGCGACTGCGAGCACGTCGGCGTCAAGGTAGAGGATCACACCATCGAGATCGAGAAGCTCGGCGAGCTGCAGGCGGAGATAGACCGCCGGGCTGACCCAGCCGGACACAGGTCCGCGCACAGTGATGCCATCGGCGGCGACGAGCCGGATCGTTAGGCCAAGCTCGTCGGCGACGCGGGTCAACGCCGTTCGACTGCCCTGGCTCAGCCGGTGATGCACGACCAACAGGTGCAGCTCGCCGACGGCGTCGGGGTGTGCGGCGGCCAGCGAGCGCATCAACGCCTGCAATGGTGTGGCGTAACCGTCATCGATCGCGCAGACGATGGGCGGCAGGGGCGCATGGCCGTGCGATGCCGCAGGAGGGGGTGGGGAAAAGACAGTGGTCATAGTGCGCCTTTCGTCGCAGAACTGGTGCCCCGCTGCGCCTGTACGAGAATTTTCGACAGTGATTCGACGATCGCCTCACTCTGGTCGATTCGCAAATAGAACGACTGTCGACCTTCGAAATCACCCAATTCCAGCCTGATGAAGTCGGTCGGCTGCGGGTCCTCCGGATAGCGCACCAGTTGGACTGTCACCTCCGTGCCGGGCTTATTCGGTGGCGGGTTGCAGATATGCTGGCGGCCCCAGTGGGCCGGTGGCGCCGACGTCGGGTGAAACTCGGCTGGACCGGCGACGGTGCACTGGTCTGGATCACACCACACCGGGTGGCCCAGTCCGTCTGAAGCCGCTGGGGCGAGTCTGTCCAAGATGCGACCCTTTCTATTAATGAAGCGGTGCTGGAGGCAGTAAGTCACACCACGATTGGAGTACCGGTAGATGTGGGGCGGATGGTGTGTGGACGACGCGGTAGCGACGGGTCAGTGACGCCACCGTCGATCCCCACGTCGCGCTCGTCACGCGGCATGACATGTCGCGGGAGAAGTGAATCAACCGCAGTTCCGCCGCCAGGACCAAGAACGAAGGTCACCAGAACTGCAAGTTTTGAACTTGTGTCGACGACGCCCGGCCGCCACTGGCCAGTGCGGGGTGCCCATACCCATACTGGATCATTCTTGCGGTAGGTGCCAGCGTCCGCGATTTGATCGGGCCGGCGCTGATTCGGGTCAATGATAGGGAAAGGGGACGACATCATCGCTCCTCAACCACTGTGCTAATGGTCAATCAAGGGGAAGCTCTGCGGATACCGCCTGCGGCCTGCCCGCCGCCACGCCCTCCCCGGCAGCGACGGCGGGCAGGAGTCAGATCCGCCAGATGAAAGCCAGTTCCTCCGGTACCGCCCCGACCCGCACGGCTACCAAGGCCAGCATGAACAGCCCGGCAGCCTCCGTTGGATCAAACACACTCTCGATCGGGAGCAGTCCGCTGTCGTCCAGCGCGTTATACGTCTGCCGTTCCACCGCCTCCGCGTCCACGGAACTCAGCCGACAGCCGCAGGAAGAGCGATAGCACCGCCTCAGCGATGATCTGCTCCAACACGGTGTGTTCGAGGACATCGTCCGGGGTGTCTTGTCGGCCACCCACAGACGTCCGTCACGGACATTGATCCTCCCGATCAGGAGCGCTGCTGCCAGGCCGAGTCCGGTCGTACGTTCGTTCAGGCGCGGTTTCCCGGTCACGTCGTGGTACGCCAGTCTCCAGAAGTCGTCAGCGAGTTGCATGAGACTTCATCTCCCCGGGACGCAACAAGACGATCGACGTTGGACAGACTGGGCGCGGTCGTGGCTGGCTCATCGTGGTCGTGCCTGTCAGCCGGCCAGCACGAACGACAGGTCGTCGACCGTCCCGGCCACGACGATCGCTCCGAATGCCCGGTGGGCCAGGTCGGAATCCTTCATCGCCGACGTTTCGGCAAGCGGCGCACCGATCTGCCGCTGGGCAGCGTTGTAGACCAGGCACTCAACGGTCGCGGCATCTATGGCAGACAGGCGGCACCCACACACGCTGCGGTACGCACGCGAGCCGTCGACCAGAAGCACTGGATCGCAGGGTCGTCCGCAGACGCAGCGCAGCAGACCCCACAGCGGGTAGGCGTCGGCCAGATCGGCGGGGAACGACGAAAGCCGCCGAGTCTGCTGCCGGCCTTCCCCCTTGCCCTCTCCGGACCGGTCGCGGCCGACGGGGAACGGCCGCGACCGGCGGTCAAGGACGCGGTCCGGAGTTCCGAATGGTGCGAGACAGAGGGCCGGATCGCTGCGGCTGCCTGGTTCCGCACGGAACACCCTCACCGTGCCAGCAGTGGAGACCATCTTCCCTCCCCATCCGATGCTCCGACCCGCCGACGCAGCAGGCCGCCACCTCCGTAGCGGCACCGTGCGCCGCTACGGGTACAGCATCACCGACAGCTACTGATCGTGTAAGTGCCGTCACTAATAGGTTTGGATGTACGGCTCGGTGACTAGTCGCGCTAGTCCCCTTGACCTGTCGAGGATTCCGCACCCCGGTCAGGCCAGCTAGCCTGCCCAAAAGGGCCCAGACGAAGGCGGGGGTCGTCAGCGTGAACCTGGACCAGCACCCGGCGGACCGGATCGCTCCTGCGACGTGGGAGCAGCGCGACATGCGACGCGCCCTGGCCGCACGCGACCTGAAGACAGTGTACGAACGACTCCAGCGAGTCGGCGTCTCCCAGCGTCAGATCGCCCGGCTCACCGGTCAGAGCGCGTCCGAGATCTACGAAGTCCTCCGAGGCCGCCGCGTCATGGCGCACGACCTACTGATTCGCATCGCAGATGGACTCGGCGTGCCACGTGGCTACATGGGACTCGCCTACGACGAGTCGACAGAAGCCGCCCTCGACCTGGCCACAGCAACCTTCTCCTCGCGGGAAAGCGAGCGCGACCAAGTCCGCGCACTCCTATCCCACGCGGCCAACATCACCATGGGGACCTCCGTCAGCGAGGTCGCCCGATGGTGGCAACCAGTCGACAGGGAAGTCGCTCCGGCGCCATCGCGCATCGGCCTATGCGACGTGGAACACGTCCAAGCGCTGACCGCCGCGATGCGAGCACTCGACTACCGACACGGTGGCGGGGCCTGCCGTGACGCGGTAGCAGCGCAGGTCCGCTGGGTACAACAGCTGTTAGAAGCCACCTGCTCACAGGAAACCCGGACCCGCCTCCTGCTCGCGCTCGCAGACCTGCACAACCTGGCCGGATGGACATCCTTCGACGTCGGGATGTACTCGACAGCGCGCAGGCACTTCGCTCGCGCCCTCGAACAAGCCAAAGCAGTGAACGACCTGTCCCTCGCCGCCAACATCCTCTACCGTATGGGCCGACTCCACCTTCACCGCGGAATGCACCGCGACGCGCTACGCTTCTTCCAACTCGGCCAGATCACCGCCCAGGACTCTGGCTGCGGACTTACCGTTTCCATGTTATGCGCCAACGAAGCCTGGGCGTACGCTCTCGTCGGCGACCGCAAGCAGATGGATCGATCAATAGGGCGCGCCAAAGACGAGTTCATCCGCGCCGACCACGGGACCGCGCAGGCATGGGTGCGCTTCTTCGGTGAGGCGGACTTGTACGCTTCGATCGGAGTGGCGAAGGCATCCTTGACTGACGCCAACGACGCCGACGTGTCCGACGCAATCAGATTTCTGAACCAAGCACTCGACCACCGTGGAGCTGACATGACCCGAAGTCGGATCTTCGAAGCAACCGCCCTTGCCGTCGCACACCTGCGCGGCGGAGACGACAAGGCCGGAAAGCGGGCGGCCCGTGACGCCGTAGCATCGGCGGCGACTGTCCGATCCATTCGCACACTCGACAGGCTGCAACCCCTGCAGGAGATCGCAACAAGATATCCCGCCGACTCCGATATCCAGGCCATGGCGAACGACATCAAGACGCTAAGAACTGCGATATGAAGAAAATCGGCGAAGCGTCGCCCCCGGGCACCAGCGAGTCGGCGGGCTGGCACTGGTCGATGTTCGCCGATGTCTGCGCACTTGCCGGTTTGAACCCGGCAGGGGCCAGGCTCATAAAGTTCACGAACAACGCTGTCTTCGAGCTGGCCAACGAACCTGTCGTCGTACGAATACCAGGATCAAAAACGGTCCAGGATCGAGTCGAGAAGGTTATTGCCGTCGCACGATGGCTCGCTGAGCATGACATGCCGTCGGTTCGACTGCTGAATGATATGGACCAGCCGGTGATGGTGGGAGATCGTAAAGCGACTCTCTGGCAGCGAGTGTCCAGTGAAGGCTCAACCCCAACCGGGCGCGACCTTGGTCGGATACTACGCCGCTACCACTCGCTTCCCGGTCCTCGATTCAGCCTTCCTCCATGGCGGCCAATGGCTGCAATTAGACAACGGATCATGGAGGCCGAGCGCCTGTCGTCGACCGATCGCACTTTTCTAGAACAATGTTGCGATGAGACGGAGGAGCAGCTCGGCGCCCTGGAGTTCTTCCTTCCATCCGGACCGATCCACGGAGACAGCTTCCTGGGCAACCTTATCCCTAGCCCGCGTGGGCCTGTAATATGCGACTTCGACTCCGCCGCATCAGGCCCTCGGGAGTGGGACCTGACACCAGTCGCCGTCGGAAAACTTCGGTTCAACTACACCCCTGACGCACATCGAGAGGTCGTCGAATCCTACGGCGTAGATGTGCTCAGCTGGCCAGGATTTGTGGCGATGCGCAAGCTCCGTGAGCTCCAACTCGTGACGAGTGTCCTGCCGGTGCTAAAAAGCAACCCGAGTTTGACGGACCAGTGGCGCCATCGCTTCGCCACTTTCCGCGAGGGTGACATGCTGGCGACTTGGAGCCCGTACAGATAATCGCAGGATACTCGCGCACAGCCAACACCTCGTGAAACACCCCAGACTCCATCTTGGGTATCAGGTCCAGGTAGTCGTGTGTGCACTTGCAATCAAGACCTTCTGTGCTACAAAGCGGGCAATCTCGATGTCATGATCGAGCAGCTTTGCTTCGGGGCCAAAAGGCAAAAGTAGTTCAGCCTGAGATGGTCCGCCCCCATCTTTGGCGTGGACGATGCGACACCTAAGGTCGTATATGCGGTCCGCGACTTGTGTGCCGAGTGTTGAGCCTTGATCCCGTAGGGAGATTTGCTTGATATGCCGGAGGCCGCCGGTCTTAAGTCCGACAAACTTCGCCCGCTGTGAGTCTGCTTTGATAAAATTCTCCAGATCGCCCGCGTCGACACAGTGCTGGATGGTAGCTCGCAGCTGATCCTTCTCTGACGGAAAGTTCTTTGCTCGGATGGTCTGAGCCAGGCGCGAAAGCTTCGTTTTGTCGTCCGGGTTAAATGATGGGTCAACGACAATTTGGCGAATGCGATCGAGTACATCGCGTTCGGTGTAGGCTGGAAAGAAGTGCTCCATCACTTGATAGAATGCCAAGAAGCGAAGCAATGGCTGCCTTTCGGCGCTCTGCGCGTAACGAAAGAGCGCACTTGCCTCTGGTGAATAGCGTAGCTGCGGAACCTTTGGTGGTGGCCCCGTGTCAAACTGTTTTGCAGTTACTGTTTCGAGTTGGGGAAAGTCCATGGCTGCAACGTTCACGCTATTTACTACTGCCAGTTCGAACAAGGTGGAATTGGTGATGTTTTCTACTGTTGACGCGAGCCTCTCGGGAGTCCTGTCTTTTTCGCTCAGGCCAGCTATAAAAAGGCTGGCCAGGGTCCGCACCGCACCGCCCCGACTGTCGCCGACCCCTGCATTCTGGAGGGCTGGAGTGGACATTCCGATGCGGATGCGGAGACTTGACTGGGGCCTTGCTGTGAATTCGACTCGCATTCCATTCGTGAATTGCTGATTGAGTCGTGCGCCCGCAAACTCTTGATGGCCGCCGAGTTGCATGAGGCGCCTCGTGTCGGAAAGACTGTGTGCAGATAGAGCGATTTCAGTTTCTTGTAGGTCGCTACGATCGATGGCGAAGTAGTCGGCGACGAACGACCAGCATTCGAAGTTTGCCGCTAGGTACAGAGTGGCGTTTTCTGGTGTAATAAAAATTGCGCGGGGCTCTCCGTTGAGCCGAGGTACTAGGATTCGAATCACCGAATACTCGGGATAATCTACCTCAAATGTGCACGGAAGATTTGCATCCTTCGCTCGCTGCTCTACCTCGGGCATCAGCTTCATCGCTTCGCGAACGTTGACTGATTCCATGCCGAGGTACCTTAGTCGTCTACGGCGACCGATTGCTAAGCTGCCACTGTGCTACCGAACCTTGGACAGTTCGACGGCGCGCTTGGTGGGATGCTGATCGGTGCTTATCGGACCTCTTGCCCCACCAGGTGTCTCTACGGCAAGTCCCAGGCCGTTGCCCCATCCTCTCCAGCTGCTCGTCTGCGTGGCCCCAAGAAGGTGCCCGCGTCCCGGTCTGTCCGAAGGATCTTCACCAAGAGCGATGCGCGGTGGTTGGACACGCCATGACCGTCGGAACGCATGGCATCCGCCAGAGTGTCCCGAGACAGCGCGAGTCCCTTACTTGCCAGGCTCGCCTGAGCGGCTCGCGCTGCAGGAAGGAGATGCGCCACGGCCCGCGCATCGGCCGAGGCCGTCGTCGCTCCTGTCTCGGACGGCTGCTCACCGCCCGGCGGGTCAGCCGGACCGGCTCCAGCCGGCCCTGTGCGGCCGGCCTGTTCGCCTGTCGTTGTCCCGGACGGCTGGTCGCCGGTAGAGGAAGCCGGTGGAACCGTCCCCAGAACAGTGGGACGGTCGGCGGACGTCCGCTGATCGTCCGGGACGGTCCGCTGACCCTTCTCGCCGTGGTCGATCATGCTGAACAGCAGCTTCACTGCGATGAGCATCGACAGCGCGGGCCAGCCGGCCAGGATCTTGCCGATCACGCTTTCACCGCCGACCGCGATGTTCGCGGCCAGGCTCGCGGCGGTGCCGACCACCAAGGCGATCCACGGCAACCATCCCGTCCGCCGTCCCGCGCGGCGCTGCACCACCATGTACAGGGCGGCGACGATCTCCAGCCCGTCGACGCTGATCGGGAACGCGAACGCCTTCCATCCGTGCTGGTCGTGCTCGGTCGCCAGCTCGTGCATGTGCGCGAAGGAGATCGTTCCCGCGACGACGGCCAACCCCGCGACACACACCACGGTCACGGCCGTCAGGATTCGATCCGTACGGCTCCTCACCACGACCACCCACTTTCGGCCTCGGCTTCGGTCGTGAGCAGCCGCAGCGCGGACAACAACGGCGACGCGTTCCCCACCGTCATCGCGATGCCGCGGTCACCGTGCTGGATGTGTAGATAGGTCTCGCACGGCCACGGCGCGACAGCCTGCGTCAGATACGCCTCCCCGGCCTGCGGCGCGAGGGCTATCGCTGTGGTCAGATCGAGACGGACCGGTGCCGACCGGTGCTGCCCTGCGGTAGCGGGACGGTAGCTGTTGCCGGACAGCGCAGCCGCGTCAGCTGTGCATCGGGCGCGGTCACACCAGGCGGGATGCCGCTGGTCAGGACTGGTTTCGGTAGATCCAAGATTCTTCTGGCTTCTTACGCTCACTGACTACAGTGAAGAGCCAATGCGCCCGTGGGTTGCAGCGGATGCGTGAACTTCTGCCCGACGACGTGGCCATAGGGGGGCGAAGCCTGTGAACGAGTCCGACTTGACCTCGGCGTTCATCGAGGTCCGGGCGGCCGCAGCGCCGCCGCACCGGCTGACACCGCAAGCTCTGATCGCCGCCGGGCAGCGGGCGCGCCGCCGCCGTCGGATCGCCACGACGGCCGGAAGTGGGCTGGCCGTGCTCGTGGTCGTCACCCTGGGCATCGGTACGGTGAACGCGTTGTCGTCCGGTCGGCACGAGGCTCCTCCGATCGAGCCGGGCTACTCGTCGCCGACCGCCGTACCGGAGCGGCCGGTGCCTGCCACGCCGGCCCCGACTTCCACCCCGGCACCGGACCACCCACCGACCCCGGCCGTATCCGACCCGCCACGCGCGCCGGTCTCGGTCCCCGCCGGGCCGGCGATCGACATCTCTCCGTCGGCGGACCCGGCGGTGCCGGTGGAACCGGAGCCTGGTGTCTCGGCCACGGCGGAGGAGTCCTTGCCCGACCCGCCGAGCGCGTCGCCCCGCTGACCCTGCGACCAACTCTGCCGGCTCCGAGCCGTGATCCACAGCGTCTCATCGACCCGACACGCCGGGGCCGGTCAGCTGGAGCGCTGTCGATCACGGTGCGCTGTCCGACGACCAGGTATGTCGGCAATCGATAAAGCGCATCCAGCGGCTCGGCTTCCGCGTACCGGCGAGACTGTGACCTGACCCGGCGGCTGAGTCGGCGGTCCATTTGGTCAGCTCCCCGAGCGTCACGAACGTGATGCACAGAGCCCTACCGGCCGACGGGCACGAAGTCGGTCAGGAACCCGGCTTCGGAGGAATGCCGGCGCGACGCCGGTATCCAGGACAACCAGACTCACACGGCCCCAGCCCGACGGGAGGCGTACAGGCCGGCGAGGAAGTCATTGAACTCCTCATCCGACTCGAACAGGTCCGGCCGGGCAAGGTCCTCAACCGAGGCGATCGGGCGCACGCCCTGACGACGCGCCAGCTCCTCAGCCGGCAAGTGCTCAGCGGTCGGTCACTCGGGCATCTGTTCGGTGTTGCTCGACATCACGGCTCACCTACTCGCGGCTCTTGACCGCCTCCCATAATCCCACACAGGCCCGAAGGCGGGGTCACCTGCGACGCGGACCAGTCACGGACCTGATCTTGAACGTTGGTGGCTGACTTCGTCGCGCAGTCGGCGGACGCCGAACTTCCGGACCAAGAGGCGTGCGAACGCCGCTGGCCGGTCCCCTCAGGGGACCGGCCAGCGGCGTTGTGGCTGCTCAGTGAGCGGAGGATACGAGATTCGAACTCGTGAGGGTGTTAACCCAACACGCTTTCCAAGCGTGCGCCCTAGGCCTCTAGGCGAATCCTCCGTCCGACAGGATACAGGCCGCGGTCGCTACGGCCACGGCGGGCCGGGGTCGCCGGCGGCCGGGTGCGGCCCGGGGTAGAGTGGGCTCAACCCCTCGTGCGGCGTGCATCTCGTGAACCTCCCCAGGGCCGGAAGGCAGCAAGGATAAGCGGGCTCTGGCGGGTGCACGGGGGGCCCTTTCGTTTCCGGGCCAGGCGCTGCGGCCACTGGCACGCCAGCGACCTTGCACGCCCAGGACGCTGGCACGTCGTTGGCCTGGTAATCGCCAGTTTGACATGACAGCCTGACAGGCGGCCCGCGACGGGCGACGCCCGTCGGCGTCGGGCACCGGCGGGGCCGGGGTGGCAGCGGCCGGGCCGGCCGCGCAGAATGGCCCCCGGCGCAGCACGGCACGGTCGAAAGGAGGCGGCGAGGGTGGCTCTGGCGCTCTACCGCAAGTACCGGCCGAGGACGTTTGCCGAGGTCATCGGCCAGGAGCACGTCACCGAGCCGTTGTCGCAGGCGCTGCGGACCGGCCGGCTCAACCACGCGTACCTCTTCTCCGGCCCGCGCGGCTGCGGCAAGACCTCCAGCGCCCGGATCCTGGCCCGGTCGCTGAACTGCGAGCAGGGGCCGACGCCCGAGCCGTGCGGTACGTGTGACTCGTGCCGCGCGCTCGCCGCCGACGGCGGCGGTTCGATCGACGTGATCGAGATCGACGCGGCCAGCCACGGCGGTGTCGACGACGCCCGCGAACTACGCGAACGGGCCTTCTTCGCCCCGGCCAGCAGCCGATTCAAGATCTACGTCATCGACGAGGCGCACATGGTCTCGTCGGCCGGCTTCAACGCCCTGCTCAAGCTGGTCGAGGAGCCACCGGAGTACGTCAAGTTCATCTTCGCCACCACCGAGCCGGAGAAGGTCCTCGGCACGATCAAGTCGCGGACCCACCACTACCCGTTCCGGCTGATCCCGCCGGGGGTGCTGCGGCCGTACCTGGAGCAGCTCTGCTCGGCCGAGGGCGTCAAGGTCGACCCGGCGGTCTTCCCACTGGTGGTGCGGGCCGGCGGCGGCAGCGCCCGGGACAGCCTGTCGGTGCTCGACCAGTTGATCGCCGGGGCCGGCCCGGAAGGGGTCAGCTACCCGCGTGCCGTCGCGCTGCTCGGCGTCACCGACAGCGCCCTGCTGGACGAGATGTGCGACGCGCTGGCCGCCGGTGACGGGGCCGCCGCCTACGCGACCGTCGACCGGGTCGCCGAGGCCGGGCACGACCCGCGCCGGTTCGCCTCGGACCTGCTGGAGCGGCTGCGGGATCTGATCGTGCTGCAGCAGGTGCCCGACGCGGTGAGCAAGGGTCTGATCGACGGCCCGACGGACCAGATCGAACGGATGACGGCCCAGGCCGAGCGGCTCGGGTCGGCGACGTTGTCGCGGTGCGCCGACATCGTGCACAACGGGCTGGTCGAGATGCGCGGCACCACCGCCCCCCGGCTGCTGCTGGAGCTGGTCTGCGCCCGGATGCTGCTGCCCGGTGCCGAGGACTCGACCGGGGCGTTGCTGCAGCGCCTCGAACGGATGGAGCGGCGGCTCGCCGCCGGCGTACCGGCCGGGGGTGTCGACCTGACGGCGGTGCCGCCGGCTGCGGTCCCGGCCGCACCACCGGCATCCCCGCCGCCGACGTACGCCGCACCTGCGGCACCGCCGGCCGCTGCCCCGGCACCACCGGCGTCCGCCGCACCGGCGGCTGCGGAGCCGGCCCCGGCACCTGCCGACCCGCCGCGCCGACCGGTCGCACCGGAGGCGGTGATGCCGGATCCGGCGATCCCCGACCCGGTGCCCGCGCCGGCCGTGCCGGGGGCGCTCGACGCCGCCGGGGTCCGGCGGGCCTGGGACCAGATCCTCGCGATGGTGGGCAACCGCAGCAAGCGGGCCGCCGCCGTGGTCCGTGAGGCGACGGTACGCGAGGTGGCCGGCGACACCCTGGTGCTGACGTTCCGGCACAGCGTGCACGCCACGATGCTCTCCGCCTCGCCCGACCTGCTGCTCGAAGCGATCTACGAGACCCTCGGGGTGCGGTGGCAGATCCGCTGCGAGACCGCCGGCGGCGCTGCGGCGGGGCCGGCCCGGTCCGCTGCGGCGCGTCCAGCCGCCCCGCCGGCGGCCCCCGCTCAGACTCCGCAGCGCAGCGCGGCGGCCAGCGCCGCCCGAGCGGCGGCCGGTGGCGGCGGCCAGTCCGGTGGCGGCCAAGGCGGTGGCGGCCAGTCCGGCGCGGGCGGATCGGCGCAGCGCCCGGCGGCGACCGCTGGCGACGACACGGACTGGCCGGAGGCGGCGCGCCCCGGCGGCGGACATGCGGCCGCCGGCGGTCCCGCCGGGACCGGGTCGACTACGGCTGGCCAAGGGTCCGGAATGTCCACCGGTTCAGGTGCGACCGCCCCCGCCGGCTCGGGCGCGACCGGCAACGGGTCCGCCGCGCGTACCAATGGGGTCGGCCCGGGCGCCCACGGCGCGCGCCGGCCGGTCGGCGGTGACGGCGGTGCCTGGTCCGACGGGTCCCCGGCGGAGGAGCCGCCGTACGACCCGGACTACGACGGACCGCTGCGCCGGGGTGCCGGCGCGTCGGCCGCCGGGCAGCCGACGGCCCCCGCCCCGGCGCAGGGGCCGGCCTCGGGGCAGCCGCCGGGTCAGGCGTCGGGCCGGCCGACCGCCGCCTACGAAGGGTTCGACCCGGGTGACGAGCCGCTCGACGAGATCGTCGACGAGAAGACCGCCCGGCAGAGCAGCGAGGAGCAGGCGATGCAACTGCTGCGGCAGACGCTGGGCGCCGAGAAGATCGGCGAGATCGACGCGCGCTAGGCGGTCGCGTCGTGCCAACCGCCGCCGGGCCGGATCGACGGGCTAGGCTGGGCGGCGGCCCAAGCCAGCCATGACGAAGGAGCGGTGCCGTGCGCCCCGGTGGACAGCCCAACCTGCAGCAGATGATGAAGCAGGCGCAGAAGATGCAGCAGCAGATGGCGACCGCCCAGGCTGAGCTGGCCGAGGCGGAGGTGACCGGTACGGCAGGCGGTGGCCTGGTCACGGTGACCCTGTCCGGCATCGGCGAGATGCGCTCGGTCAAGATCGACCCGAGGGCGGTGGATCCGGACGACGTGGAGACGTTGGAGGATCTGGTGCTCGCGGCGGTCCGCAGCGCCAACGACGAGGTGCGCAAGCTGACCGAGGAGAAGATGGGCCCGGTCACGGGTGGCCTCGGTGGTCTCGGCCTGCCGGGTTTCTGAGCCGTCACCGGTATGTACGAAGGCGCCATTCAGGACCTGATCGACGAGTTGGGGCGGCTGCCGGGGGTCGGCCCCAAGAGCGCCCAGCGGATCGCGTTCCACATCCTGTCGGCCGACGCGGCGGACGTCACCCGGCTGGCCACCGCGCTGCGGCGGGTCAAGGAGCTGGTGCGGTTCTGCACGGTCTGCTTCAACGTGGCGGAGACCGAGCAGTGCCGGATCTGCCGGGACACCCGGCGCGGTGCCGACGTGCTCTGTGTCGTCGAGGAGCCTAAGGACGTCGTGGCGATCGAGCGGACCGGCGAGTTCCGGGGCCGCTACCACGTGCTCGGTG
Source organism: Solwaraspora sp. WMMD791 (assembly GCF_029581195.1). Classification (NCBI taxonomy): domain Bacteria; kingdom Bacillati; phylum Actinomycetota; class Actinomycetes; order Micromonosporales; family Micromonosporaceae; genus Solwaraspora; species Solwaraspora sp. WMMD791. The sequence continues at coordinate 5,167,389 of NZ_CP120737.1, forward strand.
GGGCGATCAATCCACTGGAGGGCGTCGGCCCGGACAACCTGCGGATCCGCGAGCTGATGCTGCGGCTGGGCTCGGGCGAGGTCAAGGAGCTGATCCTGGCCACCGACCCCAACACCGAAGGCGAGGCCACGGCCACGTACCTGGCGTTGATGGTCAAGCCGATGGGGATCGCGGTGTCCAGGCTGGCCAGCGGGCTACCGGTCGGCGGTGACCTGGAGTACGCCGACGAGATCACCCTGGGCCGGGCCTTCGAGGGCCGCCGGTCGGTCTGACAGCTTGCCGCTGAAACATTCGAAACATGTAACAAGTTGGTATAGCCCAATTTCCGACAAATCTGGCCTATCATCTCCCGTGGAGGGTCTGACCGCCGCTGTCGGGACAGTTAAGACACGATCCGGTACCAACCGCGTTCCGGCCGGTTTCCGGCCGCGTCGAACGCCGGCTAAGGTCTCGCCATCGGTGACCCCCGTCACTACGTTGTCCGTACCCAAAGGACGAGGTGAAGCACCCATGCGTGCACCCAGGCCGAAGGCCGCCATCGCGGCCGTCGCGGTCGCGGCGCTGGCCCTAGCCGGCTGCGCCGAGAGCGAACGCGGTGACTCCGGCGAATCCAGCGATGCCACTCTGGTCTTCGGCGTAGCCGGCGACCCGAAGGTCCTCGACCCCAGCTTCGCCAGTGACGGCGAGTCGCTGCGGGTGGCCCGGCAGATATTCGAGACCCTGGTCCGCCCCGAAGAGGGTGGCACGGCCATCTCGCCCGGTCTGGCGGAGAGCTGGACCCCGGACGACACCGGTACGGTGTGGACGTTCAAGCTGCGCTCCGGCGTCAAGTTCCACGACGGCACCGACTTCAACGCCGAGGCGGTCTGCGTCAACTTCGACCGCTGGTACAACGCCACCGGGCTGATGCAGAGCCCCGACGTCACCGCCTACTGGCAGGACGTGATGGGTGGCTTCGCCGTCAACGAGAGCGAAGACCTGCCGGAGAGCCTCTTCAAGTCGTGCAACGCGGTCGACCCCACCACCGTGGAGCTGGCCTTCACCCGGGTGTCGAGCAAGATCCCGGCGGCGCTGATGCTGCCGTCGTTCTCGATCCACTCGCCGGCCGCGCTGGAGGAGTACGGCGCCAGCGACGTCACCGGCAGCGCCGACGACATCACCTACCCGGCGTACGCCCTGGAGCACCCGACCGGCACCGGTCCGTACAAGTTCAAGGGCTGGGACATCGCCAACAAGACGCTCACCCTCGAGCGCAACGAGGACTACGCCGGCGACAAGGCCAAGATCAAGACGTTGATCTTCCGGACCATCTCCGACGAGAACGCCCGCAAGCAGGAGCTGCGCACCGGCGGCATTCAGGGCTACGACCTGGTCGGGCCGGCCGACGTGCAGCCGCTCAAGGACGACGGGTTCAACGTCCTGACCCGACCGGCGTTCAACATCCTCTACCTGGCGATGAACCAGGCCGGCAACCCGGCGCTGGCCGACATCCGGGTCCGGCAGGCGATCGCGCACGCGCTCAACCGCCAGGCGCTGGTCGACTCGAAGCTGCCGCCGGGCGCCGAGGTCGCCACCCAGTTCATCCCGCCGACCGTGGACGGTCACAACCCCGACGTCACCACCTACGACTACGACGTCGAGAAGGCCAAGGCGCTGCTGGCCGAGGCCGGTCACCCGAACCTGACCCTGCGGTTCCACTACCCGACCGAGGTCACCCGGCCGTACATGCCCAACCCGAAGGACATCTTCGAGCTGCTCGCGGCCGACCTGCGGGAGGCCGGCATCACGGTCGAGGCGATCCCGCTGAAGTGGTCGCCGGACTACCTCAACGCCACCACCTCGGGTAACGCACACGACCTGCACCTGCTCGGCTGGACCGGTGACTACGGCGACGCCTACAACTTCATCGGCACCTTCTTCGACCGGCCGAAGGACGAGTGGGGCTACGACAACGCGGAGCTGTTCGCGAAGTTCGCCGAAGCGGACGGCACCGCCGACATCGAGGCCCGCTACGAGCTGTACAAGGGCCTCAACGCCGACATCATGGAGTTCCTGCCGGGTGTGCCGATCTCGCACTCGCCGCCGGCGATCGTGTTCGCCAAGGACGTGATCGGGGTGCAGGCCAGCCCGCTCACCGACGAGCGGTTCGCCACCGCCGAGTTCCAGTCCTGACCCACCGAGTGCACTAGCGAACGGAACGCGGGCGGGCGTCCGCCGTACCCCGGCCACCAGCCGGGGTACGGCGGTGCCTGCCCACGCGACCCTCCACACCCCCTGCCGAGGCACCGTGTTCCGCTTCATCGTCAGACGTCTGCTCCAACTCGTCCCCACCCTCTTCGGCCTGTCCCTGCTGCTGTTCATCTGGCTGCACCGGCTGCCCGGCGGCCCGGAGTCCGCGATCCTCGGTGAGCGCGGCACCCCGGAGATGCGCGCCGCGATCCGCCGCAACCTCGGGCTCGACGAGCCGATCCTGATCCAGTACGGCCGGTTCATGAAGCGGCTGCTGCAGTTCGACCTCGGTACGTCGATCTCCACCAAGCGGGAGGTCACCACCGAGTTCCTGCAGCGGTTCCCGGGTACGGTGGAGCTGACCATCGCGGCCATGGTGATCGCGGTGGGGGTCGGTATCCCGCTCGGCTACCTCGCGGCCCGCCGGCGCGGCACGCTGCTCGACCACGGCTCGGTCGTCGCGTCGCTGATCGGGATCTGCATCCCGGTCTTCTTCCTTGCTTACGTGCTGAAGGCGATCTTCGCCGAGAACCTCGGCTGGTTCCCGTCGAGCGGACGTCAGGATCCGCGTATCGACGCCACCCGGGTGACGAACTTCTTCGTCCTCGACGGACTGCTCACCCGGGAGTGGGACGCGTCGCTCGACGCCCTGTGGCACCTGGTCCTGCCCGGTCTGGCGTTGGCCAGCATCCCGTTGGCGATCATCGTGCGGATCACCCGGGCCAGCGTGCTGGAGGTGCTCGGCGAGGACTTCGTCCGGACCGCGCAGGCCAAGGGCCTCACCGAACGGGTGGTCCGGCGCCGGCACGTGCTGCGCAACGCGATGCTGCCGGTGGCCACCAGCATCGGCCTGCTGACCGGCGGGCTGCTGTCCGGCGCCGTACTGACCGAGACGGTCTTCGCCTTCGGCGGCATCGGCGCGTTCGTCGCCGACGCGATCAGCCAGCGCGACTACCCGGTGCTGCAGGGCTTCATCATGATCATCGCGCTGGTCTACGTGCTGGTGAACCTGCTGGTGGACATCTCATACACCTTCATCGACCCACGGGTGCGGGTCCGGTGAGCGGCGATCGACCCACGGGTGCGGGTCCGGTGAGCGCGACGAGGTCGGCGGCGGGTCAGGCACGCAGGCGTGGACGGAGGACGGCCCGATGAGCGACCTGCTGAACCCGGGGCGCAAGAAGGAGAAGCTCGACCGGCTCGCCGAGCTGTCGGCGGTGCACGACGACGAACGCGGGGTGAGCCTCTGGCAGGAGGCGCTGCGCCGGCTGCGGCGCAACCCGGCGGCGATCGTCGGCGCGGCCATCCTCGGCGTGTTCCTGCTGGTCGCGCTGGTCGGACCGTTCCTGGTGCCGTACGACCCGGTGGCGCAGCTGTGGAAGGACGAGATCCGCGAGTCGCAGGCCTACTACCCGGGTCCGCGCGCCGAGAACTGGTTCGGCGTGGACCACCTCGGCCGCGACGAGTTCAGCCGGATGATCGTCGGAGCCCGGCAGACCCTGCTCGTCGGGGTCGTCGCCACCCTGATCGGGCTGACCGTCGGCGCGCTGATCGGTGGCCTGGCCGGTGCGGCCGCCGGGCTCGGTGGGCGCTGGGGGCGCTGGATCGACACCGTCCTGATGCGGATCGTGGACATGCTGCTGGCCATGCCGAGCCTGCTACTGGCGATCAGCATCGCCGCGCTGCTCGGTGCCAGCCTGACCACGGTGATGATCGCCGTCGGGGTGGTCTCGGTGCCGGTCTTCGCCCGGCTGCTGCGCGGCTCGATGCTCGCCCAGGCCAACAGCGACTACGTGGTGGCGGCGACCTCGTTGGGCGTACGGCGGTCGAAGATCGCGGTGGCCCACATCCTGCCGAACTCGCTCGCCCCGGTGATCGTGCAGTCCACCCTCACCCTGGCCACGGCGATCATCGAAGTGGCGGCACTGTCCTTCCTCGGCCTGGGCAACCCGGACGCGTCGATTCCCGAGTGGGGGGTGATGCTGGCCGACGCGCAGCGTTACCTGGACGCGGCACCCCGGCTGGCGATCCTGCCCGCGCTGGGCATCATCGTCACCGCGTTGGGCTTCACCCTGCTGGGTGAGGCGATGCGGGAAGCCCTCGACCCGAAACTGCGGAAGTGAACCATGGCGCTGCTCGACGTGGATGAACTGGCGGTCACCTTCACCCGCCGGGGCCAGCGGACCGTGCACGCGGTCGACGGGGTCTCCTTCTCGGTCGACGCCGGCGAGGTGACCGGCCTGGTCGGCGAGTCCGGCTGCGGCAAGAGCGTGACCTCGCTGGCCATCATGGGCCTGCTTCCGGCCGGCAAGGGGGTGCAGGTGAGCGGTCGGGCCACGTTCGACGGCACCGACCTGCTGCGACTGGCGCCCCGGGCGATGCGCGACGTCCGGGGCCGCGACGTGGCGATGATCTTCCAGGACCCGCTCTCCTCGCTGAACCCGGTGGTGCCGATCGGGGTGCAGGTCACCGAGGTGCTGGTCCGCCACCGGGGGATGCGCGGCGACGCGGCCCGTACCGAGGCGGCGCACCTGCTGGACCGGGTCGGCATCCCGGACCCGACCCGTCGGCTCAAGGAGTACCCGCATCAGCTCTCCGGAGGGATGCGCCAGCGGGCGCTGATCGCGATGGCGGTCGCCTGCCAGCCCCGGCTGCTGATCGCCGACGAACCGACCACCGCGCTGGACGTGACCATCCAGGCGCAGATCCTGGAACTGCTCAAGGACCTGGTACGCGAGTCGGGTACCGCCCTGGTCATGATCACGCACGATCTCGGGGTGGTCGCCGGCATGTGCGACACGGTCAACGTGCTCTACGGCGGCCGGGTGGTCGAGACGGCCCGCCGACGGCCGCTGTTCGCCGCGCCCCGGCATCCGTACACCGTCGGTCTGCTCGGCTCCATCCCCCGGCTGGACGCCGGCCACGGACGGCGACTGCAACCGATCCCCGGTTCGGTGCGTGACCTGCTGCCCTGGCCGGACGGATGCGCCTTCGCGCCGCGCTGCGACCGCCGCGTCGACGACTGCCTCGGTGCCGCGCCCGCGTTGCGGCGCGACGCTGGCGGGCACGCGTTCCGCTGTGTCAATCCACCCGCGACCGACCCGGCGGAGGCCACCCGGTGAGTGAGACCCTGGTCGAGGTCCGCGACCTCAAGGTGCATTTCCCGATCAGCCGGGGCGTGCTGTTCGACCGGGTGGTCGGGCACGTCAAGGCGGTCGACGGAGTGGATCTGCGAATCGCCCGTGGCCAGACGTACGGGCTGGTCGGTGAGTCCGGCTGCGGCAAGTCGACGCTGGGCCGGGCGATCCTGCAGCTGACCCCGCCGACCGCCGGTGAGGTGGTCTTCGACGGGGTGACGCTGAACCGGTTGCCGGCGGCCAAGCTCCGCACGATGCGCCGCCGCTTCCAGATGATCTTCCAGGACCCGATGTCCAGCTTGGACCCCCGACAGAACGTCGAGTCGATCCTGGTCGAAGGGCTGCAGGCGCACGGCATGGGCGCCGACCGCGACGACCGGCGGCGGATCGTCGTCGAGGCCCTCGACGCGGTCGGGCTGCCCCGCTGGGCGCTGTCGCGCTACCCGCACGAGTTCTCCGGCGGGCAGCGCCAACGGATCGGCATCGCCCGCGCACTGGTGCTCGGCCCGGAGCTGATCGTCGCCGACGAACCGGTCTCCGCCCTCGACGTGTCGATCCAGGCCCAGGTGATCAACCTGCTCGACGAGCTGCAGATCGACCGGGGCCTGACCTACCTGGTCATCGCCCACGACCTGGCGGTGGTCCGGCACATCTCCGACACGATCGGCGTGATGTACCTGGGGGCATTGGTCGAGGAGGCTCCCGGCGACCGGCTCTACCAGGAACCGCTGCACCCGTACACCCGGGCGTTGCTGTCGGCGGTGCCGGTGCCGGACCCGGAGGTGGAGGACCGCCGGGAGCGGATCCTGCTCGCCGGTGACCTGCCCTCACCAGCGAACCCACCGGCCGGCTGCCGGTTTCACACCCGGTGCCCGTGGGCGCAGCCGACCCGCTGCGTCGACGAGCGTCCGGTGCTGCGGGAGATCGGTGCCTCCCGGGTGGCCTGCCACTGGGCGGAGCAGATCGCCGCCGGCACCATACGCCCGCACCAGGTGACCGCGCAGCTGGTGCACCCGGCCGACGGCGCGGCGGCGCCGCACACCGTGTCGGCCCCGAGCGAACCCGAGTCGTACGTCTGAGCTCTTGGCCCGGGCCCCCGCCGGGCCCGCCGGGCGCGGACCCCGTCGTCAGCCGTCCGGGCGGTGCAGCAGGCCGACCGCGATCGCGTGTACGGCGGCCAGGTCGGCCGGGTCGGCGAGGCTGGCCCGGCCGCCGGTCACCACGTACCACTCGTCGGCGTCCTTGTACTGCACGCGAAGGGTGACCTCGCCGGCGGCGAGTTCGGTGCGCAACGTCAGCTCGCCGGTCACCACGCCGACCTCGTCGGTCATCACCCCGCCCGGGCCGGCGACGATGTCCTGGGTACGGCTGTGCTCCGGCGGGTCACCCACAGTCTGCTCCTGTCCTCAGCCTGCGCCGTGCGACGCGGTCACGGGCAGGTCGCCAACATGTCGGCCAACGTCGCCTTCTCCGGCTGGGTCACCGACAGTTCCCAGTAGTGCTTCACCGTGATCCAGTCCTGGGCGTACTGGCACCAGTAGTCCCGGTTCGGTGGCTGCCACTGGGAGGGGTCCTGGTCTCCCTTTGCCCGGTTGGACGACGCGGAAACCGCGATCAGCTGCGGGCGTTCCAGATCGTTGGCGAACTCGCGGCGCTGGTCGTCGTTCCAGCTGTCGGCGCCGGAGCGCCACGCGTTGGCCAGCGGCACGATGTGGTCGATGTCGAGATCGCGGGGGTTGGTGAAGGACTGCCCGTCGAAGGCGCTGAGCCATTCGCCGCCGACCACGTTGCAGCCGTCCAGCTCGATCGCCGTGCCGTCGCGTTCCAGCACGGTGTCGCGCACGTCGCAGTTGCTGCCGGCGGAACTCCAGTGCGGGAACCGGTCCCGGCTGTAGCCCTGCATGCTGCCGGCGGCCGCCACCGTCAACTGGTCGAGCAGGGCGGTGGCCTCGTCCGCCGAGCCGGCCGCCGGTGCGTCCACCGGTGGCGCGGCCGACGGGGCGCCGAGAGAGATGTCGACGGACTCGCAGCCGGTGGTCGCGGTCAGCGCCAGGGCGGCGGCCACCGCGACCACCGCCCGGCGCAGCGGAAGTCGGTCGGTCGGCAGATGTCGTTGCTGAGGGGTTCGCACCCGTCCAGCTTGCGGGTGCCGGACGGTCGGCGCCAGGCACCCGCAGTTCCGGCGTTTCGCCAGGACCAAAGTGGATCTTGCGAGCCGTCGGCCCGGCGAGCCGTCGGCCCGGCGAGCCGTCGGCCCGGCGAGCCGTCGGCCCGGCGAGCCGTCGACCAGCCCGCCGGCCGGCCGTCAGCCGGTCGTCAGCCGGCCGGTCGTCAGCCGGTCGTCAGCCGGCTGGCCGTCAGCCGGCCCGACGGCCCCGGTTCACCGCGCTGGTCACGGCCCGTACCGAAGCGATGACGATGTTGGAGTCCAGGCCGACCCCCCAGACCGTACGGTCACCGACCTCGCACTCCACGTACGCCGCAGCCTGGGCGTCGCCCCCGGCGGAGAGCGCGTGCTCGTGGTAGTCCAGCACCCGCACGCCGACCTGCACCGACTGCAGCGCGTTGACGTACGCGTCGATCGGACCGTTGCCGACCGAGTTCAACGTGTGCCGGACCCCGTCGACCACGACCACCGAGGTCGCCTCCACCTTGCCGTCGACCGTGCTCGTCGCGTACGACTCCAGCACCACCGCCGGGTCGGGCTGCTGCCCGGCGAGGTACTCGGTGGCGAAGATGTCCCACATCCGCTGCGGTTCGATCTCGCCGCCGGTGTCATCGGTGAACGCCTGCACCACACCGGAGAACTCGATCTGCAGCCGCCGGGGCAGGTCCAGGTTGTGCTCCTCGCGCATCACGTACGCCACCCCGCCCTTGCCGGACTGCGAGTTGACCCGGATCACCGCCTCGTAGGTGCGCCCCACGTCACGCGGGTCGATCGGCAGGTACGGCACCCCCCAGGCGTGCGCGTCGACCTCGACCCCGGCGGCGGTGGCGTCGGCGGCCAGCGCGTCCAGACCCTTCTTGATGGCGTCCTGATGGGAGCCGGAGAAGGCGGTGTAGACCAGGTCACCGGCGTACGGGTGACGCTCGTGCACCGGCAGCTGGTTGCAGTACTCGACGGTCCGCTTGATCTCGTCGATCTGCGAGAAGTCGATCTGCGGGTCGACGCCCTGGCTGAACAGGTTCAGCCCCAGGGTGACCAGGTCGACGTTGCCGGTCCGCTCGCCGTTGCCGAACAGGCAGCCCTCCACCCGGTCGGCCCCGGCCAGCAGACCCAGCTCGGCGGCGGCCACCGCGGTCCCCCGGTCGTTGTGCGGGTGCAGGGACAGGACCAGGCTGTCCCGCCGAGGCAGCCGACGGTGCATCCACTCGATCGAGTCGGCGTACACGTTGGGGGTGGCCATCTCGACGGTCGCCGGCAGATTGATGATCAGCGGCCGGTCCGGGGTGGGCGCGATCACGTCGATCACCGCGCTGCACACCTCCAGGGCGTAGTCCAACTCGGTGCCGGTGTACGACTCGGGCGAGTACTCGTAGAAGATGTCGGTGTCCGGGGTGTGGATCTCGGCGTACTTCTGGCACAGCCGGGCCCCGGTGGTGGCGATGTCGGTGATCCCGGCCTTGTCCAGGCCGAAGACGACCCGCCGCTGCAGCACCGACGTCGAGTTGTAGAAGTGCACGATCGCCCGCTTCGCGCCCCGCAGCGACTCGAAGGTCCGGTCGATCAGATGCTCCCGGCACTGGGTCAGCACCTGGATGGTGACGTCGTCGGGAATCAGGTCCTGCTCGATCAGCTGCCGGACGAAGTCGTAGTCGGTCTGGCTGGCCGACGGGAAGCCGACCTCGATCTCCTTGTAGCCCATCCGGACCAGCAGCTGGAACATCCGGCGCTTGCGGTCCGGCGACATCGGGTCGATCAGCGCCTGGTTGCCGTCGCGCAGGTCGACCGCGCACCAGCGGGGGGTCTGCTCGACGCGGCGGGCCGGCCACTGCCGGTCCGGTACGTCGACGGCGAACTGCTGGTGGTACGGCTGGTACCGCTGGTACGCCATCCGGCTCGGCTGCTGCCGGGCGATCGGGTCAGTGCTGTTGTCGGTGGTGGTCGGGTCAGTGGTGGTCGGGTCGGTGCCGGCAGTCGTGGACATGATGGAAACTCCGCTGAGTCGAAAGGATCCCGCTGGTGCCGCTCGGGGCGCTCGTGTCGGGCGAGGCGCCTACGCCGTACGGGGTGCGGGGTGCGGGGAAGGTCAAGGCGGCGCGAAGCGACTCCGCGACGAGGTGCCGGCCTAGGAGGCCTCGTCGCGGCAGCGAAGGAGGAGCGCCTGCCACATGACAGGAATCACCCTACGTGGTCGGCGGGCCGACGGCAAAGCCGTACGGTTCGAATCGGTCGACCGGACGTCGCGGTGGTCGGTGGTGTCCGTCAACCGGACGTCGCGGTCGTCGGTGGTGCCGGCGGGCTGCCGGTACGCAACGCCGGCCGCTCCGTCACCGGGCCCGGCAGGGTGACCGACGGCGGTGCCGCCCCCGGTTGCCCGGCCAGCACGACCGTGCCCAACTCCAGCCGGGCACCGGTGAGCGTGCCGTCGGGCCGGTAGCAGTAGATGCCGACGTCCAGCGGCGGGCGCAGCGACGCGGTGGTCGACTCGACCGAGAAACAGGTGCCGTCGGCGCCGGGCAGCGCGTCGGCGACCGACACCGCCAGCGGTGCCCGCTGGTCGGCGAGCACCCGCCGCCAGTCGGTGAACAGGTGCTGCAACCGGGGATCGAAGCCGGCTTCCACCGGCGCGTCCGGATCTCCCAGCCGGACGCAGGACGGTGCCACCGGCTGCGCCGGCGACGGCAGCGCGCACTGGAACAGCCCGTCGGCGTTCTGCGCCATCGCGATGTCCACCGCGCCGCCGTGCGCGCCGCCCGGGACGTCCACCCGCCAACTGCCGTCGGTCGCCAGGGTGACCGCCAGCGTGCGATCCGCCCGACCCGGCGTGGTGAGGGTGTAGAAACCGGTCATCCGCAGGTCGCTGGCGGCGGCGGCCGCCGCCGCCAACTGCAGCCGGGGGTTGGCGGGGGAGGTGACCGGTGGGTCCGCCGAGGCACCGGTCACCTCCGGCGACGGGCTCTGCCCGGCCACCGGACCGGCCGAATCGCAGCCCAGCAGGGACAACGTGACGAACGCCACGGAAGCCAGGACGGCAGGTGAGTTTCGTGACGCATCGACACCCCGGGAACGCATCCGCCCATTCTGCGTACCGCTCCGGGTTTTGCGGCAGGGCGGTCCGCCAACACGCCGATTTGCGCCGCGTACGCCGTCCCCACCTCCGGCCTTTCGGCCGGCGGCCTGGTCCGGCCCGACCGGCCGGCACCCCACGACGTCGCCGCCGTCGACACGGGCAGTGACCGCGTCCGGCCGGATCGTGGGAACGGCTCACGGTACGGTCCGCCGACGCCGGTACCCTGATGCCGGCAGGTTGGCAGCAGCTGGAGGGAGTGGACCGCCGTGGCACTGGTGGTGCAGAAGTACGGCGGATCCTCGGTCGCCGACGCCGAACGCATCAAGCGCGTCGCCGAACGGATCGTCGCCGCCCGCAAAGCCGGCGACGACGTCGTCGTGGTCGTCTCCGCGATGGGCGACACCACCGACGAACTGCTCGACCTCGCCGGGCAGATCAGCCCGCTGCCGCCCGGCCGTGAGCTGGACATGCTGCTGACCGCCGGCGAGCGGATCTCCATGGCGCTGCTCGCGATGGCCATCCACAACCTCGGCTACGAGGCCCGGTCGTACACCGGCTCGCAGGCCGGCGTACTGACCACCTCGGCGCACGGCAAGGCCCGGATCATCGACGTCACCCCCGGCCGGCTGCAGGGCGCCCTCGACGAGGGCGCGGTCGCCATCGTCGCCGGCTTCCAGGGCGTGTCCCAGGACACCAAGGACATCACCACCCTGGGCCGGGGCGGCTCCGACACCACCGCGGTCGCCCTCGCCGCCGCGCTGCGCGCCGACGTCTGCGAGATCTACACCGACGTCGACGGGGTCTTCACCGCCGACCCGCGGATCGTGCCCAACGCCCGGCACATCAAGCAGATCACCTACGAGGAGATGCTGGAGCTGGCCGCCTGCGGCGCGAAGGTGCTGCACCTGCGCAGCGTCGAGTACGCCCGCCGGTCCGGGCTGCCGATCCATGTCCGCTCGTCGTACTCGACCAACACCGGCACGATGGTGACCGGATCGATGGAGGATCTTTCCGTGGAGCAAGCACTCATCACCGGAGTCGCCCACGACCGGAGCGAGGCGAAGATCACCATCGTCGGGGTGCCCGACGAGCCGGGTGCCGCCGCCCGGATCTTCGAGACGGTCGCGAACGCCGAGACCAACATCGACATGATCGTGCAGAACGTGTCGACCGAGGGAACCGGCCGTACCGACATCTCCTTCACCCTGCCCAAGGCCGACGGCCCGACCGCGATGGCCGCCCTCGGCAAGGTGCAGGAACAGATCGCCTTCAAGGGCCTGCTCTACGACGACCACGTCGGCAAGGTGTCGCTGATCGGTGCCGGCATGCGGTCGCACCCCGGGGTGGCCGCCAACTTCTTCGCCGCCCTCGCCGAGGCCGGCGTCAACATCGAAATGATCTCCACCTCGGAGATCCGGGTCTCGGTCGTCTGCCGGGACACCGACCTGGACGCCGCGGTACGCGCGGTGCACGCGGCCTTCGACCTCGGCGGTACGGAAGAGGCGGTGGTCTACGCGGGCACCGGGCGGTGAACCCCGGTGCCTGACGCCAAGGCACACCCGCTGCCGACCCTGGCGGTGCTCGGCGCGACCGGAGCGGTCGGCACCGTCATGTGTGAGCTGCTCACCTCCCGGGCCAACGTGTGGGGCGACATCCGGCTGCTCGCCTCGCCGCGCTCCGCCGGCCAGCGGATGCGCTGCCGGGGCGAGGAGCTGCCGGTCGCGGCGGTCAGCCCGGAATCCTTCGACGGCGTCGACGTCGCCATGTTCGACGTACCCGACGAGGTGTCCCGGCAGTGGGCACCGGTCGCCACCGCCCGTGGCGTGACCGTCGTGGACAACTCCGGTGCCTTCCGGATGGACCCCGGCGTACCGCTGGTCGTGCCGGAGATCAACGCCGGGCAGGTCCGTCGCCGTCCGCGCGGGATCGTCTCCAACGCCAACTGCACGGTCCTGGCGATGATCGTGGCGATCGCCCCGCTGCACCACGAGTACGGCCTGCGCGAGCTGGTGCTGGCCAGCTACCAGTCCGTCTCCGGCGCCGGCCGGTACGGCGTCGAACTGCTGCACAGCCAGCTCGCCCGGGCCGCCAGCGACCGCACCCTCGGCTCCCGCCCCGGCGACGTACGCCAGGCCGTCGGCGACGAGCTGGGCCCGTTCCCGGCACCGCTGGTGCTCAACGTGGTCCCGTTCACCGGCGAACTGGCCGACGACGGCTGGTCCACCGAGGAGCTGAAACTGCGCAACGAGTCGCGCAAGATCCTCGGGCTGCCGGACCTGAAGGTCTCCTCGACCTGCGTACGGGTGCCGGTGGTGACCGGGCACTCGGTCGCCGTACACGCCGTCTTCGGCAGTGAGGTGACCGCGGACGGTGCCCGCGAGGTGCTGCGCAACGCCCCCAGCGTCATCGTGGTCGACGACCCGGGCAACGCCGAGTTCCCGATGCCGATCGACGCGGTCGGCACCGAACCGTCCTGGGTGGGCCGGATCCGGCGGTCGACCGACGACCCGCGCGCGATCGACTTCTTCGTCACCGGGGACAACCTGCGCAAGGGCTCGGCGCTGAACACCATCCAGATCGCCGAGCTGATCGCCCGGGACCTCACCAAGCAGCGCTGACCTGGGGTGCCGTCGGTCAGCCGGTACGGGCGGTCGTTCCGCGCTGGGGTGCTACACGTACTCGAGCTGCACGTCTCGGGGCCGGTAGTCGGCACCAGATTCAGCGGATACATCCCAGGGCGTGTGCCCGCCGATGGCGTGGATGGCTGTCCGGACGATCGTTCGCGACTTGTCGAAAGCGCCAGTCTCGGTCTCGTCGGAGATCAAGAGCTCGACAAGCACGGTGCCCATGTCGGCGTCAGTCGCGGTCACCGAGTCGCAGAAGTCATCGTTGCACTGTTCCAGATCGAGCAGGGCCTGCATCAGCCGTTCGCCCTCCGCGTGGAGCTCATCGGCGTTGAGGCGACGACCGTCGGCGGTGCGAACATCGAACTGTCGGGCGATGTGAACCTGGATCATTTACCCGTTCCTCCGTCCTGTTCGTCGTCGTCCTTCTGGATCCAGCAGGGGAGCTTCCTCGCCCACCTGATCGCATGGTTGCCGTGGTACGGGCTTGACGGCGTCAGGTGTAGCTGTCGCTGATGCTGGCCGCACGGGCATCTCAAGAACTTTCTGCACAAGTAATCCGAGCTCTCTTGTGTCGTCTGCTGAGCCTGCAAAGGGCGCTTCGCTGGGGCGAGACCATGGGTGGACGTGAGCGGCCTCGGACCCGACGACGAACCGGCCAGGGGAGGCGCAGACACTCAGTTGGACATGCGAAGGGCCATGTCGACGTCGTCGACATGGCCCTTGACCTGGTCGGGGTGGCCGGATTTGAACCGACGACCTCTTCGTCCCGAACGAAGCGCGCTACCAAACTGCGCCACACCCCGAGGTCCGCTGGGCAATACTAGCCCACCGGCCCGGCGAGGCAAATTCGGTATCCCCGGTGCGCCGCAGGCCCGTCGCCGGAGCACGGCGCACCGGTTCAGCGGGCGATCAACGTCAGCAGGGTGGCCTCCGGCGGGCAGGCGAACCGGACCGGCGCGGTCGGGTGGGTGCCCAGACCGGCCGAGACGTGCAGCCAGGATTCGGTGGCCGGCCACCGGTGCAGGCCCTTGGCCATCGAACGGGGCAGGTCGCAGTTGGTGACCAGGGCACCGACGAACGGCACGCAGACCTGCCCGCCGTGGGTGTGCCCGGCGAGCAGCAGGTCGAACCCGTCGGCGGCCATCTCGTCGAGCACCCGGGGCTCGGGGGAGTGGGTCAGGCCGAGGCTCAGGTCGGCCTCCGGTGACGGCGCGCCGGAGACGGCGGCGTAGTCGTCGCGTTCGATGTGCGGGTCGTCGACGCCGACCGCCTCGATCAGCCGACCGCCGGCCTTGAACGACGCCCGCCGGTTGTTCAGGTCGTGCCAGCCGGCGCCGACCAGCACCTCGCGTAGCTCCTCGAACGGCAGGTCCGCGCCGGACCGGTACTCCCGCTCGGGCAGCAGATAGCTCAGCGGGTTCTTCCACACCGGGCCGGTGTAGTCGTTGGACCCGAAGACGAACGCTCCGGGCAGGTCGAGCAGGGGCTGGAGGGCCCGCAGCGCGCCCGGTACGGCGTCCGGGTGGGCCAGGTTGTCGCCGGTGACCACGACCAGGTCCGGGTCCAGCCCGGCCAGCGCCGCCACCCAGGCCTGTTTGCGCCGCTGGTCGGGCATCATGTGCAGGTCGGACAGGTGCAGGATGCGCAGCGGTTCCGCGTCCGGCGCGAGCACCGGTACGTCGAACCGGCGCAGGGTGAACATGTTGCGCTCGATGAGCGAGGCGTACGCCAGGGTGGCGGCGCCGAGGGCCATGGTGCCGGCGGCGAGCCGGAATACGGTGCGCTTTCGCATGCCGACCAGGGTAGTTTGGCCACCCATGAGCACCGTGAAGGACCGTCTGACCGCTGACATGCGGGCCGCGTTGAAGGCCCGCGACGAGCTGACCACGTCCACCCTGCGGATGGCGCTGGCCGCGATCGGCGTCGCCGAGGTCGCCGGCAAGGCCAAGCGGGAGCTCTCCGACGACGAGGCGCTGGCCGTACTGACCAAGGAGGCCAAGAAGCGCCGGGAGGCGGCGGAGGCGTTCGCTGAGGCCGGCCGGGCCGAGCAGGCCGCCAAGGAGCGGGCCGAGGGCGAGGTGCTGGACCGTTACCTGCCCCGTCAGCTCGACGACGAGGCGTTGGCCGGGATCGTCGCCACGGCGCTGGCCGAGGGCGGCTTCACCGGCAAGGCCCAGATGGGCCCGGCGATGAAGGCGGCCCAGGCCGCAGTGGCCGGCCAGGCCGAGGGGGGCCGGGTCGCCGCCGAGGTACGTCGCCAGCTGGGCCTGTGAGCGTCGGCTGACGCCGAAGGGGGCGGGCACCGGTGATCGGTGCCCGCCCCCTTTTTTCGTGCGTGACTGTCGGTCAGTCGTCCGGGTTGCCCGGGTTGCCGGGTCGTCCGGGGCCGCCGCCCGGCCCGTTGCCGGGACCGTCGCTGTTGCCCGGGCTGGGCTGGGCACCCTGACCGTTGCTGACCTGGATGATCACCACACCGCCCTTGATGGTCCGACCGCTCGGGCTGGTGCCGGCGGCGGTGCCGGCCGGGCAGGTGGAGTCGATCGGGCCGGAGCGGTCCACCTCGACCTGGAAGCCGGCACCGGCCAGTCGTGACCGGGCGTTGTCGATGGACTGGCAGGCCACATCCGGGATGGAGCGCTGCTCACCGCGGACCACCTTGCCGCTCGGCGGCGTGAACTGCTTCTTCTCCTTGCCCTTCATCGCGTCGCGCAGCGTCTCGTAGACCGCCGGGTTGACGATGTCGTGGGACATCCTGGCGTTGGTGTCGGCCCAGTCCGGGTCGGCCAGTACCCCGGCGACGGCGAGCTGCTTGGTGGTGACCACCATCGTGGCGGTCTTCTCCGCGTCGGTGGTGCCGGTCTTACCGGCCACCGGGTGGCCGACGATGTTGCGGACACCGCCCGCCGTGGCACCGCGGCACCGGGTGGTGCTGGACCGGTCGCCGACCGGGCAGCGGGCGGCGTCGATCGCGGCCCGGGCCACCTCGACCGAGACCGCCTGCTTGCACTGCGGCTTGGCGATGTCCAGGCTGTTGCCGTCCTGGTCGCGGATCTCCTGCACCGGCAGCGGCTTGCAGTACTTGCCGTCGGCGGCGAGGGTGGCGTACGCGTTGGCCATCTCCATCGGCGTCGTGTTGGACACGCCGAGGGTGAAGGCCCCCCACTGGTCGGCGCCCTCCGGGTCGGCGGCGAACGAGGCGTCGTTGGCTGCCCGGAAGGTGATGCCGAGGCGTTGTGCCACGTCGACGGCGGCGGCGGCACCGACCCGCTCCTGCAGCGGGACGAAGTACGTGTTGACCGAGGCACCGAAGGCGCTCCACATGTCGTGGAGGCCGTTCATGCTGGGGCTGGCGTTCTTCGGGCAGTACTTGTTGGTGCCCGCGCAGGCGGCCGGGCTGCCCTGTTCGACGATGTACTTCGACTGGTACGGGCTCTTCGCGTTGATCGGGTACTCCAGCGGGTAGCCCTTCTCCAGGGCCGCCACCAGCGGGAAGATCTTGAACGTCGAGCCGAACTGGTAGCCGGTGATGTCACCACCGCCGGTCAGCAGCGGGTTGGTGGTGTTCGGGTAGGTGCCCCGGATGCCCTTGTCGGCCTTCTTCGGGTCGCTGGAGATCTTGTTCTGCGGGTTGTCCGGGTCGTCGAGCTTGTAGTTGCGGTTGACCGCCATGCCGCGCACGTACCCGGTCCCCGGCTCGACGGCCGCGACCATCAGCGCGTTCTTGCTGCCGGTCTTCAGCGCGTCCTCGACGGCCTTCTTCGCCGACTCCTGGGTCTGCACGTCCAGGCTGGTGACGATGTGGTAGCCGCCGCTCTTGAGCCGCCGCTCCCGGTCGTACGCGGTGGCACCGAACGTCTCCTGCTCCAGCCACCAGCGGTAGAAGTAGTCGCAGAAGAAGCCCCAGTGGTTCTTGTTGGCGGCGACGCAGCCGTTCGGCGCGCGCTTGCCGTTGACGACCAGCTCGACGGCCTTGGCCGCCTCGGCCTCCTCCTGGGTGATCGCGCCGGTCTGCACCATGTTGTCGATCACGTAGTTGCGTCGGTCGACCGCCTGCGGGTAGCCGCCGGGCGTGGTCGGGTCGAACGCGGTCGGCGCCTTGACCAGGCCGGCGAGCAGCGCGGCCTCGTCGATCGTGAGGTCCGCCGGCTGCTTGCTGAAGTAGACCTGGCTGGCCGCGAAGACGCCGTACGCACCGTTGCCGAAGGGGGCGATGTTGAGGTAGCGCTCGAGCAGCTCGTCCTTGGACATCTCCTTGGTGAGCTGCATCGCGTACTTCATCTCGCGCAGCTTGCGGGCGTTGGTGTCCTCGGTGGCGGCGATGACGTCCTCGGGGTGGGTCGCCGAGTAGGCGATGGCCAGCCGGACGTACTGCATGGTCAGGGTCGAGGCGCCCTGGGTGGTCTCGCCGGCGCCCTGGTTGGCGACGAAGGCCCGGGCGACGCCCTTGACGTCGACGCCGTTGTGCTCGTAGAAGTTGTGGTCCTCCGCCGCGATGATCGCCGCCCGCATCAGCGGCGAGACGTCCTTGAGCGGTACGTCGCGGCGGTTCTCGTCGTACATCGCGGCCAGCATCGTCTTGCCGTCGGAGGCGTACAGGTAGCTGATCTGCGGCGCCCGCTTGACGGTCAGCTCGCTCGGCAGCTTGTCGAAGGTCTCCGCACCCGCCTTGGCGGCCAGCCCCGACATCGCCACTGCGGGGAACGCCGCGGCGGCGACAACCACGCCGGCCAGCAGCCCACAGATCAGCAGCGATGCGGCGTTGGTCAGAAGGTTGTGGTCTCGCTTCCGCATCCAGGTCACCCAGTCAGGGTACGTGAGGTACTGAAGTGGCCGCCGGTTGGCGTACCGGTGCATTTCCTGCCGGCGTCGGCCTCGTTGTGCTAAACGCAGAGACCTGTCACCCGGTTGTGGTCTCGCCGCCCAGTTTCCTCCGGGGAGGCGTCGGCGGTGGGTTTCCCGCTTTCCGGCTTGGGTACCCCTGCCCGGTACAGCGCCTGACAAGTGTAGGTGTGTCCGGATAAGTGGATTTCATCAATAACGTTGCGTAATCATCCGACTACCTATGATGATGGTCCGGCGAGGATCGCACGGCCGCCGTGCTGCGGGGGAAAGCAGCACGGGTACGGCCAGGCTTGCCGACTGACTCCACCGGTTGGAAGCGGAAAATTGCTAGGGGGGACGAGGAACGATGGGCATGATCGCTGATTGGCCCAGCCTGGCGGCATGCCAGAGCGGAGACCCGGACGCACTGTTCGTACAGGGCGCCGAGCAGAATGTGGCGAAGCGCGTCTGCCGGGGCTGCCCCGTGCGGTACGAATGCCTCGCCGACGCGCTCGACAACCGGATCGAGTTCGGAGTCTGGGGCGGCATGACCGAACGGGAACGGCGCGCCCTGCTGCGCCGGCACCCACAGGTGGTGAGCTGGCGAAAGATGTTCGAAGCCGCCATGCGCGACCGCGACAAGGTGCTCGTCACCACCAAGTGACCCGGACCTGCCGGGCGACTCAGCCGCCCTGGCTGATCGCCTGACCGATCGTCCGTAGCCCGTCGACGTCGTGCACGTCGGCGGGCTGCGCCCGGACCGTCGCCACCGGAACCTGCGGGTACGCGTCGGTGAACACCGTCGCCACCTGCCGTTCCCGGGCCGACTGCTGGGCCACTGCGGCATGCACCCGCAGCACCTCGGCGGTGGCCGGATGCGCCCCGTTGCGGTCCAGGTCGCGGGCGGCGGCCAGGGACCGCTCCGCCGACAACTCCGTCGCCGGCTCGTGCACCCGGTTGAGCACCAGACCGGCCAACGGCATCCGCTCGGCGCCCAGCCGGCCGGCGAAGTACGCCGCCTCCCGTACCGCGTCCGGCTCCGGCGCCGCGACCAGCAAGAATGCCGTCTCGTCGGCCTGCAGCACCCGGTACGTCTGCTCGGCCCGTTGCCGGAACCCGCCGAACATCGAGTCCAACGCCGCCACGAAACCGGACAGGTCACTGAGCAACTGCGCGCCGAGAATCTTCTGCACCACCCGGGAGAACATCCCGAACGACGCGGTGACCAGGCTGAACATGCTCCGTCCGCCGGCCCGTGCCGGGGCCAGCAGCAGCCGCAGCATCCGCCCGTCCAGGAACCGCGACAACCGGGCCGGCGCGTCGAGGAAGTCCAACGCCGAGCGCGACGGCGGGGTGTCCACCACGATCAGGTCCCACTCGCCACCGGCGTGCAGCTGACCCAGCTTCTCCATCGCCATGTACTCCTGCGTACCGGCGAACGTCGAACTCATCGCCTGGTAGAACGGATTGGCGAAGATGTCGGCGGCCTTGTCCGCGTCGGTGTGGGCGAGCACCACCTCGTCGAAGGTGCGCTTCATGTCCAGCATCATCGCGTGCAACTCGCCGCCGCTGGCCTCCGCGTCGATCCCCTTGACCTGCCGAGGCGTGTTGTCCAGCTCGGTCAGGCCCAGCGACTGCGCCAGCCGACGGGCCGGGTCGATGGTGAGCACCACCGTACGGCGGCCGTGCCGCTCGGCGGCGCGCAGCGCCAGCGCCGCGGCGGTCGTCGTCTTGCCCACCCCACCGGCACCGCAGCAGACCACGATCCGTACGCCCGGATCGGCCAGGATCCGGTCGACGTCCAGCAGTGGCGCTGCGTGATCAGTTGGCACCTGTCGAGCGTATCGGGGCCCGACGGTGATCCGCTGAT
The DNA here is from genome assembly GCF_029581195.1 of Solwaraspora sp. WMMD791. NCBI lineage: Bacteria > Bacillati > Actinomycetota > Actinomycetes > Micromonosporales > Micromonosporaceae > Solwaraspora > Solwaraspora sp. WMMD791. Next base: position 5,187,307 of record NZ_CP120737.1, read on the forward strand.
CAAGTCGCTGTGAGGTCGCTTCCAGCCGCCGCCTGGCCATGGGTGAGCAGTGCCGTGGCGAGCAGGTCCAGCCCGGCCCGGGTGACGCCGTCCGGAAGCAGCGGCAACGTCACGATCGGTCGATCCAGCTCGACCAGGTCGGTCTGCAGCGACTCCTCCAGCGCCCGGCGGGTCAGATGCTCCTGGGCCTCGGTCTGCAGGGCGGCGACCGTGGCCCGGTCGACCGGCAGCCCGGCGGCGGCCAGCCCGCGCCGCAGCTGCGCCTGGCTCACCGGCCCGTTCCGTAGCAGCGGCGGGCGGGCGGCGTTGACGATGACGTTGCCCACCGGAATGCCCAGCCCGGTGAGCTCGGCGACCGCGTCGACCGTCTCCTGGACCGGCATCTCCTCCAACAGCGTCACCACGTGCACCGCGGTGATCGGGGACCGCAGCAGCGCCGCCACGCCTTCGCTCTGGGACTTGATCGGGCCGACCTTGGCCAGCCGGGCGGTTTCCGCGGTCACGTTGAGGAACCGGCCGATCCGGCCGGTCGGTGGTGCGTCGAGCACCACCGCGTCGTACACCCGGCGGTGGTCGACCATCCGGGTGGTGGCCTCCTTCACCTTGCCGGTGAGCAGCACGTCGCGCAGGCCCGGAGCGATCGTGGTGGCGAAGTCGATCGCGCCGAAGCGGCGCAGCGCCCGGCCGGCCGCCCCCAGCTTGTAGAACATGTCGAGGTACTCCAGCAGGGCTTCCTCCGCGTCGACCGCCAGGGCCCGTACCTCACCGCCGGCGGCCGAGGTCGCGATCCGCCGCTCCTGGTACGGCAGCGGCTCGATGCCGAACAGCTGGGCGACCCCCTGCCGGCCCTCGACCTCGGCCAGCAGGGTCCGTCGGCCGGCTCCGGCCAACGCCAGCGCCAGCGCGGCGGCGACGCTGGTCTTGCCGGTGCCGCCCTTGCCGGTGACCACGTGCAGCCGCGACGGCCAGCCCGGCACCGCCGACCCCGGTGACTGTTCGAATACCCCCACGTGCAACCAGACTAGTCAGTCCGGCTCAGTTGACGTCGCAGACGAACCAGCCCGACTTCTGTACCACCACGAAGTTGAGGTCCTGCTCGGCACTGCGCTCGTCCTCGGTGACCATCCGGACGGTGACCGAGACGAGGGCCCGTTCCTCGTTCTGCTCGTCGATCGTCGGCACGTTCCACTCGAACTGGGGGTTGCGGTACGTCGAGGAGTAGCCCTCGATCTCCTCGACCTTGTCGATCAATGCGGTCTCGTCGCGGGCCTCGCGGCAGACCAGGTCGGCGGCGGCGGTGACGTCCCGGTCGGTGTAGACGGCCTGCAGGAACTCGTCGACCGCGGCGACCGGCTCGGCCGCGCCCCCGCCGGTCTCCAGGTTGTTGATCACGAGGAAGGCGGCGATCCCACCGCCGCCGCAGAGCAGCAGCACCACACCGAGCACCACCGAGGTGATCAGCAGCCCACGTCGGCGGCCCGCCGCTGGCGCGGCCGGCGACCCGGGTGCCATCGGCACCGGCTGGCCAGGTGCCGGCGGGAAACCGCCGGGCCCCGGTGGACCAGCTGCGGGCCCCGGCGACACCGGCTGGCCCGACGGCGGTGACGCGCCGAGCGACTGGCCGAACGGCTGCCCCGGCGGTGGTGGCGCGCCGAGCGACTGGCCGAACGGCTGCCCCGGCGGCGGGGGAGCGAACGGCTGCCCGGGTGGCGGTGGTGGCGCGGCGAACGCTGGCGGCGCGGAGGACGGCGGTCCGGCGGGTGCCGGTGGGCCAGCGGGCGGCGGGGCGAACGCCGGCGGGTCCGGCCGCTGCCAGGGCGGCGGCGGGAACGGCTGACCGCCGGTCGGCGTGGACCCGGTCGGTGCCGGCGCGGCCGGCGACGGCGGTGGGGTCTGCGGCGGCGCGGCGTCCGGCGGCTGGGCGTCCGGCGGCGGGGTGCCGCCGCTGGGCGGTTGCGTCATCCTCATCCCCAGGTTGTCGTCGCGGGCAGCGGGATCGTCGTCACCCGACGGTGACAGGGTAGCCGCCCGTCGCTCCCGGAGCACTCTGCCGTCCGGTGGCCGTAGGCTGTGCCCGTACCCGAGGAGAACGAGGAGCCGTACCGCGATGCAGAAGTGGGAGTACGTCACCGTGCCGCTGCTGGTGCATGCCACCAAGCAGATTCTCGACAACTGGGGCGACGACGGCTGGGAGCTGGTCGCCGTGGTGCCCGGGCCCAACCCGGACCAGTTGGTGGCGTACATGAAGCGGCCCAAGGCATGAGCGCCGATCCGTACGCCCGTCTCGCCGATCTGGGGCTGAGCCTGCCGACGGTCGTGCCGCCGGTGGCGGCCTACGTCCCGGCGGTCCGCTCCGGCCAGCACGTCTACGTTTCCGGGCAGCTGCCGATGGCCGACGGAGCGTTGCTCGCGGTCGGCAAGGTCGGTGCCGAGGTGACCCCGGAGGAGGCCAAGGCGCTGGCCCACCAGTGCGCGTTGAACGCCCTCGCCGCGGTCGAGCAGCTGGTCGGCCTCGGCGCGGTCACCCGGATCGTCAAGGTCACCGGCTTCGTCGCGTCGGCCGCCGGCTTCACCGGCCAGCCCGCGGTGATCAACGGGGCGTCGGAGCTGTTCGGTGAGGTCTTCGGCGAGGCCGGTCGGCACGCGCGCAGCGCGGTCGGGGTCGCCGAGCTGCCACTCGGCGCACCGGTCGAGGTGGAGATCATCGTCGAGGTGTCCTGACCCGACGGGGTCGGTCGACACGAGGAAGTCTCGGCGAAGTCACGCTGCGGTCGTACGATCGCAGCCATGACCTCGCACGTCACCGCCCCCGCCACGGCACTGGCCGACCAGTTGCCGGGTTGGGTGAGCCTGCTGCGGGCACCCAACCCGGGGCCGATGACGCTCGACGGCACCAACACCTGGGTGCTGCGCCAGCCGGGGCAGTCACTCGGCGTACTGGTCGACCCCGGCCCGGCGCACGCCGGGCACCTGGACCGGATCGCCGCCGCCGGCCCGTACGCGGCGGTCCTGCTCACCCATGGCCACCCGGACCACGTCGAGGCGGTCCCGGCACTCGCAGGGCGGGTCGACGCCCCGGTGCACCACGCGGTCGCGGACGGGACGCCCCTGCACGTCGGCGGGTTGACGGTCACCGCGCTGGCCACCCCGGGGCACACCGGGGACTCGGTCTGCTTCCTGGTCGCCGGCCCCGCCGGGCAGCGGGTGATGCTCACCGGCGACACCATCCTCGGGCGTGGCACCACCGTGGTCGCCTGGCCCGACGGTGACCTCGGCGACTACCTGACCAGCCTGCGGCGGCTGGCCGCGTACGACGGGGTGCCCGCGCTGCCGGGCCACGGGCCGGCGCTGGTCGACTGCGCCGCCGCCGCCCGGTTCTACCTGGCCCACCGGCAGGCCCGGCTCGACCAGGTCCGGCAGGTCGTGGCCGCCGGCGTCACGGACCCGGCCGCCGTCGTGGCCGAGGTCTACGCCGACGTCGACCGGGCGCTGTGGCCGGCCGCCGAATGGTCGGTACGGGCACAGCTGGCCTACCTGCAGCGGTCGGACCCGCAGTGACCTGCGCGGTCTGCGGCACCGTCCCGGTGCCCGGTGCCCGGTTCTGCCACAACTGCGGTGCGGCGCTGCCGGCCGCCGCGTTCCTACCGGCCGCCGAACGCCGGGTGGTCACGGTGCTCTTCGGTGACCTGTCCGACTTCACCTCCTGGTCGGAGGATCTCGACCCGGAGCGGGTCGGCGCGGTGACCGACCGGGTGCTGGCCGCCCTGGCCGGTGCGGTCAAGACCTTCGGCGGGCACGTCGACAAGCTGACCGGCGACGGGATCATGGCGGTCTTCGGTGCCCCGGTGGCGCACGAGGACGACGCGGAACGCGCCGTCCGGGCCGCGCTGAGCATGCAGCGGGCGGTGCGGCGGGTGCTCGACGACGAACGCGGTGGCGGGGCCCCGCTCGGCCTGCGGGTCGGGCTGAACACCGGCGACGTGGTGGCCGGCATCCAGGCGGCCATCGAGTACACGGTGATCGGCGACACGGTCAACACCGCCGCTCGGCTGGCCGACGCCGCCGCGATCGGTGCGGTGTACGCGGGGGCCAGCACTGAGACCGCGACCCGGCACGTGGCAGCCTGGCGGCGGCTGCGTCCGCTGCGGCTCAAGGGCAAACGGGCCCCGGTCGAGGCGTACGAACTGCTCGGCCTGCACGACGCACCCGGTACCCGGTCCGGCATCGGCGACCAGGCACCGTTCGTCGGTCGGGAGGCCGAGGTGGGCCGGCTGGCCGGCCGGCTCACCGAGGTGATCGACAACGGCGAGCCCCGGGTGCTGGTGCTGACGGCGGAGGCCGGCATCGGCAAGTCCCGGTTCGCCGCCGAGGTCGAGCGGTACGCGGCCGGCTACGACGTCGGCACCGGCCGGTACGCCGCCCCGACCGGTGCCCGGGTGCTGTCGGTGCGGTGCGCGGCGTTCGGCGAGCGGCGGCGGCTGGCACCACTGGCGGACCTGGTGCGGATCGCGGCCGGGTTGCCCCGGGACGGATCCACCGCCGTCACCCGGGCCGTCGTCGAGGAGCGGCTGCGCCGGCTCGGCCACCGGCTGACCCGGCTGTCACCGCAGCCGCCGACGATCGCGGTCGACCTGCTGCTGAACCTGCTCGGGTACGCCGACCCGCCGACCGCCCACCCGTCGTCGGGGCCGGCGGACCTCACCGCCGACGCCCCGGTGCTCGACGCGGAGGCCATCCCCGGCGCGGTCGCCGACCTGCTCAGTGCCCTGGCCCGGGAGACGCCGCTGCTGGTCGTCGTCGACGACCTGCACGACGCCCTGCCGGAGACGGTCGAGGCGCTCGGCGAGACCCTGTCGCGACTCACCGGCCCGGTGCTGGTGCTGCTGCTGGGCCGCCCCGAACTGGTCCGGACCACCGCTGGCGCGTTGAACCGGGTCGCCGACGCCGAGGTGCACGCGTTGCCGCCGCTGCGCGGGGCCGACGCGGCCCGGCTGCTCACTTCGTACCTGGGCGGTGGCCGGTTGCCGCAGCCGGACGTGGACCGGCTGCTGGCCACCGCCCAGGGCAACCCGTTCTATCTGGCGGAGCTGGTCACCCTGCTGATCGAGCGCGGGGCGCTGACCCGGACCGGCCCGGTGCCCGGCGACGGGGCCGCCGACGACGTGGACTGGCGGCTGGTGCCGGGTTCGCTGAGCAGCCGGCTGCTCTCCCGGGACCTGGCGGCGGTGCTGGCCGCCCGGATCGACGCGCTGCCGGCCGACGCGCGGTCGGTGCTGCGGGACGCGTCGGTGGTCGGTGACGTCGTGCCGGAGGGCACCCTGGAGGCGCTGCGGGACCGGCGCGACGGCCGCCCGGCGGCGGTGGTCGCCGTGGAGCTGGCTCGCGCCGTCGAGGAGCTGCTGCAGCGCCGAATGCTGCGGCGGACCCGGACCGGGTACGCCTTCCCGACCCCGCTGATGCGGGAGGCGGCGTACGCCGGTATCGGCAAGGCCGACCTGGCCGAGCGGCACGCCTGCCTGGCCCGGTGGGCCGACACCGTGGAGAGCCTGGCCCTGCGGGACGCCTTCATCGCCGAGCACGCCGAGCGGGCGGTCGGGCTCGCCGAGGCGGTGGGTCTGCGACCGGACTCGCCGGCCCGTACGGTGGCGGCGATCGGGGTGGCCGCGCTGGGCCGGGCCGCCCGCAAGGCGATCGCCGGTGGCGAGCCGCAGCTGGCCGTCGAGTATGCCGAGCGGGCGACCGCGCTGGGCGGCGAGTCGGTGCCCAAGGTCGACCGGCTGGTGTACGCGCGGGCGCTGCTGCAGACCGGCCGGCCGGCCGACGCCCTGGCGGACGCGGAGAAGGTCTTCGCCAACGCGGCCGACGACGCGACCGCCCGTACCGGTGCCCTGCTGGTGGCCGGGCGGGCCCACCGGGCGCTGGGTGACGCGACCCGGGCGACGGCGACCTGGCGGGAGGCGTTGCAGGTGGCCACCGAGGTGGGGCTGCCCGCCGAGCGGGCCGAGGCGATGCGCCGGCTCGGCATGGCCGACTTCCTGGCCGGCCGGCTCAGCCGGGCGAGCAGCCGGTTCGCCGCCGCGTACCAGGTCAACCTGGCCGCCGGCGACCTGCGCGGACAGGCGTGGTCGCTGCAGAGCCTGGCCTGGGTGACCACGACCCGGGGTGACTTCGCCGGAGCCGATGCGGTGCTGGGCCGGGCGGCGCGGCTCTTCGCCGAGCTCGACGATCCGGTCGGTCGGGCGTGGCTGCGCGGGACCACCGCGTTCGCCCGGTTGCTCTCCGGCCGGTTGGCCGACGCCCGGCGGCTGGCCCAGGTGTTCCTGCCGTTCGGCGAGCGGGTGGGGGAGGCGTGGGCGGTCGGCACGTTGCGGGCGGTCGAGGCGTTCGCCGCGGCTGAGCTGGGTGAGCTGGCCGAGGCCGACCAGTCGGCCCGTCGGGCGTACCGCGATTTCGACAGCGCGGCCGACGACTGGGGCCGGGGCTTCGCGCTGCTGGCCCGTGGCGCGGTCGCCCGTGGGCTGGGTGAGCGGGACCACGCCAGTGACCTGTTGTCCGACGCGTTGGCGCAGGGCGAACGGATCGACCATCCGCTGCTGATCGCGATGGCCGGCACGTTGTGCGGGTTCGTCGCGCTGGAGCGTGGTGAGATCGACGAGGCGCAGCGGCTGGCCCAGTCGGTGCTGACCTCGGTGGAGCCGCACAATCCGTTGGCGGCGGTCCAGGTGGCGCCCCGGGTGCTGCTCGCCTCGGCGCGGCTGGCGGCGGGGGACGCGGCGACCGCCGTGGGCCTGCTGGCACCGATCGCGACCGCCGCCGGCAGCCCGGCGGTGCTGTTCTCCCGGCGGCAGGCGCTGGCCCGGTACGCCTCCGCGCTGCTCGCCGACGGGCAGCCGGAGCCGGCGTTGCACTGGGCGCGTCGGGCGCTGCACGCCGCCGCCGAGGACGTCCGGAGCCGGGTGATCGCGCTCGGCGTCCTGGCCACCGCGTTGGCGGCCACCGGCGACGGTACGGCGGCCCGGCTGGCCGCCGATCAGGCGGTGACCCTCGCCTACGCGACCGAGCAGGTCAGCGAACGGGCCACCGCCGAGCAGATCCGGTCGGCAGTGGACGGTACGCCCGGTGCCGAGCGGTCACCGGACCCGACGATGTGGGTCGGACCGAGCGGTAGCTAGCCTGAAGCCACAGTGTCCCGCCAGGGGGTCACTGTGGCCGGAAGGACACCCCCTGATGAAGCTGCCCCGTTCGGTTGCCGGTTGGACCATCGCCGTCTTCGGGGCGATGGCCCTGTTGCTGGGCGCGGTGGGTCTGGTCCAGCCGGACGTCCTGTTGGTGATGCTCGGGTTCGACGTGGTGCCGGCGGCGGAGCGGGCGGCCGGTGACTACACCCGTACGTTCATGGCGGCGTCGTCGATGGCGTCGTTCAACATGGGCGTCTACTACCTGCTGGCCGCGGTCACCGACTGGCGGCCGTTCTTCCTGTTCACCGTCGTGTTCCGGCTGGTGACGACCGTGGTGTTCGGTGTGCTTGTGGCGGCGGAGGTGGCTCCGGCGCGGTTCGTCGGGGTCGCGGCCTGGGAGGGCCTGGGCGCGGTGGTGACCGGGGTCGCGCTGTTCGTCGAGCGTCGTCGCGAGGGGCGGGTGGCGCTCTCCGGCTGAGACGTTGGGTACCGTTTACGGTGTGAACGACAGGACGCCGAGCGCACTGCCGTTCCCCATGGTGCCTGGACTGTCGGATTTGTCAGTCTTTGCCAGGGGCGGATTCGCCACCGTGTACCGCGCCGTCCAGGAGTCGGTCGGCCGCGAGGTCGCCGTCAAGGTCGAGAACCGCCCCCTGGACAACGAACGGGAGCAGCGCCGCTTCATGCGGGAGGCGCGGGCCGCCGGGCGGATGTCCTCGCACCCCCACGTCGTCGACCTGTTCGACGTCGGGGTCACCTCCGACATGCACCCGTACCTGATCATGGAGATGTGCGACGGCTCGTACGGCGACCGGATGAAGACCTCGCCGCTGGACGCCTTCGAGGCCCGCGACGTCGGGGTGAAGATCGCCGACGCTCTCGCCGACGCCCACCACCTCGGCGTGCTGCACCGCGACGTCAAACCGGCCAACATCCTCTACTCCCGCTTCAACGAACCTGCGCTGGCCGACTTCGGCCTCGCCGTACTGGTCGAGGCGCGCGACGCGTCGGTCACCCTCGAGGTGCTGACCCCCGCGTACGCCGCGCCCGAGTCGTTCCACCACCGCCCACCATCGCCCGCCGCCGACGTCTACGCCCTCTGCGCCAGCCTGTACGCCATCATGCGTGGTCGGCCGCCACGTTGGGAGGACGATCGTAGTCCCAGCCTGGTGATGCTGCTCGAACTGTTCGACCGGCCCCTGCCGGAGCTGCCCGGCGTCCCCCCGGCGCTCACCGACGTGCTGCGCCAGGGGATGGCCAACGACCCGGCGGCGCGACCCTCGGCGGTCGCGCTGCGCGACATGCTGGCCGCCGTACCGCTCGGCCCGCACTGGAGCCCGGCGGCGCCGCACCGGCCGCCGTTCTCGATCGCCCCGGTCTCGGGCGGGCCGTCGACCGGCGCCACGGTGAGTGGCGGTCGCGCGTCGGTGCCGGCGCAACCGTCGGCGCAGCCGAGTGAGCAGACCAGCTGGACCGTGCCGATTCCACAGCCGCCCGGTGTGGTCCGTTCGCCCGGTGCGAACGGTGTGGTCGGCCCGCCCGGTGCGAACGGCGCGGTCGCTGGTGCGGCCGGCCCGCCGGCCCGGCCCGGTGCCGTGACCGCACATCCCCGGCTGCGCATGCTGGCCGGCGGGCTCGGGGTACTGGTGCTGCTCGCGATGACGAGCGTGGGCACCTGGATGGTCGCGAAGGGCAGTCTGCCCGGTGGGTTCGACCGGCCGTCGGCGGCCACGCCGCAGGAGCGCACCCCCCGCCCGGCCGGCGTCACCGGACCGGCCGGCGCCGTACTGCCCAACTGCGAGCTGTCCACCCGTCCCGGCCTGCGCTGCCCGGACGACCTGGAGTGCTTCGAGGGCGAGCTGACCGGCGGGCAGCAGCAGCTCGCCGTCGTCGCCTGCACCGGCCGACACACCTGGGAGACCTTCGCCGTCGGCGAGCTGCCGGCCCACCTGTCCGGCGCCGACCACGCCACCATCGAGGCGGATCCGACCGTACGGGCGGGGTGCAGCGCGGAGGTGTTCCGGCTCGTCACCCTGCGGATGGACGTCAGCGACTGGCGGTTCGCGGTGCTCGCCCCGGGCGAGGTGGCGCTGGCCGGCGGCGAGCACAGCTACCGCTGCCTGGCCGGCAAGGGGCCGAACGGGCTGTTCGGCCCGGCCCTGGCCGCCCGCTGACCCGGCAAACGCCAGTCGAGGCGCGCCCCGCGCCCCTAGGCTGAGCAGGCCAGACGTAGCCGAGCGGGCTGAGGTGGCCGATGGACCAGCCGCACCCGGACCAACCGACCCGGGTCAGTCGGTGCCTGCTGACCGGGGCGATCCTCGCGGTGGTGGCGACTGCGATCATGGCCGCGTTCACCTGGCCCGCCGTGTACGCCGAGCCGCGCGGCGTACCGATCGGTCTGGTCGCGCCGCAGGGCGCGTCGCAGGCCGTCACCGACGCGCTGGACCAGGCCCGACCGCACGAGTTCGTCGTCCGGCGTTACGCCGATCGCGACGAGGCGGTGCGGGCGATCCGGCACCGGGACGTCTACGGCGCGGTCGTGGTCGGCGACGAGGCGCCGCCGGAGCTGCTGGTCGCCTCGGGTGCCAGTACGGTGGCCCGCCAGCTGATCGAGGCCCTGTCGGCGGCGTTCGGTGCCGACCCCTCGGCCGCCACCGATCGGCCGCAGGTCACCGATGTCGTACCGCTGTCGCCGCACGACGAGCACGGAGCCGGTCTCAGCGCGTTCTTCTTCCCGTTGCTGCTCGGCGGGCTCAAGGGCGGGATCTTCATCGCGATCGGCATCCAGGGCACCGGCCGGCGGCTGTTGACCCTCGCGGTGCTGGCCGGCGCGGCCGGTGTCGCGGTCGCACTCGTCGGCCAGGTGGTGTTCCGGATCCTCGGCGGCGCGTTCGCGCTCAACGTCGCCGCCAGTGGCCTCACCATCGCTGCCATCGCCGCCACCGTGATCGGGCTGCGGAACCTGATCGGGCTGCACGGCGTCGGCGTCGGTACGGTCGTGATCATGCTGGTCGGCAGCCCGATCTCCGCCGCGATGCTGCCGGTCGAGTTCCTGCCCCGGCCCTGGGGGACGATCGGCCAGTTCTTTCCTCCCGGCGCGTCGGTGTCGCTGATCCGCAGTATCTCCTACTTCCCCGACGCCCAGACCTTCGCACAGTGGTCGGTCCTCGGTGGCTGGACCCTCGCCGGCTGCCTGCTGGCGGTCGTCACCGCCGGTCGTCCGTCGGCCCACAGCAGGTCCACGACACCGGCGAGCATCAAGGCGGCCTGACAACGGTGGCGACGAGGCCGGAACGGTCGCGACGGCGATTTCGGGTCGACCCGCAACCATCCGTCGTCGCCGGCCGTATCTGTTACGGGTACCCAGGGAAGGAATCTGATGACAGAGCACACCCGGTGGTCGCGGTGGCCGGCGGTGACCACCGGCGCGCGGATCGTCGGAACGTCCGCACGTCGTGCCGTCGCCGTCGCGGTCGGAGGTCTGGCCGCAGCCGTACTGGTCGGCGGCTGCACGGCCGGCCCGTCGGCGAACGGTGCCGACCCCACGGCGGAGCCCTCGGCAGCCACCGCCCCCGCCGCGCCGAACGCGACGGACATCGCTTTCGCCCGCGACATGATCCCGCATCACCAGCAGGCGATCGAGATGGCGCAGCTCGTCGCCGGGCGGTCGGCGAGCACCGACGTACAGGATCTGGCCGGGCGGATCCGCGCGGCGCAGGACCCGGAGATCGACCAGATGGCCAGCTGGCTCACCGAGTGGGGTCAGCCGTTGCCGAGCCCCGGACAGCACACCGGCGCGGACGATCATCACGGGATGCCGGGCATGCTGACCGGCGACGAGATGACCGCCCTGGCGAATTCGACCGGCGCCGAATTCGACCGGCTGTTTCTCGACATGATGATCCGTCACCACGAAGGCGCGGTGCAGATGGCGCGGATTCTACGCGCGGACGGTGCCGATCCGGCGGTCCGGCAGCTGGCCGAGTCGATTGCCACCAGCCAGGAGGCGGAGATCGGCGAGATGCGCGAGCTGCTGGCGGGGATCTGAGCGCCGGCGGCGGTGCGGCAATCCGCTGAACGGGTGATCAGAGCCGCTTGCCGTCAGCGGCTAGATTGAAGACGGCCGGCAATGTGGACGGCTGCCCAGTGCATGATCGACTGTGACTGTCGCTGTCGGGCGGAGGCTGCCGTGACGGATGTGACCATTTCGCCGGATCCGGTCCGCCGGAGCCGGCGGCGCCAGCTGGTGACCACCGTGGCGGTGGCCGCGACACTGCTGCTGGCCAGCGCCGCTGCCTGCGACGACGATACGGATCCCGGGCTGCCGACCGTGCAACAGCTACGCGAGGCGTCCACCATCCACGACCGGGCCAAGCTGCGTATCGGTGTCAATCCGGACTTCCCGCTGATGTCCTACCTCGACGGAAACACCCGCAGAGGGTTCGACGTCGAGGTCGCCCGCTACATCGCCAGGTCCCTCGGGTTCGAAGGGGACCAGAGCATCCAGTGGGTTCCGCTGACCACCGAGCAACGGGTCGAGTTTCTGCGCAGTGGCAAGGTCGACATCGTGGTGGCCAGCTTCTCCATCACCGACGACCGGGCGAAGGACGTCGGTTTCGCCGGACCGTACCTGATCACCACTCCGGAGGTGCTGGTCCTGAAGGAGTACGCCGACGAGATCCAGACCATCCCGGATCTGCGCAAGAAGGAGTACGCCGTCTGCGTCGCCGGTGGCTCCACCACCCAGGGCATGTTGAAGGAGCTGTCCGTCCCGGTCGGGGAGGCGGACAGCCCGTCGGACTGCCGGGACGGTCTGCTCGACGGCAAGTTCCAGGCGATGGTCTCCGACGAGACGATCCTCGCCGGCTTCCTTTCCGAACACCCCACCGAATTCGAACTGGTGGACATGCCGTTCGGTGTGGAGGAGGCGCTCGGCATCGGTGTGCCGCTGGAGGACGAGAACCTGCGGGACCTGGTGGCGTACTTCCTGGCCAAGAGCTACGAACAGAGCCAACGCGGCGAGGCGACCGCGTGGCAGACGGCGTACATCACCACCCTCGGCAACTGGCTCGGCGAGGCGCAGCAGCCACCGCCGATCGGCGCCCCCGACCTGCTCGACCACGACGACAAAATCCGCCAGTGACCGCGCCGGCCCGCCGCCCGGAGGACGAGGAGCGACGAAACCGGGCAGCGCAGCAGTTCTGGAGCGTGGTGGTCGGCGCGCCGGCCATCGTCTCGGTGCTGCGGCTCGTGGTCGAAGCCGGCGGCGAACTGCAGACGACGCTGCTGCTGGCTGCCAACGTCAACCCGGTGAACCTCGTCGCCGCCTTCGTCACCACGGCGAGTCGGCTGGTCTCCGGCGCGATGGTCGCGCTCTTCGCGATCAGCGCGGTGCTCGCGGTCAGCATCGACAACGACCCGGCGGGCTGGCGACGACGACCGATACCGCTGCTGGTCCGCTGGAAGCGGGTGGTCCCGGTCTGGCTGGTGATCGTCACCCTCCTGGTCGCGGCGGTGACCTGGAAGATTCTCTACCTGCCGTTGCTGCTGCCTGTGGTGGCCGCGACCTTCCAGCTCTCGCTGCGCCGGGTCCACGAGCGTCGGGCATTCCAGTTGGCTGCCCTCGCCGCGCTCCTGGTCGCCTACTACGGCCTGCTCGGCCCGACCGTCGCCGCGGCCGTCGGGGCCGGGGAGTGGATCGCGGCGCTGGTGCTGGCCGCGCCGCCGTTGCTCGCCGTTGCGGTGACCGGCCCGGTGCTGGCGGCCACCGTACGCCCGCTCGTCGGGCTCGGCCAGCTGGCCATCATGATCATGCTGGCCTGGACGTCCTACTCGGTGGCCACCGCCCCGGTGTTGCCGACCACGGTGACGACCGTCGAGGTGGCCGACGACGAGACCGAGCAGATCCGGGGCAGCGTCATCGCCGTGGACGACGTCAGCGTGGTGATCCTGCAGGAGCAGGGTGGCATCCGCTACGTGGACACCGAGGAGGTGGGAGCCCGGGTCCTCTGCCCCGACGAAGGCGACCTGCCCCGGTACCGGCTGTGGGTACACGGATTCCACGTCGAGGATTCGCTGCTGCAGGCACTGGGCCGGCAGGTGCGACCGATAACCCCGGTCGGCGCGGTCTGCCGGGCGACCGCCCCCGGGTCGTGACCGGGCCGGCGGGGCTCAGACCCGGGCCCGGCGGGCCAGCCGCTCCGGGTCCAGGATGATGATGCTCTTGCCGTCCAGCCGCAGCCAGCCCCGGGAGGCGAAGTCCGCCAGCGCCTTGTTCACGGTCTCCCGGGACGCGCCGACGAGCTGGGCGATCTCCTCCTGGGTGAGGTCGTGGGTCACCCGCAGTACGCCGCCGTCGCGAGTGCCGAACCGACCCGCCATCTGCAGCAGGTTCTTGGCCACCCGGCCGGGCACGTCGGTGAATATCAGGTCGGCCAGGGCGTCGTTGGTCCGTCGCAGCCTGCGGGCGAGTACCCGCAGCAGTTGCTCGGCGATCTCCGGCCGGTTGTTCAGCCACGGCCGCAGGGCCTGCTTGCGCAGCCGCGCCAGCCGGGTGTCGGTGACCGCGGTCGCGGTCGCGGTACGCGGCCCGGGATCGAACAGGGACAGCTCACCGACCATGTCCGACGGCCCCATCACGGCGATCAGGTTCTGTCGCCCGTCGGCCGCCCGCCGACCGACCTTGATCTTGCCGGTGAGGACGATATACAGGCTGTCTCCGGGCTCGCCCTCGTTGAACACGATCTCGCCCTTGCGGGCCTCGATCGTCTCCATCTCCTTGGCGAGCGCCTCTGCGGCCTCCGGGTCGACGCCCTGGAAGATCCCGCTACGAGCCAGCACCTCGTCCATCGCGCACCTCCGCCTGCGCGGCGTCCGCTCCCGGCACCCAGCCGGCAGCTACCGCGCGCAGTCAGTCTAGGTGCATCCCGCCCCTGGCCGGATGCGCACCCTCCGAATCTTGATCCAGAAGCGTAACCCAACCGGGTGGATCCGTCGTTAATATGCGGCACCGGTTCGCCCACCGGTGCCTGCGGCGCGGCCGGCGGGCCGCGCCCGTCCGGTTGGCCGTATCGTCGACCGGTGTCTGATCTCGCCCGCCCCTGGTTCGCCACCCGCACCGAGGACGGTACGGCGCTGCCGTACGCCTGCTGGGCCCTGACCGGGCCGGCGCTGGCGATCAGCTCCGCGCCGCTCGGCGGTGGCATCGGCCTGCGCTGGTGGGTGATCAACGCGACGGTGCCGATGTCGTACCGCCGCGACGACCCCGACGCGCACCTGACGGCCCTCGCCGACCAGGCCGACCTGCGCGGGCCGGGGGTCGGGCTGCTGACCGGGGTGGACGTGCGCAGGACGGTGACCTGCGACGAGGCCGGCGTGCGGATCTGGGCGACCGTCGGGCTCGGCACCCCGATCCTGGCCGCGGCCGACCCCGACCCGGGCTCCGACCCGGGCCGGGTCGGCACGATCAACGTGGTGGCCGCGCTGCCGGTGCGGCTGAGCGACGCGGCGCTGGTGAACGCCGTGGCCACCATCACGGAGGCGAAGACCCAGGCCCTGGTCGAACTGGGGCTGCGGGCCACCGGTACCGCCACGGACGCGGTCGTCGTGCTCTGCCCGCCGGACGGTCCGCCGGAACCCTACGGCGGACCGCGTTCCACCTGGGGATCCCGGCTGGCCCGGGTGGCGCACCGCACCGTGCACGACGGTGCCCGGCCAGGCGGGCCGGGACACGCCGGATAAACCAGCCGGACGGTGGTCGTCGGTGGGCGCCACCGGCCGGTAGGGTCACGCCAGTGACCGACGCCCAGCGTTCCTCGCGGGGCCGCAGGCGGCAGGAATCCACCGCCGGCAGCCCCATCGTGTCGATCGTCGTGCTGACCGCCGTTCTGCTCGGTGCCGTCCTGGTCGGCATCGTGGCGCTCGGCGGCATCAACCGGGACGAGCCGGAT
This sequence comes from Solwaraspora sp. WMMD791, assembly GCF_029581195.1. Classification (NCBI taxonomy): domain Bacteria; kingdom Bacillati; phylum Actinomycetota; class Actinomycetes; order Micromonosporales; family Micromonosporaceae; genus Solwaraspora; species Solwaraspora sp. WMMD791. The sequence continues at coordinate 5,202,434 of NZ_CP120737.1, forward strand.
CCGCAGTGGCGCCCGGCCGCCGGCCCGGCCGCCGCGCCGTCGCCCAGCGACAGTCCGAGCCCCCAGCCGCAGCCGATCAGCATGTCCGCCACCGGCGACATCGTGCTCGGCAACGCCCCGGACCGGTTGCCGCCCGACGACGGGGCCGGCTTCTTCGACTCGGTCACCGAGGCGCTCGCGGCGGATCTGGTGATGGGCAACCTGGAGGAGCCGCTGACGGTCGACACCGGCACCGGCAAGTGCGCGCCCGGCTCGACCCAGTGCCATCAGTTCCGGGCGCCACCGGAGTACGCCGCGCATCTGCGCGACGGCGGGTTCATGCTGCTCAACCAGGCCAACAACCACGGGTACGACTACGGCGAAGCCGGCTACCGCAACACCCAGCAGGCCATCGAGGAACACGGCATGCGGCACACCGGTGCGCTGGACCAGATCACCGTGCTGGACGTGGCCGGGGTCAGCGTCGCAGTGGCCGGGTTCTCGTCCTACTCGCCGCCGAACAACAGCCTGATCGACATCGACGCGGCGGCGGATCTGGTGCGCCGGGCCGACGAGCAGGCCGACCTGGTCGTCGTCCAGGTGCACATGGGGGCCGAGGGGTCGGAGATGACCCGGGTCACCGAAGGCACCGAACTGTTCCTCGGTGAGAACCGTGGCGATCCGATGGCCTTCTCCCGCGCCATGATCGACGCCGGGGCGGACCTGATCGTCGGCCACGGCCCGCACGTGCTGCGCGGCATGGAGTTCTACCAGGGCCGGCTGATCGCCTACAGCCTCGGCAACTTCGCCGGCGGCGGCGGCACGCTCAGCAACAACGGGCGGCTGGGCTGGGGCGGAGTGCTGAAGGTGTCGCTCAATCCGGACGGCAGCTGGGTCGACGGCGAGTTCGTCGCCACGTACATGAACGGCAACGGCCTGCCGACCGTCGACGACGATCGTCGGGGCCTCGACCTGGTCCGCGAGCTGAGCGAGTCGGACTTTCCGCAGACAGGTGCACAATTCGCTGATGACGGGACCATCTCCCCTCCACTGGACTGAGCCGGCGACGTAGGCTGGCCGGCGTGACCACCTCGGCCCCCCGCGCCACGAGAATCCGGGCTGACCATCCGGAGACCGACCTGGGCCGCAAACGTCGGGCCCGGCGGATGGCGAAAGTGCTGGCCCGTACCCACCCGGACGCGCACTGCGAACTCGACCACGACGGGCCGCTGCAACTCGCGGTCGCGACGATCCTGTCCGCGCAGTGCACCGACAAGCGGGTCAACGAGGTCACCCCGCGGCTGTTCGCCCGCTACCCGACGGCAGCCGACTACGCCGGTGCGGACCGGGCCGAGCTGGAGGAGCTGATCCGGCCGACCGGGTTCTTCCGGAACAAGACCGACTCGCTGATCCGGCTCGGCCAGGCCCTGTCCGACCAGTACGGTGGCGCGGTGCCGGGCACCCTGCCGCAGCTGGTGGCGTTGCCCGGGATCGGGCGCAAGACCGCCAACGTGATCCTCGGCAACGCCTTCGACGTGCCCGGCATCACCGTCGACACACACTTTCAGCGGCTGGTCCGACGCTGGCGGTGGACCGAGGAGACCGACCCGGTCAAGATCGAACACGCGGTTGGGGCGCTGATCGAGCGCCGTGACTGGACCATGCTCTCCCACCGGGTGATCTTCCACGGCCGGCGGGTCTGCCACGCCCGCAAACCGGCCTGCGGCGCCTGTACGCTCGCCCCGCTCTGCCCCGCCTACGGCACCGGCCCGACCGCGCCGGCCGACGCCGTCAACCTGCTCAAGGGACCCCGTGCCGGGGAGCTCGCCGAGGCCGCCGGGATCAGTGCCGACCTCGTGCCGGCGGCCGCCGTGGCGGCGGAGGCGCCATGACCGTACTGACCCCTGCCGCGTCGACCGGTGCCAGGCCGGGCTGGCGACGGCTGCTGGCGGCCGCCGTACCGCTGCTGGTGCTGGCCGGTTGCGCCGGTGGCGCCGGCGGCGGGCCGACCACCGACGACGGGGCGGTGCCGTTCGCCGACTGCGCGGGCCTGACCACCGCCCCGCCGGCCGCCACCGCACCGCCAACCGACGGCGTGTCGCCGGGCGCCACGCGGACCGGCACGCCGCTGCCCGCGATCGAGCTGACCTGCTTCGCCGACGGCACCCCGGTCGCGGTCGACGCGATCCGCGGCCCCGCGGTCATCAACTTCTGGGCCTCCTGGTGCGAGCCGTGCCGCGACGAACTGCCGGCCCTGCAGCGCCTCGCTGACCGTACCGACGGTCAGCTGCACCTGGTCGGCGTCAACACCTGGGACGACCGGGACCGGGCCGTCGCAGTCGCCGAGGACCTCGGGCTGAGCTTCCCGAGCCTGGTCGACCGGGACCGGGCGTTGCTGCTCGGCGTGGAGCGGGTCGGCCTGCCGCTGACCCTGTTCGTGGACGACCGGGGCCGCGTCCGGTACGCCTACGAGGGCACCGTCGACGACGCCACCCTCGCCGAACTGGTGCAGCGCGAGCTCGCTCTGCCGGTGACCCGGTGACCGGGCCACCATCGCCGGTCGGTCCGCTGCCGCCCTGGTGGCAGCCGCTGCTGAGCCGGCTTGACGCCGCCCGTACCACCGATTTCAGCCGGCTCGCCACGCCGGAGCGCGGCGGCCGGCCCAGCGCCGTGCTGGTGCTGCTCGGCGAGAGCCGACCGGGCGAACCCGACGTGCTGCTGCTGCAACGGGCCGCCACCATGCGCAACCACGCGGGGGAGTCGGCGTTCCCGGGCGGCGGTGCCGAACCCGGTGACGCCGACGCCCCCGCGACCGCGCTGCGGGAGGCGCAGGAGGAGGTCGGGCTCGATCCCGACAGCGTCACCGTGGTGGCCCAACTGCCCCGGTTGTGGATTCCGGTCAGCGGCTTCGTCGTCACCCCGGTGCTCGCCTGGTGGCACCGCCCGCACCCGGTGCACCCCTGTCAGCCCGCCGAAGTCGCCCACGTCACCCGACTGCCCGTCGCCGAGCTGGTCGACCCCGACAACCGACTGCAGGTACGCCACCCCAGCGGCTGGATCGGCCCGGCCTTCCAGGTGCGCGGCATGCTCGTCTGGGGGTTCACCGCCGGAGTGCTGTCGGCGCTGCTCGACATGGGCGGCTGGGCCGGCCGGTGGCCGACCGACCGGGTGATCGACCTACCGGCCACCCCGCCCACCGGCGCGGGAGGACTCGACACGGTGGGTGAACGGCTCGGCGACGTACCGCCAACTGTGGACGGGTCGGCGCCGCAGCGGTCCTGACGGCGGCCGCCACGGACGGCTACCGGTCCGACCACCTGACGTGCCCCCGTAGTCTTGACGGGTGTCCGCCGTCGATGTCGTACTTCTGCTGCTCATGTTGGTCTTCGCGGTCAGTGGCTACCGCCAGGGATTCGTCATCGGGATCCTGTCGTTCGCGGGGTTTCTCGGCGGCGCGTTGATCGGGTTGCAGCTCGGCCCGCTGCTGGCGCAGCAGTTCGTCGACAACGCGGCCCGGGTGGTGGTCTCGCTGGTCGCGGTCTTCGGCCTGGCCGTACTCGGGCAGGCGTTGGCCGGCTGGGCCGGCTCCCGACTGCGGCACGCGATCACCAGCCCGGCGGGCCGCCGGGCCGACGACATCGGCGGTGCGGCGGTCTCCCTGGTCGCGGTCCTGCTGGTCGCCTGGCTGGTCGCGGTGCCGCTGGGTTCCTCGGCGATGCCCGGACTCGCCGGCGCGGTCCGCAACAGCGCGCTGCTCAACGGCATCGACCGGGTGATGCCCCCGCAGGCGCAGGCCCTCTCCACCGCCCTGCGCGACACCGTCGACACCCGTGGCTTCCCCGACGTCTTCGGCGGCCTCACCCCGACCCGGGTACGGGAGGTGCCCGCCCCGGATCCCGCCCTGGCCGGCTCGGCGGTGGTCGCCAACGCCGAACGCTCGGTGGTGAAGGTGCTCGGATCCGCGCCCCGCTGCTCCCGCCGCATCGAGGGGTCCGGGTTCGTGTACGCCGAGGACCGGGTGATGACCAACGCGCACGTGGTGGCCGGTACGCAGACCGTGGCGGTCGAGGTACTGGGCGAACAGCACAACGGGCGGGTGGTGGTCTACGACCCGGACCTGGACCTGGCCGTCATCTACGTACCGAACCTTCCGGCCCCGGTGCTGCCGTTCGCCGACCGACCGGCCCCGACCGGCGCGGACGCGATCGTGCTGGGCTTCCCCCTGGACGGACCCTACGACGCGCAGTCCGCCCGGGTCCGCGACGTCGGCCCGATCACCGGTCCCAACATCTACAACGAAGGCGACGTCAACCGGGACGTCTACACGATCCGGGCGCTGGTCCGCTCCGGCAACTCGGGCGGACCGCTGGTCGCGGCGAACGGACTCGTGCTCGGGGTGATCTTCGCGGCGGCGGCGGACGACCCGAACACCGGCTTCGCGGTCACCGCCGAGGAGGCGTCGGTGGCGGCGGGGTTGGGAGTACGGAGCACCCGTCAGACCGCCACCGGCGAGTGCGCGTGACCTCTGCGCGAGCGGTCGTGGCGGCCGCGGTCACCAGATGCATCCGGCGGGCCAGCCACGCCCCGATACCGACCGTGACCAGGACCAGCAGGCCGCTGCTCAGGAGTCCCTGACCGCCGTCGTCCGGGTCCGCACCGACCGGACCGATCGACCAGCCGGCGCCCTGATCGTCACCCGGTCCGCTCAGCCGGGCCGTGCCGCCGGCCACCGCCGCGGTGGTGGACTCCAGCCCGGGTGCCGGGCCGAAGCCGACGATGCCCGGTGTCTCGTTGTCGTCGAGCGGGTTGTGCGCCACGATCTCCACGCCCTCGGTCAGCGCGGCGACCGGATCGACCACGCCGAAGCCGTACCGGTCGTCCCGACCCGGGGCACCGAGGTCCCGCGCCGTCTCGATGAGCCGGGTCACCACCGTCGCGGCCGACATCTCGGGCCAGCGCGCCCGGATCAGCGCGGCGGTCGCGGCGACCAGCGGCGCGGCGAAACTGGTGCCCTGGACCCGCCAGTAGCCGTCCGGCCGGGCACCGACCAGCCCGGTCGCCGGTGCCGTCAGCACCGTCTGCGCACCGGTGATCGACCCGGCCCACAAGGCCTCGCCCTCACGTTCGAGGCCGGCCACCGCGATCACACCCGGCTCCCGTGCCGGATACCACACCTCGGTGGTGCCGGTGGCGGAGACGTTGCCGGTGCAGGCGACCACCACGACGTCGCTGGCGAACGCGTAGTCGAGCGCCGCCGCCAGTGCCGGGCTGTCGCCGCTGCCGCCCAGCGACAGGTTGATCACCTGGGCGCCGTTGTCGACCGCCCACCGGACCGCCTTGGCGACGATCATCGCGTCGTCGTAGCGGTTCTCCTCGTCCAGCACCCGCACCGGCAGAATCCGGGCCCCAGGGGCGAGCCCGAGTACCCCGCTGTCGTCGTCGCCGCGCCCCGCGATCAGGCCCGCGACAGTGGTGCCGTGCCCGACCGGGTCGGACCGGCCGTCACCGTCGTCGACGAAGTCCATCCCTGGCAGCACCTGGCCGGCGAGATCCACGTGCTCCGCGTCGACCCCGGAGTCGATCACGGCGACCGTCACGCCGGTGCCGGTGGAATGCTGCCAGGCGGTGGGCGCCGACAGTTCCCGCAACTGCCACTGTTCGTCGCGGATCGCGTCGTACCGCGCCGGCAGCGCGGTCGGTGGCGTGGCCACGGCCGCCGCGGCGACCCCGGCGGCCGGGGCGGTCCGGGAGGTGGTCACCGGAGTGACGACGACCAGCACGACGAGCACCGCTGCGACGACACGGACGGCAGGTGCCGCCGTGACGAGGCGTCGGACGGCAGGTGCCGCCGTGACGACACGGACGGCAGGCACCGGCGCGACGAGGCGTCGGACGACAGGCACCGTCCCGACGAGGCGTCGGACGGCGCGGCGCGGTTGGCGCGGCAACGACGTCACAATCTGGCCTTCTCACCCCAACAGACACTTGCTGCACGGAGGTTACCGTGATTCTCTACCGCCAGATGTGCTCTTGGGGAGACTGATCTGGCCGTCGGGCACCGGCGGCGGCAGATAGGCCAACTGGATCAGCCGGCTCTGCTCCCGACGGGTCACCAGCCACCCCCGGCCGGGCGGCAGCGGTGTGGGGCGCACCGTGCCGACCAGCGGCCCCTCGTCAGGATCGCCGGAGAGGACCAGGCCGGCGCTGGACAGCTCCCGTAGCCGCTGCTGGACCGGCCGGTACAAGGCCCGCGCCGCCCCGCCGCTACGCCGCGCCAGCACCAGGTGCAGCCCGACGTCGCGGGCCTGGGCAAGGTGTTCCACCAGGGGCTGCAGCGGATCCGGGCCGCCGTTGTCGACCAGGTCGTGATCGTCGACCAGGACGAACAGCTCCGGACCCGACCACCAGGACCGGGCGGCCAGTTGTCCGGCGGTCACCTCCGGCCCGGGCAGCCGGTCCCGCAGGTAGCTCGCGGCCGACGCGATCAGGTCCACCGTGTGCGACGGGGTGCTGCCGTACCCGATGAGGTGGGGCGAGGTGACCGCGCCGAGCAGGCTGCGCCGGTAGTCGACGATGATCAACCTGGCCCGTTCCGGGACGAACCGCTTGACAATGGATGCGGCGAGTGCGCGGAGGAAGGCCGACTTGCCCGACTCCGCGTCACCGAAGACCACCAGGTGCGGGTCGGCCGCGAAGTCGATCGCCACCGGTCGCAGGTCAGCCTCGGCCAGGCCGATCGCCAGCCGGAGCCCATCCGTACCGTCACCGGTCGCGGCCGGGGAGAACTCGGCGTACGGCACCAGGTCCGGCAGGAGCCGCACCGGTGGCGCGCCCCGTCCCGGCCAGTGCCGGGCGATCGCGGATACCAGCCCGGCGGTGCCGGTGTCCGCGCCCGGACCCGGACCGGCGCCCGCGCCCGGACCCGCACTCGCACCTGGGTCTGCCACCTCGGCGAGAGCGGTACGGAAGTGGAACCCGTCGGCGGACAACCCACGGCCCGGCTGGGCCGGCACGTTGCCGGCGGAGCGGCGGGACACCATCGATTCGACCGGATCGCCCAGCCGCAACTCCAACCGCGACCCGAACAGGTCCCGCACCGCCGGCCGGAAATCGGTCCACCGGGGGGCCGACGCGACCAGGTGTACGCCGTACGACAGGCCCCGGGTGGCCAGGTCGGTGATCGGCTGCTCGAGGTCGTCGTACTCGCCGCGCAGCGTCGGCCAGCCGTCGACGACCAGGAACACGTCGCCGTACCGGTCGAGGTCGTCCGCCGCGCCACCTCCGTCCGCCGCGCCACCCCCGTCGGCGGCGCGGACCCCGGCGGCGCCGACCCCGATGGCGGCCCGGCGACGGCGGTACGCCGCCATCGAGTCCACCCCGAGCGCGGCGAACCGCCGCTCCCGGACGGCGAGCAGGTCGGCGACCTCGGCAACGGTGCGACGGACCGTGGCCGCGTCGGTGCGACCGGCCACCGCTCCGACGTGCGGCAGCTCGCGCAGCCCGGCCAGGGTCCCGCCGCCGAAATCGAGGCAGTACACCTGAACCTCGTCCGGGGTGTGGGTGAGCGCCAGCGCGCAGACCACCGTACGGAGCAGGTGCGACTTGCCGGCCTGCGGCGCGCCCACCACGGCGAGGTGCCCGGCGGCGGCGTCCAACGACAGCCACAACGGGGCGCGCTGCTGCGCGGCTGGCTTGTCGACCAGCGCGACCGGCACCCGCAGCCGGCCCGCGACGGCGGGGTCCGCCACCTGCAGACCCCGACCGGGTACCGGACGGACCGGCCCGAGCAGGTCGTCCAGGCATGGGGAGGTGTCCAACGGCGGCAGCCACACCTGGTGGGCGGTGGGGCCGTACCGGGCGAGCCGGTCGACGGTGACGTCCAACAGGCTCGGGCCGGTCACCGGCGCCGCGACGACCGGCTCCGGCGCGACCGCCGGCACCACCGCCGTCCGGTAGTCGTACAGCCGGGGCGCGCGGCGGCGTCCGCCCGCCGCTCGCGGCATCGGCCGCCGGTACGGTCCGGACACGTACGCCGCCCGGAACCGCACCGGCGGTTCGGTGCCGTAGGCCAGGAAACCGTGTCCCGGATCCCGGGGCAGGTGGTAGGCGTCCGGGACGCCGAGGATCGCCCGGGACTCCAGCGCGGAGAAGGTGCGCAGCCCGATCCGGTACGACAGGTGCGTGTCCAGCCCGCGCAGCCGGCCCTCGTCCACCCGCTGCGAGGCCAGGAGCAGATGGATCCCGAGTGACCGACCGAGGCGTCCGATCTGACCGAAGACCTCGATGAAGTCCGGCTTGGCGGTGAGCAGCTCGGTGAACTCGTCACAGACGATCAGCAGCGCCGGCAGCGGCGGCAACGCCGGGACGTCCTGCCGGGCCCGCAGGTACTCCTGGCGGCTGGCCAGGTTGCCGGCCCGGCGCAGCAGGTCCTGCCGGCGTACCACCTCACCGGTCAACGAGTCCGCCATCCGGTCGACCAGCGGCAACTCCCGGGCGAGGTTGGTGATGACGGCGGCGGTGTGCGGCAACCGGTCCAGGGCCGCGAAGGTGGCACCACCCTTGAAGTCGACGAGGACGAGGTTCAGCTCCTCCGGCGGGTGGCTCAACGCCAACCCGAGCACGAGGGTCCGCAGCAGCTCGGACTTACCGGAGCCGGTGGCGCCGACGACCATCCCGTGCGGGCCCATGCCCTGCGCCGCCGATTCCTTCAGGTCGAGTTCGACCGGCCGGCCGTCGGCGTCGACACCGATCGGTACCCGGAGCTGCCGGCCGGCGTCCGGGCCGCGCACCGGTCCGTCCGCCGTCCACCACCGTGCGGCGGGCGCGACGTCGAGTCCGAGCAGCCGGATCAGGTCGGCGTCGGCGGCCGACCCGGGCGTCGTACGATCGCCGGACACCAGCCGCAGCGGCGTCAACTGCCGGGCGAGCGCCTCCGCCTCGACGGTGCTGAGCTGGTCCGCCGTCGCCGCAGCCGGCAGTCCCGTCCGGCCGCCGTCGGTAGCGGTGGGCCCGGCGCGGTGGTCGGCGAGCCGGCCGTCCGGACCGATCGCCAGTTCCAGCGTGGCCGGGTCGAGCGCCGCCGGCGCCGTGGGGTCCACCTCGATCACGGTGAGCCGGGCCGTGCCGCCGCTGTCGCGACGCAGGGCCGGCAGGTCGCCGGTGACGCCGTCGAGGACCACCACCAGGTGCGCGCCGGTGCCGGTGGCCGGTCCGGCCTTGGTCGGCGGTGGCGCCACCAGCTGCGCCAACTCGGCGACGTCGGTGGCGACGAGCCGCAGCGCACCGGCGGCGTCGTGCCGCTGCGGATGCCAGACGTGCGGCAGCCACTTCGTCCATTCCCAGGCGGGTCGACGCTGCGGTGCGGCGCAGACGGCGATCCGTAGCTCGTCCGGCGGGTGGAAGACGGCGAGCTGGGCCAGCATGGCCCGCACCATCGCCGCCGGCCGCGTACCGCCGTCCGGTGCCGGGCTTCCGCCGTCCGGTGCCGGGCCTCCGCCGTCCGGTGCCGGGCCTCCGCCGTCCGGTGCCGGGTCTCCGGCGTGCACGTGTGGTGCCGACCGGTTCCCGGTCGTGGTGACGACGATCCGGGACCACGCGGGCAGCGCGACCGTCGTCGGCAGGTCCGGCACCTCGGCGTAGGTGTCGACGAACCGTCGTACGGCGGCGGCGGTGAGCGGCTCGACGTCCTCGGGTGCCTGGGCGGTCGGGGCGACGAGCGCGGTGGCGAGGCGTTGCGGGCCCGCCCCGATCCGGATCACGCCGAAGTCGTCGTCGCCTGCCCGGCGCTCCCACACCCGGCTGCTGGCCGCCGTCGACCACAGCATGTGCGGGTCCGGATGGCGGTAGCACAGCGCTGCCCGTTGCCGTACCGCCGTCTGTCGCACCTGTCGGCGTAGCCCGGCCAGGTAGCGCAGGTACCGCCGGCGGGCGACGTCCATCTCGGACGTGGTGGCCGTACCGCCGCCGGCCTGCCACGAGGTGGCCAGCATCGCCAGCGCGGAGACCGCGAACACCGCGCCCATCAGGTACGGGTAGGCACCGCGGCCCTGGTTGAGGGCCATCGCCGCCGCGACCGAGCCGCCGAGCGCCGGCAGCAGCATGAACGCCTGCTGCCATCGGCCGGCGGCCCCGGTGGGTTCGGCCGGCAACGACGGCGGCGCGGCGATGCGGATCTCGCCACCCGCGACGTCGGGCGGCGGCTGGCGGGCCGGTCGGTCGAGGACGGTACCGGACATCGACTCAGCTAACACGGCACGCTACGTCGTCCGCAACGGACACACCGTGGTGTTCCCCAGTGTATCGAAAGTGGATACAGTGCTTCGGTCCGTCCGGCCAGTGCAGCTGTGCGTAACGGAGGTGCCGTGAGCGTACGTCTGGCGAAGATCACCGTATGCGGGCCGCGCCGCCGGCTGGACCTGGCGCTGCCGGCCCACGTACCGGTCGCCGAATGGCTGCCGGAGGTGCTGCGTCGCGCCGGCGACGGGCTGGCCGACGAGGGCGAGCGGCACGGCGGTTGGATGCTGTGCCGCACGGACGGTACGCCGGTGAGCGCCACTCGGCCACTGCCGCAGCAGGGGGTACGCGACGGCGAGGTGCTGCACCTGGTGCCCGGCGACACCTTCTGGCCGGAGCCGGAACACGACGACCTGGCGGACCTGGTCGCTGCGACCTCCCGCAGCCGGCGCACGCCGTGGTCCGGGCAGACCACCCGGCGGTACGCCTGCGCGGCGGCGGCCGTCTGGCTCGCCGGCGGCTGGCTGCTGCTGGTCCGCCTCGGTGGTCCCGACCTGGCGGAGCTGGCGGTGGTGGTCACCGTGGCGGCGGCGGTCGCCGGAGTGCTCGCCGACCGGGTGTGGCGGGATCCGGTGGCGGGCCTGACGCTGGGCGCGAGCGCTCTGCCGTACGCCTTCGCCGCCGGCCTGCTGCTCGCCGGGGGCGACGGGCCGGTCGGCACGGACCCGCACGGCTGGCCGAGCGCCGGGGCGGTACTCGCCGCTCACCTGGCGATGCTGGTGGCCGCGCCGCTGATCGCACTCGGGGTGACCACCGGCCGCTCGATCTTCACCGCCGCGACCACCGTCGGTCTGCTCGGCAGCCTGACAGCGGCGGTGGCGCTCGCCGGCGCGGGGGCGGCCGGCGCGGCCGCCGTGGCGCTGGCCCTGGTCGGCTGCGGAACCGGTCTGCTGCCCCGGCTCGCGGTCCGGATCGGGCGGCTGCCGGTGACCAACTTGGCGACGGGCCTGAGCGGGGTGACCACACCCGACGCGACCACGGTGGGAACGTCCGCACCGGAGCCGGACGCGGTGGCACACGGCGTGGTCCGCGCCGAACAGGTACTTACCGGCATGCTGGTCGGGTTCGCCGTTCTGGCCGTCGTCGCCAGCACGGTCCTGGTGTGGCGCGGCGGCGTGGCCGGCCTGGTGCTGCTCGGGGCGGCGGCGGTCGCGTTGCCGTTGCGCTGCCGGATGTTCGTCGTCGCCCGTCAGCGGGTGCCGTTGCAGGCGGCGGGGCTCACGGCGGCGGTGCTGCTGGTGCTCGTCGGGCTCCCGGCGTACCTGCCGCTGCCGGCGACCGGGTTCGTCGTGCTCGCGGCCGCACTCGCGCTGACCAGCGCGGCGGCCGGCAGCCGGTACGCCACCCGTGTCCCGTCGCCGTATCTCGGTCGGGCCGCGGACGTGCTGGACACGCTGGCGGTGGTGTCGCTGATCCCGGTCGCCGGTGCGGTGCTGGGCCTGTACCGGTGGGCCACCGGCCTGCTCGGCTGAGCATGGCCGGCAGCCCACGCAGGGCTGATCTGGTAGCCGGTCAGTGGGCTGCCTCGCCGCGTTCCAGAGCGGCCTCACGCCGCCGGAACGATGCCTGGATCTCGGCTTCGGCCTCGACCCGCCCGACCCAGGTCGCACCTTCGACCGACTTGCCCGGCTCGAGGTCCTTGTAGACCACGAAGAAGTGCTGGATCTCCAGCCGGTCGAACTCGCCGAGGTGGTGGATGTCGCGCAGGTGCTCCTGGCGCGGGTCCTCGTACGGCACGCAGAGGACCTTGTCGTCGGCGCCTTTTTCGTCTTTCATCCGGAACATGCCGATCGCCCGGCATCGGATGAGGCATCCTGGGAAGGTGGGTTCCGGTACGAGTACCAGTGCGTCCAGTGGGTCGTCGTCCTGCCCAAGGGTTCCCTCGATGAAACCGTAGTCCGCCGGGTACTGCGTCGAGGTGAACAATGTACGGTCCAGCCGGATCCGGCCGGTCGCATGATCGACCTCATATTTGTTCCGGTGACCCTTGGGGATCTCAACCGTCACGTCGAAATCCATCATCACGCTCCCTCGTCGCCCGCGCTGGCTACGGAAATAGAGCGGTACGCCGCTCGGGCGTTGCCCCGCCCGACCGTTGGCTCCCGCTCGCTTTGTGAACACAAGTAGTGTCGCCTAGTCGGTTCGTCGTATGGGAGGTGGGGCCGGTGGGGAGGGAAGATTCACACTCGGGTAAGACCGCCGGTGAGTCCGCCCCGGCGGGCCGGGAGCCCGACGTCGCGTCACAGGGTGATGTGATCGATGCGGAGAGTGGCAATCCGGTCGGTAGTGATCAATCCGAGGGGGAGGGTCCGGCCGACACGGCGGCCTCGCCTGCCGTTGCCACCGCCGACGAAGCGACCCCAGCCGCGCCCGTGCCCGTGCCGAAACCCGAGCCCGTGCCCGTGCCGAAACCTGCTGGCGAGCCCGAGCCCGAGCCCGAGCCCGAGCCGGCGGAGGCGGCGACAGCGGCAGCGACACCTGAGCCCGTCCCGGCATCGACACCGACCCGGCCGGAGTCGACAGCCACGCCGCAGCCGGCTGCTGAGCCCGGTCCGGTCGCCCCTGAACCGGTCGCTGAGACCGAACCGGCTTCCGGGCCTGAACTGGCTTCCGGGCCTGGGCCGGCTTCCGGGCCTGGGCCGGCTTCCGGGCCTGGGCCGGCTTCCGGGCCTGGGCCGGCTTCCGGGCCTGGGCCGGCTTCCGGGCCTGGGCCGGCTTCCGGGCCTGAGTCGGTCGCCGCGCCAGCCCCGCAGCCGGCACCACCGGCGGCAGGGCCGACGGGGACGACAGAGGCGGAGCCGGCGCGGCGGCCGGCGACCGGTCGGGCCGCCGTACCGTCGACCCCGCCCCGGCCGCATCGTGGCCAGGCTGTCGTACCGGTGCGAGCCACCGCGTCGCCCCGGCAGCCGTCGACAGCTCCGCCACCTGCGCCGACGCCCCCTCCGGCAGCAGCTACGACGCCAGCTCCGGCGCCGACGCCCCCGCCGCCGGCACCTGCGGCTGCCTCTGTGCCGGCACCTGCGCCACCGACCCGGGCGGCATCGACCGAGCCCGAGCGTGCTGCGGCAGTGCCGGAGCCGTCTGCGGCTGAGCCCGAGCGTGCTGCGGCTGAGCCCGAGCAGCCCGCCGCCGTGCCCGGACCGACCGGCGCCGGGCACGGCCGCCGGCGGGCCGTGCTGCTGGCCGCCGCGATCGTCGGTGCCTTCCTGCTGGTGAGCGGTACGTCGGTCGCTGTGCTGCGACCGGGGCCGGTGGCCGGCTGGTTCGGTGCCCAACCCGATCCCACCCCCAGCCCGTCAGGTGATCCGACGCCCGGCCCGGTGCTCGCCGCCCTGGCGGCGGACGCCCCGATGCCGGACCAGGAGACGCTGGCCAGGGAGCTCACCGCCGCGCTCGCCGCGTCCGGACTCGGCGGCCGGGTGCACGTCTCCGTCCAGGACATGACGACCGGGTCGGTGCTGTTCGGCCAGCAGCCGGCCATGATGACCATGCCGGCGTCGACCACGAAACTGGTCACCGCGGCGACCGTGCTGGCTGCGGTCGGCCCGACCCACCGGATCGCCACCCGGGTGGTTGCAGGCTCGGCTCCCGGCGAGGTCGTGCTGGTCGGCGGCGGCGACCCGACCCTGGCCATCGACGGGGACGGGTTCTACCCGGCAGCGGCGCGACTCGACGAGTTGGCGGCCGACACCCGTACGGCACTCGGGGCGACCCCGGTCGCCAAGGTCGTCATCGACGCGTCGCTGTTCTCCGGTCCGGCGTTCGGGCCCGGCTGGGACGACGACATCCCCACCGGCGGGTACGCCGCGGCGATCACCGCGTTGATGGTCGACGGCGGCAGGACCGACCCGAAGGCGGGCAAGGGGTGGGCACCCCGCTCGTCGGCACCGGATCTGGCTGCCGGTCGGGCCTTCGCCCGGGCCCTGGGCCTGCCGGCGGAGGCGGTGACCAGCGCACCTGCGGGCTACGCCGAGCAGCTCGCCGGATCGACCGGACAGCCGACGGGCAGCACCGGGGCGGTCGCGGGTGCCCCGGCCACCTCGGCACCGGGGACCGGCACCGACGCGCCCACGCGGACCGCTGGCACCGGCGACCCGGCGGTGCGTCCTGGCACCGAACTCGCCCGGGTCGAGTCCCCGCCGATGATCAGCCTGGTGGAGACCATGCTGGCCGACAGCGACAACGTGGTGGCGGAGGCGCTGGCCCGACAGGTCGCCATCGCCCGGGGCGAACCCGCGTCGTACGCGGGCGCGGCGGCCGCGATGGACGGCGTACTGGCTGAACTCGGCCTGCCGGCCGAGCAGAGCGAGCTGTTCGACGGCAGCGGCCTGTCGCGGACCAACCGCATGTCGCCCCGCCTGTTGACCGAGTTGACGGTGCTGGCGGGCAGCGGCAGCCGTCCCGAGCTGGCCGGGATCTTCGCGGGGCTGCCGGTCGCCGCGTGGTCCGGCACCCTGCAGGGCCGGTACCGGGCGACGGCCGCGCCGCAGCGGGCCGGCGCGGGTGTGGTACGGGCCAAGACCGGCTCGTTGTCCGGGGTGAACTCCCTGGCCGGGACGGTGACGACCGCCGATGGGCGGTTGCTGGCGTTCGCGGTGCTGGCCGACGCGGTGCCGCTCTACATCGACCAGGCCCAGGAGGCGCTGGACCGGATCGCGGCGACCCTGGCGGGCTGCGGTTGCCGCTGACCAGGGCATGATCAACAGGGTCGACGAGCGGTACGCGGGTACGGTGGGTGGCATGGCGCAGTTCGTGGACTGGGATCTGGCCGCCGCTACCGCCGGCGCGCTGAGCAAGTCGGGCCCGAAGGCTACCTTGGACGAGGCGACCCAGGTCGTCGACGACCTTCGGCGACTCACCGACGAAGCGGCCGGGCACGTCGTCGCGTACACCGGGTTGCAGGCCCAGGTCGCCCACCCGCCGGTGCGGGTGGTCGACCGGCGGGACTGGGCGGCGGCGAACATCGCCGGGCTGCGTGACGTGATCACCCCGCTGGTGTCCCGGGCCGCCGGGGACCGCCAGCCCGGTGCGCTGACCGACGCCATCGGCTCGCGGGTGACCGGCGTCCAGGCCGGTACGGTGCTCAGCTACCTGTCCGGACGGGTGCTCGGCCAGTACGAGGTCTTCTCCGGTGACCCCGGCCAGTTGCTGCTGGTCGCGCCGAACATCGTCGAGGTCGAGCGGAAACTGCAGGCCGACCCCCGGGACTTCCGGCTCTGGGTCTGCCTGCACGAGGTGACGCACCGGACCCAGTTCACGGCGGTGCCGTGGATGCGGGGGCATTTCCTCGGGCAGGTGCAGGCCTTCGTCGACGCCTCACAGGCCGGCGGCGACAACATCGTCGAGCGGATCCGGCGGGGCGTCGGCACACTGTCCGACGCCATCCGCGACCCACAGAGCCGGGCCAGCGTGCTCGACATCGTCCAGACCCCGGCCCAGCGGGCCGTCCTGGACCGGCTGACCGCGTTGATGACCCTGCTGGAGGGGCACGCCGAGTTCGTCATGGACGGCGTCGGGCCGGAGGTGATCCCGACGGTGGAGCAGATCCGGGCCGGCTTCAACCGGCGCCGCGAGGCGGGCAACCCGTTGGAGAAGGCGATCCGCCGGCTGCTCGGCGTGGAGGTCAAGATGCGCCAGTACGCCGAGGGCCGCAAGTTCGTTCACGGCGTCGTCGAACGGGTCGGCATGGCGGGGTTCAACAAGATCTTCGACTCGCCGTTGACCCTGCCCCGGCTGGAGGAGCTCGGCGACCCCGACGCGTGGGTGGCCCGGGTGCACGGCCCGGTATCCGGTTCGCCGCCCACGGTCGCCTGAGCCGCCGGTGGCCGGGCCCGCTCCTGAGGTCGCCGCGCTGCGGGTCGCGGTCCGCAGGGTCCTGCGCGGATACGCCGGACGGACCGTGCTGGTGGCCTGTTCCGGCGGTCCGGACTCGCTGGCGTTGGCGGCCACCGTCGCGTTCGTGGCTCCCCGCTGTGCCGTCACCGCCGGTCTGGTGACGGTCGACCACGCCCTGCAGCCGGGTTCCGCCGCGCGGGCCGGGCAGGTGGCCCGGTGGGCGGCCGGCGTCGGGTTCGACCCGGTCGTGGTGGCACCGGTGTCGGTGGGGCGCGACGGTGGTCCGGAGGCGGCGGCCCGTTCCGCCCGGTACGCCGCCCTCCACGAGGCGGCCACCCGGCACGGTGCCGTCGCCGTGCTGCTCGGGCACACCCGCGACGATCAGGCCGAGACAGTGCTGCTGGCGTTGGCCCGAGGGGCCGGGCCGGCCGGACTGTCCGGGATGCCGCCGGCCCGCGAGGTGGCCGGTGTCACGCTGCTGCGACCGTTGCTGACGGTGACCCGGGCGCAGACGACGGCGGCCTGTGCCGCGCTGGGGCTGGACCCGTGGGCCGACCCGCACAACACCGACCCGGCGTACGCCCGGGTCCGGGTCCGGGTCGATCTGCTGCCGGCGCTGGTCGACACGTTGGGTCCCGGGGTGGTGGCGAACCTGGCCCGGACCGCCACGCTGCTGGCGGCCGACAACGCCGTACTCGACGGGTTGGCCGACGCCGCGTTGCGCCGGGCCCGGACGGTGGCCGGGCTGGCGGTGGCGGTGCTTGCCGAGCAGCCCGACGCGGTACGGACCCGGGTGCTGCACCGGTGGGCCCGCCAGCTCGGCGCGGCGGGCGGGGCGTTGTCCCACCGGCACGTCGACGCCCTCGACGCGCTGGTGACCAGCTGGCGGGGGCAGCGGGCGGTGTACCTGCCCGGGGGGATCCGGGTCCACCGTCGGGCCGGCGTACTGGCCGCCGTGAGCGCGACCGCCGACGAGCCGGCCGCGGACGCTCAGCCGGTGGTCGACGCTCAGCCGGTGGCCGACAGGCCGTCGGTGATCGACGACGAGCCGGTGGCCGACGCGCCGACAGCGGCGTGGCCCCGGGACGCGGTCCGGTCGCGGAACGTGGTGCGGTAGGCCTGCGGGGTGGCGCCGACCCGGCGGGTGAAGTGGTGGCGCAGGGTGGCCGCGTCGCCGAAGCCACAGCGTCTGGCGACCGCCTCGACGCCGAGGCCGGTCTCCTCCAGCAGTTGGCGGGCCCGGAGCACCCGCTGGCCGGTCAACCAGTCGTGCGGGGTGGTGCCGGTCTCGGCACGGAACCGCCGGGCGAAGGTGCGCGGGGCCATGTGTGCCCGTGCCGCGAGGTCGTCGACGCTCGCCGGAACGTCCAGGTGGGCCTGCATCCAGGCGAGCACCGGCTCCAGGGTGGTCGCGGTCGGGCTGGTCGCGATCGGGGTCTCGATGTACTGGGCCTGGCCGCCGTCGCGGTGTGGTGGGACCACCATCCGGCGGGCGAGCTTGGTGGCCAGCGCGGAGCCGTGCTCCTGACGGATCAGATGCAGGCAGGCGTCGATCCCGGCGGCGGTGCCGGCGCTGGTCAGCACGTTGCCGTCGGGCACGTACAGAGAGTCGCACTGCACCCGGGCGGTCGGGTGACGGCGGGCGAGTTCGTCGGCGTACTTCCAATGGGTCGTGCAGGCGCGGCCGTCGAGCAGGCCGGCGGCGCCGAGCACGAAGGCGCCGGAGCACACACTGAGCAGGATGGCACCGCGCTGGTCGGCGGCGCGCAGTGCGTCGAGCACCGGCGGCGGCACCGTGCGCTGGCGGGCGGCGGCCGGGACGGCCACCAGGTCGGCGTCGGTGACCGGCCCGAGGTCGGCGGTGGGGGTGATCGAGAACCCTGACGAGCTGCGGACCGGTGCCCCGTCGACGGTGCAGACGTCGAAGCGGTACGTCGGGAAACCGTCCGCGCTGCGGTCGAGGCCGAAGACCTCGCAGATCACTCCGAGCTCGAAGGCGGCGACGTCGTCGAGGGCGATCACCGCGACGGTACGGATCATGCGACCGAGGTTAGCGTGCTGTTGGCAGTAAATCGATGGACAGTGGCATTTCTGCCGCTGTCGGCTCGGGTCGCGCGGTCGCAGACTGGTCACAGACGTCCGGTGCGCACCGGCGGCAGACCTGTCGAACACCATCAGAAGGTGACGCCGCCATGGAACTGTTCATCGTCATAACGATCATCGCGTTGCTGGCCGCCGCCTCCGCGGCCGGCCTGACCCGCGACAGCCGTGACTCGGCCGACTGGCGGCCGAGTCACCAGGGCGACCGTTGCCCCCGGTGACCGGGTGGGCGACCATCGTCACGGCCGGCCCGGCTGCCGGTCGGTGAGCCGGATGCGGCAGGCTTAGGGGCATGGCTGACGGCTCCTGGTACGACGCCGACATCGACCACGTGATCATCACCGAGGATCAGATTCGCGAGAAGACGGCGGAACTCGCCAAGCAGGTCGCCACCGACCACGCCGACGTGCCGGGTGGGCTGCTGCTGGTCTGCGTGCTCAAGGGCGCGGTCATGTTCATGGCCGACTTCGCCCGGGCGCTCGGCCGGCAGGGCCCACCCGTGGAGCTGGAGTTCATGGCGGTCTCCTCCTACGGGCAGGGCACCACCTCGTCCGGCGTGGTGCGCATCCTCAAGGACCTGGAGCGCGACATCGCCGGCCGGCACGTGCTGGTGGTCGAGGACATCATCGACTCCGGCCTGACCCTGTCCTGGCTGCTGAAGTACCTGGAGTCCCGGTCGGCGGCGAGCGTCGAGGTGGTCGCGCTGTTCCGCAAGCCGGAAGCGGTCAAGGTGCCGGTCCCGGTGCGCTACGTCGGTTTCGACATCCCGACCGAGTTCGTGGTGGGCTACGGCCTCGACTTCGCCGAGCGGTACCGGGAGTTGCCCTACGTCGGGGTGCTCAAGCCCGAGGTGTACGCGCGGTAGTCGCGCCGGTGCACGGCCGGTGGTCGCGCCGGTGCACGGCCGGTGGTCGCCGCGCGGTGTGCGGCCGGTAGCCGTACCGGGTGTCGCCGGGTCTTCCGTCCGGGAAACTCGTCGGGACGTCCAGGCCACTTCCAGAAAACAGCGCTACGGTGTCTGATGGTGCGGGCGAACACCCGTACCGGCGGGGCGGACGCCGCCACCGTACCGGCCAGTCGACAGGCCCACGCCGACCGACCGACCGGGCGCGCGGACACGCGCCGCGCCACCACGGTGTACCGTCGAATGACCGTGGCGTGCGGGTGGCGCCTCGGGGTCGCTAACCAGACGGTCAGAACGTCGATCAGGAGGGTCCGGGCGCCGCGGCGCTCGACATACGTATGGAACGTACGCGTTTCTTCCGCCGGCCGGTGGTCTGGATCATCCTGGTGATCATCGGTGCGATTGCGCTCAGCTCGTTCTTCACCAACGGCCCCAGCTACCACAAGGTGGACACCTCGGTGGCGCTGGAGCGGCTGGAGCAGGGCGGCATCGACAAGGCGATATTCCAGGACCGGGAGCAGACGATCCGGCTCGACCTGGCCGAGCCGGAGCAGTTCGGCGAGACCGAGACCGACCGGATCGAGGCACAGTTCCCGTACGAGGTCGGCGGCGAGATCTGGACCGACGTGCTGGCGGCCAAGGAGGCCGGCCGGATCACCGGCCCGGCCGAGGCCGAGGTCTCGTCGGACAGCATCTTCATCACGCTGCTGGTCAACCTGCTGCCCATCGCCATCCTGGTGATCCTGCTGCTGCTGTTCATGTCGCAGATGCAGGGCGGCGGCTCCCGGGTGCTCAACTTCGGCAAGTCCAAGGCGAAGGTGATCACCAAGGACACCCCGAAGACGACCTTCGCCGACGTCGCCGGCTCCGAGGAGGCGGTCGAGGAGCTGCAGGAGATCAAGGACTTCCTGCAGAACCCGGCGAAGTATCAGGCCCTCGGCGCCAAGATCCCCAAGGGCGTACTGCTGTTCGGCCCACCCGGCACCGGTAAGACCCTGCTGGCCCGCGCGGTCGCCGGCGAGGCCGGAGTGCCGTTCTACTCGATCTCCGGTTCCGACTTCGTCGAGATGTTCGTCGGTGTCGGTGCCAGCCGGGTCCGTGACCTGTTCGAGCAGGCCAAGGCGAACGCCCCGGCGATCGTCTTCGTCGACGAGATCGACGCGGTCGGCCGGCACCGGGGCGCCGGCATGGGCGGCGGCCACGACGAGCGGGAGCAGACCCTCAACCAGCTGCTGGTCGAGATGGACGGGTTCGACACCAAGGGCGGCGTGATCCTGATCGCCGCCACCAACCGGCCCGACATCCTCGACCCGGCGCTGCTGCGGCCCGGCCGGTTCGACCGGCAGATTCCGGTCGACGCCCCCGACATGGAGGGCCGCAAGTCGATCCTGCGGGTGCACGCCCGGGGCAAGCCGTTCGCGCCCGACGTCGACCTGGACGCCGTCGCCCGCCGGACCCCCGGCTTCAGCGGTGCCGACCTGGCCAACGTGATCAACGAGGCGGCGCTGCTGACCGCCCGGCAGGACGCCCGGGCCATCAGCAACGAGGCCCTGGAGGAGTCGATCGACCGGGTGGTCGCCGGCCCACAGCGGCGGACCCGGGTGATGGGCGACAAGGAAAAGAAGATCACCGCGTACCACGAGGGCGGGCACGCGCTGGTCGCCTGGGCGTTGCCGCACGCCGCTCCGGTGCACAAGGTGACGATCCTGTCCCGTGGCCGGTCACTGGGCCACACCCTGGTGCTGCCGACCGAGGACAAGTACACCCAGACCCGTGCCGAGATGATCGACACCCTGGCGTACGCCCTCGGCGGCCGGGCCGCCGAGGAGCTGGTCTTCCACGAGCCCACCACCGGTGCCGGCAACGACATCGAGAAGGCCAGCGCGCTGGCCCGGGCCATGGTCACCCAGTACGGCATGAGCGCCAAGCTCGGTGCGGTCAAGTACGGCACCAACGGCGACGAGCCGTTCCTCGGCCGCACCATGGGCCACGAGCGGGACTACTCCGACTCGGTCGCCGCCGAGATCGACGGCGAGGTCCGGGCGCTGATCGAGCTGGCACACGACGAGGCGTGGGAGATCCTCGTCGAGTACCGCGACGTGCTCGACAACATGGTGCTCGAGCTGATGGAGAAGGAGACCCTCTCCACCGCCGACATGGCGCGGATCTGCGAGCGGGTGGCCAAGCGGCCGCCGATGGCCCCGTTCAACGGCTTCGGCAAGCGGCAGCCGTCGACCGAGCCGCCGGTGCTGACCCCGGCCGAGAAGGAGAACCTCGGCCGGCAGGCCGCCGAGGACGGTGCCCAGGCCATCTTCGGCACCGGCATGTCCGCCAACTCGGACGGCACCCCCTGAGCAGCCAGACTCCGTCCAACGCATCGTCGACCGAACCGGACGACGATGCGTTGGACTATCTCGCCGCCCGCCTGATCAACGGCAAGCTCAACGGCACCCCGATCGAACGCTCCGTCGATCTGGGCCGCATCGAACGCGCCGTACGGGAGATCCTCGTCGCCGTCGGCGAGGACCCGGACCGCGACGGGCTACGCCAGACCCCTGGGCGGGTCGCCCGCGCCTACGCCGAACTGCTGGCCGGCCTGCGGGCCGACGCCGGCCAGGTGCTCACCACGACCTTCGAGGCCAACCACGACGAGCTCGTGCTGATCCGCGACATCGAGGTCATGTCGCTGTGCGAGCACCACATGCTGCCGTTCCGTGGCGTCGCGCACATCGGCTACATCCCGGGCGCCACCGGGCGGATCACCGGGCTGTCGAAGCTGGCCCGGCTGGTCGAGGTCTACGCACGGCGGCTGCAGGTCCAGGAACGGTTGACCGCCCAGATCGCCGACACGCTGATGGCCCGGTTGGAGCCGCGGGGCGTGGTCGCCGTACTGGAGTGCGAGCACATGTGCATGGCGATGCGCGGCATCCAGAAGGCCGGTGCCCGGACCATCACCTCCGCCGTCCGTGGCGTCTTCCAGCGGGACGCCAAGTCGCGGGCCGAGGCGATGAGCCTGATCATCCACAGCTGAGCCAGCTGAGCTCACCGGCGACGGTGCCGGCCGGCGCGTCCCGGCACCGTACGGGGCGCGCCTGTCATCGCAGCAGGGCGACGACGGCCGCGAGGACGAGCGCCAGCAGCAGCGGAGCGGCGCAGACAGCGAGACCGACCAACGGCGTACGGTCCACCTGTCGACCCGGGCCGGCGTAGACGAACCCGACGGCCAGCCAGCCGAGACCGAACGCCACCGCCGGCATGAGCACCCCGCAGCCGAGTACGTAGCGCAGCGGTGCCTGGTCGCCGGCGGCGGCGAACAACGCGATCTGGATCACCACGACGATCATCGCGAACGGCCCGTACACCAGCAGGTTCCGCAGCCACACCGGCGAGCTGCCGCCGGTCGGTGCCGGTCCGGCCAGCGCGGCGGCTGCCCCGTCCATCGCGGCCACGGTCCGCGCCACCGTGGCCTGGCGGGCGGGAGCGCCACCCGATTCGAGCGCGGCCCGCGCCGCGGCCACCTCCTCCGCCGCCGGATCCAGCGCCCCCGGCGGTACGCCGAGCCCGATCAGCTGGTGCCGCTGTGCCGTCAGCCGGTCCGCGATGGCCGCCGCCGCCCCCGGCGCACCGGGAGTCGCCCCCGGTGACGGAACCGCCGGGGCCTGACGCAGCCGGGCGAGTCGCCGGACGGTCGCGGCGTACTCCGCCCAGTCGGCGGACGGGGGCACGGTCACGACGGCACCTCCCCGTACCCGGACACCACGCTGCGGCCGTACGGCACGAAGACCGTGCGCCGGTCGGTCTGGGCGTCGTACAGCAGGCCACGACGGTCTCGGGGACGCCACGGCGGCAGCCGGTCCGGGCCGGCGGTTTCTACGGTCACCGGCACATCGAGCAGCACGATGCCGGCGATCAGCTCCGGGCTCGGCCCGAGGAACGCCACGAACGGGTCCACCCGTTCCCAGCAGGAGAGCAGGTGGACCCCGCGCGCCGGACCGGAATCCAGCAGGTTGCGCAGTCGGGCGGCGGCCGGCCCACCGAGCTCGAGTACGTCGGCCGTCGCGATGACCAGGTAGGCGGGTGTGGATGTGTCGCCGAGCGTCCGCAACACGTCCAGGTCGACGATCTCCGTCGTCAGCCGGCCGTCGACCGCGGCGGCGAGGCTGTCGAGCTGCGGCCGGTCATGCTCGCCGAACGACACGAGGATCAGCCGGCCGGTGCCCGGCTCGTGCTGCCCGGCGAGGCTGGTGACCGCCGTGGTGAGCAGCTCGGCCGTCCGGGTGCGGGAGCCGAAGACGGCCAGGTGCCGCCCGGGGGCGCGTTCGAACCGGAACTCCGCTGCCCGCTCCGGCAGCTCCACCGCCCGACCGAGCCGGCACACCGGCGGTCCGGTGCCGTCGCCCGCAACCGGCGCGTCCGCCGCCAACGTCGGTTCGGCGTACCCGGCGAACACCTGCGGCGGTCTGGCCTGCGGGTCGGCCCGGGACCAGAGTTGCCGCCGCAGCCGGGTCAGCCCCGGCCGGTCCGCGTACGGGTCCGGGAAGCTGACGGTCCGCTCGTGGCCCCGGGTGGCGCCCCGGGGGCCGCCGAGCCCACCGGCGGTGTTCACCACTGCACTGCCCAGCGGCAGGCCGGCCGCCGCGTCGTTGTCCGGCTCCAGCAGCCAGTCACCGCCGGACAACGCCACCCGTACGGGGAAGTGGCCACGCAACGTGTCGTCCTGCCACCAGGGTGCGTCGGCGGCCGGGGCGGTCGGCCCAGCGGTCCCGCTGTCCGTGTCGTCGGCCGGCCGGCCGCCGGTCGAGTCGGCCAGCAGCAGGTGGACGCCGCAGCCGCGACCGCCCCGGGCGATCCGGTCCAGCAGTTCGACGGCGTCGGCGGCGGTGCTACTGGAGCGGTCGAGCAGCGGCCCCGGATCCTTGATGACACAGAGGACACGGCCGATCCGGGCGTGTGCCGCGAGGTCGGCGAACCGGCTGGCGCCGCTGCGGGCAGCCAGCCAGGTGCGCCGTTCCACCTCGGCGGCGAGCAGTCGCAGTACCGACAGCCCGTACTCCGGGTCGGCCTCGACGCCGACCGACGCGACGTGCGGCAACCAGGCCGGCTCGGCAGGGGTCGCGGTGACGCCGGCGAAGGACTCCCCGGGCGACAGGTCCACCAGATGTACGGTCAGCCCGTCCGGCGGGTACCGGACGGCGAGCCCGTACAGGACGTCGACCAGAAAGTCGGCCACCGCGGCCCCGGCCTCGCCGGCGACCAGCCAGTGTGGGGTGACGTCGGTGAAACCCAACGGCACCTGACGGTGGCCGTCGAAACCGGCGACGACCACCAGGCCGTCGGCCGCCGATTCGGTCCAGCACTGGGTGGCCGGGTCGGGCAGGAGTTCGGTGAGCGTCGGGCGGGCCGGGGGACCGGCCGCCGCCAGTTCGGCACTGACCCGGTCGACGAGGTGGTGCGGCGGGTCCGCGTCGAGGTACACCGGCACGGCCAACCCGCCCGGTCGGCCGGGTCCGGCCGACGCGGGATCGCCGAATGCCTCGCCCGGCGGGTCGCCGACCAGTACGTGCGGGTTGCGCAGCCGCACCGTGGTGCTGCGCGGCAGGTCGTCGCGGGTCTGCTCGGCGCTCAACGGCGGCGGTGGCCAACCCGCGACCACCAGGTGCAGACCGTGGTCGGGGCCCGCCTGCGCGAGCCGGGCGATCCGGTCGAGGTCGACACCCTCGGTGTCCTCGGGCAGTGACGCGATCACCAGGACCATGAACCGGCCGTGCCGGTGGTGCCGGGCGACGGTCGGTCGGGCCGGGCGGATCCACTGTTCCGCCTCGGCCAGCACGGACCGCAGCCCGGCGGTCTGGGTGGCCGCCGGGCGCAGGACGCCAGCGTCGATCAGCGCGCCGAACGGAGCCAGTACGTCGCCGGGCACCGTCGCGATGCCGTCCACCGCCCGTACCGTCAGGCGGCGCTGCGGTACGGCGGCCAGCAGCCGGAGCACCAGCGCCCGGAGCAGTCCGGCCACCCGCCTGTCCCGGACGTCGCCGTCGATGGCCAGGTGCCCGGTGCCCAGCAACGGCACGACGACCGGGAAGCGGGCGTCGTCGAGGGGCTGGGCGATCCCGATCCGGACGTATCCGGCCTGGTCCATGTCGCCGAGCGGCAGGGCCGGGGTCTGGGCGTCCAGTGGCGCGCCCCACCAGCCCGGAGCGAGCCGGGCGGCGAGGCTGCGCAACTGTTCGGCGATCTCGTGCTGGCTCGTGCCCGGGTCGACGCTGTCGCGGTCAGCGCCGAGCCGGCCGCCGCCGTGCCGGTCGACTCTGGTAGCCGGATGCTGCCCGGTCAGCGTCAGGGCGGCGACGCCGGCGGCAGCCGAGCGGTGCAGCGCGGCGGCGCGGTCCAGGTCAATGCCCATGTCGACCACCTGCCTACTGCTTGTTCGCCAACCCGATCTGGCGGGTGCCGGTCGAGTCCAGACCTGAGACGGTATCCCAGCGCCCTGGGAGCCGGTCGGCGGCAACCGATGTTTCACGATTGATCGGCACTCGTCGGGGTGCTTCGCCGGATATGTGACCAATGAGGACGCCGCTCCGCTATTCAGTCTCACGTTGTCGACGGATACTGTCGAAGGGTGGAGCAGACGCGACCGGCGACCCCCGTACGCCGGGGCTGGGTGCCCCGGCAGCGGACCGCTCCGGGCGTCATCCCCCCAGCGGTGGTCCCACCCGGTCGCCGGCTCCGCCTCGTGGTGGTCCTGGTCGCCGGTGCCCTCGCCCTGCTCTGCATGGGCGGGGCCGGCGTCGCCTTCGTGCTGTACGCCAACGTCACCACCCCCGACCGCAGCACGCCGGAGACGGCAGCGCTGAGCTTCCTCGACGCGTACCTGTTGCAGCGCGACGATGTCGTTGCCGACCTGCACCTCTGTGAGCAACCGTCGATCGCGCCACTGACCGCCTACCGCTCCGACACCGTCGAGTGGGAGCAGCGTCAGGGCACGCTGTCGGCGATGACGATCGGGCAGTTGACCACCGAGTCCTCGGGACAGGATCGGGCGGTGCTGACCGTGGAGGTGGAACGGAGGATGCCGAACGGGGGGTTGATCACCCGACTGACCGACCGTTGGCGGATCACCACGGTGGACGAGGGCGGCTGGCGGGTCTGCCAGGTCGAGCGGTTGACGTGAGCGCGGCGACGCGTCACTCGGCCCAGACCAGATGCACCGGCAGTTCGATGGTCTCCGGCGGCTGACCGGTCCAGACCCAGCGGTACCACGCCAGCTCGGTGCTGGCCCGCACACAGATGTCGCCGTCGGCACCGGTGTGCAGCTCGGTGACCGCGCGCAGATCACGGCGTTCCGTGCCGTCGTCCATGTGCACGATGCGTCGGCCGGCGAGCGGGCCGGCGTCGACCGCCGGCACCGGGAAGCGGGCCGCCGGGGCGTCCAGCGAGACCAGCCGCGACAGGACGTCGTCACGTGGCGGGGCGGTCAACCGCTCGTCCGGCCGCTCGACCCAGACCCGGTCCGCCGGCACCAACGGCGCGAACACCTCGACGCCCTCGGACTCCGCCCGGTACCACTCCTGCTCCGGTAGCACCGGCACGTAGGTGCGGCTGCGCTGCACGACCTTCTCGTCGCCGCGCAGATCGCCGCGCCAACCGGTCCCGGGCAGCCCGATCAGCACCCGCCGGCCGCGCAGTTCCGCCTCGGCGGCGGCCGGCACCAGGGCCAGCGGCCGGGGCGGCCGGGGGGCCCAGTCCGGCTGATCGGCGAAGGGATCCGGCATCGGTTCCCGGGTCATCGTGGTCCTCCCGCCCGGTCGATCAGCCGCTCTCGCCCAGTGGCGCGCCCCGCTCCCGCATGAAGGGCACCGGGTCGACCGCGCCACGTCGGCTCCGGTCACCGTTGATGTGCACCTCGAAGTGCAGGTGCGGACCGGACGAGTTGCCGCTGGAGCCGACCTTGCCGATCACCTGCCCGGCGTCGACCAGCTCACCGGTGGCGACGTCCGGCTGTTCCACCATGTGACAGTATCTCGTGATCACCTGGTCGGCGTGCAGGATGTCCACGAACCAGCCGCAGCCGCCCTTGCTGGGGGAGCCGTCGACGTCGCAGTCGAGGCGACCGTACTGGTCCGGATCGCACCGCGAGACGATCACCCGGCCCGCCGCCGCTGCCCGGATCAGCACACCCTTGGGCTGCGCGATGTCCACGCCGTTGTGTCCCGGCCGGGCATTGGTGCGGAACCCGGAGCCGACGTTGCCCGGCACCGGCCTGGTCCACCCCGAGGCGGCGATCTCCCCGTCGGCGGCGCAGCGGAGCCCGTCGGGCCCGCTCACCGCGCGGGCCGCGCCGTCGGTGAGTACGTTGACGATCCGGGTGGCGAGGGGTTCGTGCTTGGCGTAGGCGTCCGGGAAGGCGCTGACCTGTACGCGCTGCGCGGCGACGGTCAACGCCATCGTCTCCCAGCCGTCGATGGTGAGGAGCTTGTCGTAGAACTTCCCGGACGAGTACGCCGGGTCCTGCAGCTGTTCGGGGGTGCCCCAACCCTGGCTCGGCCGCTGCTGGAACAGCCCGAGCGAGTCGTGATCGTTGCGGGACCCCAGATTCCCCAGGTTGCGTAGGGCGGACTCCTGCATGGCGGTGGCGACCGCGATCACCCAGCCGCGCGGCGGGACCGACATCTCGGCACCGACGTTGATGATCACCACCGCGTTGGCGATCTGGTCCGGCCCGTACGGCCCGATCCGGGGGGCGCGGTCCGGGTCGACCGGCCCCTCCCGGCCGCAGCCGAACGTGCTGAACAACGTCGACTGGTCGGCATCGTCGCTGAACAGCACGGCACCGATCCCGCCGGTGCAGCACAGCAGCACCATCGTCGCGGTCAGCGCCACGGTGAGGGCGACATGCCGGCCGGCCCGCGACCGGAGGCTGGGCTCGGCGTCGCTCATCCCCGCTCCCAGTCCACCCCGTCGACCAGCCAGATCCCGTCCGGGCCGGTCAGCCGCAGCCGCAGCAGGCCGGAGTCCACGTCGATCACCACCTCGACCAGATTCGTCGCGTACGGGACGACGGCGGGCTCCCCGGTCAACCGCTCCGCCGGCACCACCACCGGGTCCACTCCGACCAGCTTCTCGGCGAGCTCGGCGGTGACGTACGGGCGCAGCCCGCGGTGCCACTGCTCCGGGCCGAGATCGCGCCGGATCCACTCGGTCGCGAACGCCATCGCGACGGTCTGCGGGTCCGGCGCGCCCGGACTGGTCACCGGGTCGGGCGGCGGAGCGACCGACTGGATGCCGTCGTCACCGGCGGTCGGGTCGATGGTCAGCGCCGGTTGTGGACCGGGGTTGCCCAACGGCGGCCGGACGGCACCGTCGCCGGGACCGACCACCTGCCCGATCCCGATCACGCTGACCACGACGACGAGCAGCAGGATCGCCAGCCCGACCCGGGACCGGAAGAGGAACCGGGTCAGGAAGGCGATGACGGCGCGCATCCGGGCTCACCGCGCCTCGGTACGGATCCGTGGCTTCGGCGCCTCGGTGCTCTTCGGCGCGCTGCCCGGCCGGTAGATGGCGTACTGCTGCTGCTCGGCCGGCACGTCCGGGGCCGTCCAGGTCGGGGTGCGGCGCGGTCTGGCCGTCGCCGGTGCCGCCGTGGGCTCCGGCGACGGATCCGGGGCCGATTCGCGACCGTCCGGGCGTTCCCGGGCCGGGGCGGCGGTGCTGTCGGTGCGCGGCTTGTCGGCGGCCGGATCCTCCAGGCGGGCCTCCGGCCGGACGGTGGACTGCTTGACCACCGTGCTCCGGTCACCGCCCTTGGTGCGGACCACGACCTGTTCCGGTTCGCGGGTCTCCCTGGTTTCCCGGAAGTACCGCAGATGCCAGGAGCTGCCGCCACCGGAGCCGCCGCGACCGCCCAGCTCGGTGATCCGCCGGTACGGGCGCAGCAACAGCCAGCCGACCATGCCGCAGAGCCAGATCAGCACCACCTGCAGCCAGCCCGGCAGGGTCGGCGTACTCATGATCAGATCGACGGCGAAGAGGTACACGGCCGCGCCGGTGCCGAAGATCGCGATGTTGAAGATCGCGGCGACGACCGCGTTGCCGAGTCGGCGCATCCCGGCCCCGGCCGGGCGCAGCAGCCCGATGGTGCCGAGGATCGGTGCCGCGACCACCACCCAGCGGAAGAGCAGGAAGCCGAGCAGCACGAGCAGCGACGCCGCCAGGTCGAACATGGCGAACATGACCGCGGCGAAGATGGCGATCAGGCCGGTACCGACCCGGTCCATCTCGCGGATGCCCTGCAGGTGCTCGTACGCCTCCGGATCCTCGGTACGGATCTGTTCGGCCACCTTCATCCACTGCTGGTTCTTGGCCGAGATGATGGCGTCGCGTCGCGCCGGGTCGGCCCGCATCGCCTCGATCTCCACCCAGGTGAAGGCCTGGGCGTCGTACAACGCGAAGCCGTACTTCTGCGCCGTCGGGCTGTCCGCCGACCCGAGCACCCCACGCAGCCAGTTGCGATAGATCATCGACGAGGTGATGGTGTCGCTGGCCCGGACGGCCGGCGGGCGCTGGTCGGCGCAGCGCTGCGCGTCGGCCTCCGGGCACTCCTCTGCCGGGATCTCGACGGCGCGGGGGCCGACCGCTTCGTGCACGACGCCGAGCGTGCTGGTCAGGGCGCCGTCGGCGAGGTTGGCCGAGCGCACCGGCCAGGCGGCGATCGCCGTCACCACCACCATGATCAGGACCGCCCACCCGGCGGTGGTGATCATGTTGCTCATGTCGGACTGTCGGGACCGCCAGATCAGGTAGAGGCCCACCACGCAGAGCGTGATCAGGCCGAAGACGGTGAAGACCTCCTCGTAGATGGCGGTGGTGGCCTGCTCCACCAGGGGGTCGGCCCAGGCGTACATGGTGCCCGGATCCCAGGCGCGTTCGCGGATCGCGTTCGAGGCGCCGATGATGGCCGTGGCCACCATCATCTCGAAGTTGGCGATGCCGTTGAACGCGCTGACGTCGACGTTGGTCACGCTGGACGCGCAGCCGCCGTCGAGGTCGTAGGTGGGGAACCGGTAGCCGGCGTACCCGTAGTTCATGTACAGCCCGCCCGCGCCCTCGGTCTGCTCCGGCTGGGTGGCGAACCAGCCGCCGAAGCCGGAGTCGGGAGCGCTCGGGGCCGGTGGCTTCAGACACTGGGCGCGGGCGGAGCCGACGTCCTCCAGGCGGTCGAGGCAGGCCCGGAAGTCGGCCTGCCACGCCTCCACCGGGCACAGGTTCGTCGGGTCCTGGGCCGGCAACTGGGCGACCGGGGCGATCGGGGCGGCCTGTGCGGCAGACCCCGCAGCCAGGACCGGCCAGGAGACGCTCGCCACGGCGGTGATCAGGACGGCGAGCAGTAGTGCGGTGCACCGGGTCGCGGTCCTCGCCACGTCACACCTCCAGGTCGCTGAGCGCTGATGGCAGTCCTGCCGGTGCCGACTGCGGTGTGCCGGGGGTGGTGTCCAGGTGGTCGAGCAGGCCGTCCACGTACGACACGTCGACCCGGACCTTCTGCACCCGTCCGTCCACGTCGCGCATGATGAACTCCCGGAAGCCGAGGCGGGCCGCCGACGAGCTGTCTACGCTGGACAACGAGGCGAGGGTCGCTTCGTAACCGTCGTCGACTGGGACCCGCAGCAGCCGCAGCGCTTCGGCGGCGATCTCCTCGTCCTCGGCGATGCGTCCGACGAAGACGGTGGAGACCAGGTTCTGAACGTCGAGGCCGAGAATGTCCTTCGGGTTCTGCGAGGAGACCAACGCCGCGAGGTTCCACTTGCGGGAGTCCCTGGCCAGGCGGACCAGGAAGGACCGGCCGGACCGCCAGCCCTCCATGAAGTGCGCCTCGTCGAGGCCGACCAGTTTGCGCGACGACATCGAGCCGCCGTAGCAGCGCCGTACGGCGAGCCGGTGCGCGGTGTGCAGCATCGGCAGCGCCAACGCCTCCTCCGCCGACCAGTACTCGCGTTCGATTTTGAGGTCCGGCAGCCGCAGCCCGGCCATGGTGATCACGGTCAACGCGGCGTCGGCACCGAGCAGCCCGGGCGACGGGGAGCCGAAGAACAGCAGCGCCAGCGGCATCTCGGCGGTGTCCAGCAGCAGGTTCGCCAGCTCCCGGCCGTCCTCGTCGATGCCGTTGAGGCAGGCGACGACGTTGTCGAGGGTCGAGGTCTCCTCGGCGGGGACCTGCCGGACCGCGTGCCGCAGCAGGGTGGCGGTCGACGACTCCCGGGCCACCTGTGGTGGCACCAGCATCATGCAGATGTCCTGGACCAGCATGCGCCGTTCGGCCCGTGCGTTGGAGACGGCGATCTCGTACTCGCGGTCGCCGGCGGCACCGGTCGCGAACTCCGCCCGGACCGGGGTCGGGATCAGCGAGTACGGCGCCAACGTCCCCTGTTCGGAGCCGGTCAGGTTGAGCACCCGTGAGTACGGCCGCAGCTCCGGCATGGCGCAGAGCCGGGCGAGCGGCCCGGACGGGTCGAGCAGCGTCACCTGGACGCCCCGGCGGGCAGCCAGGTATCCGAGGGCGCCGAGCAGGGTCGACTTGCCACCGCCGGGCTCGGCGACGAAGACGGCGAGCCCGGACCGTTCCCGGACCTCCATCGGGAAGTGCAGGTCGAGGAAGACGGGTCGGCGGCAGGTGCCGGCGGTCCGCCCGATCAGGTCGCCACGGCGGTCGCCGACGGTCGACGCCGCCTGCGGCAGCGCGGCGGCGAGCAGCTTCACCGGCATCCGTCGGATGTAGCCGGTGTTGGCCACCGGTTCGCCGGGGATGAACTCGCGGGCGAGCCAGTCCTGGTTCTTCGGATGCTGCAGCGAGATCCGCATCTCACGGGAGTAGAGCTGGATGAGTCGGCGGGCGCGTTCCAGGCACTCCTCCCGGGTACGGCCGCCGACCGCGATGCGGTGCCAGCCGTGCGCCCGGGCGGACTCGACGGGCAGCCCGGTGGTCATCTCGTCGCCGATGTTGAGCGCCCGTTTCGCCAGGCGCTCCAGCTCCGGCGGGGCGTCGATGCCGTGTTCGGCGTAGTCGAGCTGCTGCGACCGGATCATGCGGAGCCGGTGTTCCAGGTTGCGGAACGAGTCGGTCGGGCCGAGCAGGTCGATCCGGGAGGAGATCTCCATCGGCCAGGGCAGCCGCTCGTGGAAGTGCATCCACGGCTCGTGCCGTTCGGGGATCTCCAGCGGTTCCATCCGGCCCACGGCCAGCACGGCGACGTGACGTTCCTCGCCGCTCATCCGGTTGACCAGCTTGAGCGTCGAGCCGTACGGGGTGCGGTAGCGCTCGATCTGCTCGGTGAGGGCGAGCAGATCGCCGCGGTCCCAGTTGCCGTCGCGGACCGGCGAGAGCATCGTCGGTGGGGTCATGCACAGGGCGACCGACCGGTAGAGCAACCATTCGAGTTCGCCGGCGGTCACCCGCCGGCCGCGCATGCCGAAGGCGCCGAGGACCTCGTCGAACTGGTCGACCATCCGGCTGAGCCGACGGCGTTCGCTCTCCGCGACGCCCCGGCCGAACAACCGCAGCACCCGCTCGGAGAGCGAGTCGCCGAGGGACCGCCGA
The DNA here is from genome assembly GCF_029581195.1 of Solwaraspora sp. WMMD791. Taxonomy (NCBI): domain Bacteria; kingdom Bacillati; phylum Actinomycetota; class Actinomycetes; order Micromonosporales; family Micromonosporaceae; genus Solwaraspora; species Solwaraspora sp. WMMD791. Next base: position 5,235,139 of record NZ_CP120737.1, read on the forward strand.
GCGAAGGTGATGCCCAGGTAGGTCTGGCCTTCGGCGTGGTTGACCGACATCAGGTGCCGTTGGGCGGCGACCAGGTGGTCGGCCCAGGAGGCGGCTCCGTCGACGGCGGGCAGCGGGTGGGCGGTGAGCCCGTCGATGGTCCGGGCCCATTCGTCGGCGGGGAACGGCCGGGTGGTGCGGCGCAGGTGCAGCCGGAAGCCGGCGAGTCCGGCGTACTGCTCGGAGATCGCCGACAGCAGCACCTCCCGTTCGGCGTCGGGCCGGAAGGCCCAGCGCACCTCCGGGAGCCAGTACCAGGCGGTGACGGTGTTCGGGGTGAAGGTCAGGTGGCCGGCGATCTCGGTGATCGCGAGTTCGGCGGCGGGGTCGCGGTCGGTGAACTTGACCTTCGGGGGCCGTACCGGGACCGGCTTGATCGGCTTGTCGGACCGGGAGGTCTCGGCCTTGGGCCGCCGTCGTGGTCGCTTGCCGCCGGTGGTGGCCGGCGCGACACCGGCACCGGCTGCGGGGTCGGCCGCGCTGTCGACCGCCGCCCTGGCGGCTGCGGCGGCGTCCCGGTCGCCTCCGCCGGCGGCGGGGTCGCCTCGGCCGGCGGCGGCTGCGGGGGCGGGTCGGCCGGCTGCGGGGTCGCCTCGGCCGGCGGTGTCCCAGCCGGTCGGCGGCGGGCCGGGGATGTCGCCGGGCGCGACCGGGTCCGGCGAGGTCCGGGTCCGCGGTGCCGGGCGGTCCGGTGGCGTCGTCCGTGCCGTCGTCGCGGGGCGTGCGTCGGGGTGCGGGTGTCCCGTGCGGTCCGCCGGGGCGGAGCCGGGCCCGTGCGGTGCCGCCGGCTCCGTCGCCGGGACGGCCTCTGTCGCGGTACGGGGAGGTGGTGCCGCGCTCCGCCGCCGGGTCGCCGGGTCGGGGTGGTCGGCGGTCGGGCCGGTCAGGGCGGTGCCGATCCCGTCCGGTGGGGCTTCGGCGGGCCCGGAGCGGGCCGGCGGCGCCTGGGCGGGCCCGGAGCGGGCCGGCGGTGCGATGGCGCCGGGCGGGGCCTGCGGTGGGATCGCGGCGGGTCGCGCCGGGGGCTCGATGGCACTGGGTCGGTTCGGCGGTTCGATGGCGGTGGGCCGGGTGGGAGGCTGGATGGCCGGCCGGTGCCGCTGCGTGCTGGGGGTGGTGCCGGAGAAGAGGTCGAGGAAGGGCGAGTCGATGTCGCTGTGGTCGGTGGCACCGGAGGCCCGGGGGGTCGGCACCGGATGGTGCGGCGAGGTCGGCGTGGCCGGCCCGGAGGCGGTGCGGCCGGCGCGGGGGCCGCGGGTTGCCGACGGGGTCTGGAAGACCGCGACCGCGCCGTGGCTCGGGCTGGTGACGAGTTCGGTCTCGGGGGCCTCGTCCGAGTCGGTGCTGCGGTAGTCGTGTGATCGCTTACCGTTACCACCGTTGTCGGCCGGCTGACCTGCCGGGCGGGGGCCGCCCGGCGGGAATGATCGACTCATGCCATCGCCTCGCACGCGTGGCTGCCGGAGTGGGTGCGGGCCGGCGTCCGGATGCCGGTGCAGGTCATGCCAACTCCTCCCGGATCCTGATGTGGCTGGCGATCAGGCGTGGGTCCCGCTGCTCGGTCGCCGGTTCCCGGGTCCGGCGCCAGTCCGTGAGGGCGGTGCGCACGACCATCCGGGCCGGCCGGTCCGGGTCGACGTACCGGAAGATGAAGGAGGTCGTGACGATCGCGAGCGCGATCTCCCAGGCGGGGAAGAGTTCCACGTTGAAGGTGAACGCCCAGTGGACGAACATGTAGAACGGAACAAGTAGGATGAAAACCCCGTACTGGGCGTACGGCAGGTGGATCGGCAGCGTGTAGCCCGGCGGGCCCAGGTAGACCAACCGGGCCCGGTAGATGTCGTCGTCGGTGCGCAGCCGCATCTCGTGCTCCGCGCTCTATTCGAACATCAGGTTGATGAGGTAGTCGCCGACGAAGAACAGGGTCGCGGCACCGGCGATGAACGCCAGACCGACGATCGCGATCGCGGAGCTGGTCAGCACCTTGGAGATCTCGCCCTTGCTGGCCCGGCCGATGAAGATCACGCCCAGTACGGCCAGCAGGATCGGGGCGACCTTGCTGGCGAGGAACGAGACGACGCCCTCGGTGTTGAAACCGGTCGGCGTGTCCGGCTCGCCGGTCGGCGCGGCCAGCAGCGACAGCGTGTCGACGGCGGAGACCACGCTGGCGTGGACCGCTTCGACGAGCGTCGTTTCGATCATGGGAACCTCCGGTGTGCGGCCGGCAGAGCCGGGGCACTGCAGTTGTCACACCTTGTGGGCGTCGTGGGTCGAGCCGCGAAGGTCGACCCTATGTCCGACGATCACTGCGTACGGTCACGACGTCTGGGCACTTTGTCCAACTTCGGCCCTTCTTCTCAACCTTCGCCCCCACTGGCCCCCGGCAACTGCAAAGCGTACGGGCCACCCTTGTCTGGTACAAGCTGCGTGGAACCAGACCGACAGCGCCGCCCGCGACCGTTGTCTCATTCGAGGGTACCCACCGCGCCCGGTCGCGTCCGGCCACGAAGTGCGCCGGTACCGTCTACCCGTGACAGATCTACTACGCCCGGCCAGGCCGGTCGTGATGGGCGTCCTGAACGTCACGCCCGACTCCTTCTCCGACGGCGGGCGGTACGCCGACCTCGACGCCGCCGTCGCGCACGGGGTCCGGCTGCACCGCGACGGCGCGGACCTGGTCGACGTCGGCGGCGAGTCCACCCGGCCCGGAGCACAGCGGGTCGACCCGGAGACCGAGGTGGCCCGGGTAATACCGGTCATCCGCGAGCTGGCCGCCGCTGGCGTACCGATGAGCATCGACACCACCCGGGCCCGGGTGGCCGACGCCGCGCTCGCCGCCGGGGTGAGCGTGGTCAACGACGTCTCCGGTGGCCTGGCCGACCCGGCGATGGGCGCCGTGGTCGCGGCCGCCGGCTGCCAGTGGATCCTGATGCACTGGCGGGGCCACTCCGACCGGATGCAGGACCTGGCCGACTACCGCGACGTGGTCGCCGAGGTCCGTGCGGAACTCGCCGCGCGGGTCGACGCCGCGCTCGCCGCCGGGGTGGCCGCCGAGCGGATCGTCGTCGACCCCGGCCTCGGCTTCGCCAAACGTCCGGAACACAACTGGCAGCTCACCGTCCACCTGGGTGAGCTGCTCCGCCTCGGCTATCCGCTGCTCTTCGCCGCCAGTCGCAAGTCCTACCTGGGGCGGCTGCTCGCCGATCCGGACGGCACGCCCCGCCCGGTGGACCAGCGGGCCGCCGCGACCACCGCGACCAGCCTGCTGGCCGTCGCCGCCGGTGCCTGGGGGGTCCGCGTGCACGATGTGCGGGACACCGTCGACGCGCTCGCCGTCTGGCAGGCCAGCGGTCGTCCCGCGCTCACCACCCGGCCCCCGCAGCCGACGACGGCTCCGAGTCACCGACCCGACCACCGGAGCCGGCCCACTGAACCGATCACGGGAGCCGACGATGACTGACCGGATCCAGCTCACCGGGCTGCGGGCCCGTGGCCGGCACGGCGTCTACCCGCAGGAGCGGGCGGCCGGCCAGGACTTCGTCGTGGACGTCGTACTCGAACTGGACCTCGCCCCGGCGGTCCGGACGGACCAGGTCGAGCAGACCGTGCACTACGGTGACCTCGCCGGCCAGCTCGTCGCCGTCGTGGCCGGCGAGCCGGTGAACCTGATCGAGACGCTGGCCGACCGGCTCGCGGCGGTCTGCCTGGCCGACCCCCGGGTCCGGAGCGCGACGGTCACCGTCCACAAGCCGCAGGCACCGATCCCGCACGAGTTCGCCGACGTCGCGGTCACCCTCACCCGGAGCCGGTCGTGACCCGGGCGGTGCTCGCCCTGGGCAGCAACCTCGGCGACCGGTACGCGCGGTTGCGCGACGCGGTGCGGGCGCTCGACGACGTACTGCTGGTGGTGTCGGGGGTGTACGAGAACCCGCCGTGGGGTGATCCCGCGCAGCCGGACTACCTGAACGCGGTCGTCCTCGTCGCCGACCCGGCTGCCGCTGCCGTCGACTGGCTGGACCGCTGCCGCGCCCTGGAGCAGGCCGCCGGGCGGGTGCGCGAGGCGGACCGGCCGTACGGACCCCGCAGCCTCGACGTGGACGTCGTCGCCGTCTGGTCCGCCGACGGTTCGCCGGTGCACAGCGACGACCCGGAGCTGGTTCTGCCGCATCCCCGCGCCCACCTGCGGGCCTTCGTGCTGCGTCCGTGGATCGACATCGCGCCGTACGGGCAGCTGCCGGGACACGGCTGGCTGACCGACCTGCTCGGTCGGGAACCCGTCGCGAGTGACCTGCGCGATCTGCGCCCGCGTCCGGATCTGCCGCTAGAGTCGGCACAGTGAAGGTGCGTCTGTCGATCGCTGTGCCGGTGCTGCCGTGACCGGGCCCGGGGTCAGTCCGCGTGGCCGGGGGCCGGACGAGCCACGGATGGAACCCACCCGGGCCTCGACGCTCGTGGTGGCGGCGTTGGCGGCGGCCGCCGTCGGGTGGTGGGTGATCAGCACCTGGTACGTACGGATGCCGGTCTTCCCGTGGTTACCCTCTGTGACGCTGGCGGCTCTGGCGGTACTCGAGGGGTACGCGGCGATCAACACCCGCGCCCGCATCGACCGCCGGCCGGGCCAGGATCCGGTCAACCCCCTGCTGGTCGCCAGGTTCGTGGTGCTGGCCAAGGCGTCGGCGCTCGCCGGAGCGATCTTCGCCGGCTTCTACGCGGGGCTGGTGCTGTGGCTGTTCATCCAGCAGACCCGGGCGGCGGACAACGATCTGCCTGCGGCCGTCAGTGGCCTCGCCGCGTCGCTCGCGCTGGTGGCGGCCGCCGTCTGGCTCGAACGCGCCTGCCGGGTGCCGGACCAGCCGGAGGATTCCGACACCCCGGAACCGCCCGTCGGCTGAGCCGTCGTCGGCTGCCGCCCGCACCGGTTCCGGTGGTCGCCTGCGCACACGGGGGGTGACGGCCGTACCCGGTCGCGGGTACGGTGCCAGCGACCGGTACCGCTCGACGCGCCACCGCGCCTGCCGCACTGGTCGATCGAACGACCAGGTCCACCTGCCGTCGTAATCCCGACCGACGGTGGTGGACGGGCACGGCAGAGGAGACGCGGTATGGCGTACGACGACTCGCCTTATCGCCGGCGGAGCGCGGGCGTACCGGAACCGGGCGGCCACAGCGACCCCGGCCATGGCTACTCCGGCGACGCCGGCTACGGCGGCCCGGACAGCTCCGGCGAGCCTGGCAACCGTACCGCCTCCGGCTATCAGACGAGTTCGTTCACCACGGCCGGTGCCTTCACCGACACGGGTGCCGGCGCCACCACCACCACGGACCGGACCCGTGGTGGCGGCAAGCGGTCGGCGGGTCGGCGGTCCGGCCACCGCCGCCCGGCCCCCGGGCTCGACGACGTCTTCGACGATCCGCGGCACGGCGAGCCGGGCCGCGACCGACTCGGTGTGCACGTCGTCTGGGAGACGGTCCTGCTGGCCGTCGTCGGTGGGCTCGGCTACCTGCTCTACCAGGAGGATCCGACGGTCACCGGGGCGGCGGCCCGCGACCCGCTGCTGGTCTACGCCACCGGGCTCGGCCTGCTCGTACTGGCCGCCGGGGTGAGCCTGCGCGCCGGGGCACCGAATCTCGCCATCGGGCCGGTGGCCATCGCGGCCGCGCTGCACTTCGCCGAGAACGGTGACAACGGCGTGCTGCCGGTGCTGGTCACCGCCGGCATCTGGGCGGTGGTGCTCGGCGTGCTCACCGCCGTGCTGGTGACCGGCCTGCAGATGCCCGGCTGGGCCGGCAGTCTCGTCGCCGCCTGCGTCGCGGTCGTGTTCATCCAGCAACGTGCCGCGCCGGTCGACCTGCAGGGCGCCTTCGACCCGACCGGCCAGGCGTTGTTCCTGTTCGGTGGGTTCGTGGCGGTGGCCGTACTCGGCGGGATCCTCGGCACCGTCAAACCGGTGCGCCGGGGCGTCGGGCGGTTCCGTCCGGTCGCCGACCCAGCGGCGCGGCGCGGCACCACCGCCGCCCTGGTCACCAGCGGGGCGCTCGTGGTCTCGATGGGCCTCGCGGTCGGCGGCGGGGTGCTGCTGGCCGCGGTCGGCGGCGGGCCGGTCAGCCCGTCGGTCGGGCTGGAGTGGAGCGCGCTCGCGATCGGTGCCGCGCTGCTCGGCGGCACCAGCGCCTTCGGTCGTCGCGGCGGGATCTTCGGCGCCGTGTTCGCGGTGGTCGGCCTGACCATCTTCATCCGGTACGCCGATCTTCGCCAGCTGGACATCGCGTTGTACGCCACCGCTGCCGTCACCCTGGCGGTCGGCCTCGTGGTGACCCGGCTGGTGGAGACCTTCGGGCGGCCCCGCGTCCGGCAGGAGGCCGAAGACGACGAACCGCCGCCGCCTGCGGAGGAGGAGGACGAGTGGGTCGAGCCACAGCCGCAGTCCTGGACGCCGGCCGTCACCCAGGACTCCTGGTCGGCGACGCTGCCGGCGCAGCCGGCCCGGGCCCGGGAACGCTGGGACACCGGAAACCACTGGGGATGAGCCTGGCCGGCGCGGCTGTGGCCGACCCGCTGCCGGGCCGCCCGGGCCCGCCACGGTCGGGTTAGGCTCGGCGCATGACCGAATCGCCGGCCCCGGGGCGCGCTGTGCCGACCTTCGCCGAACTCGACGTGCTCTCCACCGAGCAGCTGCGGGAACGGGCCTTCGACCTGGCCCGCGAGCGCAAGGACCTCGGCTTCTTCTGGTCGATCACCAAGCGGTTGTCGCGGGCCGACGACGCCAGCGAGCTGGACGGCGCACCGAACTCGATCGGCCCGACCGTCGACGACGCGGTGGCGATGTGGCGGGAGTTCACCGGCCACGAGTACGGCGAGTCCGAGCCGCTGCTGCGAGCGGCGTTCATCGACTACCTGTTGCACGACGGTCACCGCGACTGAGCGGTGCCGTGCCGCCACCGCGCCCTGTGGCCGGTAGCGTCAGCCGGCGTCCAGCAGCCGGCGGCGGCTGACCACGCCGACCGGATGCCCTGCGACGTCGACGACCCGCCCGTGCTCGGTCCCGTCGGCGAGCAGTCGGGCCAGCGCGTCGTAGCGGGAGACGCCCAACGTCAGGGTGGGCAGCCCGGCCGGGTCCGGTAGGTCCGCCTCCGGCTCCAGCAGGTCCCGGTCGACCGGGGTGACCGCGAGGCGGCGGATCGCCCGGTCCGCGCCGACGAACTCCCGGACGAACCCGGTGGCCGGCTGACCGAGCAGGGTGGTCGGGTCGGCGTACTGCTCCAGGTGGCCGCCCTCGGACAGCACGGCGATCCGGTCGCCGAGCCGGACCGCCTCGTCGAGGTCGTGGGTGACCAGCACGATCGTCTTTCGGACCTCGGCCTGCAGCCGCAGGAACTCCTCCTGCAGCCGGCCACGCACGATCGGGTCGACGGCGGAGAAGGGTTCGTCCATCAGCAGGACGACCGGGTCGGCGGCGAGGGCGCGGGCCACGCCGACCCGTTGGCGCTGTCCGCCGGACAACTCGTGCGGGTACCGCTTCGCGTACCGGCTCGGCTCCAGACCGACCAGGTCGAGCAGTTCGTCGGCGCGGCGGCGGATCTGGTCGCGGGGCCAGCCGAGCAGCCGGGGCACGGTGGCGACGTTGGCCCGGATCGTCTGGTGCGGGAAGAGTCCGACGTGCTGGATGACGTAGCCGATCCGGCGGCGCAACCGCACCGGGTCGACCCCGGTGACGTCCTCGTCGCCGAGCAGGATCCGACCGCTGGTCGGCTCGATCAGCCGGTTGATCATGCGCAGGACGGTCGACTTGCCGCAGCCCGACGGCCCGATCAGCACCACCAGTTCGCCGGCGGGGATGCGCAGCGACAGGTCGCGTACGGCGCGGGTGCCGTCCGGGAACTGTTTGCCGATGCCGGTCAACGTGATCGCCGCCGCGCCACCGGCGTCCCGCGCGGTACCGTCCACCTGTGTCCTTCCACCTGCTCGACGACCGGGCTGATCCGGGGAATCCGTGGTTCTCCGGCCAGTACGTGCGGGACAACTGGTCGACGATCGTCGCCGCGTTCGCCGAGCACGTCACCCTGACCGTACAGGCGGTGGTGGTCGCGGCGCTGATAGCGGTGCCGCTGGCGGTGCTGGCGTACTGGTTCCGGCCGTTGACCGGCCCGATCCTGGCGCTCACCGGGGTGCTCTACACCATCCCGTCGCTGGCCCTGCTGGCCTTCCTGGCCCCGTACGTGGGAGCGACCAATCCGGCGTCGGTGCTGATCGCCCTGGTCCTGTACGCGCTGCTGCTGGTGGTGCGCAACTGCCTGGCCGGGCTGACCCAGGTGCCGGCGGAGACGATCGAGGCGGCCGACGGCATGGGGTACGGCCGGTTCGTCCGGCTGTTGCGCATCGAGCTGCCGCTGGCCCTGCCGAGCATCCTGACCGGGGTGCGGTTGGCGACGGTCTCCACCGTCGCGCTGGTCACCGTGGGGTCGTTGATCGGCTACGGCGGTCTCGGTGACCTGATCTTCAGCGGTTTCCGGAACAACTTCTACAAGGCACAGATCCTCACCGGGACCCTGCTGAGTGTGGCGTTGGCGCTGGCGCTCGACCTGCTGCTGGCGGTCGCCGGCCGGCTGCTGACGCCGTGGACCGCCCGGCGGGCCGTCCGGTGAGCCGTCGGTACGCGGCGGCGAACCCCGTCGAGCAGGCGATGGTCTGGCTCAACGATCCGCTCAACTGGACAAATCCGGGTGGGGTGCTCGACCGGCTGGGCGAGCACCTGGTGATCTCGGCGGCGGCGGTGGCGATCGGGGCCCTGGTGGCCTGGCCGCTCGGTCTGTGGCTCGGCCACACCGGACGCGGTGGCGCCCTGGTGGTCCTGGTGTCGAACATCACGTTGGCGGTGCCGACGATCGCGCTGCTGTCCATTCTGCCGTTGACGTTCCTGGGCTTCGGCAAGCCGCCGGTGATCCTGGCCCTGGCGGTGTTCGCGGTGCCGCCGCTGCTGGCCAACGCGTACACCGGGCTGCGTCAGGTCGACCCGCAGGTGCGCGAGGCGGCCCGGGGGATGGGCCTGTCGGGCTGGCAGGTGCTGCGCCGGGTCGAGCTGCCGCTCGCGGTGCCGTACCTGGCGGCCGGGTTCCGGACCGCCGCGGTGCAGGTGGTGGCGACGGCGGCGCTGGCGGCGTTCGTCAATGGCGGGGGCCTGGGCCAGATCATCAGTGCCGGGTTCGGGTTGGGCATCTCGGTCGGCGGCGGCCAGATCCTGGCCGGCGGCCTGCTGGTCGCGTCGCTCGCGCTGGTCACCGAAGCGGTGCTGGCGGTGGCCGAGCGGATGCTCACACCACGGCCGCTGCGGCGCGGCCGGCGGCGGGCCGACGAACAGGCCAGTGCGGTGGGAGCGGCCTGACGCGTCCTGTGACGATCCGATGACAACCGATCTTCAGCGCTTGTCGGACCCGGCTGTGAGGATGTTCGGTAGGAATCGGATGACGGCACCGGCACCGGCCGGTCGCGTTCACGGGCACACGGGAGGCGGGCAGTCATGCTGGTACGGACACGGGTCGCGCTGGGCGCGGTGAGCGCGGTCGCGGCGGCGGGGTTTCTCGCCGGCTGCGGCGAGGCCGGGTCGTCCGGCACCGACGCGCCGCAGGCGGGGGCGTCCGGTGCCGGCTGCGCGCCGGTCGCCGGCGATCAGCTGGTGGTCCTCGAGGACGACCAGAACCTGCAGAACACCGACAACATCGTGCCGGCGGTCAACGCGGACGCGGCCCAGCCGGAGCTGATCGCGGCGTTGGACAAGGTCTCGGCCGCGCTCGACACCGAGCAGCTGATTCAGCTGAACCGGGCGGTCGACGTCGACCGCCAGACGCCGCAGGCCGCGGCCGAGGAGTTCGCCGCCGCCGAGGGCCTGACCGACGGTATCGAGACCGGACCGGGCGGTGAGCTGACCGTGGGCGCGGCCAACTTCAGCGAGAGCGAGATCCTGGGCGAGCTGTACCGGATCGTGTTGACGGCCGCGGGCTACGAGGTGACCGTGCAGCAGATCGGCAACCGTGAGCTGTACGAGCCGGCGTTGGAGACCGGCGAGATCCAGGTGGTTCCGGAGTACGCCGCCACCCTGGCCGACTTCCTCAACAGCAAGGTCGAGGGCGAGAACGCCCCGGCGATCTCGTCGACGGACCTGACCGAGACGATGGCCGGGCTGCGCCAGGTCGGCGAGCAGGTCGGCATCGTCTTCGGGGAGCCGTCGGCGGCGCAGAACCAGAACGCCTTCGCGGTGACCAGTGCGTTCGCCGAGGAGTACGGGGTGCGGACGCTTTCCGAACTGGCCGAGAAATGCTCCGGTACGGCGACCGTGCTGGGCGGTCCGCCGGAGTGTCCGCAGCGGCCGAAGTGCCAGCAGGGGTTGATCGAGGTGTACGACTTCCGGGCCGGTGAGTTCAGTTCTCTCGACGCCGGTGGGCCGCAGACCAAGACGGCGTTGACCACCGGCGAGATCAGCGTGGGTCTGGTGTTCTCCTCGGACGGCGCGTTGGCCGCCGGCTAGTTTTCCGGTGGCGTCCGTACGGATGCCACCACTGGCTGTCGTCGGGCCTGTCCACTCGGCCGGTCAGCGGTACCCGTTCCGTTGATCTGCAGATGTGGGTAGGCTCGACAGCCATGTCCGCTCCCGAGGCCGAAGAGGAGCCGCGCCGTACGGTTCCACTCAAGTGGCTTACCTGGGGTGGCTTGGGGTTGGCGCCTCTAGCTGCGGTTTTGTTGCTGCTTGGCGATGGTGACGGGTCATTACGGCTCGCGATGGTGATCGCTATCGCGTCGGTCGTCCTGATCGGATTGTCAATCACTTTGCGTGGCGGCATCGAAACTATGCGCACCGACATGGAAGATGCGCTGGTCGAGGAGATGGACGTGCTCCGTGAGGACGTCCGTAATGACATTTCCACGGCGGTACGTGCCACCCATCGCGCGTTCGGCGAAAAGATGCAGGCGATGCAGGACAACGTCGAGGCACTGCGTGGCCAGGTGGATGCGGTCCGTGGCGAAGTGGTACGCAGCGAGGCGGTCCGCGTCGAGTCCGCCCGAGCCGAGGCGGTCCGGGCGGAGGCCACCGTCCGCGACGTACCGGGCCGGGGCCGGGACGCCTCGGGCGGTGACCGGGGCCGGTCGGCCCGTCCCGACGACGAGGTCGGGTACGACCGCTTCGACCCGACCGCCCCGGCATCGGCGGTGCCGGCGGCCGCTCCCGCCTCCGGCCCGGTCGACTACGGCGGGCGCAACGGCGCGACCAGCTACGACGGTCGCAACGGCGCCGACGGCCACGACGGCCAGTACGGCGCGGGTCAGTACGGGTCCGGACCGTACGGGTCCGGTCCGACCGGTGGCCGCGCCTCGGTACCGGCGGTGACCGGAACCGTGCTGCCCCGTCAGCCGGTGGCCAACGGGTTGGCCCGGCAGATCGAGCCGGCCCCGGTGAGCAGCCGGCGGACGGCGGCCGAGGAGCCGGGCGGCACCGTGTACGGCGGCACCCGGTACGGCAGCCGCAACGGTGAGTCGATCGACGGGGAATGGTCGGCCAGTTCGCCACGCGGTCGACGCTCCGCCGAGGCCGACGAGCAGTCGTGGTCCGATCGACGGCCGCGTGGCCAGGCCGACGACCGGTGGTCCTGGAACGGTGACCGCGACGACAGCTCCGAGCAGCGGTACGGCGACCGGGCCGAGGACCGGTGGGACGCCGGGCGGGCCGACGGCTACGGCACCGGCTCGCCGGCGCAGCGGTGGTCGACCGGCCGGGGCGAGGACGGCTACGCCGATCGGGCGGCCGGTGCCGGCCGGGCCGACCGGTACGCCGAGGACCGGGCCGACCGCTACCCCGACGACCGGTTCGACGGGTCGGGTGGCCGCTTCGACGGCCCCGACCCGAGGGGCGCGCGGGACGCCTCCCGGTTCGACGCGCCCGTGTCGGGTGCCCGGTCGCCGGACGAACCGCCATGGCGCGACGCCCGCTGGGACCAGCGGGCGCCCGACGTGGCGGACAGCCCTGGTCCGCGCCGTGCCGCGCTGCCGGCGCTACCGGCCGGCAGCAGCGCCGAGGTCACGCCCTGGTCGTCCGGCGTACGGGAGGTGGCCGACGCCGAACCGGTGCGCCGCAGCCGTCGCTACCGTGACGACGACGAACCTGGTCGTCGCTACCGCGACGACGATGAGTCCGGCCGGCGCTACCGGGCCGACGACCTCGACGGTGGCCGCTACCGGGCCGACGACCTCGACGGTGGCCGCTACCGGGCCGACGACCTCGACGGTGGCCGATACCGGGCCGACGAACCGGGCGGGCGCTACCGCGCCGACAGCGGCCGGGACTTCCGTGGCGAGCCCGACGGCGGCCGGCGCTACCGGGCCGACGAGTTCGACGGCGGCCGGTACCGCGACGACGGCGACGCCGGTCGCCGCTACCGGGACGACACCGGCCGGGACCTGCACGACGATGCGGGGCGCGGCTACCGGGACGACGGCGGGCGCGGCTACCGCGACGACGGCTACGCCGACGACGGGCGGGGCCGCTACGGCGACGACGGGCGGGGCCGCTACCGGGACGACTACGAGTACTCCGAGGACCGTCGACGGCGCTAGCCCGACCTCACTTGTCGATGTCACCGACCACGAAGAACATCGACCCGAGGATCGCCACCAGATCCGGCACCAGGCTGCCCGGGATCAGCGTCGCCAACGCCTGCACGTTGGCGTACGAGGCGGTCCGCAGCTTGAGCCGCCACGGCGTCTTTTCGCCCCGGGACACCAGGTAGTAGCCGTTGACGCCGAGCGGGTTCTCGGTCCAGGCGTACGTGTGCCCCTCGGGTGCCTTGACCACCTTGGGCAGCCGGACGTTCACCGGCCCGGTCAGCTGGTCGACCCGGTCCAGGCAGCGGCGGGCCAGATCGAGGGAGACGTACACCTGGTCGAGCAGGACCTCGAACCGGGCATGGCAGTCGCCGGTGCGCCGGGTGACGACCGGGACGTCGAGCTCACCGTAGGCGAGGTACGGCTCGTCGCGGCGCAGGTCAAGGTCGAGCCCGCTGGCCCTTGCCACCGGGCCGGACGCGCCGAACGCGGCGGCGGTGGCGGCGTCGAGCACCCCGACGCCGACCGTACGGGCGAGGAAGATCTCGTTGCGCCGGATCAGCCGGTCCAGGTCGGGCATCCGCGCCTCGACCTGGCCGATGGCCTCCCGGGCCCGGCGGGTCCAGCCGGCCGGCACCTCCTCCTTGAGGCCGCCGACCCGGTTGAACATGTAGTGCATCCGCCCGCCGGAGACCTCCTCCATGACGGTCTGCAGGGTCTCCCGCTCCCGGAACGAGTAGAACACCGGAGTGAGCGCCCCGATCTCCAGTGGATACGAGCCGAGGAACATCAGGTGGTTCAGCACCCGGTTCAGCTCGGCCAGCGCGGTCCGCAGCCAGACGGCCCGTTCCGGCACCTCGATGCCCATCAGCCGCTCGACGGCGAGCACCACGCCGAGTTCGTTGCCGAATGCCGACAACCAGTCGTGCCGGTTCGCCAGCATGATGATCTGGCGGTAGTCGCGCACCTCGAACAGCTTCTCGGCACCCCGGTGCATGTAGCCGACGATCGGCTCACAGGAGACCACCCGCTCGCCGTCGAGGACCAGCTTGAGGCGGAGTACGCCGTGTGTGGACGGATGCTGCGGGCCGATGTTGAGCACCATGTCGGCGGTGTCCAGCCCGGCACCCGTGCCGACGGTGACCTGACGGAGCCCGGCTGCCGGGTCGGCCACGGGCAGCGAACCGGTCTCGGTGTCCATGCCGGTCATCGTGCCATGTCGTCCCCGCCCTCGTCGGCCAGCAGCGCGGCGGCCGCGTCGGTGGCCGGCGGCGGCCCGTCCACGTCGGCCGGCAGCGAACCGTCCTCGGCGGTCAGGCCGACGGGTTGCAGCAGCCACCAGTGCGCGCCCAGGCCGTACGGGTCGGTCAGTTCGGCGGCGGTGCCGGCGGCGGACAGCGCGGCGAGGTAGCCGCGCGGGTCGCTGCCGGCCAGGGTCAGCGGCGGCCGGGCACCGGACACGCCCAGCGTCCGCAGGACGTCGCGTTGACGGCGCAGCAGATGACCGGCGCCACCGGCGGCGACGGTGCCGGCGGCGGCCACCGCGTCGATCGCCACGTGGGCGGTGATGTCGCAGGAGCCGTCGGGTATCGGGGCCACGGTCCGACCGGACCGGTAACCGGTCAGCGTGCTGGCGGTGGGGCGTTCGGCGTACCGGTGGCCGTAGTCGACGGCGACCGCGACGCCCCGCCGCAGCGTCCGGACGGCCTCGGCCCAGGCCTCGTCGCGGGCCCGGCCGAGGTCGGCCCGGCCGTCGTCGGGCAGCGCCGGCCACCACCGGGCCAGCCAGGCGGCGTCGGCGTCGGTGAGCGGGTCGCCGGGCCGCTCGGCACCGGTGACCGGGTCGACCAGGCCGTACCGCACCGCGCCGTCGACCCGCACGGCCAGATCCAGCGGTACGTTGTCCAGCCATTCGGTGGCGACGAGCAGCCCGACGACCCCGGTCGGGAAGGTGGCCTGCCAGCCGATGTCGGTGGCCAGCCCGGCGGGTCGGTCGGCGTGGTCGACGCCGATCAGCCGGAGCCGTCCGGCGAGCGGCCGCCGGTCGCCCGGTGCGGGGCGACCCCGGTCCCGCCCTGGCCGATCCCCGTCCGGCCGTGGTCCGGTCAGTTCGTGGACGGCGGCGAGCAGTTCGCCGCCCCCGGCACCGACGTCGACCAGGTCGAGCGGGTCGGGGTGGCCGAGCAGCCGGTCGACCCGGGTCAGCAGCCGCAGCACCGCCGTGGCGAACGGCACCCCGCTCTGGGCGCTGGTCCGGAAGTGCGCCGCCGGCACCGGCGGGTCCCCGGCCCGGTAGAAGCCCTGCGGACCGTAGAGCGCCCGGGTCATGGCGGCCCGCCAGGTCAGCACCCGGCCAACCCTAGTCGACGGGGGTGAAGGTTTTCACACACCATGTTTCGGCCGTGTGGCGGCGGCGCATACTGGGCATCGACCGGTACCCCCGTTTCGAGGACTGGATCACGTTATGAGCGCATTGGCGCGCCCGGCAGCGGACGTCTCCGCCGACCGGGACATCGGCCCCGCCGTCGGGGTCATCGGCGCCGGACGGGTCGGCGTGGTGCTCGCCGCCGCCCTCGCCGCCGCCGGCTACCGGATCACCGCCGTCTCCGGTGACAGCCCGACCAGCCGACAACGGACCGCCCGGATGCTGCCCGGTGTGCCGCGTCGGCCGGTCCCCGCTGTGCCGGCCACCGCCGACCTGCTGATCCTGAGCGTGCCCGACGACACCCTGCCCGGCCTGGTGGCCGAGCTCACCGCCCGGCAGGTGCTGCGAACCGGTCAGGTGGTGGCGCACACCTCGGGCGCGTACGGGCTCGGGGTGCTCGCGCCGGTGGAGCGTGCCGGGGCCGTCGGGCTGGCACTGCACCCGGCGATGACCTTCACCGGGCAGCCGGAGGATCTCGACCGGTTGCCCGGCATCAGCTACGGCGTCACCGCGCCGGCATCGCTGCGGGCCCTGGCGCAGCGGCTCGTCGCCGATCTCGGCGGCAGCGTCGAGTGGGTCGACGAGGCCGACCGTCCGCTGTACCACGCCGCGTTGGCACACGGTGCCAATCACCTGGTCACCCTGGTCAACGAGGCCGCCGACCGGCTGCGCGACGCCGGGGTCGGTGACCCGGCGAAAGTGCTGGCGCCGCTGCTGCGGGCGGCCCTGGACAACGCGCTCGCGCAGGGCGACGCGGCGCTGACCGGGCCGGTGTCGCGCGGCGACGCCGGCACCGTCGCGCGGCACGTCGACCGGCTGGCCGGGACCGCGCCGGAGAGTCTGCCGAGCTACCTGGCGCTGGCCCGGCGGACCGCCGACCGGGCGATCGCCGCCGGCCGGCTGTCGGCCGGCGACGCCGTACCGCTGCTCGACGTGCTGGCCGGCCGGGACACCGCCGCCGCGGCGCGTCGGGAGTGGGCGCGGTGAGTGCGTCGGGAGTGGGCGCGGTGAGTGCGTCGACGACGGCCGGCCTGCAGGTCGCCTGGACCCGTGCCGAGCTGGCCGCCGTGCGTTCCGGCTGGACCGGATCGGTGGCCGTGGTGATGACGATGGGGGCGCTGCACGACGGGCACGCCGCCCTGCTGCAGGCGGCCGTGGCCCGGGCCGACCACGTCATCGTGACGATCTTCGTCAACCCGCTGCAGTTCGGCCCGACCGAGGATTTCGACCGCTATCCGCGCACCATCGACGACGACCTGGAGATCTGCCGGAAGGCCGGGGTCGGGCTGGTGTTCGCGCCGGGCCGGGCCGAGATCTACCCGGACGGCGAGCCGATGGTCCGGGTGAATCCCGGACCGGTCGGCGAGACGTTGGAGGGGGCGAGCCGGCCCGGCTTCTTCCACGGCGTACTCACCGTGGTGCTCAAGCTGCTCCAGCTGACCCGCCCCGATCTGGCCTTCTTCGGCGAGAAGGACTACCAGCAGCTGACTCTGGTCCGGCGGATGGTGCGGGACCTGGACCTTCCGGTGGAGATCGTCGGGGTGCCGACCGTCCGGGAGACCGACGGGCTGGCCCGGTCGAGCCGTAACCGGTACCTGTCCCCGTCGCAACGGCAGACGGCGCTGGGGCTGGCCGTGGCGTTGCGGGCCGGGGCGGCAGCGGCCGACGCCGGAGGTGACGCCGCCGAGGTGGTGGCTGCCGGCCGGGCCGCCTTCGACCAGCACACCGCCGGTGCCGCCGAGCTGGACTACCTGGTGTTGACCGACCCCGACCTGGCCCCGCCGGTGGCCGGCCCGGCCCGGCTGCTGATCGCGGCCCGGGTCGGTGCGACCCGGTTGATCGACAACTCGCCGGTGGACCTGAGCGGCCCCCGACCCGACCTGCAGTCCGGCCCGCGATCGGAAGGACCCTGATGCTGCGCACCATGCTCAAGTCGAAGATCCACCGGGCCACGGTGACCCAGGCCGACCTGCACTACGTCGGCTCGGTAACCGTCGACGCCGATCTGCTCGACGCGGCGGACCTGCTCCCCGGTGAGCAGGTCGCCATCGTGGACGTGACGAACGGGGCGCGGCTGGAGACGTACGTCATCGAAGGTGCCCGGGGCAGCGGCGTGATCGGCATCAACGGTGCCGCCGCCCACCTGGTGCACCCCGGCGACCTGGTCATCCTGATCGCGTACGGGCAGTTCACCGACGAGCAGGCGCGGGCCTTCAGCCCCCGGGTGGTACACGTCGACGCCGCCAACCGGGTGATCCAGTTGGACGCGGACCCGGCCGGCGCTCCGGTCGGCCTGGTCGGCGACCCGGTACGCGGTGATCGGGCCGTCGGCTGGCCGGCGGTTGCCGCCACGCCGTAGCGTGGGACGTCACCGCCGTACCGTGCTGTCCCACCGTCACCGGTCGGTGACCGGAAGCTCACGTATGCTCGGCGGTCCGTACTACTGCCTGCCAGCCAGTGCCCGTGGGAGGGACACGATGCGTCGATGGACCGCCGCCGTAGCGGTCGGCGGAGCGCTCGCGCTCGGCCTGACCGGTTGTGGTCTGCCTGCCGGGGTGGACGGGAAGCTGACCAACAGTTGGCAGCCGATCCCCGAGCCGACCCCGTTCGTGCCCCCGGCGGAGGTCTGCCACTCGGGTGACTTCGCCGAGACCGCCTACCTGTCGTCGTACAGCCCGGTGGACTGCACCGCGCCGCACCGGACCGAGACGGTGCACGTCGGCGCGTTCGGCGCGGCGGTGGCCGAGGCGGCCGAGCCGCCCGCCCAGGGGTCGGCGGAGATCCGTGGCGCGTACGCCGAGTGCGACACCAAGGCCAGCGAGTACGTCGGCGGTGACTGGCGCTCCGGCCGGCTGTGGATCGGGGTCGCGGTGCCCTCGCCGGCGGCCTGGGAGGGCGGCGCCCGGTGGTTCCGCTGTGACATGACGGAGCTGACCAACGTCGAGGACAACGGCGGTACGGCCAGCCGTACCGCGAGTCTGCGCGACGCGCTCGCCGAGCCGTCCCCGCTGCACCTGACCTGTTACGCGGTGCGCAACGACAGCAACGGCGCGATCGACACGATGCCGGCGGAGCAGTGCGACAAGCCGCACAACGCGGAGTTCGCCGGGGTGTGGCAGGCGCCGGACATTCCGTTTCCCACCCAGGACCGGGACTGGGCCCAGTTCCACGCCGAGTGCCGCAAGATCATCGGCCGGTACGCCGGGGTGCCGCTCGACGACAACCTGCAGTTCCGTACGGGTGTGATCTCGCTGCCGGGTGGCGCGACCGAGTGGGCGGCCGGCAACCGGGGGGTCCGCTGCTACCTGTGGCTCAACGAGCGCAACGTCAGCCGTTCGCTCAAGGGTGCCGGGACCGACGGACTGCCGATCCAGTACGAGTAGGCGTCGGTGCGGGTGCACCGGCCCACATCCGGTCGCCCCGGCGCACCAGGTCGTCGTCAGGCGGGGTTGACTGACTCCATGCTCGTGCCTACCCCGGAACTGCCCGCCCTGCCGGGCCGGCTCGCCGCGCCGCAGCCCGGTTGGGCGGAGACCACCGACGTGGTGGTCGTCGGCTCCGGGATCGCCGGTCTGACCGCCGCGCTCTACCTGCGGGAAGCCGGCCTGCACGTCACCGTCGTGACCAAGGTCAACATCGACGACGGCTCCACCCGCTGGGCGCAGGGCGGGATCGCCGCCGTGCTGGACCCGCTGGACACTCCGGCCGCGCACGCCCAGGACACCGAGGTCGCCGGCGTCGGCCTCTGCGACCGGGACGCGGTCCGGACCCTGGTGGAGGAGGGGCCGGCCCGGATCCGTGAGCTGATCCGGGTCGGTGCGGAGTTCGACCGCGACGCCGCCGGCATGCTGCTGCTCACCCGGGAGGGCGGGCACCGGGCGAACCGCATCGTGCACGCTGGCGGCGACGCCACCGGTGCCGAGGTGCAGCGGGCGCTGCACGCGGCGGTCCGCCGGGACCCGTGGATCCGCCTGGTGGAGCACGCCCTGGTGGTCGACCTGCTGCGGGCGGCCCCGGAGCGCGCCGGGGCACCGGGCGCGGCCTGTGGGGTCACCCTGCACGTGCTCGGCGAGGGCTCCCCGGACGGGGTCGGGGCGATCCTGGCCCGGGCCGTGGTGCTGGCCACCGGCGGGATGGGGCAGATCTTCGCCACCACCACCAACCCGGCGGTCTCCACCGGCGACGGGGTGGCTCTCGCACTGCGGGCCGGCGCGGTCGTGGCCGATCTGGAGTTCGTCCAGTTCCATCCCACCGCACTGGCGGTGCCCGGCGGGGCCGGTGGCAGCGGACAGCAGCCGCTGGTCTCCGAGGCGCTGCGCGGCGAGGGCGCCCACCTGGTCGACCCGGACGGCAAACGGTTCATGCTCGGCCAGCACGAACTCGCCGAGCTGGCCCCCCGGGACGTGGTCGCCAAGGGCATCCACCGGGTGATGGTGGCCAACGACAGCGACCACGTCCATCTGGACGCCCGGCATCTGGGCGCCGAGTTCCTGGACCGGCGCTTTCCGACCATCGTCGCCTCCTGCCGGGCCGCCGGCATCGAGCCGGCGCAGGCGTTGATCCCGGTCGCGCCGGCCGCGCACTACGCCTCCGGCGGCGTCCGTACCGACCTGCACGGCCGGACCAGCATCCCCGGCCTGTACGCCTGTGGCGAGGTGGCCTGCACGGGGGTGCACGGCGCCAACCGGTTGGCCAGCAACTCGCTGCTGGAAGGGCTGGTGTTCGCCCGGCGGATCGCCCGGGACATCGCCCGTCAGCTGCCCGCCCAGCGGGATCCGGCCGGGTCTGGGGCCGACCCCGGTGCCGGTTCCGGGTGGGTCGTGGCGGCGACCGCCCGGCAGCCGTTGCAGCGGGCGATGAGCCGGGGCGCCGGGGTACTGCGGTCGGCGGCCACCCTCGACGGCGCGGCGACCGCGCTGCGCGCCGCGGCCGCCGTACCGGGTGTGCCCGGCACCGCCGACTGGGAGACGACTAATCTGGTCACCGTCGCCACCGCGCTGGTGGCGGCGGCGTACGCCCGGCAGGAGACCCGGGGTTGTCACTGGCGTGACGACTTCCCCGATGCCGACGAGGACTGGCTGGGACATCTGGTGAGCGGTCTCGGCTCCGCCGGAGCGCCCACCCTGACCTGGGAGCCGTCATGCGCAGCGAGCTGACCGCCGGGCCGGTCGACGGCGACCTCGACCCCGTCGTGGTCGAGCGGGTGGTGGCGACCGCGCTCGCCGAGGATCTCGGTCCGGCCGGGTTGGACGTGACCACGGCCGCGACGATCGACGCCGACCAGATGGGCACCGCCGAGCTGGTGGCCCGGGCCGACGGGGTGGTGGCCGGGCTGGCGCTGGTCGCCGCCGTGTTCGACGCGGTGCCGTCGCCCGGTACGCCGGTCGAGGTGCGGTTGCACTGCCGCGACGGTGACCGGGTGCCGGTCGGTACGGTGCTGGCCTCGGTGACCGGGCCGGTCCGGACCCTGCTGACCGGGGAACGGACCGCGTTGAACCTGATCAGCCGGCTGTCCGGGATCGCCACCCACACCCGCGCCTGGGCCGACGCGCTGGCCGGTTCGACGGCGACCGTGCTCGACACCCGCAAGACCACCCCGGGGCTGCGGGCGTTGGAGAAGTACGCGGTGCGCGTCGGCGGCGGCGGCAACAAGCGGATGGGCCTGTTCGACGTGGCGATGGTCAAGGACAACCACAAGCTGGCTGCCGGCGGGGTGGGGGCGGCGTACCGTCGGGTCCGCGCGGCGTTCCCGCAGGTGCCGGTCGAGGTCGAGGTGACGACGCTGGCCGAGGCGGTGGAGGCGGTGGCGGCCGGGGCGACGTTCCTGCTCTGCGACAACATGCCACCGGAGCTGCTGCGGGAGGTGGTGGCCGCCGTCGGCGACCGTGCCGAGTTGGAGGCGACCGGGGGGTTGACGCTGGCCAACGCGGCGCGGTACGCGGCGACCGGGGTGGACTACCTGTCGGTGGGGGCGCTCACCCACTCTTCGCCGATCATGGACATCGCCCTGGACCTGCGGCCGGCCGCCGACGGGCCGTCGCGCTGACTGGCCGGGAGGACGACATGCTGCTCTGCATCGACATCGGCAACACCAACACGGTGCTGGCCACCTTCGCCGGCGACAAGCTGGTCCACTCGTGGCGGATCAAGACCGACGCCCGGTCCACCGCCGACGAGCTGGGCCTGATGTTCCGTGGGCTGCTCGCCGGGGACGCGGTGGAGATAACCGGGGTGGCGGCCTGCTCGACGGTGCCGGCGGCGCTGCGGTCGCTGCGGTCGATGCTGGCCCGCTACTACGGGGACATCCCGAGCGTGATCGTGGAGCCGGGGGTGAAGACCGGCGTGCAGCTGGCGATCGACAACCCCAAGGAGGTGGGCGCGGACCGGGTGGTGAACACGCTCGCCGCGCATTGCCTGTACGGCGGTCCGTCGATCGTCGTCGACTTCGGCACCACCACGAACTTCGACGTGATCAGTGCCCGGGGGGAGTTTCTCGGCGGCGCGTTCGCGCCGGGTATCGAGATCTCGTTCGACGCGTTGGCGGCCAGGGCCGCGCAGCTGCGTAAGGTCGAACCGACCCGGCCCCGGTCGGTGATCGGCAAGAACACGGTGGAGTGCCTGCAGTCGGGCATGTACTTCGGTTTCGCCGGTCAGGTGGATCGCATCGTGGAGCGGATGTCGGAAGAGTTGGGGCAGCTCAGCGCGGTCATTGCCACTGGCGGGCTGGCGCCGGTGGTGATCGGCGAGTGCCGGACGATCACCCACCACGAGCCCATGATCACCCTGATCGGCCTGCGGATGGTGTTCGAGCGCAACACCTGATCCGTCCCGGCGCTTGTCGACTGCCGGCTCCGCGCCCGCTTGAGTACGCTCGTGGCCGGACGGCCGCCCCGAGCTGCCCGTCGTTGTCCGTACCCCCTGCTTTTTGAGGATGCCCACCGTGACCGAGCACGTGACCGAGCCCGACGATTTCGCCGAGGATCTGCCGGAGCAGATGCGGGTGCGCCGGGAGAAGCGGGACCGGCTGCTGGCCCGGGGCATCGCGCCGTACCCGGTGGGATATCCCCGGACGGCGACGCTGGCGCAGGTACGCGAGCGCTTCGGTGACCTGCCGACCGACACCGCGACCGGCGAGCAGGCTGCGGTGACCGGCCGGGTGATCTTCGTACGGAACAGCGGCAAGCTCTGCTTCGCGACGTTGCGTGACGGCGACGGCACCGAGTTGCAGGTGATGCTGTCCCGGGACCGGGTCGGTGCGGAGCCGCTGGAGGACTGGAAGCGGCTGGTCGACCTGGGTGACCACGTCGGGGTCACCGGTGAGGTGATCACCAGTCGGCGGGGTGAGCTGTCGGTGCTCGCCGACTCCTGGCAGATCACCGCCAAGGCGCTGCGTCCGCTGCCGGTGGCGCACAAGCCGTTGAGCGAGGAGTCGCGGGTCCGGCAGCGGTACGTCGATCTGATCATGCGTCCGGAGGCGCGGCGGACCGTGGCCACCCGGGCGACCACCTTGCGTACGCTGCGTGACTCTTTCCATGCTCGCGGGTACGTCGAGGTGGAGACGCCGATGCTGCAGCTGTTGCACGGTGGCGCGGCGGCCCGGCCGTTCGTCACGCACAGCAATGCCCTGGATGCTGATCTGTATCTGCGAATCGCCCCGGAGCTTTTCCTCAAGCGCTGCGTGATCGGCGGCATCGACCGGGTGTTCGAGATCAACCGGAACTTCCGCAATGAAGGGATCGACTCGTCCCACTCGCCGGAGTTCGCGATGCTGGAGACTTACGAAGCGTACGGGGACTACGACACCATGGCGCGGCTGACCCGGGAGTTGGTACAGGAGTGCGCTGCCGCAGTCAGTGGGTCACATGTGGTGACGCACGCCGACGGGTCGGAGTTCGACCTGGGTGGTGAGTGGCGGACCGTCACACTGTACGGAGTGTTGTCGGAGGCTCTCGGTGAGGAAGTCACCGTGCGAACCGACCGTACGCAGTTGCTGCGTTACGCCGAGAAGTTCGACGTCAGCGTCGACCCGAAGTGGGGTCCGGGCAAGCTGGCGGAGGAACTCTTCGAAGAATTGGTCGTGCCGCATCTGCGCAAGCCGACGTTCGTGCGGGACTACCCGGTGGAGACCAGCCCGCTGACCCGGGAGCACCGCAGCGAGCCGGGGCTGGCCGAGAAGTGGGACCTCTACGTGCGCGGGGTGGAGCTGGCCACGGCCTACAGCGAGCTGGTCGACCCGGTGGTGCAGCGGGATCGGCTGGTGGCACAGGCCCGGCTGGCCGCCGGGGGAGACCCGGAGGCGATGCGCCTCGACGAGGACTTCCTACGGGCCATGGAGTACGGAATGCCGCCGGCCGGGGGCATGGGAATGGGAATCGACCGCTTGCTCATGGCCCTGACCGGCCTGGGTATTCGCGAAACCATCCTCTTCCCGCTGGTCCGTCCGGAGTAGTTCCGGCAAGTTTTCTGGGGGAGTTTGCGCGTCCTATTGACGGCTGGCGCATCTTTCGGGCTATTGTGCTCTTGATTGCGGGAGAACGTGCTCGGAAGGACAACGGCCTGTGGCCAAGCAGATCATTCACAAGCTGGTCGACGATCTGGACGGCGGCGACGCCGACGAGACCGTCAAGTTCGCCCTCGACGGCGTCCAGTACGAGATCGACCTCTCGGAGAAGAACGCGGACAAATTGCGGCAGGTGTTCGCTCCGTACGTGGCTGCAGGCACCAAGATCGGCCGCGGTGGCGTGGTCGTGGGTGGTCGGGCCGCGCGGGGTCGTGGCGGTGCTGCTGCCGACCGTGAGCAGAACCGGGCGATCCGTGCCTGGGCGAAGAAGGAAGGCAAGGAGATCTCCGACCGCGGGCGCATCCCGCAGGAGATCGTGGACGAGTACCACGCCAAAGCCGGTCGCTGATCGTCCCAGGCGTACCGGTGCTGGCCGGCCCGGCCGGACCAGTCAGGTGCAGTGACACGAGGTACGGATGGTGACATCCGTACCTCGTGTCGTTTTTGGGGGTTTCTGGGTTTTTGGGCGCTCACTGCCTGCGGCCCTGGACTCACCCGGCGCACCGAGGGTCGCCGGAGGTTTTCCACAGGCTGTGCACCAGTTGTCCACAGGCCTGTGGACAACTGGCTGGCCCGGCCCGGTACGGACGGCGCGGCCGACTGCGCCGACGCCGCGCCGAACCTGCGGATCGACCGGATTTCGCTCACCGCGTAGCGCCGGAGCCTCGGGGAACAGCCGGCGAGGCGGCACAGTTGGGTTAAACGTTGCGGATCGCCCCTGCTCCGGCCAGACACGGCAGGAGCGGAGTCGGTCCACGGCGATAGAGTGATGGCACGAGCTTCCACCTGGAGGCTCGTGCGCTGGCCCCGCCACGATCAATGGCGCACGGCACGTGAGGAGCACGAGGGCATGTTCGAGCGGTTCACCGACCGAGCGCGACGGGTTGTCGTCCTGGCTCAGGAAGAAGCCCGGATGCTCAACCACAACTACATCGGCACGGAGCACATCCTGCTCGGCCTCATCCACGAGGGTGAGGGCGTGGCGGCGAAGGCCCTGGAGAGCCTGGGCATCTCGCTGGAAGGTGTGCGTCAACAGGTCGAGGAGATCATCGGCCAGGGCCAGCAGGCACCGAGCGGGCACATCCCGTTCACGCCGCGGGCCAAGAAGGTTCTGGAGCTGTCGTTGCGCGAGGCGCTGCAGCTCGGCCACAACTACATCGGCACCGAGCACATCCTGCTCGGCCTGATCCGCGAGGGTGAGGGCGTCGCCGCCCAGGTCCTGGTCAAGCTCGGCGCCGACCTCAACCGGGTGCGCCAGCAGGTCATCCAGCTGCTCTCCGGCTACCAGGGCAAGGAGCCGGCGGCCGCCGGCGCCGCGGCGGGCGAGGCGGCCCCGTCGACCAGCCTGGTGCTGGACCAGTTCGGCCGCAACCTGACCCAGGCGGCCCGCGAGGGCAAGCTCGACCCGGTCATCGGCCGGGAGAAGGAAATCGAGCGGGTCATGCAGGTGCTGTCCCGCCGCACCAAGAACAACCCGGTGCTGATCGGCGAGCCCGGCGTCGGCAAGACGGCCGTGGTGGAGGGCCTGTCCCAGAAGATCATCAAGGGCGAGGTGCCCGAGACGCTGAAGGACAAGCAGCTCTACACCCTCGACCTCGGTGCGCTGGTCGCTGGCTCCCGCTACCGCGGTGACTTCGAGGAGCGCCTGAAGAAGGTGCTCAAGGAGATCCGCACCCGGGGCGACATCATCCTGTTCATCGACGAGATCCACACCCTGGTCGGCGCGGGCGCGGCCGAGGGCGCGATCGACGCGGCGAGCATCCTCAAGCCGATGCTGGCCCGTGGCGAGCTGCAGACCATCGGCGCGACCACCCTCGACGAGTACCGCAAGCACCTGGAGAAGGACGCCGCGCTCGAGCGCCGGTTCCAGCCGATCCAGGTCGGCGAGCCGTCGCTGGCGCACACCATCGAGATCCTCAAGGGTCTGCGGGACCGCTACGAGGCGCACCACCGGGTGAGCATCACCGACGGGGCCCTGGTCGCCGCCGCCACCCTGGCCGACCGGTACATCTCCGACCGGTTCCTGCCGGACAAGGCGATCGACCTGATCGACGAGGCCGGTGCCCGGATGCGGATCCGCCGGATGACCGCGCCGCCGGACCTGCGCGACTTCGACGAGCGGATCGCCCAGGTGCGTCGCGACAAGGAGTCCGCGATCGACGCGCAGGACTTCGAGCGGGCCGCGCAGCTGCGCGACAAGGAGAAGCAGCTGCTCGGGCAGAAGGCGCAGCGGGAGAAGGAGTGGAAGGCGGGCGACCTCGACGTCGTCAGCGAGGTCGACGACGAGCAGATCGCCGAGGTCCTCGGCAACTGGACCGGTATCCCGGTCTACAAGCTGACCGAGGAGGAGACCTCCCGGCTGCTGCGCATGGAGGACGAGCTGCACAAGCGGGTCGTCGGCCAGTCCGACGCGGTCAAGGCGGTCTCGAAGGCGATCCGGCGCACCCGGGCCGGCCTGAAGGACCCGAAGCGCCCGTCCGGCTCGTTCATCTTCGCCGGCCCCTCCGGCGTCGGTAAGACCGAGCTGTCCAAGGCGCTGGCCGAGTTCCTGTTCGGCAGCGAGGACGCCCTGATCCAGCTGGACATGTCCGAGTTCCACGACCGGTACACGGTCTCCCGGCTGGTCGGTGCCCCGCCCGGATACGTCGGCTACGACGAGGGCGGCCAGCTGACCGAGAAGGTCCGGCGTCGGCCGTTCTCGGTGGTCCTCTTCGACGAGATCGAGAAGGCCCACCCGGACGTGTTCAACACGTTGCTGCAGATCCTGGAGGATGGTCGGCTCACCGACGGTCAGGGTCGGATCGTCGACTTCAAGAACACCGTGATCATCCTGACCACGAACCTGGGCA
Source organism: Solwaraspora sp. WMMD791 (assembly GCF_029581195.1). Taxonomy (NCBI): domain Bacteria; kingdom Bacillati; phylum Actinomycetota; class Actinomycetes; order Micromonosporales; family Micromonosporaceae; genus Solwaraspora; species Solwaraspora sp. WMMD791. The sequence goes on from NZ_CP120737.1 coordinate 5,261,601, forward strand.
CCAGGGACGTGGCCAAGGCGGTGTCGCTGGGCTTCCAGGCGTCGGAGGACAACGACTCCAACTACGACCGGATGAAGCAGAAGGTCAACGACGAGCTCAAGCAGCACTTCCGGCCGGAGTTCCTCAACCGGATCGACGACACCATCGTGTTCCACCAGCTGAACCGCACCGAGATCCTGTCGATCGTGGACATCATGATCGCCCGGATCGAGACCCAGCTGCGGAACAAGGACATGAGCATGGAGCTCACCGACAACGCCAAGAAGTACCTGGCGAAGAAGGGCTTCGACCCGGTGCTGGGTGCCCGGCCGCTGCGCCGCACCATCCAGCGCGACATCGAGGACAACCTGTCGGAGCGGATCCTGTTCAACGAGCTCAAGGCGGGTCAGATCGTGGTCGTCGACTGCGACGGCGACCCTGAGGACATCGACAAGTCCAAGCTGGTGTTCCGGGGGGCGGAACGGCCGGTCACCGTACCGGACGCGGTGCCCGCCGACCTCGGCGGCACGGCCGCCGCCGGTGCCGACGAGTAACCAGCACCCGCACCATCTGTTCGTGAGGCGTCGCCGGGCCACCGGCGGCGCCTCACGGCGTCGCGGGGGTGCTGCTGCGCCGCAGGGCGTCACGGGGTGCTGCTGCGCCTCACGGCGTCAGGGGGTGCTGCTGCGCCGCAAGGGCTCGTGGGGTGCTGCTGCGCCGCACGGGGTCGCGGCGTCCGGCCCGGTTCAGCCCTGACCGGCCAGGGCGTACCCGGTCGGCGGGGCGTCGTCGTGGCCGACCGGCTCCACCAGGCCGTCCTCGATCAGGCTGGCCAACGCCCGGCGGCGCTGCAGATCGTCGGCCCAGACCGTGTCCAGCCGCTGCTGCGGCACCGGGCCGGTCGCCTCCCGCAGCACCGCCAGCAGCAGCCCACGTACCTGCCGGTCGGTGCCGGCGTACTGCTGGGGTCGTCGGCTCGGGCCGACCAGCGGCGGGCTGCCCGCCGCCCGCCAGGCGCATCGTCGGGCCATCGGGCAGCCGCCGCAACGGGGCGTACGGGCCACGCAGACCACCGCACCCAGCTCCATGAAGGCGGCGCTGGCCCGGGCCGCCCGAGCCGGCTCCACCGGCAGCAGCGCCGCCGTGGCCACCAGGTCCGCCGGCCGAGTGGCCGGACCCGCGTCGGCGGCACCGTCGATCGCCCGGGCCACCAACCGCCGTACGTTCGTGTCGACCACCGGATGGCGCTGCCCGTACGCGAACGCGGCGACCGCCCGCGCCGTGTACATGCCGACCCCGGGCAGCGCGAGCAGTTCGTCCAGGTCGGTCGGCACCGCGCCACCGTGCCGGGTGACCAGCTCGACGGCGCATTCGTGCAGCCGCAACGCCCGGCGTGGATAGCCGAGCCGGTTCCACATCCGGATCGCCTCGGCCGGTGGGTCGGCCGCCAACGCCGCCGGCTCCGGCCACCGGTCCAGCCAGGCCCGCCAGGCCGGCAACACCCGGACCACCGGTGTCTGCTGCAGCATCACCTCGCTGACCAGGATCGCCCATGCGCCGATCCCCGGCTCACGCCACGGCAGGTCCCGGGCGTTGCGGTCGTACCATTCGATGGCGGCATCAGCGAAGCTCACGTCACGCATAGCGTGGACGATCCTGCCAGGCCGCGCGGACGCCCCGTCATCCGGTCGGGCAGACTGCTCAGGTGGAGTCGACCGGAAGTGAGGGCCCGACAGGCATGAACGAAATCGCGATCACCGTGATCGGCCGCGACCGGCCGGGGATCGTCGCGGACGTCGCCGAGGCGTTGGCGGGTCTCGGCGCGAACCTGACCGACTCCACGATGACCCGGCTGCGCGGCCACTTCGCGATGACCCTGGTCTGCACCGGTCCGGCCGGGTCCGACGTCGACGCGGCGCTGCGCGGGCTGACCGCAGACGACCAGCTGCTGGCCACCGTACGGCCGGTCCCGGCCGACAACCAGCTGCCGTCGGCCGGGGAGCCGTATCTGGTCAGTGTGCACGGAGCCGACCGGCTGGGCATCGTCGCGGCGGTGACCCGGGTGGTCGCCGAGGCGGGCGGCAACGTCACCGACCTGACCACCCGGCTGACCGGTCCGCTCTACGTACTGGTCGCCGAGGTCGAACTGCCGGTCGGTACAGCGCCCGAGGTGGGTCGGCGGCTGGCGGAGACCGGGCGGGAGCTCGACGTCGAGGTGACCCTGCGACCGGTCGATTCGGACGTGCTGTGAGCACCGTCAGCCGTACGCTCGCCGACTGGACCGAGGCGGCGCTGGGCGTACCGGGACAGGTGGTCCCGGTGGTCACCGCGCCTGATCCGACGCTCAGTCGACCCGGTGAGCCGGTCGATCCGTGCGCGGCCGAGGTGGTGCGGCTCGCCGCCGACCTGGTCGCCACCATGCGGGTGTCGCCGGGCTGTGTCGGCCTGGCCGCGCCGCAGATCGGCGTCGGTGCGCAGGTCTTCGCCGTCGACGTGACCGGGCATCCGAAGACCGTCACCGGACACGGCACGTTCGTGCTGTGCAACGCGCGGCTGGTCGAGGCGACCCGGTGGCGACCCGGCCGGGAGGGCTGCATGTCCGTTCCCGACCTCACCGGTGACGTCAAGCGGGCCAGCCGGGTGGTGGTCGAGGCGCAACTGCCCGGCACCGGCGAACCGGTCCGCCTGGTCACCGACGGGTTCGAGGCCCGTGCCCTGCAGCACGAGATCGACCACTGTGCCGGCCTGCTCTTTCTGGACCGGGTGGCCGGCGCGCACGCGGTCTTCGCGCGTAAGACATATCTCTGACGGACCCGCCCGGGGCGTCGGCGCGTCGCGTGCCGGCCGACCCGGACTTGCCGATACGGTGTGCCATCATGCGACTGACGGTTGGCCCGCTGCCATCCGCCATCTACTGGCGGCGTCGTGCCGTCGTGCTCGGCGCAGTGTTGATGCTGTTGTTCATCGTGGTCTACTCCTGCAGCGGCTCCAACCGGTCCGGTGTGGGTGGCGGCCCGACGCCGACGCCGACGCCGTCGGGCGAGATCCTCACCCCGACGACCGGCTCGCCGCCGGCCGACGACTCCGGTGACGACGGAACCTCCGGTGGCGGCACCGGCGACGCCGGCGGTACGGGCGACGGCGGCACCGGTGACGGTGGCCCGGCTGCCGGTGGTGCGACCGGCGGCCAGCCGCCAGCCGCCGGTGGCGGGGATCCGGGTGTGCCACCGGCTCCGGTCGGTCCGTCCTCCGGCACCTGCACCGACGACGAGCTGCTGCTGGCCGCCTCCGCGTCCCCGGCGAGTGCCCAACGTGGCGTGACCCTGGCGCTGCGCCTGCGGGTGCAGAACGCCGGCAGCCGTACCTGCGACCGGGACGTGGGTGCCGACCCGCAGGAGCTCTACCTCAAGCGCGGTGCCGAGCTGATCTGGTCGTCGGACACCTGCGGCACGGCGCGCGGCACCGACGTGCAGACGTTCGGGCCGGGGACGGCCCGCGACTACCAGGTCAGCTGGAACGGTCGGGCGGCCAGCACCTGCGCCAACGACGTCGCCGCCGGTGACCACCTCGCCGCTGGCGAGTACCAGCTGTTCGCCCGGCTGGGCAGCAAGGTGAGCGAGCCGTTCGTCGTGACCATCACCAACTGACAGCCGTCGGCCCGGCACGGCGACGCCAACTGTCGCCGGCCAGGGCGCGCCGAGCTGCGCTGCGGCTCAGCCGTGGCCCGCCCCGGCGGCTCAGACGTAGCGTTCCAGGATCGACGCCTCGGCCAGTCGGGACAGACCTTCCCGTACGCTGCGCGCCCGGGCGTCGCCGACACCGTCGACGGCCTGCAGGTCCTCCACGGTGGCTCCCAGCAGCCGCTGCAGGCTGCCGAAGTGGTTGACCAGCCGGTCGACCACCGCCACCGGCAGCCGGGGCACCTTGGCCAGCAGCCGGAACCCGCGCGGGCTGACCGCCGCGTCCAGGGCCTCGGTGGAGCCGGCGTACCCGATCGCCTTGGCCACCGCGACCAGGTCGATCAGCTCGGTCGCGGTCAGCAGGTCCAGCTCGACCAGTGCCTCGTCCAGGGTGCGGGGTTTGCGCCCGGTCGGCAGGTAGTCGCGGATCACCAGGGTCCGGTCGGCGTCGACACCGGCCATCAGCTCGTCGAGTTGCAGGGCGAGCAGCCGTCCGTCGGTGCCCAGCTCGACGACGTACCCGGCGATCTCGTCGGCGATCCGGCGGACCATCTCCAGCCGCTGCACCACGGCGACCGCGTCGCGGACGGTGACCAGATCCTCGATCTCCAGGGCCGACAAGGTGCCGGAGACCTCGTCCAGCCGCAGCTTGTAGCGCTCCAGGGTGGCCAGCGCCTGGTTGGCCCGGGACAGGATCGCGGCGGAGTCGTCCAGTACGTGCCGCTGACCGTTGACGTAGAGACTGATGATCCGCATCGACTGGCTGACCGAGATCACCGGGTAGCCGGTCTGCCGGGCGACGCGTTCGGCGGTGCGGTGCCGGGTGCCGGACTCCTCGGTGGGGATCGACGGATCCGGCATCAGGTGTACGGCGGCCCGGACGATCCGGGTGCCGTCGCTGGAGAGCACCACCGCGCCGTCCATCTTGCACAGCTCGCGGACCCGGGTGGAGGAGAATTCGACGTCCAGCGGGAAACCGCCGGTGCACAGCGACTCGACCTGTTTGTCGTAGCCGAGCACGATCAGTGCGCCGGTGCGTCCGCGCAGGATCCGTTCCAGCCCGTCGCGCAGCGCGGTGCCCGGCGCCATCAGGGCCAGATTGGCCCGCAGTGGGTCGCCGGTGGCAGCCGGGGTGGTCAACGCGGACGTGCCGGCGCTGATCGGGCGGGCCGGGGAGCCGACGGCACCGACCCGGCCGGGCGTGCCAGCGCCGGCAGTCTTGTTCGCATCGCGGTCGATCGCCACGGCACCAGTCTACGGACCGGCATGCGGTGGGTGCTGCCGTGGTTACTGTTGCCGCGGTGACGCCGGTGGTCAGTCGGCGGAGGCACGGGCCGCGGCCTGCAGCGCGGCGCGCACGTCGCCGACCTCGGTGACGTGCATGTTCGCCGGCAACGGGTCACTGCCGGCGGCGGCCGCACCGGGTGGCACCAGGGCGTACCGGAAGCCGAGCCGGGCCGCTTCGGCCAGCCGGCGGGCGACCGCGCCGACCCGGCGGACCTCGCCGGTCAGCCCGACCTCCCCGATCGCCACCAGCTGCGGGGAGATGGCCAGGTTGACCCCGCCGGACGCGACCGCCAACGCCACCGCAAGGTCGGCGGCCGGCTCGACCACCCGGATGCCGCCGACGGTCGCCGCGAAGACCTCCCGGTCGTGCAGGGTGAGCCGTTCGGTACGCCGTTGCAGCACCGCCAGCACCATGGCCAGCCGGGCACCGTCGAGCCCGGAGACGGTCCGCCGGGGCGAGCCGGCGACGGTGGCCCCGATCAGCGCCTGCACCTCGGTGACCAGCGCCCGGCGGCCCTCCATCGCCACGGTCGCGCAGGTGCCCGGCACCGGTTCGCTGTAGCGGGTGAGGAACAGCCCGGACGGGTCGGCCAGGCTGCTGATGCCGCCCTCGTGCATCTCGAAGCAGCCGACCTCGTCGGCGGCGCCGAACCGGTTCTTCATGCCGCGCACCATCCGCAGCGACGAGTGCTTGTCGCCTTCGAAGTGCAGCACCACGTCGACCAGGTGCTCCAGCACCCGGGGGCCGGCGACCTGGCCGTCCTTGGTGACGTGGCCGACCAGCACGGTGGCGATGTTGCGTTCCTTGGCGGCGGCGACGAGCGCGGCGGTGACGGCCCGGACCTGGGTGACCCCGCCGGGGATGCCGTCGGAGCCGGGCATCGAGATGGTCTGCACCGAGTCGAGCACCAGCAGCCCCGGCTTGACCGCGTCGAGGTGACCGAGGACCACCCCGAGGTCGCTCTCGGCGGCCAGGTAGAGCTTGTCGTGCAGGGCGCCGATCCGTTCCGCCCGCAACCGGACCTGGCTGGTCGACTCTTCGCCGCTGACCACCAGCGACGGGCTGCCGGCACCGGCGGCCCACTGCTGGGCGACGTCCAGCAGCAGGGTGGACTTGCCGACCCCGGGCTCGCCGGCGAGCAGCACCACCGCGCCGGGCACCAGCCCGCCGCCGAGGACCCGGTCGAGTTCGCTGACGCCGGTCGGGCGGGCCTTGGCCGGCGCGGCGCTGATGGTGGCGATCGGTCGGGCCGGTTCGGCGGGCATCCGGGTGCTGACCACCCGGCCGGAGACCACCGGGCCGCTGACGACCGACTCGATCACCGACCCCCACTCGCCGCACTCCGGGCAGCGGCCGACCCACTTGGGCGGCTGGTGTCCGCAGGCGTCGCATTCGTACGCGGGTCGGGGCTCACGGGCCGCGCGGGCCCGCGGCGCGGCACCACCACGGGTGGTGCCGGCGGCGCTGCCGCCGGCACCCCGGGGGATCGACCGCGAGCTCAGTGCTCTTCCTCGTCGTGCTCGGCCGGGGCGCGCGGCACCGGGGTGAGCGGCATGTCGACCGGGGCCGGCACGACCAGACGTTCGTTGCCGTTGTCGAACTCGAAGACCAGGTTGACCGAGCGGCCGGCGGTCAGCGTGTCGGTCAGGCCGGTCACCCGCAGCGGCTCGGTGTCGTCGGTGCTGAACAGGGCCCAGCCGTTGGCCGGCAACGAGATCCGGGCGTCCCGGCCAGGGTCGGCGGCGGGCTGGCCGGTCGGCTCCGTACCGTCGGTGGTCTGCGGCGACGGCTCGGCGTCGGATCCGCCGATCACCACCGACGCGGCACCGATGACCGTCTCCCGGTCGCTGTCGCCCGGCCCGGCGACGCTGACCGTCACGGTGACCGGGTCGTTGGTGTTGTTGAAGATCGCGACCTCGACGGGGGCGCTGCTGCCGGCCGGGTAGCCCTCGACCCCCGGGTAGGGCACGGACAGGTCGCGCAGCGACACCGTACCGTCCGGTGAGTCGACGTTGACCCCGTTGATCGACGCCGACTTGATCGCGGTCTCGGCGATCTGGCCGGTGCCACAGCCGCTGAGCAACAGGGCGCTCGCTGCGGCCGCGCCGGTGAACAGCACCGTGACTCGGCGGTATCCCCTGGTCGAGGGCGTCACGTCGGTCCTCCTCGTTACGATCCGCGCCGCGCCGGCGCCGGGCGCGGGGCGACACCCCGCGCAGACCGGCTCCAGGGTAGTTGGCGATGATCGGCCGTCCGCCACGGACCCGACAATCACCTGACCTGGCCCCCTGCGCGGGTGGCGTACCCGCTCAGGCCACCGGGCCGCTGGCGACCAGCAGGACCACGTCGATCACGGCGACCAGCATGACGGCCCGGAAGACGGCGTCCGGCCGGGCGCCGTCGGCGGTGGCGCGGCGGGCCACGTACCAGCCGGTGGCCAGGATGACGACGGTGCCGGCGACCGCCGCGAGCCCGGCCCACGACGGCGGTCCGGGCGGGCCGACGACCAGGGTGACCGTGGCGGCGGCGAGCAGCCCGGCGGCGGCCAGCCCGGACCCGGTGGCACCGAGGCGGTGCGGCAGTCCGCGCACCCCGGTGCGGGCGTCGTCGGCCAGGTCCGGCAGCACGTTGGCGAAGTGCGCGCCGGCACCGAGCAGCGCGCCGGCGGCGACCAGCCAGGCCGGCGGGGCCGGCGCGCCGGGCAGGGCCAGGACGACGAACGCCGGCAGCGCCCCGAACGACACCGCGTACGGCAGGACCGAGACGACGGTGAACTTCAACGGCCAGTTGTACGCCAGGGCGCTGAGCAGCGCACCGGTGATGCACGCCGTGGCCGGTACGCCGGTCGGCGCGGCCAGCAGCGGGGTGGCCGCCGCCGCGACCAGCCCGGCGGCGCCGACCGTCCGCGCGCTGACCGCCCCGGCCGGTACGGGTTTGTCGGCCCGCCCCACCCGCCGGTCCCGGTCGGCGTCGAGCCAGTCGTTGGTCCAGCCGACGGCGAGCTGGGTGGCCGCGATGGTGAGTGCGACCAGGACGATCCCGACCGGACGGTGCCCGACGCCCCAGGCCAGCAGCGCCGCGACGGCGGTGACCGCGACCGCCGGTTCGGGATGGCTGGCCTTGATCAATGCGGACACGCGGCGTGACATAGCCGTCAAGTGTGGCCGTTACCAGCTGGTCGTGTCACGCTCACTCAATGTCCGGGCTGCCCGCGAACGACGTCCGCCAGTACGACGTACTGGCCGACGAGTGGTGGCGACCGGCGGGTGCGTTCGAGATGCTGCACTGGATCGCGCAGGCGCGGGCCGAGCTGATCCCGCCGGCCGCCCGCGACGGCGCGGTGCTGGTCGACGTCGGCTGCGGAGCCGGCCTGCTCGCCCCGCACCTGCACGGCAAGGGTTACCGGCACGTCGGGGTGGACCTGACCGCATCGGCGCTCGGCCAGGCCGCCGCGCACGGGGTGACCCCGGTACGCGGTGACGCGCTGGCGTTGCCGCTGGCGGACGCGGTGGCCGACGTGGTCTCCGCCGGTGAGCTGCTGGAGCACGTGCCGGATCTGGCGGGAGCCGTCGCCGAGGTGTGCCGGGTGCTGCGTCCTGGTGGGCTGCTGGTGCTGGACACCCTGAACGCGACCCTGCGCTGCCGGCTGGTCGCGGTCGAGCTGGGGGAGCGGCTGCCGATGGTGCCGCGCGGCATCCACGATCCGGCGCTGTTCGTGAGCCCGCAGCGGCTGACGAGGGAGTGCGCGCGGCACGGCGTACGGCTGTTCGTGCGGGGGCTGCGGCCGACCGGCCCGGCGCTGGCCGACTGGCTGCTGCGGGCCACGCTGGCGCGCACCGGCACCCCGGGCACCGGCAGCGCGCGCGCCGGCACCCCGGGCACCGGCAGCGCGCGCGCCGGCACCGACGCCTCGCGACCCCCGTTGTGGCCGGTACGGCGCCGGATGGTGCCGACCCGGTCCACCGCGCTGCTGTACCAGGGCAGGGGGCTGAAGTCAGGCTGATCGACCGGCGGAAGGGGAAGCAATGGTGGGCGACGCATTGGCGGCGGCGCGGCGGTTGGTGCCGAGGTTCGCCGCGCGGGCGGGTGAGCACGACCGGGCCGGGAGTTTCCCGGTGGCGGACTTCGCCGACCTGCGCCAGGAGGGCCTGTTCGGGCTGCTGGTCCCGGAGCGCATGGGCGGCCTGGGTGCCGGGTTCGCCGACTACGCCGAGGTGGCGTACGAGCTGGCCCGGGGCAACGGGGCGACGGCGCTGGTGTTCAACATGCACGTGTCGGTGACCGGGGCGCTGAGTGCGGTCGACGACAACCTCGCCGAGGCGCTCGGGCTGCCGGACGAGGCGCTGGCCGCCCGGGACCGGCTGCTCGCGGCCGCCGCCGCCGGCACCTGGTACGCGGTGGCGATGAGCGAACGGGGTGCCGGGTCCCGGCTGTCCCAACTGTCGACGGTGTACCACCCGGTGCCCGGTGGCGGGTTTCAGATCAAGGGTGCCAAGGCGTTCTGCTCCGGTGCCGGGCACGCCGGCGGGTACCTGGTGGCGGCCCGGCACGCCGACGATCCGGCGACGGTGTCGCAGTTCCTGGTGCCGGCGGACACCCCGGGGCTGCGGGTGGAGCAGACCTGGGATTCGCTGGGGATGCGGGCGACCTGCTCGCACGATCTGCACCTGGACGTCACCGTGCCGGCGTCCGCCCTGCTCGGCGGGGTCGAAGGGTTGGCGCTGGTGGTGGCCCAGTTGATGCCACACTGGATGGTCGCCAGCTATGCGGCGGTGTACGCCGGGGTGGCGCGGGCGGCGGTGGACGCGGCGGTGGCGCACCTGACCGACCGTGGCCTGACCGGGCTGCCGGCGGTGCGGGCCCGGATCGGTCGGGCGGACGCGGCTGCGGAGTCGGCGTGGCTGACCGTACGGGAGGCGGCCCGCCGGGTGGACGCCGCGCCGGGGGATCCGCAGACCAACCAGTGGGTGTGGCGGGCCAAGCTGGTGGCCGGTGCCACGGCGGCCGAGGTGGCGTCGTCGATGGTGGAGGCGGCCGGCACCGGGGCGACCCGCCGGGGTCATCCGGTGGAGCGGCTGTTCCGCGACGCCCGCTGCGGTGCCCTGCATCCGCCGACGTCGGACGTCTGCGCGGACTGGCTGGGGGTGGCCGCCCTCGGCGGGGATCCGGACCGCGACGGATCGGCGCCCCGGTGGTGACCGCCTCGGTGGGGCCGGCGGTGGGCGAGACGACGCACCGGTCGGCGGCGGTGGTCGGGCTGGGGCTGGCGTTGCCGCCGTCGGCGACCCAGGACGAGCTGTGGCGGGACTTCTTCGCCGCCCGCTACAGCGGTGCCGCCCGGGCGTTGGCCGCGCGGATCTTCGCCAATTCGGGGGTACGGACCCGGCAGGCGGCGGTGAGTCCGCTGCTGGAAGACGTGGCGGACTGGCCGACGGAGCGCCGGATGCGTCGCTACCAGGTCGAGGCGTTGCCGCTGGGCAAGGAGGCGGTGGCGCAGGCGTTGACCGGGTCGGGGGTGTCGGCCGGCGACATCGGGCTGTTCGTGGTCTGTTCCTGCACCGGGTACGCCACACCGGGCCTGGACATCCTGCTGGCCCGGGATCTCGGGATGTCACCGGCGACCCAGCGGCTGTTCGTCGGGCACATGGGCTGCTACGCGGCGCTGCCGGGGCTGGGCGCGGCGGCGGACTTCGTCACCGCGCGGGGCCGGCCGGCGGTGCTGCTGTGCGCCGAGTTGACCAGCCTGCACATCCAGCCGCCGGGCCGCCGTACCGACACCCAGCAGATCGTGGCGCACGCCCTGTTCTCGGACGCGGCGGCGGCGGTGGTGCTGGCGCCGACCGGGCCGAGGCCGACCGGCGCGGGCGGCATCCCGCCCGGTCCGCGCCGGTCCGGCGACGATGCCGTACGGTCCGGCGACGTCCCACGGTCCGGTGACTACGTCCCACGGTCCGGTGACTACGTCGTACGGGAGATCGTGGCGGCGACGGACACCGCGACGGCCGACCACATGACCTGGGAGGTGACCGATCTCGGGTTCCGGATGGGCCTGTCACCCCGGGTGCCGCAGGTGTTGTCGCTGCACGTCCGGGCGCTGGTGGCCGACCTGCTGGCCCGGCACGGGCTGTCGGTGGCCCAGGTCGACGGTTGGGCGGTGCATCCGGGTGGTCCGCGCATCCTGAGCGTGGTGCAGCGGGAGCTGGCGTTGCCGGACGAGGCGATGGCGGCGTCCCGGGAGACCCTGGCGGAGTACGGCAACTGTTCGTCGCCGACCGTACTGCTGATCCTGGACCGGCTGCGGCGGGCACCACGGCCGCCGGGCCGGGTGGTGATGCTGGCGTTCGGTCCGGGGCTGACGCTCTACGCCGGCCTGCTCACCGCTGACTGACCAGCCCGGCCAGGTCGGCGCGGTACGTCTCGGTGGTGCGGGCGGCCGGCACGAGCCGGACGACGTCGCCGCCGCGCGCCACGAGCAGGACGGTGGCGGTGTCGGCGACCGGGGTGACGTCGACGAAGTCGCGGATCTCGCCGGTCGGGTCGGCCAGGCGGTGCACGGCCGGTTCGGTGGCGGGCAGCGGATCGCTGCCGTCGGTGGCGGGCGTCGCCGCGTTGCCGTCGGTGCCCGCCGCAGGGTCGGGGCGGTCGGTGACGGCGACGACCGACACCCCGGCCGGGGCGGCGCCTCGGGCGGCGGCGACCTGATCTGCGCAGTCGCAGCTGTCGACCAGCAGGATCACCGCTGGTAGCAGGGCGTGCAGGGCGACCGGGCGGCCGGCGGGGTCGATCAGGTCGAGCGCGGGCAGCGGCCCGGCGGGCAGGGTGGCCGAACCCGCCGCCGCCGACGGTGCCACCGACGGCTCGGCCGACTGGCCCGGCGACGGCGGCGGCCGGTCGGTCCAGGCGACGATGAACAGGCTCACCATGGCGGCGAGTACGGCGACCAGCATGATGGTCAGCGGCAGGCGGAGCGCGGCGATCTCGTGCGGTCGGTGTCCGACCTGGTCGGAGCGCAGCCCCAGCCGGCGGTGCCAGCGGTCGCGGCGGCGGGTGCGGCGCAGCTCCCGGCGGACGAGCTCGGCCTCGGCGGCGAGCGCGGCGGGATCGTCGGGTACGACGATCGGGCCCCAGTCGGCAGGGATCTGCGGCAGGTCGTCGGGCGCTCCCGCGCCGTCAGACCACCCATCGCCGTTGCCTGTCCTGCCCACAGCACCCCCAGCCCGCTCGCCCGTGAGGTCGATCGGGGTCCAACTATCAGGGTCTCGCACCGGACCTGGTTACGCCAGAGCCAGGTAAAAGATGAGGGTGACGGATAGGATGAGAGGGGTCGAAACGCGCCTCGTCCGGCCACCGGGCGGGTTAGCTGCCTGCTGATCGTCCGGTTACTCACGGTGGTCGAAGCTTGCCGGCGGCTGCGTGTCAAGCCGGAGAAAGACCTCTCACAGCCCCTCTGACCTGCGCTTACGGCTATGAGTACGACGGGACATCGGTGCCTGAGCGTGTTACCCTAGACACAGCGAAAGGGGCTTCGAACCTATGGTTTTCAGTGTCGGCGAGACCGTTGTTTACCCCCACCACGGGGCCGCACTCATCGAGGCAATCGAGACTCGTGTCATCAAGGGCGAGGAGAAGCAGTACCTCGTCCTCAGGGTTGCGCAGGGTGACCTGACGGTGCGAGTTCCCGCCGAGAACGCCGAGATCGTCGGTGTGCGTGAAGTGGTTGGCGAAGAAGGCTTGGGCAAGGTCTTCGATGTGCTTCGCGCGCCACACACCGAGGAGCCGACCAACTGGTCGCGGCGGTACAAGGCGAACCTCGAGAAGTTGGCGTCCGGAAACCCGCTCAAGGTCGCCGAGGTCGTTCGTGACCTCTGGCGTCGGGAGCGGGAGCGGGGGCTGTCCGCAGGCGAGAAGCGCATGCTCGCCAAGGCCCGGGACATCCTGGTCGGCGAGGTCGCGCTTGCGGAGAAGAGCACCAAGGACGAGGCGGAGAACCTCCTCGACAAGGTGCTCACCGACGCGTAAGGCAGCTCTCCACCCATAGATCGTCTGTTGCTCCCGAAAACGAGGACCGCGACGTGACCGCGCATCTCCAGCAGCGCGGTGACGTCGCGGTCCTCGTTCCGGCTGCCGGTGCCGGGGTACGCCTCGGGCCCGGCGCGCCGAAGGCTCTGCGCCTGCTCGGCGGCGTACCGCTGCTGGTGCACGCGGTCCACCGGCTCGCCGACGCCGCCTCGGTCGCGGTGATCGTGGTCGCCGCCCCACCGGCCGACGTCGACGCCGTGCGCGACCTGCTCACCCCGGCCGCCGCCGGGCTACCGCTGATCGTCGTGCCGGGCGGGGCGCACCGGCAGGCCTCGGTGGCCGCCGCGCTGGCCGCCGTACCGGCCGGCCCGCAGATCGTCCTGGTGCACGACGCGGCCCGGGCACTCACCCCACCCGACCTGATCGACTCGGTCGCCGCCGCGGTCCGGGCCGGTGCCCCGGCCGTCGTCCCGGTGCTCCCTGTCGTCGACACGATCAAGTCGGTGGACGCCGACGAGACCGTCCTGGCCACCGTCGACCGGTCGACGCTGCGGGCCGTACAGACCCCGCAGGGGTTCCGCCGGGACGTGCTGGCCGCCGCGCACGCCGACGCCGCCGACCCGCACACCGACGACGCCGGGCTGGTGGAGAAACTCGGCGTACCGGTCGTCTGCGTGCCCGGCTCGGAGCGGGCGCTGAAGATCACCCGCCCGTTCGACCTGGTGATCGCCGAGCACCTGCTCGCCACCGAACCGGCACCCCGTACCCTGCCGTCATGATCGTCCTTCGGACCGAGCCGTCATGATCGTCCCGTCCGACGGAACCCGCGCGATGATCGTTCCCCGGGTCGGGGTCGGCACCGACGTGCACGCCTTCGCCGCCGACCGCCCCTGCTGGGTCGCCGGCCTGCACTGGCCGGGCGAGACCGGCCTGGCCGGGCACTCCGACGGCGACGTCGCCGCGCACGCCGCCTGCGACGCGCTCTTCTCCGCCGCCGGCCTCGGTGACCTGGGTGCCAACTTCGGCGTCGACCAGCCGCAGTGGGCCGGGGCCGCCGGGGTCGACCTGCTCGCCGAGGCGGCCCGCCGGGTGGTCGCCGCCGGGTTCGTCATCGGCAACGTGTCGATCCAGGTGATCGGCGTACGGCCGAAGATCGGTCCCCGCCGCACCGAGGCGCAGCAGGCGCTCAGCGCCGCCGCCGGTGCCCCGGTCACCGTCTCCGGCACCACCACCGACGGGCTCGGGCTGACCGGCCGGGGCGAAGGGCTGGCCGGCCTGGCGGTCGCGCTCGTCTATCCGCTCGCGCCGCCCGGATAGGCTCGACAGGTGTCGAGCGAGTCTGCCCCCGAGCCGCCCACCGACGTCCACGGCTACCTGCAACGGGCCGGGCTGCTGGCCGACCTCGGCCGCTACGACGAAGCCGCCGCCGAGATCGGGTTCGCGACCGCGCTCGACCCGGACAGCGTCGCCGCCCGGATCATGCTGGCCCGGGTGCAGTTGGCCGCCGACCGCCCGGAACAGGCCCTCGCCGCGGTCGACGGGTCGACCACCGGAGACGTGCCGAGTCCGTGGTCGGCGGCGGCCGCCGAGCCACCGACCGACCCCGCCGCCGGGCTCGACGTCGCGGACCGGATCGCCCTGCAGGTGGTACGCGGACTGGCGCTGATCGACCTGCGCCGGTTCGCCGAGGCGGCCCGGGTCGCCACCGACCTGCTGGCCACGTACCCCGACGACGCGTACGCCCAGCGCAGCGGAGCGGCGATCCTGGCCGGCTCACGCAACGGCCAGCCGGCACTGAACGCGGCCTGGCGCGGGGTGGGGCTGGCCCCGCAGGACGCCCAGGCGCACCTGGTGCTCGGCCTGGTCGGTGCCCGGCTGGAACTGTTCGACCTGGCGCACCGGGCGTACGGCGAGGCGCTGCGGCTGGACCCGCTGATCGGTGAGGCGCAGCACGACGTCGGGGTGATCGGCCTGGAGCAGCGCCGGTACGCCGCCGAGCTGGCGATCCTCGCCGAGCAGGCGACCATGATGGCCCCGCCGCCACCACCGGATCCGGGGCAGCGGCAGCCGCGCACGGTCGACGAGGAACTGCGCCGGCTGGTGCTGATCGGTGCCGGCTACAGCATGGTCGCGGCGGTGACCGTGGCCTGCCTGGCGGGCAGCACCGCGTCGCGCGGCTGGGCGATGTTCTCGGCGATCGGCGGGGTGGTGCTGGTCTGGTTGCTGGCCCGGCGGGTGCCGGGCCGGATCAGCGAGGTGCTGTCGCAGCTGTTGGACCGCCGCCTGGCGACGGCCGTGTACGCGGTGGGCGCCGCCCCGGTGCTGATCTTCTGCTACGCGGCGATCGCCTCGCCGTGGCTGCTGGTGTCGGCGATCGGTGCCGCCGCGTTCGCCCAGTTCATGGTGTTGCGCTCGGCCACCGGTCGGCCGCCGGACCAACGGTAGTCGGCTCAGCGGGCGTTGCCCGCCCAGGTCCAGGCGTACCCGCTGTCCTCGACGGTCAGGGCGGCGTCGCAGAGGTCCAGCGGTCGGAAGGTGTCGACCATGACGGCGAGTTCGTCGAAGTACTCGGCACCGAGTGAGCGTTCGACGGCCCCGGGTTGCGGCCCGTGGGTGAATCCCGCCGGGTGCAGCGAGATCGAGCCCTGTTCGATGCCGGAGCCGCGTCGCGCCTCGTAGTTGCCGCCGGTGTAGAACAGCATCTCGTCGGAGTCGACGTTGTGGTGATTGTACGGCACCGGGACGGCCTGCGGGTGGTAGTCGACCTTGCGGGGCACGAACGAGCAGATCACGAAGTTCGGGCCGGCGAAGGTCTGGTGCACCGGTGGCGGCTGGTGCAGCCGGCCGGTGATCGGCTCGAAGTCGTAGATGCTCAACGCCCACGGGTAGAGGTGGCCGTCCCAGCCGACCACGTCGAACGGGTGGTGGGCATAGACGTGCCGGGTCCAGCCCTGCCGGTGCCGCACGTACACCTCGACGTCGGTGCCGTCGACCAGCAGCGGCTGGCCGGGTCCACGGATGTCCCGCTCACAGTACGGCGAGTGCTCCAGGAACTGGCCGCGCTGCGACAGGTACCGCTTGGGCGCTCCGATGTGGCCGGTCGCCTCGATGGTGAGCAGTCGCAGTGGTACGTCGTCGACGGGCACGATCCGGTGCACCACCGAGGTCGGGATGATCACGTAGTCACCGGAGGTGACACCGAGCACCCCGAAGCTGGTCTCCACCCGGGCGGCGCCGGACTCGACGTACAGGCACTCGTCGCCGGTGGCGTTGCGGTACAGCGGGGACGGCTGGTCGGCGACGACGTAGCAGATCCGTACGTCGTCGTTGGCGAGCAGCGGTTGCCGGCCGAGGACGGCGTCGGTGTGTCCGGAGTCGAGCTTGTGGGTACGCAGGTGCCGTGGCGTGAGCGGGTGGTTCGGCAGCCGTCGGGTCGGCGGGGGCGCGTAGGCCTCGGCGGCGACGATCGCGGTGGGCAGGTGCCGGTGGTAGAGCAGGGACGAGTCGGCGGAGAAGCCTTCCTGGCCCATCAGTTCCTCGGCGTACAGGCTGCCGTCGGGTTGGCGGAACTGGGTGTGGCGCTTGCGGGGGATCTCGCCAACGCTGCGGTAGTAGGGCATCATTACCCTCCGTATCTCCCCGTTGACCGGGCGAAAGCGTCCGATAGTCGGACGCTGTTGTCCGTTAATCGTAGAATCCACTAGGTTCAAAGGCGTGTCAATGCAGGTACCCAGGATCTTCGCCGGCCTCGTCGACGACGCCGCCGTCTTCCCGCCGGGCAGCGCCGACCTGCCCGACGCGATCACCGCGCACCGTGGCCACCGCACCGCCTGGTACGCCAACCTGGTCGGCCCGTTCCTGCTGCCCGCCTCCGAGATCGACGCGGCCCGGCGGCTGCTCGGACCCGGCGAGGAGCTGGAGATCGGCCTCATCGGCGACACCGGGCTCGCCGCCCTGCCGGCCGCCGTCGACGCGCTGCCCGCCGACCGGCTGCGGCTGCGCCAGGTCGAGGTCGCCGTCGCCAAACGCGGCGAGGACCCGCAACCCGGCCTCCGCGCGCTGCTGGCGGCCCTCGCCGGTTGGCCCAAGATCAGCGGGTACGCCGAGGTGCCGCTGACCTGGGGGCTGCTCGCCGCCCTGGACACCCTCGCCGAGGCGCGGGCCGGCGGCGTCGACGTGGCCGCCAAGTTCCGCACCGGCGGGCTGGCCGCCGAACTGTTCCCCACCCCGGTCGAGCTGGCCGCCGTGATCTGCGCCTGCCGGGACCGCGCGTTGCCGTTCAAGCTGACCGCCGGGCTGCACCACGCCATCCGGGACACCGACCCGGAGACCGGCTTCACCCACCACGGCTTCCTCAACGTCCTCGCCGCCACGATCACCGCCGCCGAGGGTGCCGAGGTGGCCGAGGTCGCCGAGCTGCTCGCCACCACCGACGCGGCGCGGCTGATCGAGCCGGCCCGCACGCGCGGGCGCGCCGACCGGCCGCTGTGGGTAGGTTTCGGGTCCTGCAGCATCACCGACCCGCTGACCGACCTGGTCCGGCTGGGGCTGATCAACGGAGGATTCGCGTGACGACCTGCTGGGTGCCGGGTGCCGACGGTTCACCGTACGGGGTGCAGACCCTGCCGTACGGTGCTTTCCGCCACAGCGGCGGGGCCGGCTCGCCTGGCGGCGGCTCGCCTGGCGGCGGCTCGCCTGGCGGCGGCTCGCCTGGCGGCGGCTCGCCTGGCGGCGAGCAGCGGCTCGGCGTACGGATCGGGGATTTCGTGCTCGACCTGCGCGGCGCGGAGGATGCCGACCTGATCCTCGCTGGCGGCGCCCTGTGCCAGCCGACCCTCGACGCCTTCCTGGCCCTCGGCCGGGCACAGTGGACCACCGTCCGGCGGCGGATCGTCGAGCTGCTCACCGAGTCGGAGCACCGGGCGGCGGTCGAGCCGCTGCTGGTCCCGTTGGCGCAGGTCGACCTGGTCATGCCGTTCACCGTCGGTGACTACGTCGACTTCTACTCCTCCGAGCAGCACGCCAGCAACGTCGGGCAGATCTTCCGCCCCGGCCAGCCGCTGCTCACTCCGAACTGGCGGCACCTGCCGATCGGCTACCACGGGCGGGCCGGCACGGTCGTCGTCTCCGGTACGCCGATCGTGCGCCCCTGCGGGCAGCGGCGCAGCTCCGCCGGCCCGGTCTTCGGCCCGTCGGGCCGGCTCGACATCGAAGCCGAGGTCGGTTTCGTCGTCGGGGTGCCGACCCGGCTCGGCGACCGGGTGCCGACGGAGCGGTTCGCCGACCACGTCTTCGGCGTCACCCTGGTCAACGACTGGTCGGCCCGCGACATCCAGGCCTGGGAGTACCAGCCGCTGGGTCCGTTCCTCGGCAAGTCGTTCGCCACCTCGGTCAGCCCGTGGATCGTGCCGCTGGAGGCACTGGAGCACGCCTGGGTGCCGGCCCCGCCGCAGGATCCACCGGTGTTGCCGTATCTCGCTGAATCGTCGCGGCGCGGCCTGGACCTGTCGATCGTCGTCGAGTGGAACGGCACCAAGGTCAGCGAGCCGCCGTTCGCCGGCATGTACTGGACGCCGGCGCAGCAGTTGGCGCACCTGACCGTCAACGGCGCGGCGCTGCGCACCGGCGACCTCTACGCCTCCGGCACCGTCTCCGGGGACCGGCGCGACCAGGTCGGCTCGTTCCTGGAGCTGACCTGGGGCGGCACCGAGCCGGTCACCCTCGACGACGGCTCGCTGCGCACCTTCCTCGACGACGGCGACACGGTGACCATCACCGCCACCGCTCCCGGCCCGGCCGGCACGACCATCGGCCTGGGCGAGGTCACCGGCACCGTCCTGCCCGCCTCCTGACCGGCCGGCGTGGTAGCCGACTAGGTAGATCGTTTAGTAGACGATATGTAGACTAGTGGGTAGACTACCTCCATGGCGACAACGACGATCAGGGTCAGCGCTGCCACCCGCGACCGGCTGATGCGGACCCGTGCACAGGAGTTCGGAGACGCGTCGATCGACGATGTCATCACGCGGCTCCTCGACGAACATGCCGACCACGCGTTGAAGGCGAGAATGCGGGCGGACGCGGAGCACGCGCGCGGCAACGTCGACGACCTCGCTGAGGTTCGCCGGGTCCAGGCGGAGTTGGACGAGCTCAGTGCGTGGTGACGTCTACCGGCTCCGCGCTCCCCGTGACGCGATAGGTCACGAACAACAAGGCCGCCGGTACGCCGTGGTGGTGCAGTCCGACGAGCTGCACCTGTCGACGACGGTAGTTGCTCCGACCTCCACGTCGGCACACCCGTATGTGTTCCGTCCTGAGGTGACTGTGCGTGGTGAGTCGACCCGGCTCATGCTGGACCAACTGCGTGCCGTCGACACCGAGAAAGCCATTGGCGAGCGTGTCGGACGACTGAGCCCCGCCGAGATGGTGGAGGTCAATCGCCTGCTACGAGCCGTACTCGACATTCTCTGACCGGACGAGCCCCTTACCCCCCATGATCGCGACGATCTTGCGCTTATCGAGAAGATTTGTCCACTTTGTCTCACGATAACCGCAAGATCGCGGCGATCATGAGGCGGGGTGTGCTGAGTCGTCGTCGTCATCGCTGGCCGGTGGGGTGAGGCCGGCGTACTGCAGGACGGCCCGGATCTGGCGGGCGGCGGCCTGGTCGCGCCGGTCCAGCACCGCGAGCGCCTCCAGGAACAGATCGCAGTACGTACGCCCGCAGTGCCGGCAGCCGGCCATCCGGTCCGGCATGTGCCGCTGCGCCATCCGCTTGGCGAGCTGCGCCACCGTCACCGGGTTGTCGGGTGGCGCCGGGGCGACGCCTCGCGCGCCGACCAGGTGGAAGCGGGGGTCGGCGTCGACATCGGTGTCACCCGGCACCCGTTTCGGCAGCGGCGGTCGGTCGGGAGTGGGCCGTTCGTTGATCAGCTTTGCCGGTAGCGGCGGCCTGGTGAATCGGTCCGGCTTGTCATTGCGGTACGGCATGATCCCTCGCATTGGCGCGTTGTCGGTTGTGGTGGAAATTGCAAGTCAACTGCCGTTGCTGATCTGCATATTATGGCCGTCCGGTGGCCGTGGGTAGGTCATCGCCCCGCACTCGGGGCACCACCGGCTCTTGACCTTGAAACTGAGCAGGCCGGCGAGGAAGCCGACCAGCGTGGCGCTGGCCATCGCGATCGCGAAACCGACGTCGGACATCTCTTCCACCTCCTGTAACGGCGGTGAGCTGGGAAAAGTTCGGGCGGCGTGGCGGCCGTACGGCTCGGGGGCGCCGTGCCGGCCGCCACGCCTGATTGGGGAGAAACGTCCCTGGCCGTTCGGATGGTTTGCCGCCCACCGATCGGTCAGGTCGTATTCGTCGACGAAAGGTCCGCGCCGATTTGCGGCGCTTCGATCTCGTTCCCGAACGAAGACGAGTCTGTCGGCCAATCCGCGCCACCGCAACACTGTCGGGGCCCTGTGATAGAGATATGGCCAGCCAGTTGTATAGACCTCGGTCGACCAGAAGTCGACCTGCCAGACGTGCATGATCAGCCCGGGTGTGATCAATTCCAGGAGGTGGCACCAATGTCCTCGGCCCTGTTGAACTCGTCGGTCCCGCGACGCCAGCTCGGTCGGGAGCTGCGTCGGCTGCGGGAGCGGCTGGCCCGGGTCCCGCAGACCACGGCGGCCCGCGAGCTGGACTGGTCGGCGACCAAGCTGTTGCGGATGGAGCGGGGCGAGGTGCCGATCCGCGCCGAGGACGTGGTGCTGCTCTGCGAGCTGTACGGCGCGGACCTGCCGACCATCGAGGCGCTGACCGCGCTGGCCCCGAAGACCAAGGAGAAGGGCTGGTGGCACGACTACGCCAGCATCCCGTCCTGGTTCGAGCTGTTCATCGGCCTGGAGGAGGCCGCCTCCCACCTCCGCGAGTACCACACGGGCGTCATCTCCGGCACCCTTCAGACCCGGGAGTACGCGACGGCGGTCTTCGCCCGCAGCCCGCTACGCCTGTCGCCGGAGATCATCGAGCAGCGGGTGGCGGTGCGGCTGCAGCGCGCCCGGCTGCTCACCCGGATGGAGCCGATCCTGCCCCGGTTCGACATCGTGATGGACGAGGCGGTGACCCGTCGCCCGGTCGGCTCCGGGGCGATCATGGCGGCCCAGCTTCGTCGCCTTGCCGAGGCGAGTGAGCTGCCGAACGTCTCGATCCGGCTGATCCCGTTCAGCGCCGGCATCCACGGTGGAACCTTCACCGGCGGCTTCGTCATGCTCGACTTCCCGGCCGAGCTGGAGCCGACCACCGTCTACGTCGAAGGCCTCACCGGCGCCCTCTATCTCGACCGCCCCGACGAGGCCGAGCGCTATACGATGGCTTTCGATGACCTGACCGCCGCCGCGCTGGGCCAGGCCGCGACACGTGACCTCCTCGCCCGGACCGCAAAGGAGTACGAGTCATGATCGACCTCTCCACCGCCACCTGGCGCAAGAGCAGCCGCTCCAACGATCAGGGCCACTGTGTCGAGGTGGCCGACGGGCTCGGCGGCGTGGTCGGCGTACGGGACTCCAAGGACCCGGTCGGCCCGGTGCTGGTGATCGCCCCGGCGAGCTGGTCCGCCTTCATCGCCGCTACCAAGGGCGGCACGCTCACCGCCTGACCGCTCGGCACCGGCAACGGCCCCACACGATGTGAGGCTGGGATACCCAACGAGCGTGCCGTTGGGTGTCCCAGCCTCACGCGGGTGTCGCTGCCGCAGGCGTCAGACGGCTGGGCCGAACCCGGCGACGTCCTTGGGGTCGGGGCCGAAGCGGTTCGGGCCGGCCGTGCCGTTCTGCACGTAGAACACCAGCAGGACGATCCAGCCGATGATCGGGATCAGCCCGATCAGGATCCACCAGCCGGACCGGTCGGTGTCGTGCAGCCGGCGTACGGCGACCGCCAACGACGGCAGCAACAGCGCCAGGCTGACGATCAGGCCGATGACGCCGTTGGTGGAGTCCTCGAAGTTGGTGCCCAGGGCGGTGTCCAGGACCGAGGTCACGATGCTGACGAGGAAGGAGAAGAGGAAGAACCACCAGTACTCGGAGCGGCGGGCCCGCCCGCTGAACCCGACGTACTGGGTGAGCACAGAGCGAACTGCGGCGGTGAAGTTCATGACGCCTCCAGCGTCTCAAGCGGGGCGGTGCGTGGCACTCAGGGTAGGAGACTGTCGCAACTGGATCTTGCCTGCCTGAGCGTACGGTGCCCGTGAGACCGGCGCTTCTACGAACGGCGCTTCAACTCACCGAGGACCTCGTCCATTGCGAACGTGTCGCCCGCTGCGAAGTCCTCCCGGGACTGGCGGAGATCCGCGAGGGCGTCGCCATCGGAGATCAGGTCGAGTGTTTCCCGCATCGACTCGTACTCGGCTACCGAGATCAGCATGACGTCGGCGCGGCCGTTGCGGGTGATGGTGAAGTGGTCGTGTTCCCGGGCGACCCTGTCGGCGAGTTCGGCGATCCGGGCTTTGGCTTCCGAGATCGGAATGGTCTCCATGAAGGTCATTCTGGCAACCGGGCGAACATCGACTACCGCCCGCTGAGTTGCGAGCACACCTGGCAGCGCGGCGGGCGACCGCAGACCCTCGCCGAACAGCACAAATCACATCATTAGCCACTAGTTGGGCGCAGGGGAACCAGCGGAAGACGGCGGTAGAGGGTCAGCTGCCCGGGTTCGTGCCGACGCGGCGGGCGGTGGTGGCGGCAGCGGTCAGCGACTCGTCGACGCTGCCGGCCTGTTGCCGTACCGCCGCCAAGGTCTCCTTGACGGTGCCGAGCGCGCCGAGCAGCCGGGCCGGGTCGCCGCCGGCCAGCACCCGGGCCACCAACGTCGCCACCTCGTCCGCCTTGGCGGTGGCCGCGCCGATGCCGTCGTGGACGGTCCGGAGCTTGTCGCCGGCCCGGCCGAGGGTGGCCAGCACCTCGGCCGGTGATGCTTCCCGGGGCACCGGGACCACGGTCGCCGTCGTCTCGTCGAGGGCGCCGGTGACCCCGGCAAGACCGGCCTGCAGCTCCTTCAGCGCGTTGCGTACCTGGATCATGCCGGCCACGATGCCGCTGAAGCCGCCGGCCGCCGCCTGACCGGCGACCCGCTCGGCCTCGTGCTGGGCCGACGCGGCGGCCGTCCGTGCCTGTTCGATGCCCGCCCGCATCGCCCGCAGGTCCCTGCCGACGCCATCCACCGGTGCTGCCGCCATCGTCGTGCTCCTCACCCCGTTTGACCTGCTTTTTCCATGGTGCGGGGTGGTCGGCGGAAAAGCCGGCAGACTAGCCGTGGGTTGCGGTCGTGTCCGCCGAAGCCTGGTCGTGGTACCAGGCGAGCTTCTCGCCGAGCCGGGCCCGCCAGCGGTGCAGCTGTTCGATCTGCTGCTCGACCGCATCCGCGTGTTCGCGCAGCAGCGCGATCCGCTCCGGAACGGTCTGCGGGTCACGGCACAGCTCGCCGTAGCGGCGTAGCCGTTCGATCGGCATCCCGGTGTCCCGCAGGCAGCGCAGGAAGTCGAGCATGCTCAGGTCGTCGTCGCTGTAGACGCGGCGCCCGCCGGCGGTGCGGGCGACCGGCGACAGAATGCCTTCCCGCTCGTAGTAGCGCAGGGTGTCGATCGAGAAGCCGGACCGGGCCGCCGCCTCGGCAGGTGAGTAGGCCGTCATTCCGCCGACAGTACCGCTTGACCTGGAGCGCACTCCAGGTCGCAGGGTGGACTCATGACGTACGAGAAGAGCACCTGCGCACCGGCCTCGCCGCTGGTTCTGGGCGCGATGATGTTCGGCACCCGCATCGACGAGGAGACCTCGTTCGCCCTGCTCGACCGATTCGTCGAACGTGGCGGCGAGTGGATCGACACCGCTGACTGCTACGCGTTCTGGGCCAGCCAGGACGGCCGGGGCGGTGACAGCGAGCGGGTCATCGGACGGTGGCTCGCCGCCCGCCCCGGCGTACGGGACAAGGTGCGCATCGCGACCAAGGTCGGGGCCGAGCCGCTGTGGGCCGGTTCGTGGCCGCGCGTGCGGGCCGGGCTGAGCCGCCGCGCCGTCGCCGACGCCTTCGCCGGCAGCCTGGACCGGCTGGGCGTGGCGAGCGTCGACCTGCTCTGGCTGCACCAGGAGGACCGGGCCACCCCGATCGAGGAGACCGTCGACGCGGTCGCCGCACTGGTCGCCTCCGGTGCCGTACGCCGGGTCGGCGCGTCCAACCACCCGGCCTGGCGGATCGAACGGGCCCGCGCCCACGCGGCCGCCACCGGTACCCGGCCGATCGACGCCCTGCAGCTGAACGCCACCTATCTGCGGGCCCGCCCCGGCACGCTGCCCGAGGGAGTGGTCCATCCGTTCGGCCTGCTCAGCGACGAGCAGCGGGACATCGCCGAGGCGTACCGGATGGAGGTGTGGGCGTACACCCCGCTGCTGTCCGGTGCCTACGACGACCCGGCCAAGCCGATCCCGCCGGTGTACGACCACCCGGGCAGCGCGCGGCGGCTCGCGGCACTCGACGACGTCGCCCGGACCACCGGCGCGTCCCGTGGCCAGGTGGTGCTTGCCTGGCTGGTGGCGCAGGGCATCCGCCCGATACTGGGCGGCAGCAAGCCGTACCAGTTGGACGCGGCGCTCGACGGCGTCTCACTGGAGCTCACCGACGAGCATCTCGCACACCTGAATGTGGCCGGCTGACGGTGCTGACAGGTTCCTGATGGTTGGTCGGCAATCTCGTTCGCATGACGACATTTCGACACCCCCGTCGGTCCGGCCGCCGGTCCGTTCGTCGGTCCACTCCGCTGGTTGCCGCGCTGGCCGTGGCGGCGTGCGGGCTGCTGGCCGCCTGCGGCGGCGGGGGAAAGGACCCGGCGACCGGCGGTACGGCGACCGGTGCCCAAGGCTCGGCCGGTGACGGCGGGGTCGCCTCGATCGTGGGCAGCACGGCACCGGACGCGTCGCCGTCGCCGCAGGCGGAACGTCCGCTGATCCGTCCCGACACCTCGCGGGAGGAAGAGGATCGGCTCTACGCCGTCTACCTACAGTGCCTGGAGGCCAATGGCCTGCCCAAGGGCGTCCGGGCGCCGGAGAACGGCGGCGACGACGCCCCGCCGGTCGCTGGCCCCCCGGAAAGCGCGGAGGATCAAGCCGCAGCGCGGAAGGCGGCCGAGGCGTGTGCCGCGCTGGAGCCCGAGGAGCTGTGGGAACGGTCCATGCGGCTCGACCCGACGTACCGGGACAAGCTGCAGGTGTGGGTGACGTGCCTGCAGGACAAGGGGGTCGACGCCTACGCCGACGGCGACAACCTGATGCTCAACGACGGGCTGCCGCCCGGCAACGAGATCGAGGAATGTGAGGCGGAGGCGTTCATCGAGGGCTGACCGGTGCTCCGCCCTTCAGAACGGGAGAGGATGTCAGTGGTGCAAGGAAGGTCCGGCGCTGACAGGTTCCTGATGGTCGGTCGGCAATCTCGTTCGCATGACGACATTTCGACACCCCCGTCGGTCCGGCCGCCGGTCCGTTCGTCGGTCCACTCCGCTGGTTGCCGCGCTGGCCGTGGCGGCGTGCGGGCTGCTGGCCGCCTGCGGCGGCGGGGGAAAGGACCCGGCGACCGGCGGTACGGCGACCGGTGCCCAAGGCTCGGCCGGTGACGGCGGGGTCGCCTCGATCGTGGGCAGCACGGCACCGGACGCGTCGCCGTCGCCGCAGGCGGAACGTCCGCTGATCCGTCCCGACACCTCCCCGGAGGAGGTGGATCGTATCTACGACGTCTACTGGAAGTGCCTGGAGGACAACGGGCTGACCCAGAGCGGCAGGGTCGTCGGCGGCAGCGGCGATTCGCCGACACCCACCAGCCCACCCAAGAGCCCGGAGGAGGAGGTCGCGGTGCGGAAGGCCGTTGAAAGATGTGCCGTACTGGAACCTGAGCACCTGTCCGAGCGGTCCCAGCGGCTCGACCCGACGTACCGGGACAAGCTGCAGGTGTGGGTGAAGTGCCTGCAGGACCGGGGGATCGACGCCTACGCCGAGGGCGACAACCTGATGCTCAAAGACGGTCTGCCGCCCGGCGACGAGATCGAGGAATGCGAGGCGGAGGCGTTCATCGAGGGCTGACCGGTGTCCGGGCCGGGATGCGTACGGTGACGTGCGTGCCCCGGCCCGGCTCGCTCGCCACGGTGATCTCCCCGCCGTGGGCGCGGGCCAGCTGCCGGGCGATCGGCAGACCCAGCCCGCTGCCGCCGGTGGACCGGCTGCGGGAGGCGTCCGCCCGCCAGAACCGGTCGAACAGTTTCGGCAGGTCGTCGGCGGCGATCCCGACCCCGGTGTCGACCACCTCGATGGTCAGCCAGTCGTCGCCGCGTACCGCGCAGTCGACGGTCACCGACCCGCCGGCCGGCGTGTGTCGGACCGCGTTGCCGACCAGGTTGCCGACGAGCTGGCGCAGCCGTACCGGATCGAGGACGACCTCCGGGTCGCCGTGGACCGCCAGCCGCAGGGCGACCCCGGCGGCGGTCGCGGCACCCTGGTTGGCCTCGACGACCTGGGTGAGCACGTCGCCGACGAACGTCGGCTCCGGATGCAGGGTGAAGGTCCCGGCGTCGGCGGCGGCCAGATCCCGCAGATCGTCGATGACGTGCTGCAACAGGGTCGCTTCCTCGGTCAGCAGCGTGAGGGTACGCGGATCCACCGGGGCCAGCCCGTCCTGGGCGGCCTCCAACCAGGCCCGAATGTTCGTCAACGGGGTACGCAGCTCGTGCGCGACGTCGCTGACCATCGCCCGGCGCTGCTGTTCCAGCTGGTCCCGCCGCTGCGCCAGGTCGTTGAGGGCGGTGGCGAGGTAGCCGATCTCGTCGCGGGTGGTGACCGGCACCCGGTGCTGCCGGTCGACCGGCGCACGGGCCGCCTCGGTCAACGCCCGCAGCGGCCGGACCAGGCGCCTCCCGACGCCGACGGTGACCGCGACGGTGAGCAGCAGGACCAGGCCGGCGACGCCGGCGATCCGCAGCAGGTTGCCGGTGGAGAGGTTGACGGTCGTCGGTTCGGGCCCGGCGGCCGTCGGGTCGGTGACGAACAGCAGGACGGGCGGAGCGACGTACGGTCGTAGCTGGCTGCGTCGGCTCTCCTCCACGCAGGCCCGCAGCTGCGCCACCGACGGTACGCGCGGCAGCGCGCGGACGACCCCGACGGTCAACTCAGCCGTGATCGTCAGGTCGATCTGATCGACCACCGGGCTCAGACAGTTCCTGGTGAGGTCGAGCAGTTCCTCGAAGGGGCCGATCTCCCCGCGCGTCGGCTCGTGCAGCACGTCCGGCTCGACGCACCTGCCGTCACTGGGGAAGGGCACAGCTTCGAGCCCCTCGACGGCGGGCGACGGCCCAGGCTCACCCGAGGAGACGATCTCGACGGTCGGTCGGCCGCTGGGCAGCTCGACGATGCGGGCGGTGTCGTCGCTGCGGCCGAGACAGGTGAGGTACTCCTCGGCGACCTCGCGCAGCATCGCCCGTTCGTCGTCGGTGGGTCGGTACGGTCCGACCACGCGGGCGTCGATGCGTGACTCCTGACCGGCGGCCGTCGCGCCGACGTTCGCCACCGGGCTGGTGACCGTCGCGGCGGTCCCGGCCAACGCCGGGTCGAGGTCGAGCGGGTCGACGGTGGCCGACGGCCGGGCGTCGCGCAGCGACGGCCCGGGTGCCGACTCGGCGATCGGGTCGCGGGTCACCGGGTCGAGCAGCACGATCCTGCGGTCGGTGCGGGCCGCCAGTTCGTCGACGGTCGGGGCGACAGCCGACCAGTCGCGGTGCTCGACCGCGTAGGTGATCAAGGTGTCGTAGACGCTGACGTCGTCGGCGAGGGACCTGCCCTGTTCCTGTTCGATCGCCCGGGTCGTCGACTCCACCGTCAGCCAGGCGGTGGCGACGACCGCGCAGACCGTCACCAGCACCGACGCGGCGAGCAGCCGCAGCACCAGACTGTGCCGCAGCGGCACCCGGGCACCGCCGGCCGCCGAGGCGCCGCCGGTCCCGGACTCAGCCATTGTCGGGGTCGCGGAGTTTGTAGCCGACGCCGTACACCGTCATCAGGTACGCCGGGCGGCGTACGTTCGGTTCGATCTTGCGGCGTAGGTTCACCATGTGGGTGTCGATGGCCCGCTCGGTCGAGTCCCGCTCCACGCCCCGGGTGTGCTCCAGCAGTTGCGCCCGGGTGAAGGCGCGTTCCGGCTGTTGCGCCATGGCGGCCAGGATGGCGAACTCACCCGGGGTGCACACGACCGGCCGCCCGTCGACGGTGACCTCGCGACGGGCCGGGTCGACGGCGAGCGCACCGACCCGCCGTACCCCGTCGATCGTGGTCGGCAGCCGGTCGACGCGGCGCAGCAGCGTCCGGACCCGGGCCACCAGCTCCCGCGGCGAGTACGGCTTGGTCAGGTAGTCGTCGGCGCCCAGGTCCAGCCCGCGCAGCATGTCGTCCTCGTCGGCACGGGCGGTGAGCATCAGCACCAGCAGGTCGGATTCGCGGCGCAGGATCCGGCAGACGTTCAGCCCGTCCAGGCCGGGCATCATCACGTCGAGCACCAGCAGGTGCGGGCGCAGCCGACGGGCCCGGTCGAGCGCGTCGCGGCCGTCGTGGACCACAGTGGTCCGGTGACCCTCGGATTCGAGATAGCGACGCAGCACCTCGGCCTGCCGTCGGTCGTCCTCGGCGATCAGCACATGGGCAACCACCGCCGAACCATACTGCGCCGCCGGGCCGACCCAGCCGTGGGAAACCGCACCCGCACGGTCTGACAAGATCCTCACAATCGTTGTCGACGCTGGTCGGCATGGTGTTCTCCCTGCGGGTCGCGGGCCGTCGTTGGCGGCGGCCCCTGACGTACGGACTGCTCGTCGTGATGCCGGTGGCCGGGTTGGTGGCGGCATCGACCATCACCGGCTGGGGCTGGCCCGGCCGGGATGCCGACGCCGAGGCGTCGGCGACCGACGACCCGGTCTGGGTGGCGACCACCGAGGTGGTCCGGATGGACATCTCGGACAGTCGGGAGCTGGACGGCACCCTCGGCTACGGCGCGGCCCGGCCGGTCCGGGGCACCGACGGGGTGCTGACCTGGCTGCCCGAGCAGGGCACCGTCGTCGGGCGCGGCGAGCAGCTGTACCGGGTGGACGACCAGCCGGTGCTGCTGTTCTACGGCGGTACGCCGTTGTTCCGTACCCTCGACACGCCCAACCTGGTCGGCCGCGACGTACGGGTCGTCGCCGACAACCTGACGGCGCTGGGCTACCAGATCGGTTGGCAGCCGCCGGTCGGCACGACCGTCTCGGTCCCGGACCAGGATGCGGATGCCGACGCGGACCAGGATGCGGATCCGGGCCAGACGCCGGCCCCGACGCAGTCGCCGGACAAGACGCAGTCGCCGGCCCCGACCCAGGCTCCCGACTCCGGTCGGCAGCCGACCCCGGCCGGCGGCGTGGTCACCGTCCGTACCGGCGACGCGGTCCTCACCCCGGACCTGATCTCGGCGATCCGACGCTGGCAGCGCGACCGCGACGCACCGGAGACCGGCACGCTGCGCCCCGGCGAGGTCGCCGTACTGCCGGGAAAGGTCCGGGTCGACGCGGTCGCCGCGCTGGCCGGCGACAGCGCCGCGACGGACCTCATGTCGGTCACCCCGACAGACAAGATCATTACGGTACGGGTGGGAGTCGGCGAGGCGAGCGGGATGGCGCCCAAAGCTCCGGTGTCGATCACCCTGCCCGACGGCACGACCGTCCCCGGCACGATCACCGCCGTCGGCACCGTCGTCACCGATCCCGAGGGCCAGCCGGGGCAGGCTCCGCAGCTGAACCTCAGCGTCGTGCCCGACGACCCGGCGGTGGTCGCCGCGCTGGAGTCCGCGCCGGTCCGGGTGCAGTTCCACACCGAGGTACGCGAGCAGGTCCTCGCCGTACCGGTCGGTGCGCTGCTGGCCCTCGCCGAGGGCGGGTACGCGGTCCAGTTCACCGACGGCACCCTGATCGCCGTGGAGACCGGCCTGTTCACCCGCGGCATGGTCGAGGTCACCGGGGCCGGCCTCGACGAGGGCATGACGGTGGTGACGACCTCGTGAGCGTCGCGGTGCTGTCGGTCGTCGGGGCCGGGATGAGCTACCCCGGTGGAGTGGCCGCGCTGACCGACGTCGACCTCGACATCCACGCCGGCGAACTGGTCGCCATCGTCGGCCCGTCCGGCTCCGGCAAGTCCACGTTGCTCAACATCATGGGTACGTTGGACCGCCCCACCACCGGCACGGTCCGGCTCGGCGGCCACGATGTGACCAGCTTGTCCGACCGGCAACTGTCGGCGTTGCGCGGGCGCTGGCTCGGCTTCGTCTTCCAGCAGTTCCACCTCAGTGACGGGCTGACCGCTGCCGAGAACGTCGCCACCGGGCTGCTGTACGCCGGCGTACCGCGCCGGCGCCGCCGGCACCTGGCCGCCGAGGCTCTGGCCCGGGTCGGGCTCGCCCACCGGCTCGGTCACCTGCCCCGGCAGCTGTCCGGTGGGGAACGCCAGCGGGTGGCGATCGCGCGCGCGCTGGTCAACGACCCGGCGCTGGTGCTGGCCGACGAACCGACCGGCGCGCTGGACACGGCGACCGGTGGTGCCGTACTCGACCTGCTCACCGCGCTCAACGCCGACGGCACCACGATCGCGGTGATCACCCACGACCGGGACATCGCGGCGCGGCTGCCGCGGCGGGTGGAGATCCGCGACGGCCGGCTGGTCAGCGACGTCCGCCAGCAGCCGGTGGCGGCGTCATGAGCGCGGCGAATGCTCCCCGACGGGCCCCGGTGGAGTTGCCCCGTCCGGTGCGGCTGGCCCCGCTGGACCTGCTGCGGCTCGGCCTGGTCGGCATCCGTACCCGCCGGCTGCGGGCGGTGCTGTCGGCACTGGGCATCTCGATCGGCATCGCCACGATGATCGTGGTCACCGGGATTCCGGCGGCCAGCGAACGGGCCCTGCTGGCCGAGCTGTCCGCCCTCGGGGTGAACCTGCTGCAGGCGACCGCCCGACCCGGCGACGACGGGATCACCCGGCTGCCGGTCGAGTCACCGGCGATGGTGGCCCGGATCGGCCCGGTGACCGCGACCAGCGCGGTCGCCAACACCAACACGGTGATCCGCCGGTCCGACTGGGTCGACCCGCGTGACGGCTCCGGGTTGACCGTGCTGGCCAGCGCGCCGAGCCTGCCGGAGACCCTCGACGCGCGGCTGCGGACCGGCCGCTACCTCGACGCCGCCACCGAACGTCTGCCGACGGTGGTGCTCGGTGCGGTGGCCGCGACCCGGTTGGGCATCGTCGACCTGGGGCGGGCGGACTCACCGACCCAGGTACGCATCGACGACGAGTGGTTCACCGTGATCGGCATCCTGGAGCCGCTGCCGCTGGCACCCGAGATCGACCGTTCGGCGTTGGTCGGCTGGCCGGCCGCCGAGGCGAAGCTGGGCTTCGGCGGGCATCCGACGGTGATCTACCTGCGGGCGCACGAGCCGTCGATCGAGGCGGTCCGGGCGGTGCTGCCGGCCACCATCGACCCGCAGCGGCCCAGCACGGTGCAGGTGACCCGGCCGTCGGACGCGCTGGCCGCCAAACGCGCCACCGAGAGCAGCTTTGCGTCGCTGTTCCTGGCCCTGGCCGGGGTGGCGCTGCTGGTCGGCGGGATCGGGGTGGCGAACACGATGGTGATCTCGGTGTTGGAACGCCGTGCGGAGATCGGGCTGCGCCGGGCGCTCGGTGCCAGCCGGGGCCAGATCCGGGCGCAGTTCCTCACCGAATCGGTGGCCATGTCGCTGCTCGGTGGCCTCGCCGGTACGGTGCTCGGCCTGCTCGCCACCGCCGGCTACGCCCTGGTCAACGACTGGCCGGTGGTGGTGCCGCCGGGGGCGACCCTCGCCGGGCTGGGCGGGGCGTTGCTGGTCGGGGTCGTGGCGGGCGGCTATCCGGCGTTCCAGGCGGCCCGGCTGCCGCCGACCCGGGCGCTGAGCGCACCCTGACCGGCGGTCTGCCTTGGCCGGTGGTCCTGCCCTGACCGGCGGTCTGCCTTGGCCGGTGGTCCTGCCCTGGCCGGCGGTCCTGCCCTGGCCGGCGGTCCTGCCCTGGCCGGCGGTCTGCCGACTGGCAGGGAGAGCGCCGGGCGGAGGACAGGTAATGCGCCGAGTCGTTATTCCTCTGAGGAATAGTTATTCCTCAGAGGAATAACGGCTGAAAGTCCTACCTGTCGGTGTCGAGGTGACAGTGGGTGACGTCGTGGCACCTGGCGGCGTCACGGCGAGTGCGCGGGCGAAGCCGATACCGGCCGGCAGGAATCCGGCGGCGAAGAGCACCCCGGTGGCCAGCGGGTAGCCGGAGACCGGGTCGGTGACGAAGACGCCGGCGACCGCTCCGCACTGAAGCAGCGGCCGGATCGGTCGCATGTCCGGCACGCTACCGCGTCCCGGCAACATTGACAGAAGATCCTGTCTTGACAGGATCTTCTGTCAATGGCAGGTTGATGACCGTGCAGGACATCGAAGTCATCGAGGATCCGCAGGTGGCGGTCGCCGCGCTGGAGCCGACCCGGTCGCGGCTGCTGGCCGCGCTCGCCGCCCCGGCCAGCGCCACCGAACTGGCCGGGCGCACCGGGCTGACCCGCCAGCGGGCCAACTACCACCTGAAAGCCCTGGAGCAGCACGGTCTGGTCCAGCCGGCCGGTGAGCGCCGGCACGGTGGCCTCACCGAGCGGCTACTGGTCGCCAGCGCCGCCGCCTACCTGGTGTCGCCGGCAGCGCTCGGCGACGCGGCCGGTGACCCGGCCCGCACCGCCGACCGGGGGTCGGCCCGCTACCTGATCGCGCTCGCCGCCCGTACCGTCCGCGAGCTGACCCGGCTGCTGCGCCGCGCCGACACCACCGGCACGCCCGTCGTCACCTTCTCGCTGGACAGCGAGTTGCGGCTGGCGGCGTCACCGCAGGCCCGCGCCGCGTTCGCCGACGACCTGACCGCCGCCGTCGCCGCCGTGATCCGCCGGCACCACCTGCCGGCCGACGCCCCCGGCGACGACTACCGCCTGATCGTGACCACCCATCCGAGGGAGAACGTCAATGACTGACCCTGTCGAGGTGTCCGCCGAGGTCGTCGGCACCCCGGAGGAGCTGTGGCCGCTGCTGACCACCGGCCCCGGCATCTCCACCTGGTTCATGCCGGCCGAGGTCGACGCCGCCGCCGGGACCGTACGGCACCGGTTCGGCCCCGGCGACGACGAGGTCTCCGACGGCACGATCGTCGCGCACGAGGCACCGCACCGCTTCGCGTACGTCGAGGAGTGGGTGCCCAGCGAGGGCGCCGCGCCGATCACGTCGACCACCGAGTTTCTGATCGAGGCGGTCTCCGGCGGCACCAGCCTGGTCCGGATCGTCTCCGCCGGGTTCGGCACCGCCGGCCCGGACGCGCAACGCCAGGCCGAGTCGACCGCCGCCGGCTGGACCCAGGCGCTGCGGGTGCTCACCCTCTACCGGGCACATTTCCCCGGCCGGCCGAGTGCGTCGCTGCGTGCCTGGGGCCACTCGACCCGACCGATCGTCGAGGTCTGGCAGGCCTTGACCGGCGACCTCGGGCTGACCGGCGCGGCCGTCGGCGACCGGGTCCAGGTCGGCGGTGACGCACCGCCGCTGGCCGGCCAGGTGACCGCGCTCGCCGGCACCGGGATGACCCTGCTGCTGGACGAACCGGCCGGCGGCGTCGCCAGCGTCACCGCCGCCGACTTCGGCACCAGCCGGGGCATGGTCGTCGACATCTTCTGGTACGGCGAGCAGGCCACCGACGCCGTCGCCACGTACGGACCGGCCTGGGAGAAGTGGATGTCGACCCGCTGACCCGTCGCCCCGGCTCCGTCGCCCCGGCACTTGGCGTTTTTCTCCGGTGAGTGTTCATCCACCGAATACGGGTACGCGCTGCAGGTCCATCCGACCGGATGGAGCCGAAGGGGGTGTTCGGATGCAGGCGCAACATACTACGGAGTCGTCGTCACCCGGCGAGGGTGGTCCGCACCAGTTGCGGGAACAAGCAGGTCAGGTAGGCCACGAAGCGGCGCACGAGGGCCGCCAGTTGGCCAACCAGGCGACCGAGCAGGGTAAGCGGGTGGTGAACGAAACCGGCCGGCAGGCTCGCAACCTCGTCGGCGAGGCCACCTCGCAGCTGCGGGAGCAGGCCAGCACTCAGCAGCGCCGAGCCGCCGACGGGCTGCGAACGATCGGCAACGAACTGCAGGAGATGGCAGACAAGGGCCAGCCGGACGGGCTGGCGGGCGAGTTGGCGCGCCGTGCCTCCGACGCCGCCCAGCAAGCCGCCGGCTGGCTGGAGAACCGGCAGCCGGGTGAGCTGGTCGACGAGGTGCGACAGTACGCCCGACGGCACCCGGGAACCTTCCTTGCCGGGGCGGCCTTCGCCGGACTGCTCGTCGGTCGACTCACCCGCAGTCTCAGCGGCGGTCAGGCCGGCTCCGGCCAGCAGGACCAGCAGGATACGGGCGGCAACGGGCACCGGCCGGACCCCGGCGACGGGTTCACCGCGCCGCCGCCGGTCGCCCCGATAGGTGGCGAGTACGGGCAACCGCTGACGGCCGGACGCCGTCCAGGTGTCACGTACGGCGACGGCCGCTATCCCGATGGCGACGGCTATCCGGGTTCTCTCGGCAATGGGGTGAACCGATGAAGTCGATGCAGCGGGAACAGGCTGTGGCTGGGGACGGACGCGCGCAGGCCTCCCTCGGTGAGTTGCTGGGCGACGTGTCCCGGGATCTGTCCACCTTGCTGCGCCAGGAAGTCGAGCTGGCAAAGGCGGAGCTCAGGCAGGAGGCGGGTAAGGCAGGCCAGGCCGGGGGGATGTTCGCCGGGGCGGCGATCGCCGGCCTGCTGACCCTGTTCTTCCTCTCGTATGCGCTCTGGTGGGGGCTGTCGAACGTGATGGACCAGAGCTGGGCCGCGTTGATCGTGGCGGCGGTGTGGGCGGTGATCTCGGTGGTCCTGCTGACGATGGCGCGCGGCCGGGCCCGGGAGATCCGTGGACTGCCCCGCACCATGCAGACCGCCCGGGAGATACCCGACGCGGTCCGGGGCCACTAGGTCCGGGAACCACCAGCGGGACCGTCGAGCACAACAGGTGAGGGAGTCTGACATGTACGACGAACCAGAGCGGATTCGCCAGCAGATCGAGGCGACCCGCGGCGAACTGAGCGACGATGTCGACGCGTTGGCGTACCGGGCCCGGCCCGGGCAGATCGCCAGCGACCAGATGGATCGGGTCCGCGGCCGGGTCCGAGGCCGGATCGCCCGGCTCCGGGACCGGGTGATGGGCACGGCGGTCGACGTCCGCGACAGCACCACCCACATGGCGTCCGACCTCGGCCATCAGGTCGCCGGGCAGGCGCAGCACGTCGGCTCAGCGACCATGGGCACGGCGCAGCACGTTGGTTCGGCGACCAGGAACATGGCACACCGGGCCGGAGAGGGGCTTTCGCACACCGCTGAGACGGCGGCAGACCGGGTCCGGCACGTGCCGCAGATGACCCGGGAGCGGACCGAGGGCAGTCCGCTGGCGGCCGGGCTGGTCGCGTTCGGCGTCGGGGCGCTCGCTGCCGCGCTGCTGCCCGCCAGCGGCAAGGAGCGGCAACTGGCCCAGCAGGCGAACCAGCAGGTGATGGAGCACTCCGGGCAGGTTACGCAGAAGTTCGGCGAGATGGCGCATCAGATGGGAGACAACCTTCGCGAGCCGGCACAGCAGGCGGCAGAGTCGGTCCGCTCGACGGCTACCCAGGGTGCGTCTTCGGTGCGCGACCAGGGTATGGCCGCCGCCCAGCACGTGCAGGGCCAGGTGCGTCACGGCGGCGACGGTCACCAGCAGAGCTGACCCGGCTGCTTTTCGCCCCGACAGCTACTGCGCGGGAGGGCAGCGACCGTTGTCCGGTTCGGTAGGGTGCGCAAGGAGGTGCCTGGATGGCCGAGCCGGCGAGCAACACGCAACACTCAGCGGGCGCAGCGGACCCTTCGGCGCAGTCGGCCGGCGGACCCCGCCCCTGGTGGCGGTCGCGCCCGAGGTGGCAGTTGGTCACCGCGGGCGTGCTGGCCGGTCTGGTGGTGATCGGTGCCGCCACGGTCGTCGCCTGGCGGGTCCTCGCCCCGGCCGAGGTCGTCACCCCGTCCGGCTACCAGCCGTCGCCGCCGACCGCCGAGCCCGGTCCGGTGGCCCGGCTCTCCGCCGCACCGTTGCTGGTCGACGGACGGTTCCGGGTCTACGCCACCACCCGCCAGGTGCGCGCCGACGGCCCGATCGACATGCGGACCCAGGTCACCCCGGCCTGGTCGTTCCGGCGCTGGCCGGAGCAGGTGACCGGGGTCGTCGCCACCGGTACGACGGTGGTCACCCGCTGGTCCGACGGCGAGCTGGTGGCGATCGACGCGGTCAGCGGCGAGGTCGCCTGGCGGGCGGCCGGCCCGCAACCCAACGACACCGGGTACGCCGGCCGGCGTACCGGGGCGCAGACCGTCTACGCCCCGGCCGGCCTGCACACCGTGGTCAGCGGGGCGGACGGCCGGGTGATCGTGCTGGCGCAGGGCGGGTCCCAGCTGGCCGGGTTCGACGCCGCGACCGGCCGCCGCCTGTGGCAGGCCACGCTGCCCGGCCAGGGTGACGCCTGTCGGGACGCCGGCTTCAGCACCACCGGCGGCCAGTTCGCTCTGGTCAACAGCTGCGCCGCGCCACCGGCCGTGGAGTTCTACGAGGTTGCCGGCGGGGAGTTGACGTCGACCTGGCAACCGGAGGGGGCCGGGCCCGGCCTGGCGGTGGAACCGCTCGGCTGCGCGGTCGCCCGATCGCGGTGCGCGGCGCTGCGGACCACCGGTGCTGGCGAGTCCCGGGGCTGGCTGGTCGACGGCCCGGAGCCGGAGCCGGCAGCGGCGCTCGATCCGGTGGACGCCATGCTGGTCGACGGAATGGCGGTCCGGCTGGACGCCGACGCCACCGACCCGGCGGTGGTCGCGCAGGTGGTGCGCACCGGTGAGCAGGCGTGGCGGTGGCCGCTGCCGACCGCGGTGGCACCCGGCCCGGAAACCACCGGTGACCGGCTGCTCGCCGTGCAGCCGGGCCGCGTTCACCTGCTGACCGCTGCCCGGGAGCTGGTCACCCTCGACGCGACCACCGGTGCCGAGCTGTCCCGCTTCGTGCTCATCATGCCGAGCGAGCGGATGACCGACTGGGCACCGGGCTACGTCTACACCCAGGACGGTTTCGTGGCCGTCGAACGGCTCCGCCTGCCGGTCGACCCGGACGCCGACGACGGCGGCTACTACTGGATCCAGGAGACGGTCATCGTCGCCGGCACCTGAGGTTCCGGCTCACCTACAGCCCAGCCGGCGACCGTTGGCCCAGGTCAGCTTTGGAGTGCGGCCTCGGCGGCGGCGAGGAAGGCGTCGTTCTCGGTCGGCGTACCGATGGTGACCCGGACCCCGTCGCCAGCGAACGGGCGCACGATCACGCCGCGCCCCTCGCAGGCCGCGCCGAACGCCGCCGCCCGCTCACCCAGCGGCAACCAGACGAAGTTCGCCTGGCTCGTCGGCACGTCCGGCACCAACTTGCGCAGCGCCTCGGTGACCCGCTCCCGTTCGGCGATCACCAGATCGCAGCGGCGGCGGACCTCGTCGGCCTGGTCGAGCGCGGCCAGCGCCGCCGCCTGCGCCAGCGAGCTGGTGCCAAACGGGGTGGCCACCTTGCGTACCGCCGACGCCACCTCAGGATGCGCGACCAGGTAGCCGACCCGTAGCCCGGCCAGTCCCCACGCCTTGGACAGTGTCCGCAGCACGACCACGTTGGGCCGGTCGCCGTAGGCATCGAGGCCGTCGGGCACATCCGGGTCGGTGACGAATTCGCGGTACGCCTCGTCCAGCACCACCAGCACGTCGTCCGGCACCGCGTCGACGAACCGGTCCAGCTCGGCCCGGCGCACGCTGCTGCCGGTCGGGTTGTTCGGGTTGCAGACCAGCACCATCCGGGTCTGCTCGGTGATCGCTGCCGCCATCGCCGGCAGATCGTGGCCATGGGTCGCGGTGTTCGGCACCCGGCGGCTGTTCGCCGCCGTGGTCGCGGCGATGATCGGGTACGCCTCGAACGACCGCCAGGAGTAGACGACCTCGTCACCGGGCAGGCAACTGGCCCGCATCAGGTGCTCGCAGAGCGCCACCGAACCGCAGCCGGTGACGACCCGCTCCGCCGCCACCCCGAGCCGCTCGGCGAGGGCGCCCCGCAACGCCAGCACCCCCATGTCGGGATAGCGGTGCGTCGACGCCGCCGCCTGCGCCACCGCCTCGACGACGCCGGGCAGCGGCCCGAACGGCACCTCGTTGCTGGCCAGCTTGATCGCCTCGGGCAGGCCGAGCTCCCGGGCCAGGTCCACCGGGCTGCGCCCCGGCACGTAACTGGGCAGCGCGTCGAGGTCGGCGCGGGTCAGACCGAGCGAGGGGGGCATCGGGGGGCCTCCTGTCATGCTGAACTTCCGGGAGTGTCGCGGTCGGCGGGCGGCTTGTCCACCCCGGTACCGCCGGTGCCGCCGGTCCCGACCGCCGTCGCCGGTACGCCGGCCGGCAGTTGCACCACGACGGTGCGCGCCGACTTGTCGTGCAGCGCCTGCCGTAGCGGGCGGTCGAACAGCAGGTAGACGCAGTCGATGAACTGCAGGACGAACCCGACGCAGCAGATCCACAGCAGAGTGGGCAGGCCGAGGGTGTTCCAGCGGCGGAACGAGCGGGCGAAGCCGAGCTGGCCGCCCGGCTCGACCGGCACGATCTTCAGCCGGGTCAGCCGTTTGCCGAGGGTCTGGCCGGTGTTGGCGACGGCCGGCACCTCGTACGCCCACCAGATTGCCGCCGCCAGCAGGATGATCACCATCTGCAGCCCGGAGGCCCGTTCGGTGACCTGCGGCAACCCTTCGGTGGACCGGTCGCCGGCCAGGGACCGCTGCCAGATCTCTGCCCACACCGGCCAGGACTCCACCACGAACTGCCAGACGAACCAGCCGTTGATGACGACGTTGAGCAGCAGCACCGCGCCGATGTCGATCAGCCGGGCGGCCAGCCGGGCACCGAGCGGGGCCAGCGCCAGCCCGTGTGGTCGCGGCTCGGGCGGCGGGTAGTAGGCCGGGTACCCCGGGGTCGGATATCCCGGCGGCGGGGCCGGATAGCCGGGCGGTGGATACCCCGGCGGTGGGTGTCCGGGCAGCGGGTGTCCGGGCAGCGGGTGTCCGGGCAGCGGGTGTCCGGGCGGCGGCGGGGCCGCCACCGGAGTCGGCGCAGTCGGGGCGGCCGGCACAGGTTGCGCTGGTGGGCTCGGCGGCTCCTCGGCCGGCGGCGGCCCGTCCGGCGGGGTGGCGTCAGCCGGCAGCGGCGCACCGATCCACCCGCCGCCGTCCCAGTACCGCTGGGTGCTCGGATCGGCGGGATCCTTGTACCAGCCGGGCGAGATCGACGTCACCGGACCGATCCCCGGTGGCGGGCGGATCCCCGGTGGCGGGCGGCCGGGTGGGGCGCGTTGGGCAAGCTCACCCTGGCACCTTAACGACCGACCCGGCCGGCACCGCAGCCTGTCGACGGTTCACCGACCGCCCACCCGGGTCAGAGGTTGCCCCGGTTGGCCTGTTCGCGCTCGATCGCCTCGAACAGCGCCTTGAAGTTACCCTTGCCGAAGCCGAGCGAGCCATGCCGTTCGATCAGCTCGAAGAAGACCGTCGGCCGGTCCTGCACCGGCTTGGTGAAGATCTGCAGCAGGTAGCCGTCCTCGTCCCGGTCGACCAGGATCCGGCGGGCCTTCAGCTGCTCGATCGGGGCGCGAACCTCGCCGATGCGGGCCCGCAGCTGCGGGTCGTCGTAGTACGAGTCCGGCGTGTCCAGGAACTCCACCCCGGCGGCGCGCATCGCGTCCACTGTCGCCAGGATGTCGTTGGTGGCCAGGGCGATGTGCTGCACGCCCGGTCCGCCGTAGAACTGCAGGTACTCGTCGATCTGCGAGCGGCGGCGGGCGAGGGCCGGCTCGTTGAGTGGGAACTTCACTTTGCGGCTGCCGTTGGCGACGACCTTGCTCATCAGCGCCGAGTAGTCGGTGGCGATGTCGTCGCCGATGAACTCGGCCATGTTGGTGAAGCCCATGACCCGGCGGTAGAACTCCACCCACTCGTCCATCCGGCCCAGCTCCACGTTGCCGACGACGTGGTCGACGGCCTGGAAGAACCGCTTCGGCTGCAGTCCGGCCTCGACCAGCGGGGACCGGTCGACGATCGGCGCGCGGGACACGAACCCCGGCAGGAACGGCCCGTCGTAGCCGGACCGGTCGATCAGCGTGTGCCGGGTTTCGCCGTACGCGGCGATGCTGGCCATCCGTACGGTGCCGTGGTCGTCGGTGACGTCGGTCGGGGCGGCCAGCCCGGTCGCGCCGTTGGCCAGCGCGTGCGCGTACGCGGCGTCGACGTCCGGTACGCCGAGCGCGATGTCGGCGACGCCGTCGCTGTGCCGGGCGACGTGCGCGGCGTCGGGGGCGTCGGCGTGCACCGCCCCGCGCAGCACGAACCGGGCGGCACCACTGGTCAGCACGTACTCGGCGTGGTCGCGGAAGCCCTGCTCCGGACCCCGGTACGCGACACAGGTCATGCCGAACGCGGTCGAGTAGTAGTGCGCCGCCTGCTTGGCGTTGCCGACCAGGAAGGTCAGGTGGTCGATGCCCTGCACCGGGAACGGGTCACGGACCTCGGTGCGGCGGACGGTCGGGGATTCGGCCAGATCAGTCATCGTCGTCGTCTCCCTTCGGTACCGGCGGTGGCCGGTAACGGCAGGATGGGCGGTTCCGGGTGGACTAGGCAATAGTTCGGCACAATGCTGGTCATGCTGCCCATTCGTTAGGGTTTTCAGTCATGGATGCTGTGCAGAATGTTCAGCTCGACCGGTTGGACGCTGACCTGATCGCCCTGCTGGCGGCCGAGCCGAGGATCGGCGTACTGGAGTGTTCGCGGCGGCTGCGGGTGGCGCGCGGCACCGTCCAGGCCCGGCTGGACAAGCTGCTCGCCCGGGGCGTGATCGAAGGCTTCGGCCCGCAGGTGTCACCGGTGGCACTCGGTTTCACGGTGACGTCGTTCGTCACGTTGGAGATCGGTCAGCGGCACGGGCACGGGCCGGTCGCGGCGCACCTGCGGGGCATCCCGGAGGTGCTGGAGGCGCACACCATCACCGGATCCGGCGACCTGCTGTGCCGGATCGTGGCCCGGTCCAACAGTGATCTGCAGCGGGTGCTGGACGAGATCCTCGCCTACGAGGGGATCCGCCGGGCGTCGACGATCATCGCCCTGGCGCAGCAGATCCCGTACCGCGTCCTGCCGCTGGTGTCGGCGGCGGTGAGCGGCCCGCCGTCGCCGTCGGTGAGCGGCCCGCCGCCGGCGGCGGTGCCACCGGCGCCTCGTCCGGATTGATCGCGCAGGTGGGCGAGGTTGTCCAGCGGTTGATCACGCCGCTCCGGTGCCGGTGCCGCGGGACAGTGGCAGCCTTCGATCGTACGGTGGTCGCTGCCAACCACCGTTGCGCTCTCCACGAGGAGGAGACACCATGTCCAGAGGTTCGGCTGTACTCCGTCGGCTGACCGCCGTCGCCGCTACCGCCGCACTGCTGACCGGCATGTCCGCTGTGGCCGCGTCACCCGCGTCCGCCCAGCAGATCGTCCGGCAGACCACCACCCGGGGCTGTGAGTGGACCACCGGTGTGGGTCAGTACTGGCGGGTCAAGGCCGATGTCACCGTCGCCCAGATCGCCGGTACGAGCACCCGTTGGATCGAGTCGGCGACCAACGCCCGCACCGAACTGTCCGGGTTCACCTTCGGGGTCCGGGAGAGCAACTCGGTCGCGAGCGCGACCATCCAGGGCGGCGGGGTGAGCGTGCGGATCAGCGGCTCGGCGGTGCTCAACTACGGCGTTCCGACGCCGTTCGGCACCATCGAGTGGCTGAGCCAGCCGATCAGCTGCGCGACGACGTACTCGGTCTACTGACCACCGGGTGCGGTGCCGTGCCGGACGGGACCCGGCGCGGCACCGCGCCACTGGCGTCGTCGCCCGCGCCCCCGTCGGCGTCGTCGAGGGCGTCACCGAGCGCGGTCCGCTCGTAGCGGACCGCGCGGCCGGTGCGGGCCCGTCGCACCAGCCCGGCATCCCGCAGTACGGCCAGGTGCCCGCCGACGGTGCCCAACGTCATGCCCAGCTGGGCGACCAGCTGGCTGGTGGTCGCCGGCACCGCCAGGGCGCGGAGCACGGCCGCCCGGGTAGGCCCGATCAGCCGGTCCAGCCCGTCGGCGGCCCGGTCGGGCGGCGGCGGGCCGAACAGTCCGGCGACGCCGCGCGCCGGGTAGCTGATCGCGTACGGCCAGGGCGGCTCCAGGTGCAGGCTCAGGGTGCTGAAGACCGACGGGACGAACAGCAGCCCCTGCCCGCCGAGCCGGTGCTGCTCCGGGGGGAACCGGTCGACGACGATGGTGCCCGGGTCGGGCTCCCAGCGCAGCCGGGCTTCCAGGTCGGCCAGTGCGGCGCTCCAGCCGTACGTGGTCAGCCGGCCGGCCCGGTAGACGACGTCACGCTCCAGGATGGCCCGCAGCCGGGGCCAGTCCGGGGCGATCAGCGCCTGCCACGCGGCGTCGATGGCCTCGGCGAGCCGGTCGACCACGTCGTCGGCGGCCAGCAGGCGCCCGGCCGCTCCGGTGGGGAAGGGCCGACCGGCCAGGCTGCGGGCGATCTCGTCGCGGGCCTGGTCCAGCGGGGTACGGCGGACCACCGCCAGCTGGTCGGCGAAGCTGAGCCCGACCCCGTCCGGCGGCGGCTGGACGAAGTCGGCGTTGTAGCCGGTGCGCCGGTACAGCGCCCGGATCGCCATGATGCCGGGCTGGGCGCGGCGCAGCGCGGCGTAGCGGTCGCGGTGCCGGTGCACCCAGGGCAGCAGCGGCCCGGCCGGACGGGTGCCGGCGAACAGCCGCAGGGCGGCCATCGTCTCGCCCAGCGGGGAGATCCCGAACCGACTGGCCGCCAGGTCGCCGGAGCTGACCTCGATCCGCACCCGCTCCGCCTCCGCCCCGTCCCGCCACCTTTCGCTTGACGTCGAAAGGTTACCGTCGCCCGGCACCGGACCGGGATGCTCCACGCATGACCACGAGTGCGCCGCCGGCCCCGCAGGCGACCTTCCGGGACCTGTTCACGGTCCGCGAGTTCCGGGTGCTCTTCGCCAGCTACGGCATCTTCATGGTCGGCGAGACGGTGAAGATGCTGGCCCTGTCGGTGCTGATCTACGACCGTACGGGTTCGCCGTTGCTGGCCGCGTTGGCGTACGTCGCCGGTTTCCTGCCCAGCGTGCTCGGCGGCATGTTCCTGCTGGCGTACGCCGACCGGTGGCGACCACGGGCGGTGATGGTCGGCTACGACCTGGTCCGGGTGGCCATGGTGGCGGTGCTGGCGCTCGGTGTGCTGTCACCCGGTGGCGCGTTGGCGCTGGTGTTCGTCGTCGGGTTGTTCACCCCGGTGTCGTCGGCGATGCGGACCGCCCTGCTGCCGGATCTGCTGGCCGGCGACCGGTACGTGCTGGGGCGGGCGTTGTTCACCGTCACCGCCGGGGCCACCCAGGTCCTCGGGTTCGCCGTCGGCGGGGCGCTGATCGGCCTGCTGGGCCCGTACGGTGCCCTCTGGATCACGGCCGCGACCTGCCTGACCTCGGCGGTGTTGATCCGGTTCGGGCTGACCGACCGGCCGCCCCGGACGGTCGCGGTGGCCGGGGTGGTGCGGCCGGGCGCGGTCCGTCAGACCTGGCAGGTCAACCGGCAGCTGCTGGCCGACCGCCCGGTACGCGGGCTGCTGCTGGCGCAGTGGCTGCCCGGTTCGCTGCTGGTCGGGGCGGAGGGGGTGGTGGTGCCGTACACCGGTGGTGACGGGGCCGGGGTGCTGTTCATGGCCGGTGCCGCCGGGATGCTGCTGGGGGATCTGGTGATCGGACGCTGGACGGCGCCGGCGCGGCGGGAGGCGTTGACCCCGTGGTTGGCGTTGCTGCTCGGGGTGCCGATGCTGGCGTTCGTCGCCGACATCGGGCTGCTGGTGGCGGCGGTGCTGTTCGGGGTGGCGGCGTTCGGGTTCTCGTACCATCTGGGGTTGGCCCGGCGGTTCCTGGACGCGGTGCCGGCTGATCGGCGCGGCCAGGCGTTCGGGCTGTCCCACATGGGGATGATGACCGGGCAGGGGCTGGCGGCCGGTGGTGCCGGCCTGGTGGCGCAGTGGCTGGCGCCGGGGCTGGTGATGGCCGGGTTCGGGGCGTTGTCGCTGGTCGCCACCCTGCTCCTGTGGCGACAACTCCGGGTGCCACGCATGAATGTACCCCGACACGCCT
Organism: Solwaraspora sp. WMMD791; assembly: GCF_029581195.1. Classification (NCBI taxonomy): domain Bacteria; kingdom Bacillati; phylum Actinomycetota; class Actinomycetes; order Micromonosporales; family Micromonosporaceae; genus Solwaraspora; species Solwaraspora sp. WMMD791. The sequence goes on from NZ_CP120737.1 coordinate 5,306,007, forward strand.
AAAAAGGGCATTTGGGTCGGCGGTCGGTCGGGTCCAGGTCCGGCCGTTACGGTGGCCCGATGGCGAAGGGGAGCGCGCCGTGCGTGAAGTGCTATCTGGCCTTCGCGCTCGTCGTGGTCATCGTGCTCGCCGCCACCGGCGTCTGGAACCCGTTCCCCGGCCTGTGGGACTGGGTCAACCGCAGCCGCCCCCTCGCTGAGCCCGACGTCACCTGGCAGCAGCGGGTCGACGGCGCCCCGCAGAGCATCACCGTCACCGACCGGGCCGTCATCGTCGAACACCGGCTGACCGTCGAAGGCCACAGCCTCACCTCCGGCAACCAGGTCTGGGAGCACAAGGCCGACTGGGCCGCCGTCGCCGGCACCGGCACCGACCAGGTCGTCGTCGCCGGCACCCTGCTGGTCAAGGGCTACCAGGTGCTCAACCCGGCGACCGGTGCCCTGCTGCGCCGCGACGAGGCCGCCGTCGCCGTCTGGACCTACCGCAACGCGCTGCTCGACGTCGAGTGTGCCGGCCCGCGTGACTGCACCCTGCGGGCCTGGGATCCGCGCGGCCAGCAGCCACGGTGGACCGCCCAACTGCCCGGCATGGGTCTCGTGCTCTTCGCCGACAACCCGCAGCTGCTCACCAGCCGACCGTTGACCGCCCGCGGCGTCGCCGACGACGCCGGCGGCCCGCAGAACCTGCCGGCCGCCCTCGGCTTCCCGATCGACGGCAAGATCCACGTCGTGGAGACCCGGACCGGCAAGGTGCTGCAGGAGCTGAAAGAGGAGCAGCACGAACGGATCGTGGTCCTCGGCGGTCGGGTCTTCACCCTGGTCGCCACCCCCCGCGACGGTGCCTGCTACTACACCGCCACCGCCCACGACCCGGTGACCGCGCTGCCAGTGTGGCAACGGGCCGGGATCAACCTGCGGACCGCCGACCGCACCGGTTGCGCCCAGCGGCACAATCCGACCGGCGGCCCCAACGTGCTGGCCGGGGTCGCCCCCGACATGCGGGAAACCGTCCTCGACGCCCACGACGGGCGGGTGCTGTGGACCGGTGCCGCCGGGCAGGAGCTGCGGGCCGTCGACGACCGGTACGCGCTGACCCGCTCCGCCGACGGCACCACCCTCCAGGCGTACGCCCTGCCGACGTCGACCCCGGCGTGGACCCGGCCGATCGACGACGACGCGCAGATCGCCCTCACCCGGTACGCCGCCCTGGTCGTCACCCGTAAACCCGACCGGGTCGTCGCCCTTGATCCGGCCACCGGCACCGAACTGGCCAATCTTCGTACCTCGGCCGAGGTCAAGGCGGTCGGGCCAGCCGGCATGGTCATCGGCGAGGGTCGGGAGATCGGCTACGTCAGGTTCGCCGGAGCCGATCTCCCGGCACCCGCCGTCACCGGCCCCGGGGGCGTCGACCCCGGACCCACCTGTGGCGGTGTGAAGCAGGAGTCCTGCCCCGGCGACGGCAGCAAGGACGGCTGACCGCCCCCTCTCTTTTCCCGACGATCTTGCAGTTATCGCGAAGATTTGTCCAAAATGTTCCTCGATAAGTGCAAGATCGTCGGGATCTTGGACGGGTGGCGTGGGGGATGACCGGGGGGTTGGTTGGTACCGCCCTCTCTGGCCTAGGCTTGCCGGTCATGAGCAGTGCCGCCCCGTTCTCCCACGTCCCGCTGCTGCCCACCGGGGACGACCTCACGGAATACCGCCTGATCAGCGACGAAGGCGTCGACGTGGTGCACGGGCCAGGAGGGCGCCGGTTTCTCACCATTGATCCGGCTGTGCTGACGGCACTCACGGCCGAGGCCATGCATGACATTGCTCACTACCTGCGCCCGGCGCACCTGGCGCAGCTGAGGGCGATCCTCGAGGACCCCCAGGCGTCCCCCAACGACCGGTTCGTCGCCCTCGACCTGTTGCGCAACGCCAACATCGCCGCCGGCGGGGTGCTGCCTATGTGCCAGGACACCGGCACCGCGATCGTGATGGGCAAACGCGGCCGGCACGTACTCACCGACGGCACCGACGAACGGGCCATCGCCCAGGGCGTGTACGAGGCGTACACCAAGCTCAACCTGCGCTACTCGCAGCTCGCCCCCATCACCATGTGGGAGGAGCGCAACACCGGGACCAACCTGCCGGCTCAGATCGAGCTGTACGCCGAGGACCCGGGCGGGCAGCCCGACGCCTACAAGTTCCTGTTCATGGCCAAGGGCGGTGGCTCGGCCAACAAGTCCTACCTCTACCAGGAAACCAAGGCGCTGCTGAACCCGACCCGGATGATGCAGTTCCTGGAGGAGAAGCTGCGGCTGATCGGCACGTCCGCCTGCCCGCCGTACCACCTGGCGATCGTCGTCGGCGGCACGTCCGCTGAGTTCGCGCTCAAGACCGCCAAGTACGCCAGCGCCAAGTACCTGGACAATCTGCCGACCAGCGGCAGCATCGCCGCCCACGGCTTCCGGGACGTGGAGCTGGAGGCGCAGGTGCTCGAACTGACCCGTCAGTTCGGTATCGGCGCGCAGTTCGGCGGACGTTACTTCTGCCACGACGTACGGGTGGTCCGGCTGCCCCGGCACGGTGCCTCCTGCCCGGTGGCGATCGCCGTCTCCTGCTCCGCCGACCGGCAGGCCGTCGCGAAGATCACCCCGAGTGGGGTGTGGCTGGAGAAGCTGGAGACCGACCCGGCCCGCTTCCTGCCCGACGTGACCGACGAGACCCTCGCCGCCGACGCCTCCGCCGACGCCGACGTGGTCCGCGTCGACCTGAACCGGCCGATGGCCGAGATCCGCGCCGAGCTGTCGAAGTACCCGGTGAAGACCCGGTTGTCGCTGACCGGCCCGCTGGTCGTCGCCCGCGACATCGCCCACGCGAAGATCGCCGAGCGGCTGGACGCCGGCGAGCCGATGCCGCAGTACCTGCGCGACCACGCCGTCTACTACGCCGGCCCGGCGAAGACCCCCGAGGGGTACGCGTCCGGCTCGTTCGGCCCGACCACGGCCGGGCGGATGGACGCGTACGTGGAGAAGTTCCAGGCCGCCGGCGGCTCGCACGTCATGCTCGCCAAGGGCAACCGGTCCGCGCAGGTCACCCGCTCCTGCGGTACGCACGGCGGCTTCTACCTCGGCTCGATCGGCGGCCCGGCGGCCCGGCTGGCGCAGGACTGCATCCGGCACGTCGAGGTCCTCGAATACCCGGAGCTGGGCATGGAAGCCATCTGGAAGATCGAGGTGGAGGACTTCCCGGCGTTCATCGTCGTCGACGACAAGGGCAACGACTTCTACGCCGAGGTCACCAAACCGGTCCTCACCGTCGGCCGCCGCTGACCGGCCAGCCCGTCTCCGGATGCCAATTATGACCTGACATCTGACCTGATGAGATGGGCAAGTGGCGAACCTGGAGGCGGCGGTACGGAAGTTGCGCACGGCGCAAGCTGCGGTGCCTCGTGCCGAAGAACGGGCCGCCCGGCTCGTGGCCGAGGCCCGAGTGAAGGTGGACCGGGCACGCGCCGACCTGGCCGAAGCGATCAGGGCCGCCGACCGGGACGGCGTGCGCCAAGTGGACATCGTGGCGGCCACCGGCTACAGCCGGGAGCGGGTCCGGCAGATCATCCGCGACGGGGAACCCTGACGTCTCGACGCCGGACGCCAGCGCCGCCGGGGCCTTGCGGCAGGCGGGCTGGCGTCAGACGTCGGTGGCCGAACTTCGGAGAGCGTGGCCGTGTACGGGCGGGCCGGATCTGGTCGGTCCGGCCCACCCGTACGGTCGATCGGGTCAGCCCAGGTACTTCTCCCAGGGGCCGGTGATGGCCAGGGTGAGGCCCGGGTCCTGCATGTTGACGAAGAGCACCTTGCCGTCGGCGGTGAAGACCGGCCCGCAGAACTCCGAGTCGTTGAGCTGGTTGCGGGCGATCGCGTAGGTCGGGCCGCCCGGGACCGAGCTGAGTACGTGGGACGCGCCCGAGCCGTCCTCGGCCAGCACCAGGCTGCCCCACGGGGTGACGGTCACGTTGTCCGGCCCGTCGAAGGTCAGGTCGCTGTACCTGGCCGGCGTACCCTCCTCGGACGACGTCTGGTGCGGGAAGTACGTCACCAGCTGGATGGTCTGCGCCCGGTAGTCGTAGAACCAGACCATGCCGTCGTGCGGAGCGGCGTCCGCCGGCAGGTCACCGTCCTCCCATGCGTACGAGTTGACCACGTACACGCCCTGGTCGGTGCCCCACACGCCCTCGAACTTGCGGCCCCGGGTGACCTGATCGTCGGCGAACTGCTCCCGCAGGGGCGTGGCACGGGCGTCGCGCTCAGGGACCTCGATCCACCGTACGGGGAACGGCCGGCCCAGCTGCGCGGAGGTCAGGTAGGCGACGTCCGGCAGCACCGAACCGTCATCCATGATGATCTGCATCGCGGCGAGGGTGCCCGCGTCCGGGGCGAGGCGGGTGAGCACTCCGGGGCCGAGCTTCACGCCGCGCGGCGCGGTCCACCGGTAGAACAGTCCGTTCGGCCCGTCGGCGTCCTCGGACAGGTAGATCCTCGTACGATCCTTGTCGATCGCCAGGGCTTCGTGGGCGTACCGGCCCAGGCACTTGATCGGCCTCGGGTCGGCACGGCCGTCGGCCCACACCTCGAAGACGTAGCCGTGGTCCTTCTGGTAGACGCCGGTGCGGCCGTCCTCGTCCCACTCGTCGCCGGCCCGGTCCTCGGTCTCCTCGCAGGTCAGCCAGGTCCCCCACGGGGTGGGCCCGCCCGCGCAGTTGTCGACGGTGCCGGAGATGGCGACGAACTCGCCGAGGTTGCGCCCGGCCCGGTCGGTCCGGATCACCGTGCAACCGCCGGCGTCGACCGCTCCCGGGTCGTAGACGGTGCCGGCGACGTGCGGTACGCCGTACTCGGCTCCCGGGCCGAGCTCGTGGTTCTGGATCAGGGTGTACCGGCCGTGTCCGGCGTCGAAGACGGCCATCCCGTCGTGCTCGGCCGGGGTCAGGCCCTGGCCGCGGTCGAGGCGGGTGACGCCGGTGCGGGTGACCACGGTGTACCGGAAGCCCTCGGGCAGGGCGAGGATGCCGGCGGGGTCGTCCACCAACGGCGGGAACGGTACGTGGCCGCCGCCCCTCGGCGGGTGGCTCCGGCCCGGGTGGGCCTGGGCCGGGTGGGCCTGGGCCAGTGACGGCAGGCCGCCGGCGACGGCGAGGCCGACGCCGGCCGCGCCGACGGCACCACCGGCGAGGAAGGTACGACGAGAGGAAGGCACGTCGATCGACTCCAGTTCACATCGAGGGTGACGATGTGACGCAACTCCGACGGACCGACGGCCGTCTATCGGCGCGGTGGCGAACGGGCGACATCGATGTAAAGAGTCGGGGTCGCGGCCGCCGGCGACCTGCGGCCCGCTCGGGCCGTGCCAGGTGGCCGCGCTACGACTCGCCATGACCGCTTTCTTCCCGGCCGGTGGTCCGGGTTGCCTGCTCGTGCGCCCGGTGCAGGGTCGCGGCAGCCTCCTGGCGGGCGGCGGACAGGATCGCCTCGGCCTCGCGAGTCGCCTCGCGCCGATGGTCATCGGCCTGCTCCTCGGCGAGTCGCAGAATCTGTTCCACCCGGGTGCCGAGGCCACCGAGGGCAAACTGTTGCCCGTCGTGGCCGGGCGGACGGCTGCCCGTACCGGTCAGGTATCGGTCGTCCGTCGGACCCGCCACACTGAGTGCGACACCGAGCGCGGCGATCACGACTCCTACCCAGAGCGCCGCGTCGCCGAGGAACGGACCGGTGACGACGCCGACACCGATCCCGAAGACCATTCCCGCTGCCGTCGCCGATCTGCGCATGACTCACTCCTCGGCGTGCGACGCGGAAGCTGGACCGTCCCACGGGCAACGGTGGCAAGCGGAGTCAACATTCGACCACCTGCCCGGTCGGCCGGTCACGGATCGGCTCACGGATCGGCGATGTCGATGGTGACCGTCGACGTCGGACGGCCTCCGCAGGTCAGCACGTAGCCGTCGGCCTTCTGCCGGGGAGTGCGGCAGTCCGGTCCGTCCTGCGTGACCTGCCCGGCGAGCAGTTTCACCACGCACTCCCCGCAGTTGCCGACCATGCACGAGTACGGCATCGGCAGCCCGGCCGCGAGCCCCGCGTCCAGCAGGGTCTGACCCGGCTCGACCAGTACGGTCCCGACCGGGCGTCCGGCCTGCTCGACGGTCATCCGCTGAGGTTCGGCCCGGCGCGGTCGCCGGCCCTGCGCCGCGGGTGTAGAGCTCATGGTGCATTCGCGTGTCCGGCACCCCGAGGCCGGTCAGCACTCCTCGCACGGTGTCGATCAGCGGCTCCGGGCCGCAGATGTAGTAGTGGGCGTCCCGGTGCGGGGACAGTGCGGTGATCCAGCGCCGTACGCCGTCCGCGTCGAGCCGCCGGTCCCGGCAGGTCAGGACGTGGGTGACCGACAGCCGGTCCGGGTGCTGCCGTTCCAGTCGGCGCAGCTCGTCGGCGAAGATGACGTCCTGCTCGGTCCGGCTGCTGTAGAGCAGCGCGATCCGGCCGCCCTCGGCCCGGCCGCCCTCGGCCCGGCCGCCCTCGGCCCGGCCGCCCTCGGCCTTGGCGGCGAGCCGGGTACGGATGATGCTCATCATCGGCGTCACGCCGCTGCCCGCCGCGACCAGCACGATGTCACCGCCGGCCTGCGGCCCGGTGTGGGAGGAGCCCGACGGGCCGCGTACCGCGAGGCGGTCGCCGGCGCGCAGGTGCTGGTGCACGTACGTGGAGAAGCGCCCGCCCTCGATCTGCTTGACGGTCACCTCCAACTGTGGCGAGCCGGGTGCAGACGAGGCCGAGTACGCCCGGCGCACCGGGCGGCCGTCGATGTCGACGACGAGCGTGAAGAACTGGCCGGGCCGGAAGTCGAACGGCGCCGCGTTGCCGTCGGCGTCGGCCAGCACGAGGGTGACGACGTCCGGTGTCTCCCGGCGTACCCGCACGATCCGTACCTCGCGGAGCGGGTCGTCCCGCCGCGACCCGGCCGCCGGCTGGCGGCGCAGCCGGGCCAGCAGGCCGTGGCGTCGGCCGCCCGCGTCGGTCTCGACGCCGTCGTAGCCCTCCTTGTGCAGCCCGGAACGGTATGCACGGTCGAACACCAGCCGCAGCAACCGGGGCATCCCCGGGACCGCCCCGATGGCCTTGAGCAGGAACGTTGGTGGGCCGCCCGGGACGTTCGCCAAGCCGGCGGCGAGGTGGTCGGAGGCCAGAGCCATCAGGTCCGGCACCTCGCCGGGCCGGACGTGCCGGTCGGGCGTCCATGGCCGCGAGCGCGCCACGGCCAGGTTGTCGGTGATCTCGGCGTGCTCGACGTCGATGAGCAGCGCCGCGTGCGGTGCCATGCCCCGCAGCGCCATCGTCTCCAGCAGTACGGGATCGTCGGTGATCGCGCCTCGGCCGCGTACGTGCAGTACGCCGCTGCGGCCGGGAACGAGTGCGGCGAACGAGAGTCGGTCGTCGGACAGCAGGTTGTGCAACGTGTCGGCGCGTTTGTTGCCTTTGCGGTCGGCGATGGCGAGCGTGTGACCGTCGAGGATCCGGACCACCGTCGGCTGGTCACCGCGCGGGCTGGTGTCGCTGCCACCAACGGAGTCCCAGCTGGACAGCGCGAGGAACGGTGCGCCGGCCAGGAACTCGGCGACACCGGGTCGGCACAGCGGACCGTCACCTGAGATCTCCGCCACCGGCGGCCCGACCGAGCTGGGTGGCTGCCACAGGCGGGACCGCAGTACGGCCTGGGCGCAGTGCACGTACGCCTGCTCGATGTCGACCGTCGTCTGCGCGCCCTGACGCGCGACCACCGCGCCGTTGACCCGCAGGATCTCCCCGACGCCGGGCAGGAGGAAGAAGAACGAGACCGGACCGTACGGGTCGCCGGGCTCCGGCAGGGCGAACGAGATCCGGGTGGGGGAGTGGACGCGGGTGAAGCCCGGCGTGCCGCCGATGAAGGTGGTCCTGCTGGCACCGCCGGCGTCCCGGTAGCCGAAGGCCGCGATCGGGCAGCGGGCCAGGACGGCCCGGCAGCCGTCGTCGAGGGCGCTGATCTGCTTGACCATGACCATCGACGCCGGTCGGCCGACGATGGCCTCTACCTGCTCCACCGTGGTGAGCCGCCGTGCGGTGGCCACCTGGTCTACCTGTCGCACAAGGGATTCCTCTCCGCAGAGAATTCAGCCGGGTGCGGCCCGGCCGAGACGCCAGTAGCCGAAGAACGAGATGTCCCGTTTGGCGACTTCTCGGTCGTGGACCAGGTGTCGCCGTACCGTGGTGGCCAACCAGGACTCGCCCGCGACCCAGGTGTAGAAGCGGTCCGATGGCAGGGCCGCGTCGCGTAGCGCCGCCACCAGCAGAGCACCGGGTCGCAGATCCGCGCCGTCGCGGCTGAACCAGTGGACGCGTACGCCGGCGGGTGTCTCGACCGACCGGATGTCAGCCCCGGTCGGGACCTCCAGGTAGACCTCCGTGGCCACCGTCGGCGGCGTACCGTCGAGGATCGACAGTACGGCGGGCAGTGCGCTCTCGTCGCCGACCAGCAGTTGCCGGTGCACCTGCTCCGGAAGCCGGTACATGGTGCCGATGTCGAAGATCCCGGCGGGGGTGCCCGGCTCGGCGGTGCGTGCCCAGGAAGACATGGGTGAGTCGCCGTGCAGGGCGAACTCGATGTCGATCTCGTCGTCGGCGGGTCGGGCCCGCCGGATCGTCAGGTTGCGGACCCACGGCCGGGTCGACCTCGGCCACAGCAGCAGCTGGGCGATCCAGGCGTCGTTCGAGACGGTGGGCATCCGTAGTCCGGTCTGTCCCTGGCGGGGGAAGAACAGCCGGACTGCCTGGTCGTTGCCGGCGACGACGAGGTCCCTGATGGCGGGGCCACCCAGGGTGACGCTCGCGAAGCCCGGGGTGGGGAACTCGCGGCGGCGCACCTCCAGCGTGATCATCGTCCGTGACTCGGGCAGTTGGACCTTGGGTATCACGATCCACCACCGAGCTGACGGTCGCCCTTGTTTTCGCAGCTCACCACTATATTCTGAGTAATAGCTCAGATATTGGCTACTCGCTTTTCCTGCCGTCGAGGAGGACCCGGATGCCGTCGGGCGACGACCGTCTTGCGCCACGTCGCAGGCCACGCCAGGTGCGTGCGGAGCTGACCCGGGAGCGCATCCTCACCGCCGCTGCTCACGTTTTCACCGAGTACGGCTACGCCGCCGGGACCACCAACCGCATCGCCGAGCGGGCCCGCATCTCCATCGGCTCGCTGTACCAGTACTTCCCGAACAAGGACGCGATCCTCGCCGAGCTGCTGGTCCGCCACATCGATCGCGGTGCCTGGAAGCAGGCCGATCAGCTCGACATGTCCCCCGGCAGCCTGAAGGCGATGGTCCGGGCGATCGTCCGCGACGCGATCGACAACCACCGGGACGATCCGCAGCTGCTCCGCATCATGATCGAGGAGGCGCCGTTCTCGCAGGAACTGCTCGACACGGTCAACCGGCACGGCGAGATCCGGGCCGGTCAGCTGCGGGACCTGCTCACCCGGCATCCGGATGTCGACGTCCGCGACGTCGGCACCGCGGCCGAGCTGATCCTGTTCACCGTGGAGGTCAACACGCACAAACTGATGGCCGATCCACGGGGCATCCCGGTCGAGACGCTGGAGAACGAACTGGTCGACATGGTGACCCGGTATCTGCGCGGCGACAGCTAGCGGATGCCGTCCAGAGACGGGTGACCGGGTGGGTCGGGTACTTCTGCAGGCCCGGGTGGAGCCACGCTGAACAGGTCACCTGGCTGGCAGCGGAGCACGTCGCAGATGGCGGTGAGGGTGGAGAACCGGACGGCTCTGGCCCGGTCGTTCTTCAACACCGACAGGTTCACGACGGTGACCCCGGCCCGCTCGGCGAGTTCGGTGAGGGTCATCCGGCGCTCGGCGAGCAGCCGGTCGAGGTGGCAGACCACCCGGTGTCCGGCGGACTGTTCGTCGTCGGCGGCGGCCATCAGACCAGTCCGTCGAGGTCGGCGCGCATCGCCGCGCCCCGGCGCAGGAATTCGGCCGCCGCACCGAGGCCGAGGCCGAGCAGCAGGACGGCTGCCGGCGGGTCGATGACGGCCTGCAGGGCGAGTGTCTGGTCCGGCGGCCAGGCGCGCCGGGCGGCGTCGACGAGTGCGAGGTGGCCGGCGGCCTGCAGCGCGGCGGCCAGCGATCCGCCGACCAGGAGTACGGCGGCCGCCGCGCCGACCCGGCGGGCGTTGCGCGGATGGAACGGATCCGCTGTGCGCAGCGACCGCACCACCCGCCACAGCAGTCCGCCTGCTGTTGCGATGACGGCGGCGAGCAGCAACGCCGGCCCGAAGATCCAGAGTCGGTCGCCGGCGGTCGGGTCGGTCACGGTCAGGACGGCGCCGCCTTGGGGCGCGAGCGCGAAACGGCCTGCGGCGCCCTGCGGCCCGAGGTCCGTGGCCGGGTCCACCGTCACGGGTACGACCAGGTTGTCGGCGATCAGTACGCCGATCGCCGAGCCGACGGCCAGCAGGGTGCCGAGCGCCACGGCGCCCGCCGTGACCGCCTCGACGGCCCACTGACCAGCTGGACCGGTACGGGGACGGGCCCCCTGTTCGATGTCCTGCCGCACGCCGACCTCCCTATCGAAATTCGATATGCCCTTCGTCTAGTATATCGAAATTCGATATGCGACCCGGCGGGACACCCGCCACCTGGCATGTCGAACGACCCGAGCCGTAGACCGGAAGGCTGGACCAGCCCGTGACCATCCCCGTTTCCGTCCGTACCGCCGGGGTGTTTCTCGCCGGCGCGATCGTCTGCTTCGTCGGCCCGCCGCTGGCCATGGGCGTGTTCGCGGCCGACGGGGTACCGGCGGTGCTGGTCGCGGTCGCCGCCGCCGAACTGGTGTCGGCCGCCGCCCTCGTCGTCTGGTGGGTACGCCGCCACAGGCTGACCCGCCGCAGCCTCGGTGTGACGTCGCGGCACTGGCGGCGGGACACCCTGATCGCGGCGGCCACCGTTCCGCCGCGCCTGCTGCTGGAGTTCGGCGTACTGCTGCCGGCGGCCGGCGGCGAAGCCAACCCGGAGGTCCAGGAGATCCTGCGAATGTCCGCCGCCGGACCAGCCGCGTTGGCCGCCACCCTCTTCCTCGCCGTCGTCGGCGGCGGCATCGCCGAGGAACTGTACTTCCGTGGGTTCCTGCTCGGGGCGATCCCGCAACGGTCCGCCCGCCCCCGGCGGGCGCTGTGGGTGGCGGCGGTCGTCTCGGTGGTCCTGTTCGGCCTGCTGCACCTGCCGGCCAGCGCCCTGGACGCGCTGTCCATCGCCGTCGCCGGCCTGGTCTACACCGGGCTGTTCCTGGCCACCCGCCGGCTGACGGCGTCGATGGTGGCCCACGCGCTGTGGAACGCGACCGCGCTCGGCACGGTCCTCGTCAGCTACGGCTGATCGCACTCGTCAGCTACGGCTGATCACATCCGGGTGGCCGTCCGGACGAGGCCGGCGACGGCCCGGGATCGGTTGTCCGGCAGCCAGGCGAGCACGGTCGTCACGTACGGTGCGTCGGTCAGCGGCACGGCGGCGTGCGCACCCCACAGCCAGGACCGGGACGAGGCACACAGGACGGCCATGGTGTGCCCGAGGGCGATCAGCTGGGCCAGCTGCGACTGGTCGTGGATCTCCGGGCCCGGCCCGGGTTCGTACTTGCCGTCGGGGCGCGGCCAGCGGGCGAGCGGCAGACCCGGCACATCGGTGATGTCGGCCATGGTCAGTGACGTACGCATGGTGAGCGGATGCCCGGCCGGCAGGATCGCGATCTGCTGTTCGGTCAGCAGATCCTCGGCGTCGAGCCCGGCGAGCGAGTCGAACGGCCGCTGCATGAGCGCGGCGTCGGCACGGCCGTCGCGCAGCATCCGCGCCTGGTCGCCGATGCCGCACAGCACGACGTCGATCTCGGCGGCGTCCGGCTCGGCGGCGTGCGCGTCGAGCAGTTTCTGCAACAGTTCGTGCCCGGCGCCGGCCTTCGTGGCCAGGGTCAGCCGGTTCGCGCCGGCGGCGGCCCGGCGGGTACGCCGGGCCGCCGCCGCCGTGGCATCCAGGATGGCGCGGGCCTCGTCGAGCAGCACCTTACCGGCGTCGGTGAGGGCCACCCCTCGGCGGTCGCGGTCGAGCAGGGTGACGCCGAGCCGGCGTTCGAGCTGGGCGATCGCCCGGGACAGCGGTGGCTGGGCGATGCCGAGCCGTTCGGCCGCCCGGCTGAAGTGCAGCTCCTCGGCGACCGTGACGAAGTACCGCAGCTCACGGGTCTCCAACTGGTCCACGCCGACAACGATACGTCGGTGATACCCGCCGGGTATGACGTCCGCACTCAGATGGTGTAACGCCGGCACCCGCCGCCGCGCCACCATCGGCGTCATGACCGAGAAGAAGACCGCGCTGGTCACCGGCGCGAACAAGGGACTGGGCTACGAGATCGCCGCCGGGCTCGGCGCGAAGGGCTACCGGGTGGCGGTGGGGGCGCGCGACGCCGCCCGCGGTGAGGCGGCCGTCAAGACGCTGTCCGCCGCCGGAGTCGACGCGTTCGCCGTACCGCTCGACGTCACCGACGACCGCAGCGTCGCCGAGGCCGCCCAACTGATCGAGCGCCGGGTCGGCGGACTGGACGTCCTGGTCAACAACGCCGGCATCTCCGGCGAGACCGGGCCAGGGTGGGTGCAGGACCCGACCACCCTCGACATCGACGCCGTACGCGAGATCGTCGACACCAACGTGTTCGGGGTGATCCGGGTGACCAACGCGATGCTGCCGATGCTGCGCCGGTCGCCGTCGCCGCGCATCGTCAACATCTCCAGCAGCGTCGGGTCGCTGACCTGGCAGTCGGACCCGGAGATCAACGTCGGCCCGATCATGGCGGCCTACTCGCCGACGAAGACGTACCTCAACGCGATCACCGTGCACTACGTGCGCCAACTCGCCGACACCAACATCCTGATCAACACCGCCTGCCCGGGGCTGGTCGCCACCGACTTCACCGGCGGTGTCGGACGTCCGGTGCACGAGGCCGCCGCCACCCCGATCCGGCTGGCGACCCTGCCCGACGGCGGCCCGACCGGCACCTTCGTCAACGACGACGGCACCATTCCCTGGTGACGTGACGGCTGACGCCGGACACCGTGCCAAGATCGATGTGAGCGGGATCGTTGTCAAAGGAGCGACCTGGCAACGATGACGCTCACATCGATCTGATGGAGCCGCGCACGACGGCGCGCCGGTCGGGTCAGCCGGCCGGCCGTCCGAACCAGCGGGTCAGCCGGTCGTGCAGCTCCCGCTGACCGTCGCCGCCCCCGTCGCCCACCCATGCCACGTGCCCGTCTGGGCGCAGCAGCACCGCCGGCACGGCCAGCTCGTCGCCGACGTCGACGACATGGTCGACCCGGTCCGCCCAGCCGGTCACCGAGAACCCACCGGTCTGATCGAGCAGCAACCCACGCCCCCGATGCATCCGCCCGTACAGTCGGCCGCGCTGGAGCGCGACATCGCGCAACCGGCGGCCGAGCAGCTCGTGGCCCGGACCGAAGTCGTACCGGACCGAGACCGCGGTGATCTTCTCGACAAGGAACCGGTTGACCTCCTCGAAGTCCATCAGCTCCGCCAACAGCCGCCGTACCGCCTGCGGGCCCGGCTCCAGCGACATCAGCTCCGTCTGCGCGCGGGTGTTGTCCAGCACGTCCGCCGCGACCGGCCGCCGTTCCGCCTGGTACGTGTCGAGCAGATCCGCCGGCGCCCAGCCGACGACCTGCGCGGCCAGCTTCCAGCCCAGGTTGACCGCGTCCTGGATGCCGAGGTTGAGGCCCTGCCCGCCCAGCGGCGGGTGCACGTGCGCCGCGTCACCGGCCAGCAGCACCCGGCCGACCCGGTACCGCTCGGCGAGGCGGGTCGCGTCGCCGAAGCGGGACAGCCAGCGTGGCGAGTGCGCCCCGAAGTCGGTGCCGGCGGTCGCCCGCAGCTGCTGCCGGAACTCCTCGAGCGTCGGCGGGACGGCCCGGTCGTCGGACACCCCGGCCGCCGGTACGACGATGCGGTACAGCCCGTCGCCGACCGGCCCGGCCCCGAACCGCAGCTGGGTACGGCGTACCCGCGTCATCACGGCGCTCACCTCGTCGGGGGCGGCGGTCAGCTCCATCACGCCCAGCAGCGTCTCGACCCGGGCCGGCTCGCCGGGGAAGTCGACGCCGAGCAGTTTGCGTACCGTGCTGCGGCCGCCGTCGCAGCCCACCAGGTAGCGGGAGCGCAGCCGGGTGCCGTCGGCGAGTTCGGCGGTCACCCCGTCGTCGTCCTGGGTGAGCCCGACGAGTTGACACCCGCGCCTGATCTCGGCACCGGCCGCCGCGGCATGCTCGGCGAGCAGCCGGTCGGTGACGGGTTGCGGGATGCCGAGAATGTAGTCGTGTGCGGTGTCCATGGTGGTCGGCCAGGCTTTCGCGATGCCAGCGAAGTAGCCGCCGATCTGGAACCTCTGCCCGTGCGCGAGGAATCGGTCCAGCAGGCCGCGCTGGTCCAGCAACTCGATGCTGCGTACGTGCAGGCCGAGCGAGCGGACCACCTCGGTCGGTGCCGAGTCCCGCTCCACCACGACCACCCGTACGTCGTGCAGCCGCAGCTCAGCGGCGAGCATCAGGCCGGTCGGCCCACCACCCACGATGATCACGTCGATCATTGAATCCCCGTCCGATCGTTCGCGTTTTGCGCACCCGTCGACAACGAATGCGTGCTCGCGAAACCCTGATTCGCCAGGTGTTCTGGCTTCGGCTGGAGATTCTGCGGCAGACCCGGGGTCTTGTGGCAAGACCCCGGGTGCGCTATACGTTAAGAGTGGCAGGAAGCTGTCGGCTTCTGTCATTCTCCAAAATGCCACTCAGCCCGTTCGTCGAAGCGGGATCTCCGAACATTCAGTCGGCGACCACGGTGACGACCAGTGGGCCGTCGGGGATGGGGTTGCCCGCGTTGTTCGGGTAGCCCCACAGGCTGGTATTGCCGGCGCCGTCGGTCAGGGAGAAACCGATCGTGTACTGCCCCGGCTCCAGCCCACCGGTCGACACCGCCAGCCCGAAGACGCCGGTGCCGTCGTCATTCTCGCCGCCGTACATGCCGCCCCGCGACACGCCCGTGCTGTCGTAGATCGTCGCGCTGTAATTTGAGATCGGCGCGAACTCGTCGACCTCGATCGTGACGTCGAAGCCGATGCCCCATGCGTCGTCAACTTCCTGTTGGGTCCAGGTCGCCTTGGGCAACGTCGCCGAGAGCACGACCGGTGCCTGCTGATCCGGCACGCGCGTGACCGTGAGGCCGAGGTCGGGGGCACCGTACGTCGTGCCGTAGAGCGCGACGTTGCCTGCCCCGTCGGTCAGCTTGACGCCTTCGATCCGGCAGGAGTCGATCCAGCTCGAATGCACGACGATCTCCACCGAGAACGAGCCGTCATCGCCCGCTGTCGGCGTACGCGACGGCTGCGAGCACCAGGACACGTCGACCTCGACAGACGCCAGGCCGCCGACCGCGCCGTGCGGGGTGAAGGTGAGCGCGGTCGACGCCGGCTGGCGCCAGTTGTTCACCTGCGTCTCGGTGAGCGCGAAGCCGGACGCGGCGACCACGTCGTTGCGGCTCACCAGGACCGGAGCTGCCCCCTGCGGGGCGGTGTCGGTCCGGGTGTTACCCCAGATGTCGGTCAGATCGAGCCGGGCGACCCGCCAGGTGCCCGACGGCGTGCCGGCCGGTACGACGATCGAGATGGGACAGCTCAGCCAGGTCGGGTCATAGGTCGCCTCGCCGTTGCAGGACCACCCTGATCCGCTCCGGGCGAGCTGGAACGTTGCGGTGAGCCGTACGCCGGCCGGCCCGGCCAGCACAAGCTTGCCCTTCTTGAAGGCGGAGTCGTCCACGATCTGCACCCGGTAGCGCAACGTCACGCCCGAGCCGTCATCGTAGAACGCCGGCGGCTGGCCGAAGTCGAAGTAGAAATGGTCGGCGACCGGTCCTTCGGCGTCGACGAGCTGGGTCACTGCCAGCGCGGCCGGGCCAGGGTCGCGCACCGTACGGGCATGAGCGACGTCGTCGGCGATGGTCACCTTCGTCACCCGCCAGACCGTCTCGGCGGCCGACGCGTACCGCGGCACCAGGAACTCGTAGACGTAGGTGGACTCCTGCGCCGTTCCGGAGCCTCCGACCTGCGCCTGGCCCCAGTGCAGGTGGTAGCTGACCGTGTGCGGCTGACCGACCTGCTCGCTGCCAGCGAACTGGCGCAGCTCGACCGCGCCGTTGACCCACTGGGCCTTGGCGGACCGGTTGCTGATCGTCCACCTCAGGTTGACTGCGGCGTAGTCCTGCGTGACGTCGACCTGCGGATGGTCGAAGGCGATCGACGCGACGTCCAGCACCGGGCCAGCGGCTGGTGCCGCCATGGCGGCAGGTGCGATCGACAGGGCAACCGCGACGCCTGCCACGGTTGAGACAAGCGCGCGGAGGCGCCAAGGCTTCATCTACTCTCCCCGTGCATCAAACTCCTCGATGGATACCTCGGCTCAGATTAACGTTGCTGCACAAGGGGTTTCGGCGGCCGTACCGTGCCTGACGGGTCTTGGTCCTGATCGAGTCGCGCCGCATCCGACGAGCTGCGGTAACCCTGGCGGCGGAGGCGGAAACAGACCGGGCATGGACGACGACCGGAGACGATTCGCGGAGCTGTTCCGGCGGCACTACGGCCAGGTCATGCGGTACGCGGCCCGCCGGGTCGGCCGGGACCGCGCTCCCGACATCGTCAGCGAGGCGTTCCTGGTGGCCTGGCGACGCCTGCCGGACGTGCCGGCCACCGACCCGCTGCCCTGGCTGTACGCCACCACCCGGCACCTGATCGGCAACGAGATCCGGGGCCGGGACCGGCAGGCGAGGCTGACGTCCCGGCTGGGCGCGGCCGTCGAGACGGTCACGGCCGACCACGCCGATGTCGTGATCGACCAGGTACGGGTCCGCCACGCGCTGGCCCAACTGTCCGAAGCGGACCAGGAGGCGCTGCGGCTGGCCGCCTGGGAAGGGCTGGACGCCACTGCCGCCGCCACCGTCATGGGGTGCAGTCGTACCGCGTACAAGGTGCGGTTGTTCCGGGCCCGGCGGCGGCTGGCGGCCGCGTTGGCGCCGACCCCGACCAGGAGGCCGGCGGACGCCGCGCTCTCCCCGCTGGCGAACGAAGGAGGACGATGATGGAGACCGACCGACTGATACGCGAGGCGGATCCGGTCGCCGACTGGCGGGTGGACGCCGAATCGTCCCAGGCCACGGCGATGCTGGCCGGCATCCTCGCGCAGCCCCGGTCCGACACCGCGCAACCTTCCGGCACGACAGGGGTACGCCGTCCGCGTGCCGCCGTTCGTCGGGTGCGGCACCGGCGGCTCATGCTCGGCGGGGTCGCCGCCGCAGCGGTGGCGGTGGCCCTCGCGGCGTCGACGATCTGGCTCGACGGCCCCGGCGGGGCCACCCCCGCGTACGCGGTGACCGCCAACCCGGACGGCTCGGTGGAGCTGATCGTGGAGTGGGACCGGCTCGACGATCCAGGTGGTATTGCCGCCGACCTGCGCCAAGCCGGCGTACCGACGGAGGTGCACTACGACATGCCAGCTCGGCCCGTACCCTTCTGTGATCCATCGGAGACGGACAAGACAGGCGAAGGCTTGAACAACATGAGTCCCAGCGGGGAGCCGATCTCCACTGACGGATACGTCATGCGGCCGGCGCTGTTCCCTGAAAACAGCGTTCTGACCATCTCGCACTACTCCGACCCGGCGACTCAGACGACGTACACGATGTTCTATCTCGCGCCGACCGGCGGCACATACTGTGCCCTGTCAGGCGTGCTTGGCTCAGCCCGCTACACCGGGCCCGGCCCGCACCCGACGAGGATCGTGTGGCCGCAGCCAGGAGAGTGAGCATGGTTGCGTGAACGCCCCGGTTGTTGGTCGCCTCGCTACATCGGCTCAGCCGATGACGCGAGGGAACCCACATGGTTGTCTCAGGGTCGATTTGACGACAATGAAGGTTCCCTCGACAGTTGCCGGCAACAGTGCGGCGAGCTCGTAGGTCAGGCTGGGGTGAGGAGGCAGAATTCGTTGCCTTCCGGGTCGGTGAAGACCTTCCACGGGATGTCGCTTCGGCCGAGGTCGACGGGGGTGGCGCCGAGCGCCCGCAGCCTGGCCGCTTCGGCGTCCAGGTCGTCATCCGGGTACGGGCGGACGTCGAGGTGGACGCGGTTCCACCCGACCTTCGCGTCGGGCGTGCGGACGAACTCCAGGTACGGGCCGACGCCGGCGGCGGAGCGCAGCCTCGCAGTCGCGTCGGTCACCTCGTACAAGGTCCAGTCCGTGGCCGCGCTCCAGAAGCGGGCCATGGCTCGCGGGTCCGCGCAGTCGACCACGACCGTGGCGATCGGCCCGGTGTCCAGGTAGACCGGCCGGGGCTCCAGCACGCAGAACTCGTTGCCTTCCGGGTCGGCCAGGACGGTCCACGGCGCGTCGCCTTGGCCGATGTCGATGGGGGTCGCGCCGAGTTCCGTCAGTCGTGCGACCAGCTCCGCCTGATGGGCCGCCGAGGTGGTGGCGAGGTCGAGGTGTACGCGGTTCTTCACCGTTTTGGGTTCGGCAGACATGACGAGGTCGATGCAGACGGCGACCGGGTCGGGGTAGACGAAGCCTGCGGGTTCGAGGTTGGTCACGCCCGGTCCCTCGCTGGAGACTTCCCAGCCGAGGACCGCCGCCCAGAAACCGCCCAACGCGGAGTCGTTGCGGGCCTTCATGTTGATCTGCACCAGCCGCGTCGCCACCCCGACGATGCTAGACGGCGTTGACGCAGGACAGATAGCTGTCGCTGGACGGCGGTACGGTGACGCAATGCGGGCTGTCCGGATTGGGCTACCCATCGCCGTGCTGTTCGTGGTCGCCAGCGCCACGGCGGTCGCCGTGCCGCTGATACAGGCCAGCGTGTCAGCGAATGAGCCGGACGGTCGGCCGGCGGCAACGGTGGAGCAGTTAATGTGTGCCCAGGTGGTGTCCAGCGTGGATGACTACTGCGAGCGCATCGCGGAGGATCTCGGCCGGCGTGCGCCGCTGACCGACGACGAGCGGGTAGCGGCGCAGCCGCGCCGGCAGGCGCTACTGGACGGCTTCGTCCGCCAGCTCGGCGCAGACTGTGGCGGGCCGTTGGAACATTGTCGGCTCCCGGTCACGACACCGGAGGCGGTCCGGCAGGCGCTGATCGCCGCCGGCTTCAACGAACCGGTGGTACGGCCGGCCCGGTTCACCGATCCGGCTCCGGCGGGGGCGATCCTGTACGCCGTACGGGCCGGGCGTGCCTGCCTGCTCGGGCACGTTCGGTCGGAGACCGCCGCGCCGCCCCTGATCGTCGGTCGCCTGCCCGACGACGCCTGCCTGCCGCTGTAGCAGGCAGCATCTGCCCGTGCTCCTGCACGGGTAACGGTGAATGGACGCTGTCGCCATGATCACTTGACTCGTCCCAGCCTTGCGATGTCGGAGTTCTGACCGACTTCCGGCTCGATCAGTGACCGATCAGGATGAAGAATGGTGACATCGACGCGGGACAAATCATGGTGGGGCAGCATAGTGGATGAACCAGACCCAAACACTCGCGTACAGGTCGTGGAGTTGCGCAGTGGTCGAGAGATCAGCTGGAGCGACGGGCTGACGGAGCGGCTGGGTGAGCGCGTCGACGATGTGCGTACGGCCGTTGTCGACGGAGTTCGGGCCGTAGCGGAGAGCCTGCCGGACATGGCTTCGGTCGACGGCTGGAAGCTGGCCGAGGTTTCCGCCACCTTTGGTGTCGCACTCGTCGCCGAGGCGGGCGTCGTGCTGAGCAAGGCGTCGGCCGAGGCGACGTTCGAGGTGACCGTCACTTTCCAGCGCGCCTGACGGCCGCGTACTCGATAGCCGCGCCCCTGATGACAGACGCAACCATCCTGCTGGAGCCGGGGGGACGTACGCTTGGCAGCGCATTCTTGTGCCTGCCGGGAGTCGTGGTCACTGCGGCCCACGTGCTGGGCAGCAGGCCGGCCGGCCAGATCCGGGTACGGCTTGGAAGCGATTCGGTGGCGGTGCCGGTCGAACGCCTCGAGTGTGCAGAAGAGCTTGATGTCGCCGCCCTGTGGCTGGCGGCCCCGGAGGTCCGAGCTCTGCGGGCCGGCGCAGCCGGCGTCGACACCAGGTGGATCGTGACCAGTCGGCCGGCCGACAACGACCCGCAGTTGACCGGCCGGGTTGTGGCGACGAACCGTGACATCGTCAACGGTGGCGGCGCTGTGGTGTCGATGCTGCAACTGGACGTGGATCAGGCACTCGGCGACTACGGCGGATACTCGGGCAGCGCTGTTCGGCTGCGGGAGCGCCCCGACGTCGTGATCGGCGTGCTCTGCGAGCAGGTCCGTGCTCGACAGCGGCGTCCGGAGGGGCGGTCGGCGACCACAGTGCTCTACGCCGTCCCGATCGACGCAGCGCTTCGGCGCCTCGGCCTGCAGCTAGCACGGGACGTGCCCCACCGGTTCGCCGGGGTGCGGGAAAGGCTCGGCGAGCGCGACATGGACGGTGCCGATCGGGCGTTGGCCCGGGTGCCGGCCGATGCCCGGGACGCCGAGTACTGGTTCTGGCGTGCCCAGACCGCACGGGCTCGCGGCAACTGGCATGTCGCGGCCGCGTACCTGGATGAGGCGCTGAAGCGCGACGCGCGGCATGCGCCGAGTATCAGTGTCAAGATCTGCCAACTTCTACTGACGAACGATCCGACCGACCGGACCGCCGCAGCACGGCTGGTCGAGAAATCCCGAGGGTGGGATCCCGATCTGGACGCTTGGACAGGTTGTGTCGAGCAGTGCGGGCTCCTGACGCCAGGGATTCGCTCAGAGACGGAACTGATCCGTCTCTGCCCCCTACCCGAGTTCGACTTGCACTGAGGAGATTCCGATGTCCAGTACCGGCGAACATGGCCAACCCAAGGTTGTCATCGCCGTCTGGCCGTGCGACCGCCTGGATGACGAGGCCGAGCGCTCCGCTGGGCACGAATCGCATCTAGAGTTGGCCGTTGAGTACGGGTGGCACATTCTCGACGAGATCACGATCCCGCTGTGTCCACTGTCTGTCCCGCATGACGGGCACCGCGCCTTGGTCGAGGCGGCGCTCAGCAGGGTTGAGGAAGTCCTGCAAGCGGGTGGTGGCCGGAGGTTGTTGCTGTTCGGACCTCCGGAGCCGTCGAGGTTTCCCGATGGATGGCAGAATTTCCTGACGGATATATTGCTGAACTTGAATCTCGACAGAAGTCATTCCTTGATCAGGGTTCTGGAACTACTTCTGTCGCCTGATCCCAGAAGAGCCACAGGAAGCGAGGTGGATTTCCTTGTTGAGGAATTCGATGCCGAGGAGGTTGAATATGGTGGACGGCTACAGCATGACTCGGTTGGAGTGCACACTTACAGACTCGTAGAATCATTTGATGGATGGGTAGCCGAGGCGGTTTCGGCGGGAGCGTCTGCCGTGCCCGCCGGGCACGCTTGGGGGCTGGATGACGTACCGCCACCGCTGGTGCCGGCCCGGACCGGCCCGTTGCCGCACGATGGCTTGTTCGTGCGGCGCAACAACGCCTTCGGCACGCGGCCGACGCTGGGTATCGCGGATCTGATCGACCAGGGCGTGCTGATCGACCAGACCCGGATCCGGTTCGACGACTTCGTCGCGTCCAACACGGATGGCATCCCGTTGCCAGGTCCGGGCAGCGCTGTCGCTGTGAGCCACGGTTCGACCGCCGTGTCCGGCCCGTTCAGGACCCACGATGACACCACCCATCTGGTCGAGATCGCGTTGCGGGCCGGTTCGCAGGCGCCAGCGGACCAACTGGCCGGTGAGTCGACCGGCGAGCCGCTGTCCGTGAACTTCGTGTTCGCCGTCGACGTCAGTTGGTCGATGTCGGGCGAGAAGTTGGGCGACGCCATTATTGCCATCCGTGAGCTGTACGCACAGCTGCGCGACACCGACGTCCTTGGCATCATCGTCTTCAACGATCAGGCCCGTACGCTGCTGCGGGCAACTCGTAAGGATGAGCTGTCCGATGATCAACTGGGGCAGATCCTTGCTGGCATGCACGCCGATGGCGGCACCGATCTCAACCTCGGGCTGTCGTTCGCGTTCGATGAGATCCAGCGCCACAGTGCGCTGGGTACCGTGAACTGCGTCTACCTGTTCTCTGACGGTGACCCGACCTCAGGCGAGACGAACTGGGTCACCATTCGCGCCAACGTCGCCGCCCGGGTCCGAGGCGATGTCACTCTTTCCTGCTTCGGCTTCGGCTCGGACGCGCGGGTGGCCGAGCTGCGTGCCCTCGCCGGGGTCAGCGGCGGACACTGGACCTTCGTCACGGAGGCGACCGACGTCACCTCCGTACTGTCGGAGGATCTGGCCCGGCGGGACAGCCTCGCCGCGATCAACATTCAGCTGCGGATCGACATCCCTCCGCAGACCACCGTCTGGCACATCTACGGCCATGACCTGATCACCGATCCGGCGGGCCGGGCGGCGGTGCTGACTGAGGCTGAGTCGGCGCGGCAGCGGTCCCGTGACGAGTATCAGGTGGAGAACCTGCCCGACCTGATCCGCGACGAGCGGGGCATCCGCATCTTTGCCCCTGACCTCGCCTACGGCGAAACGTACTGGGTTGTCGTGGAGCTGCAAGTCCCTGCCGACGCCGCCGCCGATGGCGCGTTCGGCAGGGCGACCGTTCAGTACCTCGACACCCTCGCCCGCGACAATCGCCGCGTCGAAATCGAGTTGTCGGCCGCCGGCGGGATCCCCACAGAGACCGTCCTCACTCACGGCCTCGGGCTGCGGACCAGTGAGGTCACCTTCCTCGCTCTGGACGACCTTTACGACGACGACAAGGAGGCCGCGACGCGGCGACTCCATCAGCACGCACAGACGCTCAAGGTCGCCTTCGCCACGGTTCCGTCGCCGCAGTTTCGTGACGACGAGATCACTCTGGCCAAGCTGACGTCGCTCGCCATGAACCTGGGCACCCAGCGGACGTCATTCGAGGGGGCAGCGGTCCGGGGTGGTGCCTTCGGATACGCCGTCTACCAGATGAACCAGTTCGGCCGGGTCCGCGGCGGCTACCTCTCCCACCGCGGGGCCGCTACCCGCTGACCGAGGTGGCCGGTAGGTCTGGCCGATCGCGTTCCTCCAGCAGCATCCAGGCCGCTCAGCTGTCGGTCTGCTGGTCGATCGCAGCCTCGTAGAAGGCGTCCGCGAGGGCCATGACGACGGCGCTGATGCCGGGGCCGTCGCTGAAGAAGTAGTCGGCCATGGTGTTGTGGGCTTCCTGGTTGTCGACAACCGCCTCGATGACCGCCGACTGGAAGTCCTGCGACTCCATGAACTGCTTCTTCGAGTTCACCAACGTCTGGTTGATCAGGTCTGGGCGGGTGAGCAGCCACGTCGAAGCCAACCGCTACACAGGATGAAAATGGCCAAAGGATGCCGTCGAGACGTCGCAGGATTGTGAGCGGAAGGATGACGTTCCCGTACTGGTTGGGGCGGTAGGGGCCTCGTAGCTGGTCGGCGATAGACCAGATGAAACTACCAAGGGTGCTCACAAGGCTCCATGCGCGGATCACTCGACGACAGATGCAGGACGCCCAGCGCAGGTCCGTGCGTGCCGTGGAGCGGGCGGCGCACAGCCTGCAGCAGCCGATGCGTCAGCAAGCATGATCGCGCACCACGACACCCGCCGGCCATCGTGGCCCGCGTGTCGTTGCTCATCTGGTATGTCGATCCGCGTCTGCCTGGCTACTCCCTGCTTGTCGTGGCGTCTTTGCGCCGCTGGCCGCCGTGGTGCTGTAGCCAGTTGGTCAGCAGTTCGGGCTGGTGCAGTTTGACGTCGCCGTAGGGCTCCCAACGCAGCCAGCCGGGTATCACGCCGAGCGTGATCAGCTCGGAGCCGTCGCTGTCGATGATCTTGAGCCAGCAATCGGGCCAGGGCATCCAGTCCATGAGCCCAGACTCGGGCTGGAGGCGAAGCGCGGCTGCGAGCGCTACCAGGGCGTCAGCATCTACGACATCGGCGAGTAGCCACGGGCGACCATGAGTACGCCGTTTGCGAGCTGGGCGATCGCCGCCTTGGCGATCGAGGATCTGGACCCGGTGCGCGCGGAGCAGCCTGGCGGGTAGTGCCTCGGCAAGCTGCTCGGCGGTGACGCTAGGGTCCACGTGCAGGTCGGTCAGTGGGTGTCGGTGAGGGTGGAGAGGAAGGACGTCCAGTCGGCGGGGGAGAAGGTGAGTGCCGGGCCGGCGGGGTCTTTGCTGTCGCGTACGAGGACTGTGGCGGGGACGTTGGTGGCCACCTCGACGCACATGCCCTGCCCGTTGCTGCGGGTGCTCTTGCGCCAGATCGCCTGATCCAGGCCACGAGGGGTGGTCATTCGGGGCTCTCCCTTGCTCCCTGCGCCAGCATCGCCTCCGCCCTCATCCGCAGGAAGGCCAGCGTGTCGGCGGGTGAGAGCGCGGTCGCACGGAGGTGGTCGAACGCCAGCCCGTGCGTCTCCACATGGTAGTCCTTGTCCAGGTACAGAGCGCCACTCAGATTTTCCTGGTAGACGACCGTCGGGTGGTTGCTGAAGTCGAGCATGGTGAAGGACACGCCCATGCCCATGTGGGCGCCTTGGCGGAACGGCAGGACTTGGACGGTGATGGCTGGCCGCTGCCCGATGGCGATCAGGTGTTCCAGTTGCTCTGCCATCACGTGCGGGCCGCCGACCGGCCGGTGCAGTACTGCCTCGTCCAGGACGAACCACATCCGGGGCGGGTTCGGCCGGTCCAGGATCTTCTGGCGGACGAGACGTACTTCGATCCGCTCCTCGACCTTCGCTGCTGGGCCGTCCGGGAACTCGGCGCTGATGATGGCGCGGGCGTAGTCGGTGGTCTGGAGTAGACCGTTGACGAGCTGGACGTTGTAGGCGCGAAGCTGGGTCGCCTCGTCCTCGAACGCGACGTACTCGGCGAGTTCGTGTGGCATGGCGTTGGAGTAGTCGTGCCACCAGTTGTACTGCTGGGCCTCGCGGGCGAGCTGGACCAGCGCTTCGACGTCCTCGTCTGAGACGCCGTAGAGCCGGAGTAGGTGCGTGACGGTTCTCGGCGTGACCGAGACCTGGGCATTCTCGACGCGCGACAGCGTCGACTTGCCGACCTTCACCTTCTGAATGACCTGGTCGATGGTCAGATCGGCGGCTTCGCGACGTGCGCGGAGCTCTGCTGCGAGTCGACGGCGTTGAACGCTCGGGATTCCTGCCATAGAGGACAGTGTGCAGCATGATTCAGACTTTGGCGAGTCCCGCGCAAAGGAATCTATGCGCCTATGGGAGTTGCAAGATCACATTTTTGGTGCCAACGTAGGCGGTGCATCGAAGGTGGACGGTTGATCAACTGGCCGGCTGCTGGGTAGCGGGGAGCGGCGAGTTCATGATCGTTTCCCGTTGCGTTTCGCTGTATTCCCAGGTGGTCGGGCGGGTCGCGGCAACGGCCCGCCCGGCTGCCTCCCCAGCCCAATCGGAAGGGTTGATCATGATCGTGTTCAGTGCCCTGGCTTCCGGAGTCCTGCTCGGGTTCTTCGTCGGGCTGTTCTGCTTCAAGGTCAAATCCCGGTGGTGCCCGGTCTGCGGTCGATGGACCGTGCCGGCGGCCCATAGGTAGCGGGTCGGCTGGCCGTTCACCTGCCGATCCCCGGCCCGGCGACGAGTTGATCATCGACGGTCGGGCGAGTGTGCAGTTCGCGGCCGGCCGAGGTTTCCGGTTCCGGGTGACGGCAGTGGACAAGGGCTGGACGTACGACGGTTGGGTCTGGCTCGCCGGCTACGTGCTCGGACCCGACGGCGGAGCCCGCGAACGCCGCGACATCTTCGTCCAACGCGCCGGCCTGCGCTTCGCACCCCGCCGGCACCGCTGACCAGGGCGGCGACACCACGACATGCACCGCGCCTCCTTCACCCGTACCCCCTGATTGAAAGGTGGTCCTGCCGTGCGCAGACTCCTCGACCTGTTCCGCCGGCCGCCGCTGCCCCGCAGCCGCCGGCACCGGCGGCTCCTCGCCGAAATCGCCGAACACGCCCGCCGCACCACGACGCACGCCGCCGACCGGCGTCCGCCGGTACGGCCCGTCCCGAACACCGCCGGCCACTACTACGGGCGGCCGGTGCGTCCGTCGATCAGCCCCGGCATGGTCCGCGACCGTGCGTTCGGCGACCGCGTCCGGCGCGGCTGCGACCCCACCGAGGTACGCACCTTCCTGCACCTGGTCGCCGACGAGCTGACCGCCCTGCGTGCCGAACTGCGCTCCACCCAGGACGAGAACACCCGGATCAAGCAGGCCCTGCGGGACTGGCAGTCGGAGCAGTTCCGCCAGTCCCACCGGTTCGGGGCGGGGGTGGCGGCGTGAACGGCGTCGACGCGGTACCGCCCAGCTCACTGCACATCGTCGGAGTCGGCGCGGACCGACGGCGGGCGCAACGCGTCTTCACCGTCGCCAACCTCGACACCGGGGCGGTCGCCTCCACCAGCCTGATCCCCGGCTCGTTCACCCCGATCCCGACCCCGGGCGGCACCTGGTGGCTGCCGTACGCCCCGATCGTCACCGACCTCGCCACCCGCGCGGGCATCGCCCCCGCGACGCTGCGCGACCCGGACTTCCCCGACGAACCCGGCCGGCTCCCGTCGTCCGGGCTGATGCTGCCGATCCAGTGGCAGCCCGGCATCCCGCAGCGCGACCGGCTGCGCTGGGAAGCCGTCGCGCTCACCAACCGGCAGGTCACGCCGTGGCTGGTCCTGATCGGCCGCAGCACCGAACCGCCGCCACCGGGCGACCCGGCCCGGCTGCTCGGCCGGCTCTGCGCCCTCGCCGACCAGCTGCACGTCGACCTGGTCCTCGAAGTGCGGCCCAGCTCCAGCCGGGGCGGGCTCAGCTGGGACGTCCGGTTCGAACACCCCGGCGGTACGGTCCCCGACTACCAGCACCGCTGGATCGCCGACCTGCCGACCGCGCTCGCCACCATCCCCGCCGAACGCGCCGTCACCGGCCTGACCGTCGCCAACCCGCACCTACCCGCCCACTACCTCACCGAGGATGCGCTGACCGCCCGCCCGGTGCCGGTCGGACTCGCCGGCCACCCCGGCGGCCACGACCTCGACCAGCTCGAACGCCGCATGGTTGCCGACGCCGAACAGCACGGCGGCGCACAGGCCATCTGGCGCAACCGGCACTGGTGGCACACCAGCCTGCGACCCGCCGACACCGCCGGGAAGTACGTGCGTGGCTGGGAGCCGCCGACCCCGAAACACTGGGGCGAGGCGATCCCCACCCACCCGTGTGGACGCTGCGCCGACCGGGTCGACCCGCCGTTCTGCCTCGACTGCTACGGCACCCGGCAGGTCCGGCGCGGCGCGGTGCTGACCGTCACCGACCTGCGCGGCCGGACCGTGCACCGCAACTGGCGACCCGACAGCGCCCCCGAGCCGGCGACTCGCACGCTCACCGACCGGCCGTCCGGCACCACCGTGTGGCAGCTGCCCGAGCACTACCAGATCGGCGCGCTCGCCGCACAGTTCGGCGTCGAGCCGACCGACCTGACCGACATCGACGGCGAACACGTCATCGACCAGCACCTGCGCAACGGCGTCAGCCAGGTCGCCCACACCGGCGGCGACCCGCTCGACGCGTACCTCGGTGAAGTCGGCGCCACCCACGACGGCGCCCGCGTCATGGTCCTGGCCACCGACTGGCCCGGCCCCACCCTCGACGCACTTGCCGCCGTCGTGCGCGGTCTCGGTCTCGCCCTGGACGTCACCGTCGTCGACCACCGCAACACCGTCGGCCGCCCCGAACTGTCGCAGGGCCACAGCTGGTCCGTCCGGGTCGTCGACCCCGCCACCCCGCTCGCCGTCGACCCCGTCCCCACCAGCGCGAGCCTGCCCGAAGCCGTAGCGCTCTGCTACCGCTACCTGCACGGGGCACTGCGCGCCACCATCCCCGCCGACCAGGAGAAGCCGATGCCCGTCCCACAACAGGCCGCGGCGGCCGGCACCGTCGCCGACACTGGGGCCTGGATCACCCAGGTACGCCGCCTTGCCGCCAACCGGCCCGGCCAGCCCGCCACTGTCCGGCTCCACCCCGACGGCACCCACACCACCACCACGGCCCAGCCTCGCGCCTGAAGGGCTGCAGGATGTATTCGTGCTCAGCGATATTCCTGTGAGGAATAATCATGGATCTTGTGTTGTGTCTGTGGGTGGTTCGGCGCGGCGTTGGTGGCGCACGCCGTTGCCCTGCCTAGGTTCTGGCTTGTCGAAGGTCAGAACTGGGAAAGGCGGGGAACGGCGTGCGTTCTGTCAGCGTATGGGCTGCTCTGCTCGGCGTCGAGCGGGCGGTGGTGGAGGACGTCGAGTTCGACGACGAAGACGCGTTGTTGGTGGTCCATGTACGGGTGCGTAGAGGGGCGCGGCGGCGGTGTCCGTACTGCGGCCGGCGGTGTCCGGGTTTCGACGCCGGTCACGGGCGGCGGCGGTGGCGGGCTCTGGATCTGGGCACGGTCAGGGCGGTCGTCGAGGCCGACGCGCCACGGGTGTCCTGCGCCGAGCACGGCGTGGTGGTCGCGGCGGTGCCGTGGGCGCGTCACAACGCCGGACACACCCGGGCGTTCGACGCCACCGTGGCGTGGCTGGCGGTGCGCACCGCGAAATCGACGGTGTGTCAGCTGATGCGCGTCGGTTGGCGCACCGTCGGGGCGATCGTGGCCAGGGTATGGGCCGACACCGGCGAGGTCACCGACCGGTTCGCCGGGCTGCGTCGGATCGGCATCGACGAGATCGCCTACAAGAAGGGTCACCGGTACCTGACCGTCGTGGTCGACCACGACACCGGCCGACTGGTGTGGGCCGCGCCGGGCAAGGACGCCGCGACGTTGCACGCCTTCTTCGACCAGCTCGGTGAGCAGCGCGCCGCGGCCATCACCCACGTGTCCGCCGACGGCGCCGACACGATCGCGAAGGTCGTCACCCGCCGCTGCCCGCAGGCGGTGCGGTGCGCCGACCCGTTCCACGTCGTGGCCTGGGCCACCGAAGCGCTGGACCTGGTACGCCGACAGGCGTGGAACCAGGCCGCCGGACGCGGCACCGGCCGACGCAACACCGCCCGGGGCGACGCCCGCACACTCAAGAACGCACGGTGGGCCCTGTGGAAGAACCCGGACAACCTCACCGAGGCACAGAAGGCAAAACTCGACTGGATCGCCAGGACCCAGCCCCAGCTGTACCGGGCCTGGGCCCTCAAGGAAGGCCTCCGCGCCGTGTTCGCCATGGCCAAGGACAGCCCGGCAGCGGCACTCGAAGCCCTCGACAGGTGGATCGAGTGGGCCCGCCGCAGCCGTATCGACGCCTTCGTCGAACTCCAACGCCGGATCACACGCCACCGCGACACGATCCGCGCCGCGATCGAACACCAACTGTCCAACGGACTCATCGAGTCAGTCAACGCCAAGATCCGGCTGATCACCCGGATCGCGTTCGGCTTCCACTCACCCCACGCACTGATCGCCCTCGCCATGCTCAGCCTCGGCGGCCACCGACCACAACTACCCAGATGACGATCCAGAACCGACCCACACAAACAACACAAGACCCATAATCATTCCTCACAGGAATACCGTTGGATCGATCACCATGGGCCCGGGGCCCGTACCCGCCGCAACCGCGCGGAGGGCGGTCAGACAGCCGTACGCGACCACTGCTGGTTGGTGCCGGAGTGGCACGACCACTGCGTCAGGACCACGCCGTCGGCGGTCGCGGCGGCCGGCACGTCCACGCACTTGCCGCTGTGCCGGGCCCGGAGCTGGAAGTAGGAGCCGTTGGCGACCATCTGGAACTGCTGGTTGGTGCCGCCGCCACAGGTGTACTGGATCAGCTCGGCACCGTCGGCGGTCGACGCGCTCACCACGTCCAGGCACTTACCGCTGTGCCGGCTGACGATCCGCCAGTAGCCGCCGCCCGCGTCCTGGAACTGCCACTGCTGCCACGCGCTGCCGTTGTAGGTGTACTGGCCGACCCGCGCACCGTTGTCGGTGTTCGGCTGCTGCACGTCCATGGCCTTGCCGCTGTGCCGCGCGGTGACCCGGTAGAACGTCCCCGTCGGCGGCGTCGAGGGGTCGTCGCCGACGGCGTCGCCCCAGCCGTAGCGGATCCGGTCGGCACCGGAGGAGTTGCGGACCGTCAGGTCCAGGCTGGTGCCGCTGCCGCTGAGCGCGAACATCGAGTACCAGTCGTACCCGATGTTGCCGGTCTTGCCGCCAATGGCCGGCCAGTAGGTGCCACCCATCTGGTTGTCGCGCATCACCTGGGCCATGGCGCGGATGTGGCGGACGAAGTTGTCGGTGCTGTTCGGGTCGGCGTAGTTGCGGCCGTCGTTCATGGGCGCACCGAACTCCGTGGCGACCGCGCGGGAGGCGCAGTTGCCGAGGCGGGTCTGGATGTGGCTGCGGAACGCGTCGTAGGACATCTCGCCGTAGAAGAAGGCGTAGTGGTGGAAGGAGAACAGCGTCGCGTTGAAGCGGCTGTCGTTGCAGACGTCCCGCAGGTCCTGGCTGAGGCCGGTGCCGCCGATCAGCACCCGGCTGGGCACCGCCGAGTAGTGGTAGCTGAGCCAGTTGGCCGCGACGTTGCGCCACTCCGCCGAGCTGTAGCCGTGCGGTTCGTTCATCGGCTCGAAGTAGACGTTGGGGTTCGAGCCGTAGGTGTTGGTGACCGTGGACCACATGGCGTTCCACGCCGCGAGGTTCGTGACCCGGCCGCCGGAGGCCGCGCCGTCCTCCCAGTACGCCAGGATGACCTTGAAGCCGCGGGCGGTCGCGGCGTCGATCGCACCCCGGTACGCCTCCCACCAGGCCGTACCGACCGTGTGGGTGTTGATCGGCAGCCGTACGGTGTTGACCCCCATGGTGGCGGCCATGTCGTCGTAGATGGCGTTGGCCTTGGCCCGTACCGTCGCGTTGCTGTCGGACATGCTCAGGCCGTGCACGACGAGCGGACCGGTGCTGAAGTTGTCACCCAGCACGGCCCAGTTCATGCCGCGGAAGTGACTGGTGGCGGCAGCCGCAGGGGAGGACGTGACGACGACGCCGCCGACCGTCGCTGTCATCGCGATCACCGGCACGACCAGCAACCGACGCAACCAGCGGTGACCCATGGTGCCTCCTGGGCGAGCCTCGATGTGAGCGTTAACAACACTGTTGTTACGTGCGTGTTGCCGACAAGTGTCAGTGATCGCATACAGGGCTGTCAATGCGCCGAGGGTCGCCGTACGGGGCGGTCGTCGCCCGGTCAGCGCCCCGGTCAGCGGCGGAGTGCCGCCGGCGGTTGACGGCCCGGATCGGCTCGGGGTTAGCTGACCGGCGTGCAGCGACCTCAGGTAGGGGTGGCGGTCGTCGTGCTCCGCGACGGTCGCTTCCTGATGGGCTTCCGCAAAGGTGCCCACGGGGCCGGCACCTGGTCACTGCCCGGCGGCCACCTCGAACACGGGGAGAGCTTCGAGCAGACCGCGCGGCGGGAGGTCGCCGAGGAGACCGGCGTCGAGATCACCAACGTACGCTTCGGCGCGGTCACCAACGACGTCTTCGACGCCGCCCGGCACTACGTGACGATCTGGATGATCAGTGACCACCTGCGGGGAAGTCCTCAGGTCCGCGAGCCGGACAAGTTCGTCGACCTGCGCTGGATCGCCCCGCCCACGATGCCTGATCCACTCTTCCTCCCCATGCGCAACCTGCTCCACCACCACGACCTGGACCAGCTGCTGGGGCTGCCACCCGCACCTGTGCGGTAGCGGATTTCCGTAGCACTCGCGCAACCTGTTCCTGCTGCTCCCGGCGCTTGCGGCAGTTGGACGCAAGGCCGCGCGTCAGCCGTCGGTGCCGCAGTCGGTGACCGGCTGCGTCGACTGGGTCGTGGCGATGATGGTCAGGTCGCGTTCGGCGAGTGCGTCCGGCAGCCGTACCAGGCCGGCGCGCTGACGCTCCCACAGGGCGATGCCGTCGTGGAAACGCACCGCGTACGTCAGCACCGCCTGGTCGCGCACTGCCCCCTCGCCCAGCGCCTGGTCGATCCGCGCCGCCATCGCCGGCTCGGTCAGGTCCACCTCGGTCATCGTGCACGGCGGCAGATCCGAGATCTGTACGCCGATCCGCCGTTGGATCGGCCCGCTGAACTCACGCTCCTGCACGTCGATGACCTGGACCATCTGCAGGGTCACGTCCAGGGCGGGCACCGGGGAGCGGTTCTGCACGACGACGGTTCCCCGGTCACGTCGGGTGGCCCACCAGGACACCCGCTCGGCGTACCGCCGCTCGAACCGGTCCAGCGCGAGACCGTTGACCTGCTGCTGGTCGCGGAGCGCACTGACCGCGATGATCAGCGCCACCGTGGAGACGACGGTGGCGGCGATCGCGGCGACCGCCTGGACCCAGCTGGCGACGGCGCTGGACCGCCCCGGCCGATCGGTGCCGTCGCCGCCGGGCGCGACGGCCTCGGGTCGGCCTGCCGGGACGTACAGGCCGCTGCCGGACCGGTGCCAGTCTGCCACCTCGCCCATGATGTCGTTCGGCGGCAACCCGGCGTCATGGTGTGGCTACTGCCCGGTGGTCGGCAGGTGGTCGGTATCCGTTGGTTGCCCGACGGTGGCGTACCGGCGGGCCAGGGTCGCGAAGGCGGCCGCCAGCTCCGGCGGGCCGACGACCTCGATGTCGGCGTCGAACAGGCCGACGGCGCTCGCCAGACCCACCCAGGACCAGGAAATCAGGGTCAGCCGACAGCGGCGTGGACCGACCACCTCGACGAGACCGCCGTACGCGAACGGGGCCACCTCGGCGGCCGGCAGGTCCAGGATCACCTGTCCCTGGCACGGCCAGTCACCGGAGCCGGTCGTGCTGTCCGCGCCCCGGAACCTGGCCGTGACGAACGCGGCGACGCTGTCAGCCGGCAGCTCACGTGGGGTGAAGCGCGGCCCGGTCGGGGTGCGTGGGGTGATCCGGTCGGCCCGGAAGATCCGCCAGTCGGCGCGGTCGAGATCCCAGCCGACCAGGTACCAGCGGCCCCGCCGGGTGACCAGGTGGTGCGGCTCGACCCGCCGGGGCACAGGAGCCGACCGGTAGTCGAAGCGCAGCACCTCGTGGGCCCGTACGGCGTTGCTCACCGCCAGCAGGGTCGCGGTGTCGACCAGCTGCACGGCGGTCGATTCGACGGCGACGGCCTCGACGGCGTCGATGCGGTGGCGCAACCGCTGCGGCATGACCTGCCGGACGGTGTGCAGCGCCCGCGCCGCCGCCTCCCCGATGCCGGCGCCGCTGGCGGCGGCGGTCCGCAGCGCGATGGCGAGGGCGACCGCCTGCTCGTCGTCGAAGAGCAACGGCGGCAGTCGGGTGCCGGCGTCCAGCCGGTAGCCGCCGGCCG
This sequence comes from Solwaraspora sp. WMMD791, assembly GCF_029581195.1. Classification (NCBI taxonomy): domain Bacteria; kingdom Bacillati; phylum Actinomycetota; class Actinomycetes; order Micromonosporales; family Micromonosporaceae; genus Solwaraspora; species Solwaraspora sp. WMMD791. Next base: position 5,339,590 of record NZ_CP120737.1, read on the forward strand.
GTCCCTTGACCGCCGCGATCGGGTAGCCGAGCGCGCGGAGCCGGTCGACGTCGCGCCGGACGGTCCGCGGACTGACCGCCAACCGCTCGGCCAGCAGTGCGCCCGGCCACTCGGGGCGGGCCTGCAGCAGCGACAGCAGCATCAGCAGTCGCTCCGAGGTTTTCGGCATTTTCCCATTCTGGCTGTAGTAGCGGACACATCCTGGCCGCTACCGCTGCGAGTGTTGCCCCCGCACCCGACACCCGTCGGGTCTGTACCGCACAGCCAAGAGGGGCCGACCTTGTCGATCATCACGACCACCCATCTCAACTTCCGGGGCGAGGCGCGCGCGGCGCTGGAGTTCTACCGTTCCGTCTTCGGCGGCGACCTGGTCGCCGTCACGTACGCCGACGCCGGCGCCGTCCAGGACCGATCCGAGGCCGACCAGGTGATGTGGGGCCAGGTCCGCGCCGCCAACGGCTTCCACGTCATGGCGTACGACGTGCCCGGCCGGCTGGCCTACGCCCCGGGCGAGAACGCCTACTTCGTCTCCGTACGCGGCGAAACGGTCGAGGAGGTCACCGGCTACTGGGAGAAGCTCATCGACGGGGCAACCGTGGTGGTCCCGCTGGGCCCGGCCGCCTGGGCACCGGCGTACGGGATGGTGCGGGACCGGTTCGGCGTCGTCTGGGTCGTCGACGTCGCTGCCCCGTACAACGGTTAGTCGGGTTTCGCGGCTGCCGATCGGGGCACCCCCGCCTCCAGGACGGGAGGGCGACGACATGGGGCGACGCAGCGACAACGCCGGGCAGGACCGGGACTACGAGCGTGATCACGGGCAGGCGTTCGTCGACGAGTTGGAGCAGCGGTCGGCGTACCGCCAGGAGATCCTGGACGACGTGGTCGCGCCGCCGACGGACCCGGTCCGGGAGGTGAAGCAGCGTGACCTCGACGATCCGGCCGACGTGCCGATCCCGGCCGAGGTGCTGCGTGACGGCGGCCCGACCCGCTCCGGCGGCGGGCTGACCACGACCGGCGGCACCGCCGGACCGGCCAGCACCCGCCGCGCCGCCGGCCCCGGCCGGGGCAAGGACCCCGGCCGGGGGAAGAAGGGCCGGGGTCGGGGCAAGGTGGCGCCGACGACGACCGGCGACGCGACCAGCGGCGGCATGGGTACGCCGGCGGGCGGCTCGACCAGCGACGCCACCACCCGGGAGTGACGGCTGACCCGGCGGGCACCCGGGAGTGACGGCTGACCCGGCGGGCCTGAAGGATGTATTCGCGCTCAGCAGTATTCCTCTGAGGAATGATCATTCCTCAGAGGAATACTGTTTGTGCGCGACAGTGGTTCCGGACCCGGGGGCGCGGCGCCCCGGGACCAGGGGGCGCGGCACCCGGTGGCCTCGCCCACATCGTCTGCGCAGTGCCGCCACTGGGGGCAGGATGGGAAGGGTGACTGACGAGGGCATCAGCGACGGCGGCATCACCGAAGACGGCATCCGGGACGAGGGCTACCGGATCGAACGCGACACCATGGGCGAGGTACGGGTCCCCGCCGACGCGCTGTGGCGGGCGCAGACCCAACGCGCGGTGCACAACTTCCCGGTCTCCGGCCGTACGCTCGAATCCGCCCAGATCCGCGCGCTCGCCCAGATCAAGGGTGCCGCCGCGCAGGTCAACGCCGACCTCGGGGTGATCCCGGCCGGCATCGCCGAGGCGATCGTCACCGCCGCCGCGCACGTCGCCTCCGGCGGCTACGACGACCAGTTCCCGGTCGACGTGTTCCAGACCGGTTCGGGCACCTCGTCGAACATGAACACCAACGAGGTCCTGGCCACCCTCGCCGCCCGCGAGCTCGACCGGCCGGTGCACCCCAACGACCATGTCAACGCCTCGCAGTCGAGCAACGACGTCTTCCCGACCTCGATCCACCTGGCCGCCTCGCACCAGGTGGTGCACGAGCTGATCCCGGCACTGGACGAGCTGGCGACCGCCCTGGAAGGCAAGGTCGGCGAGTTCGCCACCGTGGTCAAGGCCGGCCGTACCCACCTGATGGACGCCACCCCGGTCACCCTGGGCCAGGAGTTCTCCGGCTACGCCGCGCAGGTCCGCTACGGCCAGGAGCGGCTGCGGTCGATCCTGCCCCGGCTGGCCGAACTGCCGCTCGGCGGCACCGCCGTCGGCACCGGGGTGAACACCCCACCGGGGTTCGCCGCTGCGGTGATCGCGAAGCTGGCCGAAACGACCGGGCTGCCGTTGACCGAGGCCCGTAACCATTTCGAGGCGCAGGGCGCCCGCGACGCCCTGGTCGAGACGTCCGGGCAGCTGCGGACCATCGCCGTCGGCCTCTACAAGATCGCCAACGACATCCGGTGGATGGGTTCCGGCCCCCGCGCCGGCCTCGGCGAACTGCGCATCCCCGACCTGCAGCCCGGCTCGTCGATCATGCCCGGCAAGGTCAACCCGGTGGTCTGCGAGTCGGTACGCCAGGTCTGCGCCCAGGTGATCGGCAACGACGCGACGATCGCGTTCGCCGGCAGCCAGGGCGACTTCGAGCTGAACGTGATGCTGCCCGTGATGGGCAGCAACCTGCTCGAAGCGATCCGGCTGCTCGCCGCGGCCAGCCGGCTGCTCGCCGAGCGTTGCGTGGTCGAGCTGGCCGCGAACCCGGAGACCTGTCTGGCGTACGCCGAAGGGTCACCGTCGATCGTCACCCCGCTCAACCGGCACCTCGGCTACGACGAGGCCGCCTCGATCGCCAAGCAGGCCCTCGCCGAGAACAAGTCGATCCGCGCGGTCGTCCTGGAACGCGGCCACGTCGACGCCGGTACGTTGACCGCCGCCGAGCTGGACGAGGCGCTGGACGTTCTTCGGATGACCCGCCCCAGCTGAGCAGGCATACCCTGGTGGGGTGATTACCACCGTGGTGTTCGACGTCGACGAGACCCTCGTCGACCTGCGGCCCGCGGTCACCGGCGCGCTGCGGACCGTCCTCGCCGAGCTGCGCCAGCTGACCCCCCGCGCCGCCGAGCTGACCCTCGACGACATGGCCGAGGACTGGGATCTCGCGTTCGCCGCCGACCCGTCCGCGCCGGTGATGTCGATCCGCCGTGCCGCCCTGGCCCGCTCCGTCGCCCGGGTCGGCCTGCCGCACGAACTGGACCGGATCACCGACGTCTTCTTCGCCCGCCGGTTCGAGCTCAGCCGACCGTTCGCCGACACGCTGCCCGCCCTGAGCCAGCTGCGCCGGCGGTACGCCGTCGGCCTGGCCACCAACGGCAACAGCCGCGCCGACCGGTGCGGGCTGCGCGGCCAGTTCGCCTTCGAGGTGTACGCCCACGTCGACGGCCTGCCGAAAAAGCCGGACCAGCGGTTCTACGGTGCCGTACTGGCCGCCGCCGGGGCCGCCCACGCCGACCGGGTGGTCTACGTCGGTGACTCGATCGCGCACGACGTGGTCGGCCCGCAGGCGGCCGGGCTGCGGGCGATCTGGCTGAACCGGCGCGGCGAGTCCTGCCCACCGGAGGTGTGCCCGGACGCCCAGGTCACCACCCTGGCACAGCTGCCCGACGCCCTCGCCGACTTGTTCTGACGAACATTCACGCCTCGCCGGCCAGCAGCCGGGCGACGGTCTCGGCGGTCGCCTGCACCTGCGCGCCGATCGCCGCCACGTCCAGGGTGCCCATCGCCACCACCCCGACGCTGGCCTCCAGGCCGGGCACCCCGAGCACCGGGGCCGCGACCCCGTACGCGCCGGGTTGCAGCTCGCCGCTGCTGGTCACCGGTCCGGGCGTACCGTCGCGGCCGGCCAGGATCGCCCGCCCGGCGGCCCCGCGATCCACCGGATGCCGCGATCCGGTCCGGTACGCCACGTGGAACGCCGTCCAGCTGGGCTCGACGACGGCGAGCGCCACCGCCTCGACGCCCTCGGCGACGGTCAGGTGGGCGGTGGCCCCGGCGGACTCGGCGAGCCGGCGCAGCGCCGGCAGTGCGGCGTCGGCCAGCAGCGGCTGCGCCCGGCGGGCCAGCTGCAGCAGCCCGGCACCGAGCCGTAGCCGGCCGGCGGAGTCCCGGCGCAGCATGCCGTGCGCGGTCAGCGTGGTGGCCAGCCGGTAGACGGCGGCCCGGCCCACCCCCAACTGGTTGGCGGCCTCGGTGACGCTGACCCCGCCGGGCGCTTCGGCGACCAGCCGCAGCAGCCGCAGCCCCCGGTCCAGGGTCTGCGCCGTCTCCGCCCCTCGCGCGTCCACTCCGACAGCGTACGGACGCCTGCCAGTCGGTACCCTCGTAGCGTGACGCTCCGCTTGTACGACACCGCGACCCGGTCCGTGCGGGACTTCGTGCCCCGCCAACCCGGCGAGGTCTCGATCTACCTGTGTGGGCTCACCGTCCAGTCCGCCCCGCACATCGGTCACCTTCGCTCCGGCGTCAACTACGACGTGCTGCGCCGCTGGCTGACCCACCGTGGGCTGCGGGTCACCTTCATCCGCAACATCACCGACATCGACGACAAGGTGCTGGAGAAGGCGGCCGCCGCCGGTCAGCCGTTCTGGTCGATCGCGTACGCCAACGAGCTGGTGCTGGCCGCCGCGTACCGGTCGCTGAACGTGCTGCCGCCGACGTACGAGCCGCGCGCCACCGGGCACGTGCCGGAGATGCACCAGCTGATCGAGCTGCTCATCGAGCGCGGCCACGCCTACCCGGCCGGCGACGGCAGCGGCGACGTCTACTTCGACGTCGCCTCGTACGCCGACTACGGCGCCCTGTCCGGGCAGCGCCTCGACGCGATGCAGCCGGCCGAGGACTGCGTCGGGCGGGCCAAACGCGATCCGCGTGACTTCGCCCTGTGGAAGGGCGTCAAGCCGGACGAGCCCGCCGACGCGGCCTGGCCGTCGCCGTGGGGTCCGGGCCGGCCCGGCTGGCACATCGAGTGCTCGGCGATGGGCTGGCGCTACCTGGGTGCCGAGTTCGACATCCACGGCGGCGGACTGGATCTGACCTTCCCGCACCACGAGAACGAGATCGCCCAGTCGAAGGCGGCCGGGCTGCCGTTCGCCCGCTACTGGGTGCACCACGGCCTGCTGAACCTGGGTGCGGCGAAGATGAGCAAGTCGCTGGGCAACGTCGTCGACCTCGGCCACGTCGCCGAGATCGGGGTACGTCCGGCCGAGTTGCGCTACTACCTGACCGCCGCGCACTACCGGTCCCGCATCGACTACTCCGACGACGCGTTGCGGGAGAGCGCGACGGCGTACCGGCGGGTCGAAGGGTTCGTGCGGCGGGCGGTGGAACGGGTCGGCGCGGTCGCCGCCACCGACGTTCCGGCGGCGTTCGCCGCCGCGATGGACGACGACCTGAACACGTCGGCGGCGTTCGCGGTGCTGCACGACGAGATCCGCGACGGCAACAACCTGCTCGCCGGCGCGAGCGCGAGCTCCGACGCCGACGGCGGCGCCGACGACCAGGCGCTGCGGGCCAGCCTCGGCCGGGTCCGCGCCATGGTGGGCGTGCTCGGCCTCGACCCGCTCGACCCGGCGTGGGGCGACACCGCCCCCCGCGACGAGCTGCGCGGCGCCGTCGACGCGCTGATCGCCCTCGCCCTCGACCAGCGGGCGCAGGCCCGCGCCCGGCGTGACTGGGCCGCCGCCGACGCGGTGCGTGACCAGCTCAAACAGGCCGGGATCGCGGTCGAGGACACCCCGCACGGACCCCGATGGACCATTGGAGAGCAGACCTGATGCCCGGCAACTCGCAACGACGTGGCCGGCGGGTCACCTCCAAGAAGGGCACCACCCAGGGCTCCGGCGGCAAGAACCGCTCCAGCCTGTCCGGCAAGGGCCGCACCCTGCCCGCTGACGAACGCCCCTGGCACAAGGGCTACTCCGGCACCGAGAAGCTGCCGAACAAGACCGCCTGGAAGCAGGAGAAGGAGCGCCGGGCGGCGGCCGCCGAAGGCCGGGCACCGAAGGTCGGCGTACCGGGGACGAAGGACACCACCTGGGGCGGCGGTGGCCGCAGCCGGGGCGGCCCGGTCAGCGGCAAGCTGACCCGTGGCGGTGCCCGGTCCGGGCCACGGGTCTCCCCGGGCCGCAAGGCCCACCCGCCGAAGGACGCCCCGGAGCTGCTGGTCGGGCGTAACCCGGTGGTCGAGGCGCTGCGGGCCAACGTACCGGGCACGGCGCTCTACATCGCCCAGGGTATCGACGTCGACGAGCGGGTGACCGAGCTGGTGCGGGCCGCCGGTGACCGGGGCATCGCGATCCTGGAGATCAGCCGGGCCGAGCTGGACCGGATGACCGGCGGCGTGCTGCACCAGGGCGTCGGGCTGCAGGTGCCGGCGTACGCGTACGAGCCGTTCGAGGATCTGATCGCGGCGGCGGCCGAGCAGCCGGAGCCGCTGCTGGTGGCGCTGGACGGGGTGACCGATCCGCGTAACCTCGGCGCGGTGGTCCGCTCGGCGGCGGCGTTCGGCGCGCACGGCGTGTTCGTGCCGGAGCGGCGGGCTGCCGGGATCACCGCGACGGCGTGGCGGACCAGCGCCGGCGCGGCCGCCCGGATGCCGGTCAGCCAGGTGGTCAACCTGACCCGCGCGGTGAAGAAGTGCCAGGCGGAGGGGTTCGTCGTGGTCGGCCTGGACGCCGACGGCGAGACCGACCTGTACGACCTGGAGGCCGCCGTCGGCCCGCTGGTCGTGGTGGTCGGCTCGGAGGGCCGGGGCCTGTCGCGGCTCGTCGGCGAGACCTGCGATCTGCGGGTACGCATCCCGATGCACTCCGACGTCGAATCGCTCAACGCCAGTGTCGCCGCCGCTGTCACCCTCGCCGAAGTGGCCCGCCGCCGCGCTGTCGGCTGACCCGCCGCCGCGCTGTCGGCTGACCCCCCGCCGTGCTGCCGGCTGACCCGCCGGCCGGCACCGGGACCGGGACGCTCGGCCGATCGCTGATCACCGGGTCAGCCACCCGTAGCATGCCGGGGGCGGGACGGTCCCGCCGGCAGCGGAGGTCAGCGGATGACAGGGCAGGACGGGGGCTTCGCTCTCGGCGTCGACCTGGGCACGTCGCACACCGTGGCGGTGCTGCGCTGGCCGGACGGTCGGACCCGCCCGCTGCTGTTCGACGGCGCGCCGCTGCTGCCGTCCGGGGTGTTCCTCGGTGACCGGCTGTACGTCGGCCGGGACGCGCAGCGCCTCGCCCAGGCCGACCCGGCCCGGTACGAGCCGAATCCGAAACGCCGGGTCGACGAGCCGACGGTGCTGCTCGGCGACCGGGAGGTGCCCACCGTCGACCTGCTCGCCGCCGTCCTCGGCGTGGTCGCTCGGTCGGCGGTGGAGGCCGTCGGGTTCCTGCCTGTGGCGGCGTTGACGTATCCGGCCGCCTGGGGTGCCCGCCGTCGGGACGTCCTGGCGCATGCGGTGGCCCGCGCCGGCTGGCCGCCGGTCGCCGACGGGTCGGGCCGATCCGCCGGCACCGGGAACGGGCCGCCGGCCGGGACCCGGCTGGTGCCGGAGCCGGTCGCGGCGGCCCGCTACTTCGCCGACGTGCTGCGCCGGCCGGTGCCCGTCGGGCAGGCGCTGGCCGTGTTCGACTTCGGCGGCGGCACCCTGGACGTCGCCGTGGTCCGCAACGAGGGGGTGGACCCCGCCGGCCGGGCCCGGTTCGTCGTGATCGGCTCGGGTGGCCTGGCCGAACTTGGCGGCCTCGACCTGGACGCGGCGCTTGTCGAACACCTCGGCGGGGTGCTGGATCCGCAGGTGGGTCGCCAGTTGGCGGCGCCGGCGACGCCGGCGCAGTGGCGCAACCGGCGGCAGTTCTGGGACGACGTACGCGGCGCCAAGGAGATGCTGTCCCGGTCGTCGTCGGCGCCGGTCGCCGTACCGGGGGTGGACCGGGCGGTGCACCTGACCCGCGACGAACTGGAGCGGGTCGCCACCCCGCTGGTCCGCCGGGGTGTGCTGGAGGCGGCGCGGGTGATCGACGGCTGTGGGCTCGGCCGCGACCAGCTCGCCGGGTTGTTCCTGGTCGGCGGCTCGTCCCGGGTGCCGCTGGTGGCCCGGCTGCTGCACAGCGAGCTGGGCGTCGCGCCGACCGTACTGGAGCAGCCGGAGTTGCCGGTCGCCGAAGGTGCCCTGGCGGAGCTGGCCCCGGCAGCGACGCCGGCCGCACCCGGCCCGGCCACGGCCACGTCGCCGGCCGGCGCGGCTCACGTGTCCCCGGCCGCGCGCGGTCCGGTGCCGCCGGCCGCGTCCGGTCCGTTGCCGCCGGCCGCGTCCGGTCCGTTGCCGCCGGCCGCGTCCGGTCCGGTGCCGCCGGCCGCGTCCGGCGCGGCCGCGGTGCCGCCGGTCGGCGGGGCCACGGGGCGGCCGGCGCGGTCGAAGCGGCTGCCGTGGCTGGTCGGCGCGGCGTCGCTGGCCCTGGTCGCGGTGGTCACCGCCACCGTGGTCTATTTGCTGCGGGACCCGGCCCGGCCGATCGAGTTCCGGGCGTTCACCCCGGTCGGCACGGCGATCACCGTCGGTGAGGACGCCGACGCCGACTTCACCCAGCTCGTCGCCGGTCAGGCGTACGGCGGCTACGTCCGCGACGACGGCCGCCTCGGGGTCGTCGCCATCGACGCGGCGAGCGGCGAGAAACAGTGGGACGCCGCCACGACGGTACGGTCCGACCGGTGGGCGGGCCTGCGGGCCACCCCGGACGCGCTGATCGCCGTCGCCGACGGGTTGAGCAGCGAGCCCCGGCCGGTCGCGGTGCTCGATCCCGACGACGGCCGGCAACGGTGGAACTTCGCGATCACCGGCGACGACCAGATTTTCGTCTTCGACGACGTCCTCGTCTGGTCGGACGTGGCCGGGGCCCGGCTGGTCGGGCTGGACCTGACCGACGGCACCCGCCGCTGGTCGCACCAGAACCCGGCCGACGAGTACGGCGCCACCGACACGGCGGTGTATCCGGCGGTCAGCGCCGCCGACCTGACCGGGCCGGCCGGGTTCGACGGGGTGCCCACCGCGCCGGACCACGGCGACGACCGCCGGTTGGCCCAGGTCACCGCGACCCGGCAGGTACGGGTCTTCGACGCGGCCAGCGGCGAGCTGCTCGGTGAGCGGTCCAACGTGGCCGGGCCGACCGACACGGCGATGGTGTACGCCGGCTGGCTGCTGATCGCCCCGTCGGACAGCGGCTACCGGTTGGCCGCGTACGACCTGTCGACCACCGGCGAGGCGGTCAACCTCTACACCCCGGCGGACGACCAACGGCGGTTGCAGGCCATGGTGCCCTGCGGTGGGGTGCTGGTCTGTCTGCTGGAGTCGACCGGGTTCAGCGCCGACACCAACGAGCTGGTGGTGATCGACCTGGATGAGCGGGCGCAACGGTGGCGGGTCGACGCGGCCGAGTTCGACGTCGTCGTGCCGGTGGGCGAGCACGTTCTGCTGCGGCGCAGCGCCACCGATCATCTGTCGCTGCTGCTCGACGCGTCAGGTACGGAGGTGCTGCGCCGCGAGGGCGTCGCGGTCCGGGTCGACGCGGCGAACCTGCTGTGGTTCCGGGACGACCCGAGCAGTTACGCCGACGACGTGAGCGTGGCCGGCGTACCGGTGTCGGCCCCGGCCGACCTGCTCGAACTCGGGGTGCTCGGCGATGTGGTGGCCGCAGCGTGCTCGTGGGACCGGTCGGTGATCGTCTGCCCGACCGACGACGGGTTCGTGACGCACCGGTTCGTCGCCGACTGAACAGCCGCCTGGACCGCCAGCAGCGACCTACTGCTGCGGGCCGGTGCGGCGCAGTACGGCGTGCAGGCCGTGCAGGGTGTAGCCGAGCAGGATCGGTGCCAGCACCGGGATGGTCAGGGCGCTGAGCAGGGCGGCGAGGCTGACGACCCCGGCGGCGGCCAGGATCGCCAGTGGCCGCTGTTCGACGAGCCGCCAGGTGCGGCGTACCGCCGCTCGCCAGCCGGCGCCGGCCCGGCCGACCTCGACCACGACGAGGCCGGCGAAGCCGGCGACCAGCGCGGCCAGCACCAGGGTGCCGACCAGCATGACGGTGCCGCCGGGCACCACCCCGGCGGAGATCAGCACCGCGTTGCCGCCGAGTACGCCGATCGCGACGGCCGCCACGGCGGTGGCGGCGGCTCCGGGCAGCAGTGCGCGCCAGAAGCCGCCGGCCAGCTCCCGCAGGCTCGGCCAGTGGCCGTCGACGGTCCACCGGTGGATGGCGGTGCTGGCGGTGGCGACCGCCGCGCCCGCCGTCAGCACGGCGGCCGAGGCGAGCGCGGTGACGATGCCCAGCAGCGCCAGGTCGGTGGCGGCCCGCAGGGTGTCGCGCCAGTCGGCCCGAGCCGGGGCCGGGGTGTCCGGCCAGTCGGGTCGCGACACGGTGGTCACCCCTTGAGTCCGCTGGTGTTGATGCCCTGCACCAGCATTTTCTGGAACGCCAGGAAGAAAAGGAAGACCGGCAGCAGGGAGAGCACGGACATGGCGAACATCGGGCCGAGCGAGGTCTGCCCGGTGGAGTCGATGAACAGTCGCAGCCCGATCGGCACCGTGTAGCTTTCCACGCTCGGCAGGTAGATCAGCTGGGTGAGGAAGTCGTTCCAGGTCCAGATGAACGAGAAGATCGCCGTGGTGACCAGCGCCGGGCGGGCCAGTGGCACGATCACGTACCGGAACACCCCGAACGGCGAGCAGCCGTCGATCTTGGCCGCGTCGTCGAGGTCACGGGGGATGCCCCGCATGAACTGGACCATCAGGAAGACGAAGAACGCCTCGGTGGCCAGCAGCTTCGGCACGATCAACGGCAGTGGGGTGTCGATCCAGCCGAACGTGTTGAACATGATGTACTGCGGCACGATCAGCACGTGGCTGGGCAGCAGCAACGTACCGATCATGATGGCGAACCAGACCTTGCGGGCCCGGAACCGTAGCCGCGCGAAGGCGTACGCCGCCAGCAGGCAGGAGACCGCGTTGGCGACCACCGTGGCGGTGGCGATCACCGTGCTGTTCCAGAAGAACCGGCCGAACGAGATGTTGCGCAGGTAGTTCCAGCCGTCCGGGTAGTTGGCCCAGGTCGGGTCCTGCGGGATGACCGACAGGTTGCTGGCCACCTCGGTCGGCGACTTCAGCGACGAGCCGACCACCCAGATCAGCGGGTAGAGGACCACGACGAGGATGGTGACCAGCATCGCCACCCGGGCGACGGCGCGCACGCCGGTGCCGGCCCGGCGGCGGGTGTACGGAGCAGCCTGCGATGTCATCAGTCGTTGTCTCCGTCCGAGTAGTGCACCCAGAACCGCCCGGTGCTGAAGAACAGCACCGTGATCAGGCCGATCGCGATCAGGAAGATCCAGGCCAATGCGGACGCGTACCCCATCTGGAACTCGGTGAAGCCCTTCTCGTAGAGGTACAGCGTGTAGAGCATCGTCGAGTCGACCGGTCCGCCGGTGCCGTTGCTGATCACGAAGGCGGCGGTGAAGCCCTGGAAGCCGTTGATGGTCTCCAGCACCAGGTTGAAGAAGATCACCGGGGAGAGCATCGGCAGGGTCACGTTGAAGAACTGCCGGACCTTGCCGGCGCCGTCGACCGAGGCCGCCTCGTACAGCTCGGTCGGCACCTGCTTGAGCCCGGCCAGGAAGATCACCATCGGGGCACCGAACTGCCAGATGGCCAGGACCATCAGGGTCTCCAGCGCCCACGCCGGGTCGTTGACCCACGGTCGGCCGGTGATGCCGAACAGGGCCAGGAAGTCGTTGAACGCGCCGTCGCCGCTGAACATCGCCCGCCAGATCAGCGCCAGCGCGACGCTGCCGCCGAGCAGCGACGGCAGGTAGAACAGGCTGCGGAACAGCCCGACGCCGCGGGACTCGCGGTTGAGCAGCAGCGCGACGCCGAGGGCGGCGGCCAACTTCAGCGGTACGGCGACGAACGCGAAGAGCAGCGTCACCCACACCGAGTGGCGGAACGTCTGGTCGTTGACGAACAGGTCCCAGTAGTTCTGCAAGCCCACCCACTCGACGAACTCCCAGGACGACAGGATGTCGTAGTTGGTGAAGCTCAGGTAGAGCGAGAACAGCATGGGGAAGGCGGTGATCGCCATCAGCCCCAGCAGCCACGGGGTGAGGAAGACGTACCCGGCCAGCCCTTCGCCGTGCCGGCGGCTGGCGCCCGGGGCGCTGCCGCGCCGGGCGCCGCTACGGGCCGGGGCGGTGGTGCTGGTCGTGGCCGGAGCGGGTTTCGTGGTCATGGCCACGATCGGGGTCCTTTCTGGGTGTCAAGGGTCGTGGTGCCCACGGCGAGTCCACCGTGGGCACCACGACCGTGCGCCGGTCCGGCCCGGACTACTTCAGGGTGGCTTGCGCCTGCCGGAAGAACTCGGCGGCGGCGTCAGCCGGGCTGGCCTGGCCGTAGGTGACGCTCTCGGCGACGGTGACCAGGGTGGAGCGCAGCGGCCCGTGGCCCTGCGGCGGCGGCGCGGGCGCCGGGCCCATCTGCGGGATCAGCTCGTTCTCGAAGGCGACGGTGGCGGTCATGTACGGGTCGTCCAGGCCGGCCTGGACGGTCTCCCGGTTGTCCAGGTTGGATGGCAGACCCCGGTCGACGCCGAGGATGGCGGCCGCCTCCGGGTCGTTGGCCAGGAAGTCGATGATGTCGGCGACGACCTCCGGGTGGTCGGTCGCGCGGGAGCCGGCCCAGTACAGCGACGCCCGCGCCCACTGGCCCTTCGGGTCCCCGGGGTACGCGACGATGCCCAGCTCGTTGGTGGTCGACTTGCCCAGCTCGGCGAGCTGGTTGGACCACATGAACGAGGTGGCTCCCTTGCCGGTCACCACCAGCTGGTCGGCGACCCCGCCCCCGACGGCCTCGTGCACGATGTCGGCCGGCGGGGTGGCGCCCTTGGCCCGGGCGTCGACCCACATCTCGAACCAGGCGACCAGGTCGGCCTCGGTGAAGGCCAGCTTCGGGCCGTCGTAGAACTCCTTGCCCTGCGAGCGCAGCCACAGCCAGAGCGCCTTGTAGTCGGCGCTGGGGTCCATCGCGCCCCAGTAGTCGCCGCCGGCCTTCGTGCTCAGCTCGGCCGCCCAGGTGATGAACTGGTCGTACGTCCAACCGGTCTGCGGCTCTTCCATCCCGTACTCGGCGATCTTGGTCTTGTCGTAGACCAGGGCCGGGGTGTTCTCGCCGGCGGCGACCGCGACCTGCTTGCCGTCGATCTGCCCGTACTGGGTCAGGCTCTCCGGGTGGTTGCTCAGGTCGATGGCACCGGAGGAGACGTACGGCGTCAGGTCCAGGGTGACGTTGCGGCCGGCGTACTCGGCCAGGCCGTTGTCGTCGATCTGGAAGATGTCCGGGGCGTTGCCGCCGGCGGAGATCGTGGCCAGCTTGTCGTAGTAGCCGGTGAACGCCTGCCAGGTCGGGTTGATGGTGACGTTCGGGTTCTTCTCCTCGTACAGGTCGAGGGCCTGTTCGGTGAGTGCGGCGCGGGCCTCACCGCCCCACCAGAAGAACTCGATGGTGACCGGGGCGTCGGGGTCGCTCGATGCCTCGTCGTCACCGCAGGCGGCGAGGCCGAGGACCAGCGGCACGACGGCGGTGGCGGCGAGGCCGCGCAGCAGGCGGCGTCGACCAAAGGGGGTACGGTGAGCACGCGTGGCAGGCGTGTTCGCCGTCGGTGATGTTGCGGGGTGCATTGCGCTCACTCCTTGGGGTTAGGAGGCGACATCGGCCGGCGCGGCGGCAGCCGCGTCGCCCGGGTCCGCATGGCGGTGCGGTCCCGGGCCCGTCGAGTCGCGGATGACCAACTCGGTCTGGAGCGTTACCTGGGCGGTGGTGCGACGGTCGTCGCCATGCTGGAGCAGCATGTCGACGGCCGCCCGGCCGGCGGCCGCGTTGGGCGTGGCCACCGTCGTCAGTTTGGGCCGGGTGAGCCGGCTCAGCGCGATGTCGTCGATGCCGACCACGCTGATGTCCCGGGGCACCGCGATCCCGTGTGCGTCGAGCCCTTCGATCAGGCCGATCGCCATCAGGTCGTTGTAGGCCAGGACGGCGGTGACGTCGGCGCGGCGGACCTGTTCCGCCGCGGCGATGCCGCCGCCCTCGGTGGGTGGGTTGGGGCCGATCACGGTCAACGTGACGTCGGTCGAGCGGACCGCGGCGGTGGCGGAGCGACGGATCTCCCGGTTGGTCCACGAGCCGCGCGGCCCGCCGAGCAGGGCGATCCGGCGGTGGCCGAGGCCGATCAGGTGCTCCACGGCGAGCCGGGCACCCTGGCCGACGTCGATCACCACGTTCGGCAGGCCGGTCACCTGCCGGTTGATCACCACCAGCGGTACGTCCCGGCTGAGCTGCTCGATCAGGCTGTTGCTCATCCGGGGGCTGCACAGCAGCACTCCGTCGACCTGTTTGGCGAGGGCGTGGACCAGCTCCTCCTCGACCGCCGGGTCCTCATTGGTGTCGGTGACGAAGATGTGGTAGTCGCGGTGCCGGGCCTGGCTCTCCGCCGCCTTGATCAGCGGCGGGAAGAACGGGTTGGCGATGTCGGCGACGATCAGCCCGATGTTGTGCGTACGGCCGGTGATCAGCGCGCGGGCCGCCCGGTTGGGGCGGTAGCCGAGGTGCTCCGCGCAGGCCAGCACCCGGCTGCGGGTCTCCGGGTTGACCAGGTGCGGGGCCGAGAACGTGCGGGACACGGTGGAGATGTGCACTCCGCAGGCCCGGGCGACGTCTCGAATGGTGGCTGGCACGCGGGGTCCTTGGGGTCGAAGCGGTTCACCGCCCGGGGCGTCGACGGTGACCGGTGTGGCTGGGGTCACGTGGTCCGCCAATTAATGCAAACGGTTGCTCAGGTGTCAACGGTCTTCGATTGCGGATTTGTTGCGGCCGTGGTCTCGCGGAGTGTTCATAGCCTCGCGTAAGCACATGAATCGGACAGGTTGCCGAGGGGCCATTGACGAGAGTGTCCGTCTCGTGGCAACTTCTGCTGCAAACCTTTGCAGCCAATCCGGAGGCGGAGCAGGATGTCCCCAGAACCCGATCGGCGGCTGCGCTACGCGCTCGTCGGCACCGGCGCCCGCGCCGAGATGTTCGTCCGCGCCCTGGTGCTCGACCACCGCGACACCGCCGAACTCGTCGCCTTCGCCGACAGCAACCAGGCCCGGATGGACGCGCACAACGCCTGGCTGGAGGAGCTCGGCCGGGACGCCGTGGCGACGTACCCGGCCAGCGAGTTCGTCGCCATGCTCGGCAAGGAACGGGTCGACGTCGTGCTGGTCACCACCGTCGACCGGGTGCACGACGAGTACATCGTCGCCGCCCTGCACGCCGGCTGCGACGTGATCACCGAGAAGCCGATGACCGTCGACGTGCCCCGCTGCCAGCGAATCCTCGACGCGGTCGCGCAGACCGGGCGCAGCGTGCAGGTCGCCTTCAACTACCGCTACAACCCGTTGCACGAACGGGTCCGCCAGGTCCTCGCCGACGGTGAGATCGGCGAGGTCGGCTCGGTGCACTTCGAATGGCTGCTCGACGTGCGCCACGGTGCCGACTACTTCCGCCGTTGGCACCGCGACAAGGCCAACTCCGGCGGGCTGATGGTGCACAAGGCCAGCCACCACTTCGACCTCGTCAACTGGTGGCTGGACGCGGTCCCGGTGCAGGTCTACGCGGCCGGCCGGCTGTTCTTCTACGGCGAGTCCGGCCGCCGGCACGGCTACGCCCGCGACTACGACCGGGCGCACGGCGCGGTGGCCGCCGCCGGTGACCCGTTCGCCCTGCAACTGGCCGCCCACCCCCGGCTGCGGGCGCTCTACCTGGAGGCCGAGGCCGAGGACGGCTACCACCGCGACCAGAACGTCTTCGCCCCCGGGGTGACCATCGAGGACGACATGTCGGTGCTGGCCACCTACTCGACCGGGGCCACGATGACGTACCACCTCACCGCGTACGCCCCCTGGGAGGGCTACCGGGTGATGTTCAACGGCAGCCGGGGTCGGCTCGAGCTGGAGGTGGTGGAGAGCGACTTCGTCAGCCCGTACGCCGCCGGCGAACTCAAGGGCGCCGCGCTGCACGGCGTCCAGGCGGCCGTCGAGGAGGGCTGGGCCAAGATCACCGTCCGGCCGTTCTGGGAACAGCCCCGGCAGGTGCCGGTCGCGGGCTACACCCGGACCGGCCACGGCGGGGCCGACGCCAAGATGACCGCCGTGCTCTTCGGCGGTGCGACCGACCCGATGGGCCGGGGCGCCACCGCCCGCGACGGCGCGCTCGCCCTGCTCACCGGCCTGGCCGCGAACCGGTCCTTCGAGACCGGCCAACCGGTGCGGGTCGCCGACCTGCTCACCGTCGACTGACCGGCGACCTTCCCGACCCCGTACCCGCGAGGAGCCTGCTTCCGTGTCCCGTCAACCCGATCCGGCATCCGCGAGCGCCGGCCCGCTTGCCGACCAGCTGTTTCCGGCCGAACCCACCCAGCGGGCGATCGCCCGCGAGCTGTACGGCTACGCCCGGCACCTGCCGGTCATCTCGCCGCACGGCCACGTCGACCCGGCGATCCTGGCCGACGACGAGCCGTTCCCGGACCCGGCGCGGCTGCTCGTCGTACCGGACCACTACGTCACCCGGATGCTGCTCAGCCAGGGCATCCCGCCGGGCGACCTCGGCGTACCGCTGCGGCCCGGGATCCGGGCCCGGCCACCGGCCGGTGACGGCGACTACGCCGCCGAGACCGACGGGCGGGCCATCTGGCGTCGGCTCGCCGCCAACTGGCACCTGTTCCGGGGCACCCCGTCGCGGCTGTGGCTGGAGAAGACCTTCGCCGAGGTGTTCGGAGTGACCGTCGGGCTGAGCGCGCAGACCGCCGACGAGGTCTACGACACCATCGCGGCACGGCTGGCCGAGCCGGCGTACCGGCCCCGGGCCCTGTTCGAGCGCTTCAACATCGAGGTGCTGGCCACCACCGAGTCGCCCCTGGACGACCTCGGCCGGCACGCCAAGCTCGCCGCCGACGGCTGGGGTGGCCCCGGTGGTCGGGTGATCACCACGTTCCGGCCGGACAACGTCGTGGACTTCGAGTTCGACGGCTGGGTCGACAACGTCGCCGCCCTCGGGGTGATCACCGGGGCGGACACCGGGACGTACGCCGGCTACCTCGACGCGCTGCGGTCCCGGCGGCAGGCCTTCATCGCCGCCGGCGCGACCAGCTCCGACCACGGCCACCTGACCGCCCTCACCCTGCGGCTGGATCAGCGCGAGGCCGCCGAACTGTACGACCGGGGGCTACGCGGCGTCGCCACCGCCGAAGACGCCGAGGCGTTCCGGGCACACATGCTGGTCGAGTTCGCCCGGATGTCCATCGAGGACGGCCTGGTGATGCAGCTGCACCCCGGCTCGGTGCGCAACCACAACAAGTGGCTGTACGCCACCCACGGCCGCGACGTCGGCGGGGACATCCCGCAGGCCACCGAGTACCTGCACGCGCTGACCGCGCTGCTGGACGCCTACGGCAACGACCCCCGACTGCGGATCGTCGTCTACACCCTCGACGAGTACACCTTCACCCGGGAGCTGGCCCCGCTCGCCGGCGGGTACGCCGCCCTCTACCTCGGTGCCCCCTGGTGGTTCCTGGACTCCCCGGAGGTGCTGCGTCGGTTCCGGGAGGCGGTCACCGAGACCGCCGGCTTCTACAACACCGCCGGGTTCGTCGACGACACCCGGGCGTTCTGCTCGATCCCGGCCCGCCACGACGTGGCCCGCCGGATCGACGCCGGCTTCCTGGCCCGGCTCGTCGCCGAGCACCGGCTCAGCCTCGACGAGGCCGCCGAGACCATCGTCGACCTGGCGTACCGCCTGCCCAAGCGGGTCTTCAAGATCGGGGAAAAGCTGTCATGAGCGTCACCATCACCGGCGTCGACGTGCACGACGTACGGTTCCCGACCGCCGCCGCCGGCGACGGCTCCGACGCGATCAACCGGGGCGACTACTCGGCCACCTACGTCGAACTGCGCACCGACGCGCCCGACGGGGTCTTCGGTGCCGGCTTCACCTTCACCAACGGCCGCGGCAACGAGATCACCTGCGCGGCGGTACGCGCGTTGGCCCACCACGTCACCGGCCGCACCGTCGCCGACATCGTCGCCGAGCCGGTCGCCTTCTGGCGCTCACTCACCGCCGACGTGCAGCTGCGCTGGCTCGGCCCGGAGAAGGGCGTCATCCACATGGCGTCCGGCGCGCTGGTCAACGCCGTCTGGGACCTGCGGGCCAAGCTGGAGGGCAAGCCGCTGTGGCGGCTGCTGGCCGAGATGCCGACCGAGGAGCTGGTCGCCAGCATCGACTTCCACCACATCAGCGACGCGATCACCCCGGACGAGGCCGCCGCGATCCTGGACAAGGGGCTGGTCGGCCAGGCCGACCGGCTCGCCGAGCTGCAGCGCGACGGGTTCCCGTCGTACACCACCTCGGTCGGCTGGCTCGGCTACCCCGACGACAAGGTACGGGCGTTGACCCGGGCGGCGTACGCCGACGGCTGGCGGGCGATGAAGATGAAGGTCGGCGGCCCGATCGACGACGACGTCCGCCGGGCCCGGATCATCCGCGCCGAGATCGGCCCGGACGCGCTGCTGATGATGGACGCCAACCAGGTGTGGGACGTCGACGAGGCGATCGCCAACATGGCCCGGCTGGTCGAGGTCGACCCGTACTGGATCGAGGAGCCGACGCACGCCGACGACGTGCTCGGCCACGCCCGGATCGCCGCCGCCGTCACCGAGCTGTCCGACGGGCGCTGCCGGGTCGCCACCGGCGAGGTCGCCGCCAACCGGGTGATCTTCAAGCAGCTGATGCAGGCCGAGGCGATCCGGGTCTGCCAGATCGACGCGTGTCGCATCGCCGGGGTCAACGAGGTGCTGTCGGTGATCCTGATGGCGGCCAAGTTCGGCGTACCGATCTGCCCGCACGCCGGCGGCGTCGGCCTCTGCGAGTACGTGCAGCACCTGGCGATCTTCGACTACCTGCGGGTCGGCACCTCGCTGGACGGACGGATGGTCGAGTACGTCGACCACCTGCACGAACACTTCGTCGACCCGGTCCGCACCCGGGGCGGCCGGTACCTGGTGCCCGACCAGCCCGGCTACAGCGCCACCATGAAGCCTGCGTCGATCGCCGAGTTCTCCTTCCCGGACGGGCCGGTGTGGCGGTGAACGCGGCGACCCCCACCGACGGCGAGGCCGCCGGACGCGCCGCCGCCAGCGGGCCGCTGCTCGGCCTGGGCACCCTCGGCCGGGTGCCGGCGGCCAGCCGGCCGCTGGTGCGCCCCGGCGACGTCGCCGCCGGCGTCGTCCACCTCGGACTCGGCGCGTTCCACCGCGCCCACCAGGCGGTCTACACCGAGCAGGCGATCGCCGCCGCCGGCGGTGACTGGGGCATCGTCGGCGTCGCGCCCCGCAACGTCGACGTGGTCCGTCGACTCGCCGACCAGGACTGCCTGTTCAGCGTCACCACGCTGTCGGCCGCCGGAGCGCGGACCCGGGTCGTCGGCGCACTCGCCAGGGTCCGGCACGCCGCCGGTGACCCGGCGGCGGTGGTGGCGCTGCTGGCCGACCCGGCGATCCGGGTGGTCACGCTGACCGTCACCGAGAAGGCGTACCAGTTGGACCCGGTCACCGGCCAGCTGCGCCCGGACGAGGCCGTCGCCGCCGACCTGAGCACCGACCGGCCGCCGACGACCGTGCCCGGCCTGCTGATGCGTGGGCTGGCCGCCCGGGCCGCCGCCGACGCCGGCCCGATCGCCCTGGTCAGCTGCGACAACCTGCCGTCCAACGGCCACCGGCTGCGCGGCCTGGTCCACGAGGCCCTGGCGTACGCGAAGGTGCCCGACGCGACCACCGACTGGGTGCACGACCACGTCACCTTCCCCGGCACCATGGTCGACCGGATCGTGCCGGCCGCCACCGCACAGACCCTGGACACCGCCCGAGCCGCGCTCGGCGTGACCGACCTGGCGGCGATCGCCGGGGAGCCGTACTCGCAGTGGGTGATCGAGGACGACTTTCCCGGCGGCCGGCCCGCCTGGGACCGGGCCGGGGCGGTGCTGACCGGCGACGCCGGCCCGTGGGAACGGCTCAAGCTGCGCGCCCTCAACGGCGTCCACTCGGCCATCGCCTACCTGGGGGCGCTGGCCGGGCAGGAGACCATCGCCGAGACGCTGCGGCTGCCCGGCCTGGCCGACGTGCTGCGGCGGATGATCGCCGAGGACGTCGCGGCGAGCTTCACCCCGCCCGACGGGGTGTCGGTGGTCGGGTACGGCGAATCCGTGCTGGACCGCTTCGCCAACCCGGCGATCCGCCACCGCACCATCCAGGTGGCGATGGACGGGTCGCAGAAGCTGCCGCAGCGGGTGCTGCACACCATCGCCGACCGGCGGGCGGGCGGGCACTCGGCGTACTGGTCGGCGCTGGTCGTCGCCGCCTGGATGCGGTTCGTCCAGGGCCGGGCCGACGACGGTGCCGCGCTGCCGCTGGACGACCCGCTGGCCGGGCGGATCCGTGCCGCGCTGGCCGGCAGCACCGGTACGCCCGCCTCGGTGGTGCCGGCGCTGCTCGGTCTGACCGAGATCTTCCCGCCTGAGCTGGCAGCCGACGAGCAGGTCCGGCGCGACGTCGTGACCTGGCTGACCGCGCTGGACACCCACGGGGTGGCCGGTACGGTGACCGGCGCGGCAACCTGACCGACCGGAGGTTCCCGAACGTGACGAACACCCCGCCCCGGGTGGCCCTGATCGGCGCCAACGGCCACGGCCTGTGGCACCGGCGGCAGATCGCCCCGCTGCACGCCGCCGGTGCGGTGCGTCTGGTCGGCCTGGTCGACGTACGGCCGGTGACGCCGGCACCGGACGCGCCGGTCCCGGCCGGCGTCGAGGTGTCGACCGACCATCGGCGGATGCTGGAGCGGACCAGCCCGGACGTGGTGGTGATCTGTACGCCGCCGTACACCCATCTGCCGATCGCCCTCGACGCGCTCGCCGCCGGTGCCGACCTGCTGCTGGAGAAGCCGCCGGTGGTGAATCTCGACGAGCACCGGCGGCTCGCCGAGGCACTGGACCGGCACGGCCGGGTCTGCCAGGTCGGTTTCCAGGCCCTCGGGTCGGCCGCCCTGGCCGAGCTGACCCGGGCGGCGACCGACGGCCGGCTCGGTACGGTCACCGGCATCTCCACGGTCGCCGCCTGGCAGCGCGACGACGCCTACTACCAGCGGTCGCCGTGGGCCGGGCGGCGCAGCGTCGACGGCCGGCCGTCGCTGGACGGAGCGCTGGCCAACCCGTTGGCGCACGCCACCATGCAGTGTCTGGCGGTGGCCGGTGCGGTGGGTGGCGGCCGGCCGGTGCTGGTCGAGCTGGAGCGCTACCGGGTGCGCCCGATCGAGGTCGACGACACCGCGTCGATGCGGATCACGCTGGACTCCGGGCTGTCGATCGTGGTCGCGGTGACCCTGGCCGGGGAGGACTTCATCGCCGGTGAGGTGCTGGTGCACGGCACGGCCGGCACCGCCGTGCTGGAGTATCCGACCGACCGGCTGCGGCTGCCCGGCGAGGCGGCGATGCGGCTGGTACCAGGGCGGACCGGGCTGCTGCAGAATCTGCTGGCACACCGGCGGGACCCGGCCGGCGTACCGCTGATCGCCCCGTTGGCGCGGACCGCGCCGTTCACCGAGGTGCTGGAAGCCGTGCAGGCCGCGCCGGTGCCCCGGCTGGTCGACGGCGCGCACGTGGTCGCGTCCGGCGTCGCCGGCGCCGACCGGGTGGTGACGATCAGCGGGATCAACGAGATCGTCCGGCGCAGCGCCGTCGAGCTGTCGCTGTTCGCCGAGCGTGAGGTGCCCTGGGCGGTACGGCCACAGCGGATCCGACTGGGGCGGGAGGTGACGGCGGGCGGGTGAGGCGGCGGGCGGGTGAGCGCCGGCTGGCGCTGGCGCGGTCCGGTGCCGACGGAAAACGTACTGCAAATCGTCAGACGTCTCGGGTCCGACATATTCGGACGAAGTACCAGCCATCTCGGCGGTTCGTCGCCGGGCAAATAGAATCTGCCCGCCGACAATGCAAACAATCTGCAAACATATCGCATTGACACATTTCGTCGAAAAAATTTATTGTTTGGGATCAGGAAGATTACGTGTGCGTTACGTGATCCAGCCCTTGACAATAATGGAGTGTGGCAATGCGACTGAGGAGACTGACCGCCGCCGTCGTCGGAGTGGCGCTCGTGGCCGTGCTGCCGGCGACGGCGGCCGTGGCGGGCAACGGCAGGGACTCCGACCGGCTGTCCTGGGTGGCCCGGTCCCTGGGCCGGCAGGTGCTGCCGACCAACGACGGCTGGGCCGCCGCAGGTCCCGGCACCACCGGCGGCGCGGCGGCCGCCGACGCCGACGTCCACGTCGTCGACAGCCGGGCTGAGCTGATCGCCGCGCTCGGCGGGGACAACGCCACCAACCGGACCAACGACACTCCGAAGATCATCTATCTGAAAGGCACGATCAACGGTTTCGAGGGGCCGGACGGCGCACTGCTGACCTGCGCCGACCTGGCCGACCCCGAATACGATTTCGACGAGTTCCTGGCCACCTACGACCCTGCGGTGTGGGGGCGGGTCAACCCGAGCGGCCCGCTGGAGGACGCTCGCCGCCGGTCGGTCACCAACCAGACCCGGCACACCCAGATCAACGTGGGCCCGAACACCACCATCATCGGCCTGCGCGGCGCACGGCTGCACAATCTCACCCTGATGGTCGACAGCGCCAACAACGTCATCGTCCGCAACGTCACCTTCGACGACGCGTACGACTGTTTCCCCGCCTGGTCGCCGAACGACGGCGAGGCCGGCAACTGGAACTCGCAGTACGACCTGATGTCGGTCCGCCGCTCCGAGAACGTCTGGGTCGACCACAACACGTTCACCGACGGCGACAACCCCGACAGCGCCCAGCCGGTCCACTTCGGCCGGCCGCTGCAGGTGCACGACGGAGCGCTCGACATCACCCACACCGCCAGCCTGGTCACCGTGTCGTACAACCGGTTCGACGGCCGCGACAAGGTGATGCTGATCGGCTCGTCGAACACCGTCGGTCCGGACGTCGGCCGGCTCAACGTGACCCTGCACCACAACGTCTTCGACGGCAGCCTGCAACGCCTGCCCCGGATCCGGTTCGGTCAGATCGACATCTACAACAACCACTACCAGCTGCGCGGCGACGGATTCCAGTACGCCGTCGGCGTCGGCGTGCAGGGCGCGCCGTACCTGGAGAACAACGCGTTCGAACTGGGCGCCGGGATCACCACCGCCGACCTGCTCTACGACTGGGGCGGCACGGTCGTCAGCGAGAAGGGCAGCTGGGTCGCGCAGGGCCACCGGCCACTGCGGCCGGCCAGTCTGCTCGCCGCGTACAACGAGGTCAACGACCCGGACCTCGGCGCGGACGCCGGCTGGACGCCGACCCTGCGGCACGGGCCGGTGCTGCCGGCCGCCGTCGTCCCGCTCTACACCGCGCTCACCGCCGGAGCCGGCAAGCTGCCGGTCTGACCCGGCTCCCCCTTCAGACCCCCGCGGGCAGTGGCGGCCCCGCTGCCCGCGGGCCCCATCGCCGGCCGGCAACTTCCAGGGGTACGGGCGACGACAGCCCGGGTTTCCCGCACTCCTCGCGGTCGGCGCCTCCCGGCGGTACGCCGACGCCCACGTCGGCGTACCGCCCTCCGCCTCCGCACCCACCGTGGTGCCAACCGAAGGAGTGTCCGTGCCCAGCAGAGGAAGAAGCCGACGGCGTGGCCTGCTGGCCGCCCTCGGCGCGACGGCCGTCAGCGCGGCGCTGATCGTCACCGTCACCACCACCAGCGCCCAGGCGGCGACCCTGTTCGCCGACAACTTCGACAGCGGCGGCACCGGCAGCTGGTCGAAGTCGGGCGGCAACTGGGAGGTCGTCACCGACGGCAGCCCGGTGCTGCGTCAGGACAACACCGGCAGCGAACTGGCCCGGTTCTTCGCCGGCAGCACCGGCTGGACCGACTACCAGGTGCAGGCCCGGGTCAAGCCGTTGTCGTTCAACGGCACCAACCGCCTGGTCGGCATCGCGTCGCGGGTCACCAGCAACACGAAGATGTACCGACTGGCCCTGATCAACAACAACCGTGCCGAGCTGCAGGCGGTCAACGGCAGCTCGATCACCGTCATCGGCTCGGCGTCGCTGACCGTCTCCACCGGCACCTGGTACACGCTGCGGATCGACGCCAGCGGGAGCACCATTCGCGGCTTCGTCGACGGCACCCAGATCGGCGCCGGGACGGACACCGCCTACTCGTCCGGGCGGATCGCCCTGGTCACCAGCTACGCCGGTGCCAGCTTCGACGACGTCAGCGTGGACACCGTCGGATCCGGACCGACCCCGACGACGCCGGCCCCGAACCCGACCACCCCGGCACCCGACCCCACGACCCCCGCGCCCCACCCGACCACCCCGCCGCCGACGAGCCCGCCACCGTCGGGCAGCACGCTCTACGTGGCACCCGGTGGCAGCGACACCGCATCCGGCACCATCTCGAACCCGACGACGCTGACCTCGGCGATCACCCGGATTCCCGCCGGCGGAACGATCTACCTGCGCGGCGGCACCTACCGTTTCTCCCAGACCATCACCATCGGCCAGGGCAACAACGGCACGTCGAGCGCGCGCAAGAAGCTGTACGCCTACCCGGGCGAAACCCCGGTGCTGAACTTCTCCGCCCAGAGTGAGGACCCGGCCAACCGGGGGATCGAGCTGGGCGGCTCGTACTGGCACTTCCTCGGCATCATCGTCGAACGGGCCGGGGACAACGGCATCCTGCTCGCCGGCAACAACAACATCATCGAACGTACGGTGACCCGCCACAACCGCGACTCGGGGCTGCAACTGTCCCGGCTGGTCGCCGGCGCACCACGGGACCAGTGGCCCGCCAACAACCTGGTCCTGAGCTCCGTCTCACACGACAACGTCGACTCCGACGGCGAGGACGCGGACGGGTTCGCCCCGAAGCTCACCGTCGGTACGGGCAACGTCTTCCGGTACACGGTGGCGCACAACAACATCGATGACGGCTACGACCTCTACACCAAGAGCGACACCGGGGCCATCGGGGCGGTGACGATCGAGTATTCACTGGCCTACGACAACGGCACGCTCAGCGACGGAAGCCAGGCGGGTAACGGCGACCGCAACGGCTACAAGCTTGGTGGCGAGGACATCGGCGTCAACCATCTGGTCCGCGGCAACATCGCCTACGGCAACGGCAAACACGGCTTCACCTACAACCGCAACCTGGGCACGATGACCGTGTCGAACAACGTCGGTGTCGGCAACGAGGAACGCAACTTCAACTTCGATGGCGGCTCCTCGGTGTTCCGCGGCAACACCTCCTGCGACAGCGGATCCACCGACCGGATCGTCGGTAACTCCGACAGCTCGAACCAGTTCTGGTCCGGCTCGAACGGATCCCGGTGCTCGTCGTACTCCGGTGCTCTCGGCTGGTCCTTCGCCGCTGACGGACGTCTGGTGGTGACCTTCGGCGGCCGAGTGGTGACGCCGTGACCGGCACCGTGGCCCGACGACCAACGGTCGACCGGTAGCGCGGCGCGCGGGTACCCGGACAGACTCGTGCGGCCGGCCTCCCAGTGGATCGGGAGACCGGCCGCACGACGGGTCAGCCGCCGGTCAGCGCCGGCAGTCAGTGTCGGTCAGCGGACGTCGCTCAGAGCCGCTGGCCGTTGGTGGCGTGGAAGGCGTGGTGCTGACCCGGCCGGGGCCGGACGAAGACGGTGTCGTTCATCGCCGGCATGTGCCGTCGGTCGGTCCGCACCACGAACCGCTCGGAGCTGCCGTCCAGGGTCGCGTGGCCGTAGACGTTGGCGTCCGAACCGAGGTCCTCGACCAGCTCGACGATCATCGGCATGCCGCCCTCGGTCGCGCCGACCAGGTCGCAGTCCTCCGGCCGGAAACCGACGGTCACCCGGTTGTTGCCGCCGGCCTTGGCCGCCTCGATCTGCTCCCGGCTCAGCTGCACGACCATCTCGGCGAAGACCGCGCCGTTCTCGGTCAGCGGAACGGTCTTGATGTTCATCGCCGGCGAACCCATGAAGCCGGCGACGAACACGTTCGCCGGCGTGTCGTACAGGTTCCGGGGGGTGTCGACCTGCTGCAGCTCGCCGTCGAGCAGCACCGCCACCCGGTGGCCCATCGTCATCGCCTCGACCTGGTCGTGGGTGACGTAGACGGTGGTGACGCCGAGCTTGGCCTGCAGCGAGGCGATCTGGGTACGGGTCTGCACCCGCAGCTTCGCGTCGAGGTTCGACAGCGGCTCGTCCATCAGGAAGACCTGCGGCTCCCGGACGATCGCGCGGCCCATCGCGACCCGCTGACGCTGACCACCGGAGAGCGCCTTCGGCTTACGGTTGAGGTACTCCTCCAGCTGCAGCAGAGCGGCGGCTTCCTTGACCCGGCGGTCGATCTCCGCCTTCGAGGTCCGACGCAGCTTCAGCGCGAAGGCCATGTTCTCGTACACCGTCATGTGCGGGTAGAGCGCGTAGTTCTGGAAGACCATCGCGATGTCGCGGGCCTTCGGCGGCAGGTGCGTGACGTCGCGGTCGTCGATGAGGATGCGACCCTCGTCGACGTCCTCCAGGCCGGCGAGCATCCGCAGGCTGGTGGACTTGCCACAGCCGGAGGGGCCGACCAGCACCAGGAACTCGCCGTCGCCGATCTCGAGGTTCAGCTTGTTGACGGCAGGGCGTTCGGTGCCCGCGTAGATGCGCGACGCCTGCTCGTACGTGACCGTAGCCATGGTCGATGCTTCCTTTCACCGGCAGGAACGTGCCGGACGATCCGAGTGAAGGAGCGGCCGGCGCCGTACGCCGGCCCACGTGTGGGCACGCAGCCGCCTGGCGTCGTGTCGCACGTGTCACGCCACGGTAAACGGGTTTTGCCCGGCTGCCAAGACCGGGACGGGCTACCGTTACCGCTGATTCCGGACTTAACGGAAACCAAGGTGGTGTATGCCACCCCGGCGCGCCCGTCCGGACGCCCCCGCCGCCCGTACAACGGGAAAGATCGATCGGACAGACCGGCCGATGCGGCGGTAACGCCACGTCAGTGGCTATGCTGACCTCTGAACACCTGCCCCTGTAGCTCAGTTGGCCAGAGCACTCGCCTTGTAAGCGAGATGTCGCCGGTTCGAGCCCGGCCGGGGGCTCCAGTACCACGAGGGTGATGTCACCCTCCGTGACGATGCCTTGCCGGTGTACCGGTTCGGGCGGTATTCCTCTGGGGAATGATTATTCCTCACAGGAATACCGGTCTGCGGCAGTACCGGTCCGTTCCGGCCGGGCCGTACCGGCCGGCGGCAGCCCGTCAGTGGGCAGGCCCGTCGGTGAGCGGGCCCGGCGAGCCGGATGTCGGACTCCTGATCACGAGTTGGCGGCGATCGCGGCCCGGCGGCGGTCGCGGGGCGACCGGATGTCGCCCGGCGTCGCTAGGATCAGCCGTCCCGCACAGCCGACGCTCAGGTGGCTCTCACCGTCGGCGGTCCGCGGGTCACGGGGAATCTCTTATCTAGGAGCAGGTAGAACATGTCCGACCCCTCGCAGCCGCAGCAACCCGCTGGCCCGACCGGGCAGCCGATGCCGCCGGCTGGCGTTCCGATGGATCCCGCGTACGGCGGTCAGCCCGTCGCGCCGATGGCCGCGCCGCCGAAGAAGTCCAAGGCCGGCAAGATCATCCTGATCGTTCTCGCCGTGGTGCTGGTGCTCTGCCTCGGCGGTGCGACGGCGACCTACTTCCTGGTCCGGGACACCGTCGGCGAGGTCGTCCAGGCCAGCCAGACCCGGCTCGTCACTCCGGACACCCTGGTCGGCCGGCCGCTGAGCACCGACCCGGAGTTCACGTCCCTGGCCGAGGAGGTGGCCACCGGGCTGAAGACCGACGTGCCCGAGTCGTCCAGCACGATCGGCGCGTTCTACGGCGACATCGAGCAGGAAGACCTGATCATGATCGCCGGGGCGTCCGGCATCATCGCCGACCCCGAGCAGGAGTTGGCGGACGCGACCAACGGCGACGCCATGGGCTTCGGCATGACCAACGTGACCGACGTGGACGCCGGCCCCAAGGGCGGCTCGGCGCGGTGCGGCGACGCCGACCTCGAAGGCGTGCCCGGTGGGGTCTGCGTCTGGACCAGCCGCGGTGCCCTGGTGATGTACGTGTTCTACTTCAGCACCGGCGAGGAGGCCGCCGCCGAGCTGGTCACCATCCGGGACGCGGTCGAGCAGACCAGCTGATCACCACCCCGGTCGGCGGCCCACCGGCGTCATTGGTGGGCCGCCGACCCGGAGCGGGCCAGCAGCCCGTACCGGCGGATCGCCCGCAGTGGCTCGGTGGCTGCGCCCTCCCGCCGCAGGATGTGGTTCGCGGCGAGGATTCCGGTCACCGCCGCCCGTTCCATCAACGCGCTCGGCACGTCGGTGCCGATCCCGTCGCCGGCGAGGAAGAGCCCGTCGGCGTCGGTGACCACCCCGGGCCGCCGGTGTGCCGCCCCCGGCGCGAACGCCGGCGCCTGGGCCTCGACCCGGGCCCGAACCTGCCGCACCGGCAGCGTCGCCACCTCCGGCCAGAGGGTCGCCAACTCGGTTCGCATCCGTTCGGCCAGCACCTCGGCGGGCACCTGCTCCGGGCAGGCGTACGCGTGCAGTTCCAGCACCGCCCCCCGGTGGCGCTGCGCCCACTGCCGGGCCTGGTGCTCCAGCCGGTGGTAGAGGGTGACCGAGTCCAGCGTCGGCTGCCGCGACACTCCACAGAAGACCGGGCGGTCGGCGGCGACGTCACCGTCGAGCCAGAACCGGGCGACCGCGTACGGCGGCCCGACGCCCATCCCGTCGACCTGATCAGCCAGCGTCGGCGCGTCCTGCGCCAACCGGGGCGACTCGGCCAGCAGCGCCCGCAACGCGGCCGGGTCGACGGCCAGGACCACGTACCGGGCGGTGTGCGCGGCGCCGGAGGCGCATCGCACCTGCCAACCGTTGGCCCGGCGGGGCATGACGCTGCGTACCTCGTCGCCGGTGACCACCCGACCACCGTGCCGGCGCAGATGCTCCTGCAGCGGCTGCCAGATCGCGGTGTCGTAGTCGCGGTCCGGGGCGTCGAAGCCGAGCCCTTCCGGGTTGCCGAGGAAGTAGAAGTGGAAGCTCGCCACCAGCTCGGCGGCGGACATGTCCCGTTCGTGGTTGAAGAACGAATGTGAGAAGACCTCGAACAGCATCGCCCGCGCCCGGTCCGGCAGCCGCAGCGAGTCCAACAGGTCGGCGGCGCTGCGCCCGTCGAGGTCCTGGTAGGTCCGCTCCGGATGGAAAGCCAGCAGCGGCAGCGCCGCCGCACGGTCCATCTCGCGCAGTTGCCGCAGCCGCAGGCTCGGGCTGCGCAGCAGCAGCGCCAGCAGGTTGACCGGCGGGGTGGTCGGCAACCGGCCGAACTCCTCCGGCGGCCACTGTGCCGACCACACCGGATAGCCGTCGACCGGGTGCAGCATGCCCAGCGCCGGATCGGCGCGGCGCAGGATCGCCCGCCAGTTGTAGTACTGCCGGAAGAAGGCGTGGAAGCCGTGGTCGACGGGTTGGACGGTGCCGTCGTCGAGTGTTTCCGGCCAGGCGGCGAGCCGCCCGCCGAGCTGGGCGGCGCGTTCCAGCACGGTCACCCGTACGCCGCGTTCGGCGAGCACGATCGCCGCCGACATGCCGGCGATGCCGCCACCGACGACCAGGGCGTCGGTGCCGGCGGCGACCTGATCGGTGCCAGTGGAGTCGGCCGGTGACACCTCGGCCCGTACGCCGAACATCCGGCCGACCGCTCGGGACAGTCCCACCGCTCCTCCTGACGACGCCGTGCGTCCAGTGTGCCGGTCACCGCGGCGCCGTGAGCGGCTTTACGGTCACCCCGCGCGTGCCGCGGGTGACTACCATCCCGGGCATGGTGGCCGACCCCTGGCGTGACCGGGCCCGCCGCGTAGGCGGCCGGTGGCGCAGCACCGCCGACAACCGTCCGCACTACGTCGTCTGTGGGCAGGACCCACTGGCGTACCGCGTGGTCGGTGAGCTGGTCGCGGCGTCGGCGCTGGTCACGGTGATCGTGCCGACCCGACCCCGGCCGGACGGCCCGGACATGCGGTCGATCAAGGGAATCCGGCTGTTGCGGGCCGACCGGCTCACCGAGCGGACGTTCCGTAGCGCCGGGCTGGCCGGTGCCCGGGGGCTGGCCCTGCTCGATCAGGACGACGTCGGCAACATCAACGCCGCGCTCTGCGCCCAGGAGGTCGAGCCGAACCTGCGGGTGGTGATGCGGATGTTCCACACCCGGCTGGGCAGCCGGGTGAAACGCCTGTTCACCGACTGCGAGGTGCTCTCCGACGCGTCGATGGCGGCACCGGCGTTCGTCGCGGCGGCGCTGGGCGTGGTGTCGCCGACCCATTTCCGCCACGGCGGCCGGACCCTGCACGTGGCCCGCCGCGACGAGGTCCGCCCGGAGCATGTCGTGTGCGGGCTGGCCGACCTGCGCGACCCCGGCCACCCCCGGGTGCTGCCGGCCGACGCGGACAGCGCGGATCTGGTGCTGGCCGAGGCGGCCGGGGCCCAGGTGGGGCCGGTGCCGGCGGCCCGGCGGATCGCCCGCGCCCGGCAGCGGGCACGGATCTGGCGCGACCCGGTACGGGCGCTGCGCTCGTTCGCCACCCGCAAGATCGGGATGGCGACTCTCGGCGTGCTGGCCGTGGTGGTGGTCTTCGGTGTGCTGCTGTCGCGGGCCGAAGGGGTCAGCGTCGCCCAGGCGGTCTACCTGACCGTGGTGATGACCCTCAGTGGCGCCGATCCGGATCTGGGCAAGTCGGCGGCGGTCCAGGTGATGCAGGTGGTGCTCAGCCTGGCCGGTCTGGCGTTGATTCCACTGCTCACCGCCGCCGTGGTCGACGGGGCGGTGAACGCCCGGCTGGCACTGACCGACGGGCGGGCCCGCCCGGAGCGGATCGGCCACGTGGTGGTGGTCGGGCTGGGTAACGTCGGCACGAGGGTGATGTGGCAGCTGCACGATCTCGGCGTCGAGGTGGTCGGGGTGGACACCGACCCGCAGGCGCGGGGGGTGGCGGTCGCCCGGGACATCGACGTCGCGGTGGTCGTCGGCGACGGCTCCCAGGTTGAAACGCTGCGCAGCGCCTCGGTGCAGACCTGTCGGGCGATGGTGGTGGTCTCCACCGACGACGTGACGAACCTGCAGGCGGCGCTCTACGCGCGGGAGCTGAACCCGGACGTCACCGTCGTCCTGCGGTTGTTCGACGGCGACTTCGCCAGCCGGATTCAGCGCGCCTTCAACATCGGCATCTCCCGCAGCGTGTCGTACCTGGCGGCACCGGCGTTCGCGGCGGCGCTGCTGGACCGGGAGGTGATCGCGACGATCCCGGTGAGCCGGCACGTGCTGCTGGTCGCCGAGGTGATCGTCGCGCCCGGGTCGGTACTCGACGGGCAGACCCTGGCCGCGGTCGGCACCAATCCGGGCGTACGGGTCATCGCGTTCGCCCAGTTCGGTGAGCCGGGCCCGATCTGGTTGCCGGCGGCCGGCTACCGGCTGCACGCCCGGGACCGGATCACCGTGGTGGCCCGCCGCTCGGGGTTGAGCTGGCTGCTCAAGCAGGCGGCGGACCCGACGGACGCTGCGGGCGAGCAGCCCTGACCGCGCCGCTTCGACTCGTCGTCGCCTGACCGGGGCCGGTCTCAGCCGACCGGCACCTCGGTGCCGAGCACCGCCTGTTCGTCCGGGTAGTGCACCAGGACGTCGGCGAGGAACGACTGGACCGCCGGGGCCAGCCCGACGTCCCGGCCGGCCTGCTCGGACAGCCGCCAGCGGTGCTCGATGACCTGCGCGAACAGCTCCGACGGCTCGACCTTGCGGCGCAGGTGGGCGGGGACCGCGCGGACCACCGGCTCGAACACCTCGGTCAGCCAGCGGTGCGACGCCTGCTGCTCGTCGGTCAGGTCGCTCTCCGCCCGGTACGCGTCGAGGTCGTTGAGCAGCCGGCGGGCCTGGTTCTCCTCGGCGTCGAGCCCGGTCAGGCGCAGCAGCCGGCGACTGTGGTAGCCGGCGTCGACGACCTTGGGGCGGACCAGGTAGGAGCCCCGGTCGACGACCGACATGGCCACTTCGGCGACGTCGAAGCCGAGCTCGTTGAGCCGGCGGATCCGGCGTTCGATGTCGTGCCGCGACTCGCGTTCGACGTGCTGCTCGTAGGTGATCTCGTGCCAGAGGCGTTCGTAGCGGGCGACGACCTCCTCGGCCACCGTCTCCGGGTCGATCGACTCGTGCAGCAGGCCGGCGGCCTGCAGGTCGAGCGCCTCGCCGAAGATGTTGACCCGGGCGATCTCCAGGTCCTCGCCGCGTTGGCCGTTGGACAGGCTGGGCCGTAGCGCCCCGGTCTCGGCGTCGACCAGGTAGGCGGCGAACGCGCCCGCGTCCCGGCGGAACAGGGTGTTCGACAGGGAGCAGTCGCCCCAGAAGAATCCGGTCAGGTGCATCCGGACGATCAGCGCGGCGAGCGCGTCGAGCAGCCGGGCCAGCGTCTCCGGGCGCAGCTGGTTGGAGAACAGCGCCCGGTACGGCAGGGAGAACTGCAGGTGCCGGGTGATCAGTACCGGGTCGAGGGGCTCGCCGTCGGCGTCGGTGCGGTCGGCGACGATCGCCACCGCCTCGACGGACGGGAAGTCGATCCGTTCCAGGGCGCGCAGCAGGTCGTACTCGCGTTCGGCGACCCGTTCGCCGGTCTCCTTGACCGCGTACACGGTGCCGGCGAGTTTGACGAACCGGACGACGTGCCGGGAGATGCCCTGCGGCAGCGCCACCAGGTGATCGGCAGGCCACTGCTCCAGCGGTGTCGACCAGGGCAGGTCGAGCAGCGCCGGGTCCACAAGGGCCGAGGTGATCCGCACGGGATCAAGCATGACGGGTACGGCGGCCGCATGCTGCCTGCCGTGGCTCGGCTAACACTTGTGATTAGTCCGGTATTGATGGCATTTGTAGCATCCCGCCGCCATCCTGTCGCCACCGCGACACGACAATGTCACGCCCGGCGTTCGGTAACCTGGCCGGCGTGCCCGACGCCACCGCCTCCCGCCCGTCCGCGCCGCTGGCCGACGCGTCACGGCGGCCGACGCCGACGCCGACCGGCTGGTGGTTCGACGCGGTGCTGTTGGCGGCGCTGACCGGGCTGACCGGGGCGCTGATCGCCGGGGTGTTCCTCGACACCGACGTGGCGGTACGCGACTGGGTCGACGCCCACCGGCCACCCGTCGGTTTCTGGATCGCCTCGGTGCTCAACTTCTTCGGCCAGGGCGGCTGGGTGCTGATCCCGGTCTCCAGCCTGCTCGCGCTCTGGCTGGGCCGGCGGGTCCGGTCGGTCCGCCCGGTGCTGCCGGTGCTCGCCGCCGTGGCGTCGACCTATCTCAGCGTCGGCGCGATGAAGGTGCTGCTGCCCCGGGCCTACCCGCACGACCTCGACGACCCGTTCCCGGAGCGGCTGTTCACCGAGGCGACGCCGGCGATGGCGTACCCGTCGGGGCACGTCGCCAACGCCGTCATCTGGTACGCCGTGATCGCCCTGCTGATCACCGCGCTGCGCCGGTCGTACGGGCGGCCGGTGCCGGCTGGGCGGCCGTTCCCCGGCTACTGGGCGCTGCGGCTGCTGCCCGCCGCCGTCATCTTCTGCACCACGGTCTACCTGGGCTACCACTGGCTGACCGACTCGATCGCCGGGCTGCTGCTCGGCTGGCTGCTGCTGCGCCTGCTGCAGCGGGTGCCGTGGGACACCGTACGGCTGCCATGGGTGCGTGGCGGCCTGGACCGTCCCGCCGGCCTGTCCTGACCGCTGACGCTTCAAGCGGCGACATCCGGCGACATCTCGCTTTACGTCGTATTGACCTTTGCTAGCCGACCGACGGGGCACGCTATGGGCACCCCAGAGCCGAAAGTACTTGCTCGTTGATCGCCTACGTACGCTCGTGTACACATGTACTTGAACCGTGACTCACTGCCAGACGCCGGCCCGCATCACTCGGCGTACCCGGAGGTCGTCGTCGAGCTCGACCAGGTCGGCGCGCAACCCTCGCGCGAGCGCCCCGACGCTGCCGGTCAACCCAAGCAGCCGCGCCGGGGTGGTCGCCGCCATCCGTACGGCTTCGACGATGCCGATCCCGGCGGCGACCGCCCGGCGCAGCGCCGCGTCCATGGTCAACGTGCTGCCGGCGATCGACCCATCCCGGGTCAGCCGGGCGACCGCGTCGGTCACCGTCACCGACTGTCCGCCCAGCTCGTACCCGCCGTCGGGCATCCCGGCGGCGGCCATCGCGTCGGTGACCAGCGCGACCCGGTCGGGCCCGGCGACCGACGCCGCGAAGGTGAGCGTGCCGTCGTGCAGGTGCACCCCGTCGGCGATCAGTTCACAGGTGACCCGGTCGTCGCCGAGCAGGGCGAACACCGGGCCGGGCTCGCGGTGGTGCGGCGGGCGCATCCCGTTGAACACGTGCGTACCGGCGGTGGCACCGGCGTCGATCGCTGCCCGGGTCTGGTCGTAGCTGGCGTCGGTGTGGCCGATCGCGGCGACCACTCCGGCGTCGGCCAGGCGGGTGATCGCGGCGAGCGCGCCGGCCCGCTCCGGTGCCAGGGTGACCATCCGGAGGGTGCCGGCGGCGAGGTCGAGCAGCCCGGCCAGCTCGGCCGGCTCCGGGTCCCGCAGGTACGCCGGGTTCTGCGCGCCGCACCGTGCGACGGACAGGTACGGGCCTTCGAAGTGCAGCCCGGCGAGGGTGCCGTCGGCGACCAGCGGGGCGTACGCCCGGACTGCCTGGTGCATCAGCTCGACCGGCGAGCTGACCAGGCTGGCCAGCAGGGTGGTGGTGCCGTGGGCCAGGTGGAAGGCGGCGGCCTGCCGGGCCGCGCCGGCGTCGCCGGTGGTGAAGGTGTGCCCGCCACCGCCGTGGTTGTGCAGGTCGACGAAGCCCGGCACCAGCCAGCCAGCATCGGGCGCGGTGTCGGATGCAGTCCCGGAGGTGCTGCCGACGTCGCTGATCGTCGGTCCGTCGATGATCAGGAAGCCCTGCTCGATCACCTGATCGGGGGTGACCACCCGGCCCCGCAGCCTCACCGTGCCGGCCCTGCGCCCAGTGCGGGCCGTACGGTGTCCGGCACCCGCCGTACGGTGTCCAGCGCCAGCAGGGCGGCACCGAGGCAGCCGGCCTCGTCACCGAGCGCCGCCCGGACCAGGCGCGGCATCCGGTGGAAGGTGGCCCGCTGGCGCATCGCCGCAGCCAACGGGGTCAGGAGCTGGTCGCCGGCTTCGGCCAGCCCGCCGCCGAGCACCACCACCGCCGGGTCGTACATCGCCTGGCCGATCAGCAGGCCGTCGGCGAGCGCGTCGACCGCCTCGGCCCACACCTGCGCGGCGACCGGATCGCCGCTGGCCGCCCGGCGGGCCACGGCGGCGGCACCAGCCGTGTCGCCGCCGGGGGTGCCGGTGCGTTCGGCGTACCGGCGGGCCACGGCGGCGGCGGAGGCGACGGCTTCCAGGCAGCCGGTCTGGCCGCAGCCGCAGACCGGCCCGGCCGGGCGGACCACCACGTGGCCGAGTTCACCGGCGGCGCCGTGCGCCCCCGGGTAGCCAGTACCGTCGACGATCGCGGCGGCGGCGATCCCCGTACCGACCGCGACGAACAGCACGTGCCGGCAGCCCTGACCGGCGCCGACCCGGGCCTCGGCGATCCCACCGGCGCGCACGTCGTGGCCGAGCGCCGTCGGCAGGCCGGTGCGCGCGGCCACCAGGTCCCGCAGCGGTACGTCGCGGAAGCCGACGTTGGCCGACCAGACCGCCACTCCGGTGGTTTCGTCGACGACGCCGGGTACGACGACGCCGACGCCGATCGGGACGAGTCCGTCGGCGCGGGCGGTGTCGGCCAGCGCGCCAGCGAACTCGCCGATGGTGTCGATCACGGCGGCGGGTCCCCGGGCCGCGCCGGTGGGCCGCCGCTCGGTGTGCCGTACGGTGCGGTCGGCGGCGCCGACCAGGGCCGCCTTGATGCCGGTGCCGCCCACGTCGAGCGCGACGACCACCTCGGTCCCGGTGGGCGCTGGCACCACTGCGGTGCCGGGGAGCGTGACACCGGCAGGGCCGTCGGTGGGCGGTGCGTTCACGCCAGGACGACCGAGCGGGTCAGGTGCCGGGGGTTGTCCGGATCCAGGCCACGGCTGTCGGCGAGGGCGACCGCGAACCGCTGGGCGAGGATCAGATCGGCCATCGGGTCCAGTGGCTGCCGGCCGGCAGCCCACCGGTCGAGGATGGCGTACACCCCGTTGGTGCGGCTGTGCACGAAGGCCGCGCCGGTCGCGGCCACGTCGTCGGCCAGGTGGTCGGGGATCTCGCCGAACGCCCAGACCATCCGGTGCGGGCCGGCGACCGCGATCGGGCCGTGCCGGTAGTCCATCGCCGGGTACGCCTCGGACCAGAAGCCGGCGGCTTCCCGGCACTTCAGCGCCGCCTCGTGGGCCAGCCCGACGGTCCAGCCCCGGCCGAGGAAGGTGACCTGGTCGACCAGGGCCGGGTTGATCGGCAGTGGGGCGCGGACGGTGACCTCGGCGTCGGCGGCGATCGCGGCGACGTCGGCACCGAGGTGGGCGCGGAGCAGGGCCAGCACGCTGGTGGCGAAGCGGGTCTGCACCACCGACCGTTCGTCGGCGAAGGGCAGCGCGACGACGTGACCGGCGAGGTGGGCGGCGGGTGAGGCCGGGTCGCCGACGAGCACCGTGCTGCGGGTCGGGTCGGCGAGGGCGGCGAGCAGGTCGGTGATCTCGGTGGTGGTGCCGGAGCGGCTGATCGCCAGGACGCGGTCGTAGTGCCGGCCGGTCGGGAACTCGGAGGCCTGGAAGGCGTCGGTCTCGCCGTGTCCGGCGCGTTCCCGCAGCCCGGCGTACGCCATGGCCATGAACCAGGAGGTGCCGCAGCCGACCACGGCGACCCGTTCGCCGGCCGACGGCAGCGCGGCGATGGACGTGGCGGCCAGTGCGGCGGCCTGTCGCCAGCAGTCGGGTTGGCTGGCGATCTCGGCGTCGACGTACGTCATCGCCGTCCTCCCTGTTGGCCAGGGAACGCTGCGCGTTCCCGCTCGAACAGACAGCTTTTCGAGCGTCATTGTGCTCGCGGCGGTGACCAGCTGGCAACAAACTTCCAAGATCGCGCAGCCGGGAGTTTTGCCCTCCGGGCGTTTCGCGCATTAGTGTGCAGCAAACTACTCACCGTCTGCGCGATCGCGGCGGAAAGGGACGGGCGGAAAGGGACGGGATGGACCGGTACGCGCGGTGGAACGCCCTGCTGGAACTGCTCACCGACAGTGGGCGGATCACCGTCGAGGACGCCGCCGAGCGCCTCGACGTCTCCCAGGCGACCATCCGGCGCGACTTCGACCAGCTCGCCCAGCAGCAGATGATCACCCGTACGCGCGGTGGCGCGGTCGCCAACGGCGTCTCCTACGACCTGCCGCTGCGCTACAAGACCGCCAAGAACTCCGCCGAGAAGCAGCGCATCGGCGCGGCGGCAGCCGCCCTCGTCGCCCCCGGCATGGTGGTCGGGCTCAACGGCGGCACCACCACCACCGAGGTCGCCCGGGCCCTCGCCGTACGGCCGGACCTGAACACCAGCGCGGACGGCGCCCAGCTGACCGTGGTCACCAACGCGCTCAACATCGCCAACGAACTGCTGGTCCGCTCCCGGATGAAGATCGTCGTCGCCGGCGGGGTGGTCCGCCCGCAGTCGTTCGAGCTGGTGGGACCGCTGGGCGGGGCACTGCTGCGGGAGGTCACCCTGGACGTCGCCCTGCTCGGCGTCGACGCCATCGACCCGCAGCTCGGCGCCGCCGCCCACCACGAGGGCGAGGCGTCGATGAACGCCCTGATGGTGGCCCGGGCCAAACGTGTCGTGATCATCGCCGACGCGTCGAAGCTCGGCGGGCACGCATTCGCCAGGATCTGCCCGATCGAGCGGGTGTCGACGCTGGTCACCGACTCCGGCGCGGATCCGCGTACCGTCGCCGCGTTCCGCGAACTCGGCCTGACGGTGGTCACCGCCTGAGCCCGGACGGGCGTATGGTGTGCGCTGTCCGTACGGCGGGCACACGGAGGAGGACGGCCGATGACTGCCGTACTGGAAATATCCGGGCTGCGTAAGACCTACCGCAGCCGTCGCGGCGGAGTCCGCCACGCCCTCGACGGCTTCGACATGCGGGTCGAGGCCGGCCAGGTGCATGGCTTCCTCGGCCCGAACGGCTCCGGCAAGACCACCACCCTGCGGACGCTGCTCGGCCTGGTCGCCGCCAACGACGGCCGGATGCAGGTGCTCGGTCGGTCGGTGCCCGAGCAT
The DNA here is from genome assembly GCF_029581195.1 of Solwaraspora sp. WMMD791. Taxonomy (NCBI): domain Bacteria; kingdom Bacillati; phylum Actinomycetota; class Actinomycetes; order Micromonosporales; family Micromonosporaceae; genus Solwaraspora; species Solwaraspora sp. WMMD791. The sequence goes on from NZ_CP120737.1 coordinate 5,378,037, forward strand.
CTGCCCGAGGTGACCCGCCGGGTCGGCGCCATCGTGGAGAGCCCGCAGTTCTTCCCGCACTTCACCGCCCGCGACACGCTGTCGCTGCTGGCCCAGGCCGGTGGGGTGGCGCCGCAGCGGGTGCCCGCCGTCCTGGAGCTGGTCGGCCTGGCCGACCGGGCCGGTGACCGGGTCCGGACCTACTCCCTCGGCATGCGTCAGCGCCTCGCCGTGGCCTCGGCGCTGCTCAAGGAGCCGGAGCTGCTGATCCTCGACGAGCCGGCCAACGGGCTCGACCCGGCTGGCATCCGGGAAATGCGCACCCTGATGCGGGACCTGGTGGCCAGCGGCACCACGGTGGTGCTGTCCAGCCACATCCTCGGCGAGATCCAGCTGATCTGCGACTCGGTCACCATCATCGCCCGAGGGCGCCGGGTCACCGCCGGGCCGGTCGCCGAGGTGCTGGCCGCGCACTCCGGCGGCGGCCTGCGGGTACGCCTGCCCGCCGCCACCGACCTGCCGGCGGCCGAGGCCGCCATCACCGCCGCAGCGCCGCCGGGCGCGGGCAGCGGGGCGCCGGTCACCGTCGCCCGCCACCCCGACCACCTGCTGGTGTACGGAGTGGCCGCACCCGAGTGGGTCACCCGCACGTTGGCCGCCGCCGACCTGTACGTCAGCGAACTGGCTCCGGTCACGGTGGATCTGGAAAGTGTCTTCCTGGAGCTGACCGGCGACGGCGGAGCGGGAGCGGTGTGATGGGGCTCTACCGGGCGGAACTGCGCCGCCTCGTCAAGCGGCGCTTCGTCCGCTACCTGACCCTCGCCGGGCTGCTGGTCCTCGCCGCGATCGTCGTCACGACGTTCCTGCAGAACCAGAAGATCGGCCCGGCGGCGCTGGCGCAGGCCGAGCGCAGCGCCGAACAGGAGTTCCGGGCCGCGGTCGAGTGGACCGAGCAGTGGCAGGCCGAGTGTGAACGCAGCCACGCCTCCGGCTCACCCGACCTCAACCGGTTCCCGCCGGACTGCGCCGACATCGGTGTGCCCACTCGTGACTCGTTCCCGGCCGCGAACTACCTGCCGCTCACCTTCATCTTCGCCGAGGAGTTTCCGGCGACCCTCTACACGGTCGCCAGCCTGCTGTTTCTGGTGTTCCTCGCCGCCGGTGCCTCGTTCGTCGGCGCCGAGTGGAGCAGCGGCGCGATGATGAACCTGCTGCTGTGGCGACCGCAGCGGCTGCGGGTGCTGTTCACCAAGCTGGCCGCGCTGCTCACCGGCGTCGTGGCGGTGACCGTGCCGGCGGTGCTGCTGTGGACGGTCGCACACTGGCTGATCGGCGCGCTGCGTGGGTCGACCGACGGGATGACCGCCGGCCGGTGGCAGTCGTTCGCCCTGACCGAGTTGCGGGTGGTGGTGATGGTCGCCGCGGCGGCCGCGGTCGGCTTCGGACTGGCCGCGATCGGTCGGCACACCGCGTTGGCTCTCGGCGGGGTGCTCGGCGTCCTGGTGCTCGGGCAGTCGGCGTTGAGCTTCGTCGCCGAGGCGGTGGGCGTCCGCTACCCGGAGGCGTGGCTGCTGCCGGTGTACTGGATCGCCTGGATGGACTCGTCCATTGAGTTGACCGACCATCGGACGTGTGCCGGTGCTCCGGCCTGCGTACCGCCGACGATGGAACTCACCTGGGTGCACACCGGCGCGTTGACGGCGGTGGTGGTCGCGCTGGTGCTGACGGTGGCGGCCTGGACGATGCGCCGACGCGACATCACCTGAGCCGTGGGGTCGGGGCCGGACACCATGCCGGCGCGGTGCCGGCCGACACATCGGCCGGTGCGCCTGATGCGTGCCGGCAGGTCGGCGATTACCCTGGTGAGGTGCCGGCTGCTGACGAGTCCCGGACCGGACCCGTCCCGGGTGCGGTGCCCCAGACATCGACGAACGTTCCCCGGCAGCGGGTCGATCCGGATGCCGGCCCGGACGCGGGCCGGGACACCGATCCGGACGCCGGCCCGGATGTCGAGTCCGGCCTCGACGCGGCACCGGCCGACTCGCCGACCGACCTCGACGCCATCTCGACCACGGCGACGCCGACCGGGCCGGCGCCAGCCGCGTCCGCCTCGTTGACCGAGCGCGAACAGCGGATTCTCGACTTCGAACGCCAGTGGTGGAAGCACGCCGGTGCCAAGGAACAGTCGATCCGGGACACCTTCGGGCTCTCCGCGACCCGCTACTACCAGCTGCTGCACCAACTGCTGGACAATCCGGCGGCGTTGGCGGCGGAGCCGGTGCTGGTGGCCCGGCTCCGGCGGCTGCGGGCCGCGCGGTCGCGGGCCCGCCGCCGCTGAAGCGGAGCCTACTTCCCGTTCCTCTCCGGACCTTACTTCTCGTACATCTTCAGCCCGTTGCCGAGAGCGATGAAGGTGGGTGCCCATTCGCCGACGAAGATGCCCCACCGGTCGGCCCGCTCGATCCCGGCCGCCTCGAACTTCTTGGACAGCACCCAGCTGGTGAACGACAGCGCGATGCTGGCGATGCCGGCGGCGTACAAGTGTTCGGCCCGCAGGCCCTTCTCGTGCAGTTGCTGCAACATTTCGCTGCCCCCCTGTGTCCCCCGGGGTCGAGGCCGACCGCCGCGCGGCCCGCGATCCTCGACACCCGCCTACCAGTCAAGCTACCTTCGGTAGTCGAACGGATGCCTAGGGTTATTGGGAGATGCTCAGGGTGATTCCCGCCGTGCCGACCATGCGGGTGGACGCCTGCTCGGTCGCCGCTGGAGACCAACCGGACAACGAGGACCAGATGCTGCAGTACGGCGACCTCGTGGCGGTCCTGGACGGTGCCACCGCGCCGGCCGGCTTCGACACCGGCTGTCGGCACGGGCCCGCCTGGTACGTGCGCAGACTCGCCGCCCAGCTCACCCTCGCCGCCGCGACCGCACCGGCCGACCCGCTGGCCACTCTGCTCGCCGAGGCCGTCCGGGCGGTACGCGGCGACCACGGTGGCGACTGCGACCTGGGCCACCCCGGCACCCCGTCGTCGACGGTGTGCCTGCTGCGCCGCACCCCCGGACACCTCGACTACCTGGTGCTCTGCGACAGCCCACTGGTCGTCGACGTCGCCGGCCAGGTCGGGGTGGTGGCCGACGACCGGCTCGCCGCCACCATGGCCCGGCTCTGGCAGCGCGAGCCGCCCGCCACCGGCACCTCCGCCACCGGCACCTCCGCCACCGGCACCTCCGGCACCGGCACCTCCGGCACGGCCGCCGCAGAGCACGCGGACTACCGCCGGGCGGTCCAGTGGCAGCGGCAGCACACCAACACCCCGGACGGCTACTGGGTGGCGGCCGCCGACCCGGCCGCCGCCGACCGGGCGCTCTGCGGCACCCTTCCGCTGACCGGGCCGGGTCGGGTCCGGCGGGCAGCCCTGCTCACCGACGGCGCGACCCGCGCCGTCGACCTGTTCGGACTTCTCGACTGGCCCGGCCTGCTGGACCTGCTGGCGAGCGCCGGGCCCGCCGAGCTCATCCGTCGGGTACGGGCAGCCGAGACCGACGGTGCTGTGAGCCTGGCGACAGGGCCGCGCCACAAGCGGCACGACGACGCCACCGCCGTATTTTGTCTTTTCGATGGCGGGTGATGCCGGCCGTCGATCCCTGCTGAGCTGGAACAACTGGTCGACGCGGTGATGGTGGACGGTCGCCGGGCCCGGTAGCGGCGTTTCACCACCACCGGCGCTGAGCAAATAACCCGGACAGGGGTCAGAAGCTGGGTAGGTGGGAGGCGCGGAATGAGTAAGGCGGAGCCGGCACCGGCCTGGAAGACTACCGCCGTGCGGCATGACGTGCGGTTGACCCCGATGAGCGACGACCTGTTGGAACCGTTGCTCTCCGCCGCCGTGGCCGAGGCCGAGCCGGGCGAGGTGATGCCCCCGGTGCCGGGCCCGGCCGGGTGGACCGCCGCCCGCCGCGACGCGTTCCGCGAGTTTCACCGCGCGCACTTCGGCGGTGGCCACTTCGGCCCCGCCGGCACCATCATGTACGCCGTCACCCTCGGCGGTGACGTGGTCGGTGGGGTCCGGCTCACCCGGCTCGACGCCCCGTCCGCCGTCGTGGAGACCGGCATCTGGCTCGGCCGCTCCGCCCGGGGCCGGGGCATCGGCGCCGCCGCCCTGCGGGCGGTGCTCGACGAAGCGGTACGCCTCGGCGCCCAACTGGTCATCGCCCGGACCACCCCGGCCAACCGGGCCGCGATCAACCTGCTGCGTCGCTGCGGGGCGATCATCCAGGTGGAGCAGGGTCAGGTGCGCGCCCGGTTCTGGCTGGACGAAGCGTTCAGCACCGACTTAGCCGGCTGACACCAGATCACCGCGGAGCGGGTCACCGGCGGGACTGCTGGTCGGCGTACGCGGCCAGCCAGGCGACCTGCGCCGGGTCCAGCGACGGCCGGACCCGTTCCCGGGCCGCCGCGACGTGCGCGGCCGTCACCGACGACGCCTCCAGCGACTCCCGCATCGCGGCCAGCGCCGACTCGCGGATCAGCGCGGCACAGTCCGCCGCCGAGAATCCGTCCAACGACGCGGCCAACGCGGCCAGGTCGACGTCCTCGGCCAGCGGCACCGACTTCGCCGACGCCTTGAGGATCTCCACCCGGGCCTCGCCGTCCGGCGGCGGCACGTACACCAGCCGCTCCAGCCGGCCCGGCCGCAGCAGCGCCGGATCGACCAGGTCCGGGCGGTTCGTCGCGCCGACCACCACCACGTTGCGCAGCGCCTCGACCCCGTCCAACTCGGTCAGCAGGGCCGCCACCACCCGGTCGGTGGTGCCGCCGTCGGAGGCCTGCCCCCGGACCGGGGCGAGGGCGTCCACCTCGTCGAGGAAGACCAGCGTCGGGGCCGCCTGCCGGGCCCGACGGAACAGCTCCCGGACCGCCCGTTCGCTCTCGCCGACCCATTTGGACAACAGCTCGGCACCCTTGACCGACAGCACGTTCGCCTTACCGGTGCCGGCCAGTGCGGTGACCAGGAACGTCTTGCCGCACCCCGGCGGGCCGTACAACAGCACCCCGCGCGGCGGCTGGACCCCCAGCCGGGCGAACGTGTCCGGGTAGGTCAGCGGCCACAGCACCGACTCGGTCAGCATCTGCTTGACCTCGACCATGTCACCGACGTCGTCCAAGGTGACCTGGGCCAGCTCCAGCGTGGAGGTGGCCATCGACGTCGGCCGGACCACCTCCAGGGCCGCCTCGACGTCGTCGGCCGCGACCAGCGGCGCGTCCGCCGTCTTCTGCCGCAACGCCGCCCGCACCCCGGCCTCGCGGACCAGCGCGGCGAGGTCGGCGGCGACGAACCCGGGGGTACGCGCGGCGACGTCGTCCAGCCGGACGTCTTCGGCCAACGGCATGCCCCGGGTCAGCACGGTCAACTGCTCCCGGCGCATCGCCGTGTCCGGCAGCGGCACCGCGATCTGCACCGCCAACAGGTCCGGCCCGCGCAGGCCCGGATCCAGCGCCTCCGGGTGACTGGTGGTGCAGACCACGGCCGCGCCGGCGGCCACCGTCTCGGCCAGCAGTTGCCGGAACACCGTGGACACCGGTCCGGGTTCGTCGCGTGGGGCCAACGCGTCCACGTCCGAGATGAGCAGGACCGCCGGGTCGCCGCGCCGGACCGACTCGGCCGCCACACGTAGCCGCTGCGCCGCCGCGTCGTTGGTCAGCGCCGCGACCTCCGGCGCCCAGAGCGCCTCGACCCGGGCGTCCAGGGCGGCGGCGACCGCCCGGACCAGCGCCGACTTGCCGGATCCGGCCGGCCCGCTGAGCAGTACGCCGAGCGACACGGTGGTGCCCAACCGGGCCAGCACCTCCCGGTGGTGGAAACCCAGGTCGAGCAGTTCGGTCAGCTCGTCGGCCTGGGCCCGCAGACCCGGCAGGTCGTCCAGCTGCGGCAGCGGCTCGTCGACGAAGTCCGCCGCCGGTGGCTGCGCCACCGCACCGACCGGGCGGACCTCCTCACCGGTCGAGCCGTGGGTGACCGGTCCGTGCCGCCAGCCGACCACGGTGTCCATGGTGACCAGGACCGCGTCACCGGCCGGCGTCGTGCCGGCCAGAGGCGGTCCGGACTGTGCCGTCCCGGCCGGTTCGGCCGCGGCGACCGTGAGCAGGGTGCTGGTCCAGGCGTACCCGACGACGTTGGCCAGGCTGCGCCGGGCCGCCTCGAGCAGGCCCCGGTGCGCGACGTCGGAGAAGACGTCCTGCGGCAGCAGCGACACGTTGTCGCCGGCGGTGACGACCTTGCCGAGCAGCGCCAGGCGCAGCATCTCCGGGCTGACGACGGCGACGATCTCCGCCGGCCCGTCCAGCGTCACCCGCCGGGCGGCCACCTGCGGTACGGGGGTGACCGTCACCTGGCCACCGTCGCGCAACCCCAGGTTGCCCAGGGTCAGGTCGTCGGCGTACAGCAGGGCCCGGCTCGCGCCGGCCTCGGCGCGGGCGGCGACCCCGGCGGTGCTGCGTCGCCCGGTCAGCCGGACCGGCGTGCCAGCGGTGATGCCCAACGCGGCCAGCACCTCCGGGTGCAGCCGGACGATGCCCCGGCGGGCGTCCAGCGCCGCAGGTCGCAGGCTCGCGGTCAGGGTCAGTTCACGGTCGGCCACCGCCCGAGACTAGCCGCCGCGCGCCGCCCGACGACGGCCGGCGCACCTGAGCTGAGAGGGTTCACAGGTTGGCGGCGGGTGGGCACCGTACGGTTTGCTCATGCCGACTCCGATGTCCGCGCGGCTGCGCCGTGCCCTGCCCCGGCCCTACCAGCGGCGGCTGGCCGGCGGGCTGCTCGCGGTCGCCGTCGTCGCCGCCGTGGTGACCTGGGCGGTCTGGCCGGAGTCGGCGCCGTACACCACCGCCGAGCAACGGATCACGGTGCTCTCCGGTCCGGACGGTGACCAGCCGGTCGACCTCGACACCACGTTCTACCTGCCGAAGTCGGCGTCGGCGGCGCAGCCGGTGCCGGCGGTGCTGCTCGCGCACGGCTTCGGCGGCTCCAAGCAGACGGTCGCCGCCGACGCCGAGGAGCTGGCTGCCCTCGGGTACGCGGTGCTGGCGTACACCGCCCGGGGGTTCGGCGCCAGCGGTGGCCAGATCCACCTGAACAACCCCGACTACGAGGTCCGGGACGCGTCCCGGCTGCTCGACTGGTTGGCGTCGCGCCCCGAGGTGCGCACCGACGCCGACGGGGATCCGCAGGTCGGCGTCGTCGGTGGCTCGTACGGCGGCGCGCTGGCGCTGCTGCTGGCGGCGGCGGACGACCGGGTCGACGCGATCGTGCCGATGATCACCTGGAACGACCTGGCCGGGGCGTTCCTGCCGGAGGCCAGTGGCGCGGACCCGGTGGACGGGGTGTTCAAGAAGGGCTGGGCCGGGCTGTTCTTCGGTAGCGGCGGGGTCAGCGCAGGCGGTCCGGGGATGCCGATCGGTGCGGGACAACCCGCCTCCGGTCCGGGCACCGACCCAGGTGCAGACCCTGCGGGTCCGGGCACCGACCCGGCCGGTCCGGCGACGGATCCCGCCGACCCGGCGGCTGGCCAGCCGCCCGGTCCGGGCGACCCGGCCTCTGACCCGGCGGCTGACCCGGCGGCTGACCCGGTGGCCGGCGGAGTGGCCTGCGGGCGGTTCGCCACCGAGGTCTGCGCCGCCTACCTGCAGATCGCCACCACCGGCCGGGGCACCCCGGAGGCGGTGGCGCTGCTCGACCAGGCCAGCCCGGACCGCGTACTGGACCGGATCACCGCGCCGACCCTGCTGATCCAGGGCGGTGCCGACACCCTGTTCCCGCTCGCCGAGGCCGACGCCAACGCGCGGGGCATCGCCGCGAACGGCACCCCGGTCCGGGTCGCCTGGTACACCGGCGGGCACGACGGCGGAGCCGGCCCGCAGAGCGACCAGGACCGGGTCAAGTTCCTCACCGCCGGATGGCTCGACCACTACGTGGCCGGTGAAGGAGCCGCCCCCGACGACAGTTTCACCTGGTCGCGGGTTGCCGGCTTCGACGCGATGGACCGTGGCCTGGTGGCCACGGGCTACCGGATCGCCGACTACCCGGGCACCGCCGGCACCGACCGGACGACCGTCGAGGTCGCCGGGCCGGCGCAGCCGGTCGCGAACCCGCCGGCCGGCAACCCGGCGGCGATCTCGTCGCTGCCGCTCGCCGGTGGCCTGGCCGGCCTGCTCGGCGGGGTGGTCAGCGAACTACCCGGCCAGCACACCCACTTCGACTCGGCGCCGCTGACCGACCCGGTCGAGGTGGTCGGTGCGCCGACCGTGACGATCCGGGCCGCGTCGCCGACCGGCGAGGCGGTGCTGTTCGTCAAGCTGTACGACGTCGACCCGGACGGCACGATGAGCCTGCCCAGCGGGCTGGTCGCCCCGGTACGCCTGACCGGCCTGCCGGCGGACGTCGCGCAGGCGCAACCGGTCGAGGTGACCCTGCCGGCGATCGTGCACCGGTTCGAGGCCGGCAACCGACTGCGGATCGTGGTCGCCACCTCCGACCAGGCGTACGCCACGCCGGTCGAACCGACCGTCTACACCGTCGGGATCGGGTCCGGCGACGCCGCGCCGGTGAGCCTGCCGCAGGTCGCCGGTGAGCCGATCGCCACCTCGGCGGCGCTGTGGCGCTGGGTGCTCGCCGGGCTGGTCGCGGCGATCGTGATCGGGCTGGCCGTGGTCGTCACCGTCGTGCGGCTGCGCCAGCGCCGGGCGGACCACACGGTGGTCGCCGCGTACGCCCAGACCCCGCTGGTCGTGCGCGACCTGCGCAAGGAGTACGCCGACGGGTTCGTCGCCGTGGAACGGGTCGACTTCACCGTCGAACGTGGTCAGGTCGTCGGCCTGCTCGGGCCCAACGGTGCCGGCAAGACCACCACCCTGCGGGTGCTGATGGGGCTCACCCAGCCGACCACCGGCGAGATCCTGGTCTTCGGTCACCGGCTGGTGCCGGGTGCGCCGGTGCTGTCGCGGATCGGGTCGCTGGTCGAAGGACCGGGGTTCCTGCCGCACCTGTCTGGCATCGACAACCTGCGGGCGTACTGGCGGGCCACCGGACGCCCGGCGGCGGACGCGCACTTCGACGAGGCCCTGGAGATCGCCGGCCTCGGGGATTCGGTGCACCGCAGGATCCGCAACTACAGCCACGGCATGCGGCAGCGGCTCGCCATCGCCCAGGCGATGCTCGGCCTGCCGGAGTTGCTGGTGCTCGACGAACCCACCGACGGGCTCGATCCGCCGCAGATCGCCGAGATGCGCCGGGTGCTCAAGCGCTACGCCACCGGCGGACGGGCGGTGCTGGTCTCCAGCCACCTGCTGGCCGAGGTCGAACAGACCTGTACCCACGCGGTGGTGGTCAACAAGGGCCGGATCGTGGCCGCCGGGCCGGTCGACGAGATCGTCGGTGACTCGCCGAGCGTGCAGTTCGACGTCTCCGACGTGGCCGCCGCCGAGGCGGTCCTCGACCGGCTGCCGGGCGTACGGGCCGTCGCCGCCGACAACGGCGGGCTCATCGTCGACGTCGACGGCACCGCCCGCAGCGAGGTCGTGGCCGAGCTGGTCCGGGCCGGCGTCGCGGTGGACCGGGTGGTGCCGCGCCGCCGGCTGGAGGACGCCTTCCTCGCCCTGGTCGGCGAGAACTCACGGGGGAGCGGGGACCGCTGATGAACACTGTGGAATCACCGGACGTGCACCAGCCGGACCAGGTGGCGCAGCGCTCCGGCGCCGCCGCCGGCTACCGGGCCCGCTTCACCTTGCCGTTGTGGGCCGAGGTACGCCGACAGGCGTCACGCCGACGCACCCAGTTGACGCTCGGCTTCATGGCGCTGCTGCCGTTGATCGTGCTGATCGCCTTCGAGTTCGACTCCGGTGACGACGACGACAACGGCGGCGGTGAGTTCGCCAGCCTGGTCGAGCTGGCCACCTCCGGCGGGCTGAACTTCACCCTGTTCACCATCTTCGTGTCGTCGTCGTTCCTGCTGGTGGTGGCGGTGGCGTTGTTCTGTGGGGACACCGTGGCCAGCGAGGCGAGCTGGGGGAGCCTGCGGTACCTGCTGGCCGTACCGGTGCCCCGGGCCCGGCTGCTGACGGTGAAGCTGGTCGTCGCGCTGGCGTACTCGGGGTTGTCGTTGGTGGTCCTGGCCGCGACGGCGCTGCTGGTCGGCACCGTCCGGTACGGCTGGTCGCCGCTGCGTTCGACGGTGGCCGCCGAGATCCCGGCCGGGGAAGGGCTGCTGCGCCTGCTCGGCATCGTCGGCTATCTGGCGGTGGTCCTGCTGATCGTGGCGTCGTTGGCGTTCCTGCTGTCGGTGTCGACCGACGCGGCGCTCGGCGCGGTCGGCGGCGCGGTGCTGCTGTGGATCCTGTCCAGCATCCTGGACCAGATCACCGCCCTCGGTGTGCTGCGGGACTTCCTGCCGACCCATTTCAGCACCGCCTGGCTGGGGTTGCTGTCGACGCCGACGCAGACCGACGACATCGTCAAGGGCTGCGTGTCGGCGTTGGCGTACGCCACGGTCTTCCTCTCGGTGGCCTACTGGCGGTTCACCCGCAAGGACGTCACGTCCTGACCGGCGAGGGGGTGGTGCCGCGCGTGCGCGGCACCACCCCCTCGCCGATGGCGAGGGTCAGCCGACGGTCTGCTGGGCGTCGCCGGTGACCTCGATCCCGGCGGCGAACTCGACGATCCGTTCGCCGCTCCAGCCGAGGCCGTCCCAGACCTGCACGGTCAGGTAACCGCCGCCGGGCTGCTCGACGAAGAGGGTCCGGCCGTCGGTGTTGTCCTCCATCGTGACCAGGTGGCCGGCCAGACCGTCGACCGTGACCGACTCGGACGGCAGCCCGGTGGGCATCTGGGCCTGCGTCGACACCGCGATCTTGCCGATGAAGCTGTGCGGGTCGGTGTCGGCGGCGTCGGCCGGGGCCAGGACCAGCGTCCAGGCGTCCGAGCCCTGCACGACCCAGCCCTGCGGCACCGTCGCCAGGCGGTAGCCCTCCGGCTGGCTGCCGGTGTACGCCACCAGCTGCACCGCCGTACTGGAGCCGCCGGTGGTGGTGGAGCTGGTCGTGCCGCCGGTGTCCGACGACTGGCCGGCGGCCGAGTTGCCGAATCCGGACACGCCGAGGGCGAGCGCGCCGGCGATCGCCAGGGCGGCGAAGGCCGAGCCGGCGACGATCGGTCCGGTACGGCGACGACTGCGCGGTTCGTTCATGGGGTTTCTCCTCTGTGCTGCGGCGAGCCGGGACAGTTGATCCGGTACGAGCTGTTTTGTCACTGCTCATCCCGTCACGTCTCCTTGACGGATCTCCGCCGGCGGAGGTTGCACGGCGGGTGGCTCGCCGGCGAAGTTAGGGGACCGCCCGGGGATGTCCCCCTTGGCGGGACGGGGACCGCGCTTCCTACAGTGGTGTCATGGCACCGGCGCGCTCGCTGCACGAGATCTTCGCTGGGCTGTCCGGCGACGCCGCAGCCCTCGACGATGCCGCTGCCGTGCTCGACGCCAACGGGTACGCGGATCTGCCGGCGGAGTTGCTGGCCCAGGCCGTGGTCAGTTACGCCGAAACGGCCCCGGTCGAGGTGGCCGAGCACCTGGCCCCGTTCGTCATGGCACACAGCCAGGTCGTCGGCGAGGCCGCCGTACCGGATGATCTCGCCGCGCCGCTCGACCTGCTCGCCTCGGCCCCGGTGGTCCCGGTCGACGGAGCCGAGCTCGACGACCTGCCGGAGATCGACGCGCTGGCCGGGTCGACCGCGGACCTCGACGCCCCCGCCGGCGTCACGGGGCCGGGTGACGGGTCAGCCGGTGGGCTGACGGTCGACGGGGCGTTCGGACACGGTGAGGGTGCCCCGGTCGACCGCCTCGACCCTGCTCAGGACACGCTCGATGTGATCGAGCCCGAGTCGGGTGCCGCAGGCCCGGCCGGCTACGACAGCCAGCTGGACGTGTCGGATCTGCCGACCGACGCGCTGCTGTCCGATGATCCGTGGGCGGTGCCGCCGGTCGCCGCCGGCACCCCGGAGATCGACGACATCGACGAAGGCTGAACGCCCGACCCGACCCCGACCCGCCATGTCGGTCAGGGTCGGGTCAGGGCCGGACCGGGTCGGTCAGGTCAGGTCGGCGCTCAGCCGACGATGGCGGCGGCGTGCTCCTTCAACTGCCGCAGCCGGTCCAGTTCGGCCTTCAGATCGCGCAGCCGGTTCTCCCGGTCGGCCTTGGTCCGTTGCGCCGCCTCCGCGGCGGCGGCCAGCGCGGCGGAGTTGGACCGGGACAGCTCCTCGGCCAGCGCGCTGTAGTGGTCGCGCAGTTGCCGCTGGATCCGGCGCAGAGTGTCCCGGGAGTCCTTGGTCATCACGAAGCTGACCTCGTCGCAGTACCGGCGGACCGCGTTCTTCGCCTGGCTCTGCCGGTTGGCGCGTTGCCGCTTCTTCTCCTCCCGCAGACCTTTGCGGCCCATCACCAGTCCGATGCCGATCCCGATCGGACCGAGCGCGATGCCGGTCAACGAGCCGAGCATGACGAACATCAGCGCACCGCCGTACGCGCTCTTGAGCGCCACCATCGCCTGCTTGCCGAGCTTCATCTTGGCCAGCTCGATCTTGTGTTCCACCTGGGCGCTGCCGACCAGCGGGACCGGGTCGGGGATCGCGACGTGCCGCAGCACCTCGCCGGCGGCCTCCTGGAAGTGCAGGGCCACGTCGTCGCTGAGGCTCATCGCCCGGTCACGCAGCATCATGTAGTTGGCCAGCAGTTCGTTGGAGACCCTGGCCTGCAACCACCGTTCGGTCTCGTCCCAGGCGTCGGCGGGGTCGATCTCCTCGATCGCGGCGTCCGCCTCCTCGAGGATTCGGCGGAGCCGTCCGCGCAGGTCGTGGTCGACGTCGGCGTTCAGGTCGGAGATGCCGTCGCTCAGCGTCTGCTGCCACTTCGCCGCCGCGGCCTTGAGCGACTCGACCCGTTGTTTCACCGCGTTGAGCTCGTGCACCACCTTCGCCGCCGCCTCCGGGTCGGCGAGCGCGGCGTGTTCCGCCGTGAACTGGTTCTCCATCTGTTCGCAGATCCCCACCACCGACGCGGCGGCCTGCGCGGCGACCCGGGTCGCCGCGCCACCGGCGACCCGTTGCGTGACGAACCTGACCAGGTCGGGAAACCCGGATTCGACGTTCAGCTCCTTGTCGTTGCCGGCGACCGCCCGCAACCGCAGTGTGGACGAGACCGGGACGATCGGCATCTGCACCTCACGGCTGAGGTGGTCGGCGTTCAGATCACGGATCTTCCGCCAGTGCGGATAGAAGTCCGTCTTGGTCATCACGCACATCACGGTCGGACAGACCTCGCGGGCCTGCCGGAGGAAGTCCAGCTCGCTGCGGGTCAGCTCCTGTGCGGCGTCGGTGACGAACAGCAGCGCGTCGGCCATCGACGCGGCGGCCAGGCTGGCCGCCGCGTGCACCGAGCCGAGCCCGCCGACCCCGGGGGTGTCGACCAGGACCAGACCGTTGGACAGGATGTTGCGGGGGAGCCGGATCTCCACCCCGGCGATCCCCGACGGGACGTCGTCGCCGGTGGCGCGCTCCAGGACCACGTTGGGAACCTGCTCGATCGCCAGCGGCTCCCGTCGGGCCGGGTCGTCGCTGAACAGCAGCTGCGCCGACGGCTGCGGGCCGTGCCGGAGGTACGTGGGCAGGACCGTGGCCACGTCGTCGTCGACCGGGCAGATCTTCGTCCCGACCAGCGCGTTCACCAGTGAACTCTTGCCCTGCTTGAACTCGCCGACGACCACGACGTGCACCACCGGGTCGGACAGGGTGGTCCGGATGGTGGCCAGCCGACGACCGAGATCGGGGCGGTCGTACGCCTCGCAGGCGCGTAGCGCGAGGTCGACGATCTGAGTCGCCCGTTGCAGAGTGCCGTCAGCGTCAGGGTTTGTCGTTTTCGCGGTCAACGTCGCTCCTGCGGTAGAGAGGTGGGTATCGGCAGGCGGGTGGTCGGCCGGTGGGCGGTCGGCCGGTGGGCGGTCGGCAGGGAAAGCAGTGTGAGCGCCAACGTGGCGTGGCAGGCCCCGGCCGGACCTGCCACGCCACGTTGGCGCTCACCGGGCCGGACGCCGTACGACGTCCGGCCCGCTCGGTGGTTGTCCGGTCACGCCCCGAGGGTCGGGTCCGGAGTGGTGCCCGCCTCGGCGGTGTTGTTGTTGAAGGAGTCGTCGGTCGTGAACGAGTCCTCCGTGTTGAAGGAGTCCTCCTGGTTGAACGAGTCCTCCGTGTTGAACGAGTTGTCGGTGTCGACCGAGTTGTCGGTCGACTGGTCGTTGAACGAGTCGTTGGTGGACTGGTCGTTGAACGAGTCCTGGTTGCTGGTCGAGTTCCCGCCGGAGGCCAGCGAGGAGTCCTCGATCCGCGAGTCGGTGGTGTTCTGCTGGCTGCCGCCACCAAAGTTGATGTTGATCGGCCCCAGCGCGCCACCGGCACCGCCGCTGGCGTCACCGCCGGTGCCGGCGCCACCGGCAGCGCTGCCACCGGTCGCGACGCCGCCGGCCCCGCCGTCACCGCCGGCTCCGCCTTCGCCCTCGCCCTCGCCACTGCCTTCGCCCTTGCCCCGGCCGACGCCGACGCCGGTTCCCACGCCGGCCCCGACCCCGGCCGCGCCGTCGCCGCCGCTTCCACCGGCGGCGTTGGCGTTGCCGCCGTCACCGCCGGCCCCGCCGCTGCCGCTGGCGTCGCCACCGGCCGCACCGCTGGTGTCGATGTCGAACTGCGCGGCCTGGTTGTTGTCGCCGACCACGGCCTTGTCGACGTCGTCGGCGACGATGCCGGTGTTGTCGCCCAGTACGGTCCGGTCGACGTCGCCGTCGGCGATCACGCCGGTGTTGAGCCCGGTGTTGACCACGCCGTCGATGTCGTCGCCGGCGGTGACGGCGTTGTCGCCGGTGTTGCCGACCACGTCGCCGGACTCCGAGTTGCCGAGGAACGCGCCGTCGCCGGTCGCGCCGAGCACGTCACCGTCGCCGGTGCCGATCACGGCCCCGTCGCCGGCGGTCACCTTGTCGCCGTCGACGGACTCCAGCGAGGAGTTGTCGCCGGTGACGCCGAAGGCGTCGTCCCCGGCCGCCACCGACCCACCGGTGGCGGCGACCTGGTCACCGTCGCCCTGCTGCGCGACAGCCCCGTCCCCGGTCGCCGCGTTGACGTCCCCGTCACCGGTGTTGGCGACGTTGCCGTCCCCGGTCTGGTTGAGGTTCTCGGTCTCGACGTCGATGTCGCCGAGCACCGGGCCGTCCACGTCCAGGTCCACCGAGTTGTCGATGGAGTTGTCGGTGAAGCTCTGCGAGTTGTCGATGAAGTTCTGGTTGGTGAAGTTCTGGGTCACCTGGGTCACCTGCTGGACGACCTCCGGGGTCGGCACGTTGGCGGCGGCGCCGGCGCCGAATCCCCCACCGGCGCCGCCGCCACCCCCACCGCCGGCGAAGCCGCCCCCACCGCCACCGGTCCCCCCACCGGCGAAGCCGCCCCCACCGCCCCCGCTGCCCCCGCCGGAGAAGCCCCCACCGCCGCCCCCGCCGGAGAAACCACCCCCACTGGACGGGCCCTCGCTGCTGCCGAAGGCCGCCTCGTTGACGATCTGGTTGATGTCGACCTCGTTCAGCGTCTCCGCGTCGATCCCGTTTGCGGCGAACGCGCCCTCCGGGTCCGCGAGGAACTTGGCGGTCTCCGCCTCGCTGCTGAACACCTTGTCGAAGAGCGCCTTGATCTGCTCGATGATCAGCGGGGTGACTTCTACGGCAGCCATGATGTCTCCTGGGGGTTCGGGGTTCGTCGGGTTCGTGGTCCGTCCTGATCGGCCGGACAGGTACAAGAGTGCGGGTCGGCGCTCACCCGTCGCATCGGGGCTTCCCCCCTGCCAGGTTCGGGGGTCTAGGGGGTGGCACCAAGCCCACGTCGGCTAACCGACAGCTCAGGGCTCCTCGGGCAGCAGACTTCGCAGGGTAGCGATCATCTCAGCTCGGGTCGTGGCCCCCAACTTGCCCCGGATCCTGGCCACGTGGTGCTCGACCGTCTTGGGGGACAGGAACAGCTGCGTGCCGATTTCCCGGTGGGTCCGGCCGGCGAGTACCAGCCGGGCGACCTCGACCTCCCGGTCGGACAGACCGCCCTGTGAGGATCCCTGCGCGGTCTCGTCGGGAACGGGATCCGTCCGGGACAGCTCCCGGGCCCGCTCCAGCAGACGGCGGGCGGCCGCCGGGTCGGTGGTCCGGACCGCCGCCTGACCGATCAGCCGGGACGACTCCCAGGGCAGTTCGGCGGCGACCAGTGCGGCGGCGTCCGCCAGCACCCCGTCCGGATCCACGTCGCCGCGCAGGGCGGCGGACCATCGAGCGGCCGCCCGACACTGTGCCTGTTGCCGGAAACCGGCCGGGTCGAGGGAGCCCAACCGCGCGGCCGCCGTCGCGGCGGCCTGCGGATCCTCGTCGACGACGGCGATCTGCAGCCGGATCCACTCCACCGACACCGCCCACGCGGCCGGTCGGCCCAGCCGGTCCACGATGCCGTCCAGGTCGGCCAGGACCGGCGCGATCCGCTGGTGCTGGCGTAGTCGGGCGGCGGCGACCAGCAGCTCCTCGACCACTTCCAGCTGGGACAGGTCGACTGCCCGGCGAGCCAGCACCGGCTCGGCGACGGACCAGGCCGTCCGCAGTTGGGCGATGTCCCCGCTGCGCCGGGCGATTCCTGCGGTGAGGCCGGCGTGGACCAGCCGCTCGCGGCCCGGCAACGCGACACCGGCCAACCGACGCAGTTCCGCGACGGCCGAATCGTACCGACCGGTCCGCATCCTGACCCAGGCCAGCAACGTGCGGTGCCGGTCGAGCGCGACGGGCCCGCCGGATCCACTGGCGACCGCCCGTTCCAACAGATGCTCGGCGGTCGCCGAGTCGCCGGCGGCCACCGCGATCAGCGCGCCGATCGCGTGCGGCGGGTCCGGTACGGCGACCTGCGGCGGCGTCCGTTCGAAGCCCTCGGCGGCCTCGATCAGCAACGGCAGCGCCGCCTGCGGGTCCGCCATCGCCAGCGCCGCCTCGGCCAGTCGGCGTACCGGCAGCGGGGCCGACCCGGTCGCCGCCGACCGGGCGGCGGCCGGTTGCCCGGTCACCATCAGTGCCGGCACCGCGAGGACCGGGCCGGGCGGTTCGGCACCGAGCAGCGCCTCCGCAGCCCGGCCGGCCCGGCCGTCGTAGGCGGCCGCCGCCCCGGCGACCAGGGCGATCCGGCCGGCGTCGGCCGATGCCTCGACCGGGCCGTCCAGGTCCACCGGCATCCCCAGCAGAGTCGCTGCCTCGGCTCGACCAGCAGCCACGGTGGACGGTGCGGCACCAGCGTCCAGCGCGTCGTCGTACCAGGTGAGAGCGCTGCCGGGGTCGGTGAAGCGCAGCCGGTCGGCGGCCCGGCGGTAGACGTCGGCGGCGGTCGGGTTGCGGGCCCGGGCGGCGCGCAGCTGCTCGGCGGTGCGGACCGGGTCGGCGTCGGTGGCCAGCAACGCCCGGGCCACGGTCTCGTGCAGCCGGCGGCGTTCCGCCGGTGGCAGCTCGACCAGCACCGCGCGGGCCACCGCCGGGATCAACCGTTCACCGTCCGGGGTCAGCAGTCCCGCGTCGCGCAGCGACCGCATCCCGGTGGCTGCCTCGGCGGGCTCCAGGCCGGCCGCCGTACAGACGGCCTCGTCGGCCAGGTCGAGTCCGAGAGCGAGGATCGCGGCCAGCCCGGCGAGGTCCCGTCCGCTGCCGGCGAACCGTCGCTGCAGCCGGGCGACGAGGGTGGGCGGCGTACCGTCGGGGTCGGCGGCGATCTCGACGGCGATGGCGGCCAGCCCGGCCGAGGCCGCCTGGAGCGCCGTCACCTGCTCCGGGGTGGCCGGCCGGCCGACGGCCGCCTCGACCAGGGCGGCCAGGGCCGTCGGCGGGAGCGGACCCAGCTGCTCGACGGGGCCCTGACCGGCGACCACGCCGTCGAGGTCGGCGAGTTCCGCGGAGTCGATCGTGGGCCGGCGGGCGAGCGCCATCGCCAGCCCGGCGCGGGCCGCGACCGTCAGCGACCGGATCGTCTCAGCGGGAAGCTGATGTGCGTCGTCGACCAGGACCAGGGCGTCGTCGGCACGTGCCTGTTCCAGGAGAACGGCCAGGTCCGCGCTGGTCGCGGGAGTCACGCGTACGGTCGGACGGCCGGTGGACGCGGCGATCTCGTCGAGCCGTCGGGTCCGGCCGGAGCCGTCCACACCCACCACGACAGTCACCGGTGCAGCCCCTCCTTGCCCGCGTCAGTGAGGCAGTGTACGGACGGCTCCCGACTCCGCCGCAGGGCCTGACGTCGTTCGCATGTACCGTGTACTCTCGGCCCGACCTGGGGGCCTGGTCCACCGGATGCCGAGCAGACGCTTGGCGAGCCGTGCGGTGCCCCTCCCGGCGAGGCTGTCCAGCCGGTCAGCAACCCGTTGATCGACGAGGTCAGCCGGGGCGGTCGCGGGCCGACTCGGGGCGACGGCCGACTCGCCGAGACGTAGGACGCCTCCCGGCAGATCAGAAAGCAGCGGCGTGAAGAATGTGGACTCCGAGCTGGCCGGTATCCGCCCGCACCGGCACTGGCTACCGGCGGTGACGAGATGAGCCTGATCGACCGCACCCGCAGCGTGCTCGGCCACGCCGTCGACGTCTACCGGGGCACCGCGTACGAACGGCGGCTCACCGCCGTGCGCGACCGCCTGGACGAGCCACTACGGGTCGCCATCGCCGGCCGGGTCAAGGCCGGCAAGTCCACCCTGCTCAACGCGTTGGTCGGTGACCGGCTGGCACCGACCGACGCCGGCGAGTGCACTCGGATCGTCACCTGGTACCAGGACGGGCACACGTACCGGGTGCTGGCCACCCCGACCGGGGGTGAGCCGATCCAGCTGCGGTTCAGCCGCGAGGACGGTGCCATCGAGGTCGACCTGGGCGATCTGACCGTCGACGACGTCGCGCAACTGGTGATCACCTGGCCATCGCAGGCGTTGCGTACGGTGACCCTGATCGACACGCCGGGCATCGGTTCACTGTCCGAACAGACCTCCCGACGCGCCTGGGACCTCCTCGTCCCGGACGAGGAGGAGACCCCGGCCGACGCCGTCGTCTACCTGATGCGTCACCTGCACGCCAACGACGTCGAGTTCCTCCGGGCCTTCCACGACGTGGAGGTGTCCCGGCCCAACCCGGTCAACGCGATCGGCATTCTCTCCCGGGCCGACGAGATCGGCGTCGGCCGGCTCGACGCGATGGCGTCGGCCCGGCGGATCGCCGACCGGCTGAGCACCGACGCGAACGTACGCCGGTTGGTGCAGTCGGTGGTCCCCGTCGCCGGCCTGCTCGCCGAGACCGCCGCGACCCTCACCGAGGTGGAGGTCGCCCAGCTGCGCCGGGTCGCCGAACTGCCGGTGGCCCAGGCGGAGCAGCTGCTGCTCTCCGCCGACCGGTTCGTGCAGCACCTGCCCGAACTCGGCCTGACCACGATCGAGCGGGAAGCGTTGCTGGGCCGGTTCGGCATGTTCGGGCTGCGACTGTCCGCGGCGATGCTGCGCCACAAGCCCGGCACCACCGCGACGGAACTGGCTCAGGAGCTGACCGAGCGCAGCGGGCTCACCCAGCTGCGCGAGGTCCTCACCTCGCTGTTCTTCGAACGTCGTGACGTCCTGAAGGCACGGTCGGCACTGCTGGCACTCTCCGACGTCACCCGGGTCTGCGTCCGGCCCGGCAGCGACCAGGTCGCCGGCGCGGTGGAGGAGATCATCGCCTCGGCGCATCCGTTCAACGAGCTGCGGGTGCTCTCCAGCCTGCGCGCCGGCTGGATCACCGGCAAGGCCGCTGTCGTCGCGGAGCTGGAGCAGGTGATCGGCGGTGGCGGCGCGGCGGCGCACCAGCGGCTGCGGCTGCCGGCCGACGCGAGTGCCGCCGAGGTGACCGAGGGCGCCATCGAGGCCCTGGGCCGCTGGCAACGACGCGCCGAGAGCCCGATGACCTCGTACGAGATGGCGATGGCCGCCCGAGTGGCGGTCCGGTCCTGCGAGGGCATCATCGCCGACCAGCGGCGGTCCGCGTGACCACCCGCCGGCCCGGCGCCGCGCGATCGAGCGGTGGCCGTTCGCGCCGGCCCACTACCGTTCTGCGCACCGGTCCGACCCGATGGCGTTCGGCGCAGCGCCGGTCGGCCTCCCAGACCCGGCCATCCCTGTCTCCACACACTCCCTCGGAGCGAACACGATGTACGCACTTGGCATAGACCTCGGTACGACGTTCACGGCGGCGGCGATCTGGCGGGAAGGCCGGGTGGAGACCGTCTCGCTCGGCGGCCGTAGCGCGGCGATCCCCTCGGTGGTGCTGCTGCGGCAGGACGAGACGTTCCTCACCGGTGAGGCGGCACACCGGCGCGGGCTGTCCGAGCCGCACCGGGTGGCCCGGGAGTTCAAGCGGCGGCTGGGCGACACCACCCCGCTGCTGCTCGGCGGCGTACCGCAGTCGGCCGAGGCACTGATGTCGCGTCTGCTCCACGCGGTGGTGGAGGAGGTCGCCCGTCGGGAGGGTGCCCTGCCGGCGTCGATCTGCGTCTCCCACCCGGCCAACTGGGGTCCGTACAAGCTGGACCTGCTCCGGCAGGCGGTCCGGATGGCCAACCTCGACGTGCCGGTGACCTACACCACCGAGCCGACCGCCGCCGCGGTGAACTACGCCGAGCAGCAGCGGATCGAGCCGGGTTCGGTCGTCGCCGTCTACGACCTGGGCGGCGGCACGTTCGACGCGGCGGTGCTGCGCAAGACACCCACCGGCTTCGAGATCATGGGCCAGCCGGAGGGCATCGAGCGGCTCGGCGGGATCGACTTCGACGCCGCGGTGTTCAACCACGTCCGTACCGCGCTCGGCGGCAAACTGGAGGAGCTCGACGAGGAGGACCCGGCGGCGATCGCCGCCGTGGCCCGGCTGCGCGACGAGTGCATCCAGGCCAAGGAGGCGCTGTCGTCGGACACCGACACCTCGATCCCGGTGCTGCTGCCCAACATCTCCACCGAGATCCGGCTCACCCGGGCCGAACTCGAGGCGATGGTCCGTCCGGTGCTGCACGGCTCCATCGAGGCGCTGCACCGGGCCGTACGGTCAGCCGGCTGCTCGCCGGAGCAACTGCACTCGGTGCTGCTGGTCGGCGGTTCGTCGCGGATGCCGATCGTCGCCCAACTGGTCGGCTCGGAGCTGGGCCGGCCGGTGGCGGTGGACGCGCACCCGAAGTACTCGGTCTCCCTCGGTGCCGCCTGGTTGGCCGCGGCCGACGCGATGGGCCGACAGGGTGCGGGCCACGCCGCGGTGACCCCGTCGGCTCCTGCCGCCCCGGTGGCACCGACCGCTCCGGTCGCGTCGACGTACCCGGTCGCGTCGCCGCCGGCCGGGACGTACCCGGTCGCGTCGGCACCGGTCGCGTCGCCGCCGGTCGCGCCGAGCGCCGCCGGCGGCGCGGTGGCCCGGGCGAGCGTCGGTACGACGTACCCCGCGCGGACCGAGACCTACGGCTCGGCCGCTTCCGTCGGTGCCGACGACACCTCGGCGGGGCCGTCGCGAGGCGCCGGCGACACCCCGGCGAAGCGTGGGCGCGGCCCGCTGCTCGTGGCCGCGGCGGTGGTGGTCGTGCTGCTCGCCGGCGGCGGGGTGACCTACGCCCTGACCAGCGGGCAGGACGACGACGGTCAGGTGGCGGCTCCCGGTGACGGGGCGGCCCCCGGCCAGGGCCAGGAGCAACCGGAGCCGGAGCCGGAGCAGGTCGTCGAGTCGGAGCCGGTCGCGCCGGAGGTTCCGGCCGACGAGCAGTGCACGGACGAGATCAAGAGCAACTGGACCTGGGTCTGCCTGACCTCGGCCCGGGTCGCCGAAGGCAAGTTCACCGTCGAGTACGACGCCGAGTTCGGCGACAACGAGCCGGCTGCCAACGGCGGCTGGCACCTGCACATCTACGGCAGCGACGGCACCAACCCGGCGGACCGGGTGATGGGCACCCACGTCTCCAGCGCCGAGCAAGGTTTCTGGTACGTCGAGGATCAGCGGCCGTCGGTGATCTGGACCGCTGACCCGGCCTTCGTCAACGCCATCGGCGAGTACCCGAAGGTGTGCGCCCGGATCGCCAACTCGTCGCACGCCCTGGTGAAGCACGACAACGGCAGCTACACCACCGGCAACTGCGTCAAGATCCGCTGGGAGTAGCGTCCCGCGCGTTCCGGACCACGGCGGCTGTGCCGGCGACGACCTTGTCGCGGACACAGCCGCCGTGCCGGTGAACTCCGGCCACACGCCGGGGCGCCGGTCAGCCAGATGACCTGGAGACGCTGGGCCGGGGGCGGTCGCCGTACAGCCGCCCCTCGGTCGCCTTCACCGACGCGACCAGGACGAACGACAGGGTCACCAGCAGCGACCAGGAGCCGAACTTGCTGGCGTGCACGAACGTCCAGACGTGCTCCTGGTCCGGGTAGGTCCAGGCCCCGAGGAACGTGGCGACGTTCTCCGCCAGCCAGAGGAAGAAACCGGTCAGCACGAACGCCAGCGCCAGCGGCATCCGTAGCCGGGCGTCGTCGACGGTGAAGTGCACCCAGGTACGCCGCAGTGTGACCAGCAGCAGCGCGGCGAGGATCCAGCGGACGTCGGGTAGGAAGTGGTGGGTGAAGAAGTTGGCGTACACGGCGACGGCGAGCACGGTCAGCGCGACCGGCCGGTAGCGGGTCACCCGCAGGTCCAAGCGACGCCATGCCTGACAGATGTACGAGCCGACCGCCGCGTACATGAACCCGGAGTAGAGCGGCACTCCGGCGATCTTGGTCAGCGCCTCCTCGGGGTACGACCAGGAGCCGGCCTGCACCTTGAACAGTTCCAGGGCCAGCCCGACCAGGTGGAACCCGGCGATGACGCCGACCTCCCGACCGGTTTCCCAGCCGATGCGCCACAGTACGGCCGTCACCGTGATCATGCAGATCAGCAGGGCGTCGTACCGGGGGAGCGGTAGCGGGACGATCGACGTCAGCGCAAGGCAGGTGAAGACGGCGATCGCGAAGCCGCACGATTTCGCCTCGATCCAGCCGAAGCGCAGCAGCAGTGCGACGCCTCGCCGCAGGCCTGCTCCGGTCCACAC
Organism: Solwaraspora sp. WMMD791; assembly: GCF_029581195.1. NCBI lineage: Bacteria > Bacillati > Actinomycetota > Actinomycetes > Micromonosporales > Micromonosporaceae > Solwaraspora > Solwaraspora sp. WMMD791. The sequence goes on from NZ_CP120737.1 coordinate 5,401,217, forward strand.
CGCCGCCGTCATGCCCGTCATGATCCGGCACCTCCTCCGGCGGCGCCACCCTTCCGGCAGGTCACCGCAGGTCACCGCAGGTCTGCCCGGCCGTCCCCTGGGGATAGATGGCGAATTGGGATGGAGGCCGAGATTACCACGATGGTCGTCTAGGTCTGGCGAGTGGCATAAAAGTTATTGATGTGAATGTAAATAATCAACCAAAACTTATCGTGGTGTAGTGAAGATCTCGATGCTAACATCGGTCAATCGCGAGACTTGTGATCACGGCCCGCGTCATGTCAATGCAGTTACTGACGCCCAAGGGGGTGTGTAATGGCAAAGTGGGTCAAGCCTGAAATCCGTCCGACGGACTTCGCCGCCGCGATGGCGCTGCCGGGCGCGTGCGCCTGTGGTTGCAGCGGTGGTGCTGGGGCCGGCGCGGGATCCGGACGCTAAGGCCGGCCGGCGTCGCTGCGCGGGGAACCAGTTTCTTCGCCTGACGACAAGTGCTGGCAGACGAGTGCTGGCAAAGTTGCGGTCGGGTGGTTGCCGCAGGTGTCGGAACCACCCGACCGCTTCCACTCCCACTCCCAATAGGTGGTGATCATGCTTGTCGGGTCCCTGTCGTCCAACTCGGTTCCGGCGGATCTTGTCTATTTCCGGGACGGCGGTCGCAATCTTGTCGTCAATCCTGAGATAGGTGCCTGGCAGGTCCTGGACGAATTCGAGATCGAGGTACTGCGGCGGCTGGCGAACGACCTCCCGCTCGGCGGGGATGAGCAGGACCGAACGGAGCGCCTCCTCGCCAGGTTGGTAATGGCGCGGCTGGTCTATCTGCCCGGCCAGCGGCCTGAATTGCGTCAGGTCGACGCGCCGCTGAAACTTGTCTACTACGCGATCACCGACGGATGCAATCTGCGCTGCCCGTACTGCTACGCCTCGTCCGAGAAGCGGCTGCCGGGCGAACTCGACACCCAGGAGTCGCTCGACCTGGTCGAACAGTCCGCAGACATGGGCGCCAGGACGATCATCTTCACCGGTGGAGAGCCGATGTTGCGTCGGGACCTCTTCGAGGTCGCCGGCCGGGTCCGGGAACTCGGAATGCAGGCGAACATCATCACCAACGCGACGCTCATCCGTAAGCCGGAAACCGCCCGGCGGGTCGCGGAAACGTTCGTCGGGGTAACCGTCAGCATCGACGGGGGAACGGCCAAGACCCACGAGCGGACCCGGGGCGTGGGTACCTTCGCCAAGACCGTCGACGCCCTGCGGATGCTCAACACCTTCGGCGTACGCCCGATGATCAATCACGTGGTCTCCGAGGACAACGTCGGTGAACTCGCCGACCTGTCGGTCCTCTTCGCGGACATCGACGTCGCGCATGTCCGCCTGATGCATCACAGCGGTCTCGGTAGGGGCGCGACCGACGACTCGTCGTTCGGTTGGTCCGGCTACCAGACCGCACACCGGTTCGTCTGGACCGATCCACGTGCACGGAACCTGTTGCCCGATGGTCCGCTCGGACAGCGATCGTGCGACACGAAAATCAACTGCGGCATCGGCGGCAACGAGATATACGTCAACTCCCTCGGCGACGTGTATCCGTGCAAGCTCGTCACCGAACGCCACCACAAGGTCGGCAACATCCGCAGCACCGGACTACGGGAGCTGTTCGGGTCGCCGATGCTCGCCGATCTGCGGACGAGCGCCGTCTTCGCCGGCGACAATCTCGCCGACTGCCGACGCTGCTACATCCGTGGGGCGTGCGCGGGTGGCTGCCGGGCGTACCACATGGCCGCGACGGGTGATCTGAAGCGCAACTCGCGAGCGCTGTGCCGGGTGCTGCGGCACCAGATGATCACGTCGATGTGGGTCGCGGCCGGAGCCGGTCGCGAGACCGTACTGAGCAACGAGGACGAGGCGTTCCTGCCACTGATGATCGCGACCGGAAGCGTGCACCCCGTGTACGAGGACTGGAAGAAGGAAGCCGCCCTGCTCACCTCGCCCGTCGGCGGCTCGACTGAGCCGCCGCCCGCGCACCGGCGGCAGCTGCCGGTCACGGCTGTCCGGAGGTCGTGATGGGGTGGGTGGTCAGTCCCAACGTCGTCTGGGTCGATTCGCCGGACGAGATCCAGCTCTACGACACCACAGCCGGAGAGTTCCAGACCCTCAACGCCACCGCGGCGGCCATCTGGCGACAGCTGGTCAAGACCGGCGACGAAGACGCCGTCGTGGCCGGTCTGGCCGAGGAATTCGGAGCAGAGGATGACAACCAACGCGGCCTCATCGCCGACGACACTGGTCGGTTCATCGAGCAACTCGCAGCGCAGGGCCTCATCCGCGCCGAGCCTTCCCGCCCGGACCCCTCCGCCGCCGGCACCTGAGCCGGCCGGTGCCGTCCCGATCGATCTCATCGTGCAGGGGCTACGGAAGTTCGGCTGCGTCACGGTGCCGGTCAGCGGCCGCAGTATGCAACCCACTCTCCAGTCGGGCGAGCGAGTCCAGGTCCACCCTGTGCCGGAGAGCGGGCTGCGCCCCGGTGACGTCGTGGCGGTGCGCTACCGCGACCAGTTGGTGCTGCACCGCGTACACGCGCTCGTCGACGGCTGGGTGACGACGGCGGGCGACAGCCGCGACCTGTTCGACCCGCCGATGCCGGTGGCGGACGTCGTCGGTGTCGTCCCCGGGATCGCCGCCCGCCCCGCGCCCCGCCGGTGGCCGCCCGCCGACCGGACCGCCCCGTCGGCCGCCGCCGTCGACCCGCCGGTGACCGTCTGGGTCATCAGCGACGATCCGTCCAGCGGGCCGCCGCCGGGCCTGCCGGCCGGGTGGCGGGTGCGGTTCCGGCCGGCGTACGGCATCGGAGTGGACGCCGGGGTCCTGGCCGAGCTGCGGGCGGAGCTGGCCGACCGGCCCTGCGTCGGGGTCACCGAGCATGCGGTACACGCCGTCGACGAGGTCGTCGACGGGCCGCTGCCCTCCGGTACGCAGATCGTCGTCGGTGGTTCCTTCGGCCAGCTCGACGACGATCTTCCCGGGTACCTCATCCCGCCGGAACTGGCCGAGGTACGGGTGCGGTGCGGACCGCCCCGGGTCCGCGTTTCCCCACTGACCGCGCTTTCGGCCGTGCTCCGGGCGGCGGCGGGCCCGGCCCCGATCCGAACCACTGGTGGAGGCAGCTGATGACCGCGATCGTCGTCGCCGCCGGACTGACGAAGAAGTACCAGGCCATGTCCCGTCCGGCGCTGTCGGACATCACGTTCACCCTCGACCAGGGGGAGGTGATCGGCCTGCTCGGCCCGAACGGGGCCGGAAAGACGACCCTGGTGAAACTCATGTGCGGCATCACGTCCCGGTCGGCGGGTGCGCTGACGGTGTGCGGTGGGGACCCGATCGCCGACGCGGCAACGGTGAAGCAGGCGATCGCCGCCGTGCACCAGTCAGGGCCGATGGACAACATGCTGCCCGCGATCGACCAGGTGCGCATCGCGGCGGCGTTCCGCGGGCTGCGCTGGCGTGACGTGCGGCACCGGGTCGACGAGATGCTGTCCCTGTTCGACCTGCAGGAGGTCGCCGGGCAGTTGGCCTTCACCCTCTCCGGCGGGCAGCGGCGGCGGCTGCAACTCGTTCGGGCGTTGCTCACCGTGCCGAGTCTGCTGATCCTCGACGAGCCCTCCGCCGGGCTCGACGTGCAGGGGCGGCGGCAGATGTGGGAACTGATCGCGAAGCTGAACGTCGAGCACGGCACCACGATCATCTGGACCAGTCACTACATCGAGGAGATCGAACGGAACTGCTCCCGGGTGCTGATCATCGACCGGGGGAGACTGTCCGCCGACGACGCGCCCGCCACGTTGGTCGCCACGTACGGCAAACAGTCGGTCCTGGTGCGGCTGCCGGACGTGGAGGATCGTGACCGGCTGCAGGCACTGCTCCCGGCGGCACGCGTCACCACCGCCGACGAGGCCGCCTTCACCCTCGATGCCGCTGGGGTCGACGACCATCTGCCCAGCGTGATCGACCTCGTTCGAGGCGCTGCGGTACGGGGCGCCACGATCGAGTTCCGTACCCCGTCACTCGAAGATGCCTACGTCGCCCTGGTCGACCAGGGCCGGGAAGGTGTGACCGCGTGAACGCCACGACACCGTCGACCGGATCGGCGCTGGTCGCGCCCACCCGAAGCGGGCCGTCTCCGGTCACGCCGTCCGCCCGCCGGGTCGACCGGGTGCGGCCGCGTGGCCGCAGCGGTCTGCGGGCGATCGTCTACCGCGAGTTCCTGCTGTTGACCCGCAACCGCACCAACCTGTTGCTGGCGGTCCTGCCGACCGCCATCTACCTGCTGCTGTTCGCCACGTCGCTGACGAATCTGGTCGGCAGCGTGACCTACCAGGGGATCGACGTCGGGTACGCCGAGTTCGCCATTCCCGCGATCATGCTGTCGTCGATGCTCGCCGCGACCACGACCACCGGGACGTCCCTGTTCCAGGAGGAGATGGGCGGGATGGCGGTCGAGCTGTGGTCCTATCCGATGAGCCGGGCGGGCTACATCGCGGGGAAGATCCTCGCCACCACCGGACTGGTGATCGCGCAGAGCCTCGCCGCCCTGCTCGTCGGCGTGCTGTTGTTCGACCTGGGCTGGCCGTTGGCCAACTGGGCCGCCCTCGGGGCGGGCACGGTCGTGGTGTCGCTGACGTTCAACGGCCTCTATCTGCTGTTCGCGTCACTCGTGCGCGACTTCCAGCGGTTCATGGTGCTGATCAACGTGCTCGGGCCGTTCCTGCTCTTCTCCAGCCCGTCGTTCTACCCGGTGGAGCAGATGCCGGACGTGCTCCGATGGCTGTCGGTGGTGAACCCGGTCACCTACGGCATCTCCTGCCTGCGTGGCGGTGCGCTGTTCGGCTGGCAGGCGATGTGGCCGACCGCGCTCGGCATGCTGGCCGCCGCCGCCGTCCTGTTCGCGGCGATCTCAGTCGTGCTGACCCGCCGGGTGCGGGAACTGTGAGCGGGGTCGACCTCAGCCGACCCGGAACAGGCCCGGCTCGGGGTCGCGGTCGTCGACGCCGCCCACCGAACCGAGCTGCATGAAGCGTCGGAGTGCGTGCTCGACCGTCGACCCGACGGGTGTGGCGGTGTGCGGTGTCCGCCGTACCCGGGCCGGCCGCCGACGATCCGGCTCGACCCGCGTGCCTCGATGAATGCGACCCTGTCCCACGGCAACTCCGTACCCTCGAGCGTGGTCTGTCCCACACGGTCCGGCCCCACTCTATCGTTGCCGACGGTGATCGTCGAAACATGCCCGCCGCAGCTGGTCGCGCGGCTGTCGTCACGTCGCCGGTGGTGCTGCGGCGCCGGTCGACCGGTGGCGAGAATGCCTTTGCTGACCTGTGTTTTCGGCTGCTCTCCTATGGATAGTGGAACACAGGTGGACCGAGTGGTCGACGCTGCGTCACGAGCGTGGTGGCCGGGTCGTGTCCGGTCACGTCGCGACCGTCTGTTCTCACTATGAGTAATTACCATGCCGGGTCGCGGCGTCGGTCCGGTAGCGTCGTACCGGACGGGACGTCGTCCGATGGGGAGAGTGTGCGCGTGGGTTCGGTCGAAGAGGTCAAGGCGGGGGTCGCCCGGTTCGGTGACGAGCTCGGCCAGCAGGTCGGGGCGATCCGGGCGAGCGCGGAGGCGCTGAGCAGCAGCGGAGCCGCGTTGCGGGCGATCACCAGCGGGTCGAGCCATTCCCAGGTGGCCGAGACGATCGCCAAGGTGGAGCAGGCCAAGCAGAAACTGGCCGAGGCGGCGGCACTGGCGCAGAGCGCGATCGAGTCCAGTCGCGGCTACGCCGCGAGCTTCTGATCCGATGCCGTCACTGGATCCGATGCCGTCACTGGACGACCTGCTGGCGGTCGCCGTGCAGGCGACCGCCCACGGGGCGGAGCTGATGCGGACCCGCGAGCCGGGACGGTTGGCCGGCAAGGGCGACCGGGACTACGCCTCCGAAGTGGACCTCGCGGTGGAGCGGGACCTGCGGGCCCTTCTCGCCGACCGGACCCCGCACATCGGGTTCCTCGGCGAGGAGGAGGGCACCAGCGGTGCCGCGACCGGCGGCGAGCAGTGGGTGCTGGATCCGATCGACGGCACGGTCAACTTCGCGCACGGCGTACCGCTGTGCGGGGTGTCCCTGGCCCTGGTCCGCGACCGCCGCCCAGTGGTCGGGGTGGTCGAGTTGCCGTTCCTGGGCGTCCGCTACACCGCGACCGCCGGTGGTGGCGCGTGGCGCGACGGAGAGCCGATCCGCATCCGGGGTGCGTCGCGGATCTCCGACGCGCTGGCCAACCTCGGTGACTACGGGGTCGGGGCGGGGTCGGGGGAGCGCAACGCCGTCCGGTTCGCGCTCACCAGGCAGGTCGCCCACCGTGCCCTGCGGGTGCGGATGCTCGGATCGGCCGCGATCGACCTGGTCTGGGTCGCCGACGGCCGCACCGACGTGTCGATCACGCTGTCGAACAAGCCGTGGGACATGGCCGCCGGCACCCTCATCGCCCGCGAGGCCGGGGCGGCGGTCGTCGACATCGACGGTACGCCGCACACCCTCGACTCGTCGGCCACGATCGCCGCGCCGCCGCCGCTGCTCGACGAGGTGCTGGCGATGGTCGCGGCTGCGGTGTCGGAAGCCGGTGGTGCGGTGCCGGAGGCCGGGGCGGTGGCACCGAGTGCGGGCTTGCTCACACCTCGGGACGACCAGGTGCCCTGAGCCGCCCACGCCCGTACACTCGCTGGAAGCACAACTTCATACCTCATCCAGAGGGGCAGAGGGACACGGCCCGACGAAGCCCCGGCAACCACCCCGCATGACTCGCTCGGCGACCAGATCGCCTGAGGCCAGCGCGGCAGGTGCCAATTCCGTCCCCGTCGCAACGTGCGGCGCAGGGGAAGATGAGAGGACGGCCTCGCATGACGTCGCTGATCGACGCAACCACCAGCTCCGCCTCCGTCAGCTCCGCCAGCCCGGCGCGGGCGCTGGTCTGCCGTGGCTGCGGCACCGAGTATCCGCTCGCCGCGCAGCACGCGTGTTACGAGTGTTTCGGGCCGCTGGAGGTCGCGTACGACCCGGCGGCCATCGCCCGCGTCACCCGGGCCGACATCGAGGCGGGCCCGGCCAACATCTGGCGGTACGCCCCGCTGCTGCCCGCCGGGCAGGACCCGGCCACCCGGGTCAGCCTGGATCCCGGCTTCACCCCGCTGGTCCCGGCCGCCGCGCTCGCCGCCGAGCTCGGCATCACCGGGTCGCTGTGGGTCAAGGACGACAGCGCGAACCCGACCCATTCGTTCAAGGACCGGGTCGTCTCGGTCGCGCTCACCGCCGCCCGTACGCTCGGTTTCTCCCGGTTCGCCTGCGCCTCGACCGGCAACCTGGCCAACTCGGTGGCCGCCCACGCGGCCCGCGCCGGCGTACCGTCGATCGTCTTCATCCCCGGCGACCTGGAGCCCGGCAAGATCGTCACCACCGCCGTGTACGGCGGGGAGCTGGTCGCGATCGACGGCTCCTACGACGACGTGAACCGGCTCTGCAGTGAGCTGGTGGAGACCGACGAGTTCGCCGACACCGCGTTCGTCAACGTCAACGTGCGGCCCTACTACGCGGAGGGGTCGAAGACTCTCGGCTACGAGGTGGCCGAGCAGCTCGGCTGGCGGATCCCCGAGCAGGTGGTGATCCCGATGGCCAGCGGCGAGCTGCTCACCAAGGTCGACAAGGCCTTCGCCGAGCTGGTCGAGATCGGCCTGGTCGAGGCGCCGGCCAACGGCTGGCGGGTGTTCGGCGCCCAGTCGGCCGGCTGCAACCCGATCGCCACCGCGCTGCACCGCGACACCGACGCGATCGTGCCGGTGAAGCCGACCGGGATCGCCAAGTCGCTCAACATCGGCGACCCGGCGGCCGGGTTGTACGCGCTCGAGGCGGTCCGGCGCACCGGCGGCTGGATGGACTACGCCGACGACGACGAGATCCGCGCCGGGATCCGGCTGCTGGCCCGGACCACCGGGGTGTTCGCCGAGACCGCTGGCGGGGTGACCACGGCGGTGCTGAAGAAGTTGGTCGAATCCGGTCGGCTCGACCCGGCGGCGGAGACGGTCGTCTACAACACCGGTGAGGGTCTGAAGACGATCGACGCGGTGGCCGGGCTGGTCGGGCCGACGCACCGGGTCAAGCCGTCGTTGCGCTCAGTCCGCGAGGCGGGGCTCCTCGGCTGACCGGCTGAACAGCGGTCAATCCCTTGATCGGCCGGTCGGCGTACGCCGACCGGCCGATGTGCTGTGTGCGGTCCGTAGTCAGAGTTTTGCCATAGGTTGAGAAAACACGCCCGCGGGGTCTTGACGACTGCACTTGCACCGCGCAGGATGCTCCGTGCGGGAGGGCGACTTGCCGTAAGGGCCTCGACAGAGCTTGGCAACAATCTCAACCCTGGGGTCCAACGACCAACAGCGCCGGCGGTGCTGTGCGAGCGCCCTCCCGACCAACGTCCGCCCCCGAGTCGCGCGGTCACCGCTCGCGTCGGGTGTCGGTAAATCGGTCGCGCGGGCGGCCCCGCCCCGTCACCCTCGACGGCATGGACATCACCATCACCCCGCTGGATCCCGCCGATCCGACCACTGTCGATCAGGCGTACGGGATCAAAGCCGCCTCGGTTCACGTACCGGACATGCCGCCGTCGTCTCGCCCTTGGTTCGAGGCCACCATCGGCTTCCAGCGCAAGGACGAACGGATCGACCATGCCCTCGCGTACCTCGACGGCACCCCGGTCGGGCTGATCAAGCTCGAGTACCCGCTGCTGGACAACCTGGACAATGCCGGCCTGGACATCCAGGTGCTGCCCGAATACCGGCGGCGCGGCGTGGGGCGGGCACTGTACGCGTACGGGGTGGCGCAGGCCCGCGCCGCCGGCCGGACCCGGATCATGGGGCACTCGGCGGACACCATGCCGGGCGGGGTGGTCCGGGATCCGGCGCCGACCGCCTTCGCACAGTCGCTGGGCGCGAAGTCCGCGCTGGTCGAGGTCCGTCGCCGGCTCGACATCGACACGGTCGACCAGGTCGCCCTCGACGCGCTGCTCGCCGACAGCTGGCCACGGGCCGCCGGCTACGAACTGCTGACCTGGACCGGCGACGTTCCCGACGAGCACGTCGACGACATCGCCTACCTCGACGGCCGGCTGATCACCGACGCGCCAATGGGCGACCTGGCCTGGGAAGCCGAACAGGTCGACGCCGCCCGCATCCGCGAGTTCGAGGCGTTCCGCCGCGCCCAGGGCGTCCGGGGCTACCACGTCGTCGCCCGGCACGTCGACAGCGGGCGGATCGTCGCCTGGACCCACATCACCTGTCCGGCCACGCCCGACTGGCATGCGTTCCAGCAGATCACCATCGTCGATCCGGACCATCGCGGCCACCGGCTCGGGCTGATCGTCAAGATCGAGAACCTGCGGCTGGTGACGCGGCACGAACCGGCGCTGCGCTCCATCGACACCTGGAACGCCGACAGCAACCGCCACATGATCGCCATCAACGAGGCGGTGGGCTACCGGGCCGTCGACATCTGGCACAACTGGCAGCAGACCATCTGAGGCATCCGGTCCGGCTGTCGGTGCTGCCACCCGGCCGGCCGGTTGCGGCATGATGGCGTGCATGACGGAGACCCCGCACCCCCTGTACGTCACGCACGCCGACACCCTGGCCCGTGCGTTGACCGCGATCACCGAACGGGACTACTGGTCGGCGTACCCCGAGTCGCCGAGCCCACGGATCTACGGCGAGCACGCCGCCGACGAGGGCGCCACCGCGTTCCGGGGCTACCTCGGCCAGGACTTCCCGCTGGACCAGGCCAGCGCCACCGGTGGCCCGGTGGCCACCGAGCGCAGCCCGTTCGGCGTCGAACTCGGCGTACGGTATCCGCGCCCCGACGTCGACCAGCTGATCGCCGCCGCCCGCGCGGCGCTGCCCGACTGGCGCGACGCCGGCCCGCGGACCCGGGCCGGGGTCTGTCTGGAGATCCTGGCCCGGTTGCACGCGCACGCCTTCGAGTTGGCCAACGCGGTGCAGTTCACCACCGGCCAGGCGTTCGTGATGGCCTTCCAGGCGGGCGCGACGCACGCCTTCGACCGGGCGTTGGAGGCGGTGGCGTACGCGTACGCCGAGATGACCCGCCACCCGTCCAGCGCCGACTGGGAGAAACCGGCCGGCCGGGGCGATCCGCTACGGATGACCAAGACGTACCACGTGGTGCCGCGCGGTGTCGCCCTGGTGATCGGCTGCCGCACCTTCCCGACCTGGAACTCCTACCCGGGTCTGTTCGCCTCCCTGGTCACCGGCAATCCGGTGGTCGTCAAGCCGCACCCGGGCGCGGTGCTGCCGCTGGCGATCACCGTGCGGTACGCCCGGCAGGTGCTCACCGAGGCCGGCTTCGACCCGGACCTGGTGCAGCTGGCCGCCGAAGCGCCGGACGACCGGCTGGCGACCGTCCTCGCCACCCACCCGCAGGTGCGCATCGTCGACTTCACCGGCTCCACCGAGTACGGCGACTGGCTGGAGGCCAACGCCCGGCAGGCCAGCGTCTACACCGAGAAGGCCGGCGTCAACACGGTCATCGTCGACTCCACGGCGGACTTCGCCGGCATGTGCCGCAACCTCGCCTTCTCCCTGTCGCTCTACAGCGGACAGATGTGCACCACCCCGCAGAACATCCTGGTGCCCGCCGACGGCATCGACACCGACCAGGGGCACAAGAGCCTGGACGAGGTGGCCGCCGGCATCGCCACCGCGATCGGCAAACTGACCGGCGACCCGGGCCGCGCGGTCGAGATCATCGGGGCGATCGGCGACGACGGCGTACTGCAGCGGCTCGCCGACGCCACGAAGCTGGGTGAGCCGGTCCTGGAGTCCCGCGAACTCGTCCACCCGGCCCACCCGGACGCGGTGGTCCGTACCCCGCTGCTGGTCAAGCTGGACGCGGCGGCCGAGGAGACCTACGGCCGGGAGTGGTTCGGGCCGGTGGCCTTCGTCGTCGCCACCGCCTCGACCGCGCAGAGCATCGAGATCTTCCGGCGGACCGTCGGTGCCCGGGGTGGACTGACCGCCGGCGTCCACTCGACCGACGAGCGGGTGCTCGACGAGGTCGAGGCGGCGGCGGTCGACGTCGGCGTGCACCTGTCGACCAACCTCACCGGCGGCGTGTTCGTCAACCAGTCGGCGGCGTTCTCCGACTTCCACGCCACCGGTGCCAACGCCGCCGGAAACGCGGCGTTGACCGACGGGGCGTACGTCGCCGGCCGGTTCCGCATCGTCCAGTCCCGTCGGCACCGCTGAGCCGCCCGCCCGGCGTCGACCGTCCCGTGCAGGCCTGGTAGGCCGGCGGATCGTTCCGTGCAGCGTGATCGGCCGGCGGATCGTTCCGTGCAGCGTGATCGGCCGGCGGATCGCCCCGCCGGCCGGTCAGCGCGAGAGCGTGCGTACCGCGTCGGTGACCGCCGTCGCCACCGCCGCCGCGAAACCCAGGTCGAGCGTGTCCACGGTGTCGGTCGACCGGTGGTAGTGCGGGTTGCGGAAGTCGGCGGTGTCGCTGACCATCACGGCGAGCAGCCCGGCGTCCCAGTACGGCACGTGGTCGCTGCGGGCGACGTCGCCGCCCTGCCGCCGGGGCACCGGCAGCGGCACCACCGGCAGGGACGGCTCCTGGACCCAGCCGGCGGCCTGGAAGGCGGCCAACCACTGGCTGGACTCGATGCTGCCCACCACGGCGACGAAGTCGCCCCGGTCGAGCCCGTCGACGCCGCGTAGCCCGTCGCGCAGCCCTGCCGGGATCCGCTGACTGCCCACGGTGGCGTCGCGGTAGCCGATCATCTCCAGCACGACCGCCCCGGCGACGTGTACGCCGTCGCCGCCCAGCCGGGCGACGTGCGCCCGGCTCCCGGTGAACGGCACGTCGTCCTCCTCACCGCCGAACAGACAGAACCGGGGACGCCGGGTCGGCGGGTCGGCGGCCAGCACCCGGGCGATCTCCAGCAGCCCGGCCACGCCGCTGGCGTTGTCGTCGGCCCCCGGGCTGCCGGCCACCGTGTCCCAGTGGGCGCAGACCTCGACGATCGGCCCGTCGGCCGGCCGGCCCGCGTCGGCGATCAGGTTGACCTCGTGCGGGGCGTCGCCGTACCGCTCGACGACCACCCGGTGACCGGAATCCGACAGACGTCCGGTCAGGTAGTCGAGGACCGGGCCGGTCGCGGCCGGGTTGGTGTGATGTCGCGGCCCGTGCCGGGTCAGCTCCGAGATGTGGGTACGCAGCGCCGCGGCGCTGATGATCGTCACCCGACCCTGTGTACCAACCGGGATCCACCGCCTCGGGTGGTGCCGGTCAGCCCGTCGGTGCGGGTGCCGTCGGGGCCGCCGCCGCAGGTGCCGGTCAGGCCGGGCGTCGCATCTGCAGCTCGGTCATGTCCGGCAGCGTCGGGTGCGGCAGGCGGACCCCGGTGTCGGTGAACCCGAGCCGCTGGTACGCCCGCAGTGCCCGGTCGTTGCCGACCACCACCTCCAGCAGCAGCTCCGGCCGGCCCGCCGTACGCGACCAGTCGGCGACCGCGTCGAGCAGGGCACCGAGCAGACCCTGCCCGCGCCAGGGCGGGCTGACGTAGACGGCGTACAGCACGGTGGTCGCCGGATCGTCGCTGGCGGCGTGCGCCCCGACGTGTGCCACGAACCGGCCGCCGGTGCGTCGCTGGGCCGGCCCGGCGGCGGCCTCCGCGACGAACTGGGCCAGCGTGGTGCCGGTGGCGGCGCGGGCGACCCGGGCGGCGTACTCGTCGTGGGGGCGGGCGGCCGCGTCGGCGAGGGTCTCGAGGTACGCCAGCGGCGAGTCGGCCAGCATCTCCAACCGCAGCGCCCGCATCCGCCCGGCGTCGTCGGGACCGATCCGGCGTACCGTCGCTGTGCCTGTCGCTACCTCGTTCACGGGTATCTGCTTATCAGGCCACCAGCAGTAGCGCCGCACCGAGTTGCCGGCAGAAGCCGACGCCGTGGTCGAACCCCTGCTCGCCGGGGTAGCGGGCCAGCGCGCCGATCACCCAGTGCTCACCGATCGCCAGGCAGCTGATGTGCCACAGGTCGTCCTCGTCGCGCAGCAGCCAGCCGTTCTTGATGGCGACGGTGGCGGCGTACTCGGGGGTGAGGGCGTCGCGGGGACCGAAGTCGCCCTCGCCGCGTACCGCGCGCATCTCGCCGAGCAGCCACGGGGTCCACTGCGGCCCGGCGGCCCGGCCGTCGGCGATGCACCGGCCGAGCCGGGCGAGGTCGCGGGCGGAGACGACGGTGTTGCTCCACCGGTCGAGGACCGGGGCGGTGTCGGTCAGGCCGCAGATGCGCACCATCCGGTGAATCGAGTCCTCGCCGCCGACCCGGGCGTAGGTGGCGTCCGCGCCCGGGTTGTCGCTGTCGCGGATGATCGCGGACAGCTCGGCCAGTCGCGGGGCGCGGGGCAGCAGTCCCTGCTCGTCGGCGCGGCGCAGGTCGTCGGCGGCCAGCCAGGCCTTGATCAGGGACATGGTGTCGCTCTGCGCGGTGTAGTTGGCCGACCCGGTGAGCAGCCCGGTGCGCCGGTTCAGGGCGGCCCAGGAGTAGAACCCGTCGTCGGGCAGGGTCACTTCGCCGTCGCGCAGCAGGACGGTCCGCAGGTCGTCGCCGGGCACCGTCCAGCCGGGCTGGCGGGGTGGCGGCGTACCGGCGTCTCCGGGCAGGGCGCCGGTGAACGCCGAGAGCACGACGAGCAGGCCGATGCCGGCGGCCACCGGGTGTCGTTGGCCACCGCGTCGGTGGTCGTGTCGTGGGGCCGCGCGATCCGGTCGGCGGGCCGCGCGGGCACCGGCGGCGCGGTGCCGCCCGGACCTCACGTTCTGCGGTGTACGGAACACACGTGGTCAACGACAGGTGGGGTCAGTGGGACGTGAACGCGATCTAATGTCCCTATTTGGGGTAGTGCAGTGCCGTCGTGCCTCGTGTAGCGTGCGATTTCGGTCGCTCTGTTCGCGCGCCGCTACTCAGCGTTCGGGCGGGCGACCGGGTAGGCGAGTCACGCCTGCCCAGGGCCGGCAGGAGGCCCGGCGCGACAGAAGTGAGGAAGTGCACCGTGGCACAGGGCACCGTGAAGTGGTTCAACAGCGAAAAGGGCTACGGCTTCATCGCGGTCGACGGAGGTCAGGACGTCTTCGTCCATTTCTCCGCGATCGAGATGGACGGCTACAAGGCGCTCGAAGACGGCCAGCGGGTCGAGTTCGAGGTCGGCCAGGGCCAGAAGGGTCCGCAGGCCGAACGGGTCCGACTCATCGGCTGATCACCGGGGGCGTCGACGCGGCGCCACCCGGTCACACCACACGTCCGTACCTGTCAGGGCGTCGGTCTCCTCGCGGAGCCGGCGCCTTTTTTCGTGCGCGGGCCGCGCGCGCCGGCCGGTGCGGTCCTCTCGTCGGAGGTGCCGGCAACCCGCCGTTCGCTTGCACTCGACAGGGGAGAGTGCTAAACAAGGATTGGCACTCGCCAACCGGGAGTGCCAATGGTCGGGGCGGTGGGGCCACCACCGCGGTTCCCTGGAGCGGAGCCGTGGGGGCTGGCCGGTCGTCGCGGGCTATCCGGCCCGGCCGGCGGACGTCACTGTCGCCAGGTAGTGACGTCCGAAGGTGCGTAAAGCAGGCGGCATATCGGAGCCGACCGGCTCCGATGCCGCGAGCGTCCAGGAGGACAACGCCGTATGGCCAAGATGATCGCGTTCGACGAAGAGGCGCGCCGCGGCCTCGAGCGGGGCATGAACACCCTCGCCGACGCCGTCAAGGTGACGCTCGGCCCCAAGGGCCGCAACGTCGTGCTCGAAAAGAAGTGGGGTGCCCCCACCATCACCAACGATGGTGTGAGCATCGCCAAGGAGATCGAGCTCGAGGACCCGTACGAGAAGATCGGCGCTGAGCTGGTCAAGGAGGTCGCCAAGAAGACCGACGACGTGGCCGGTGACGGCACGACGACGGCGACCGTCCTGGCCCAGGCGCTGGTCCGCGAAGGCCTGCGCAACGTCGCGGCCGGCGCGAACCCGATGGCCCTGAAGCGGGGCATCGAGGCTGCCGTGGCCAACGTCTCGGAGGAGCTGAGCAAGCTCGCCAAGGACGTGGAGACCAAGGAGCAGATCGCCTCCACCGCGTCGATCTCGGCCGGGGACTCCAGCGTCGGCGAGATCATCGCCGAGGCGATGGACAAGGTCGGCAAGGAAGGCGTCATCACCGTCGAGGAGAGCAACACCTTCGGCCTGGAGCTGGAGCTCACCGAGGGTATGCGCTTCGACAAGGGCTACATCTCGCCCTACTTCTGGACCGACCCGGAGCGGATGGAGGCCGTCCTCGACGACCCCTACATCCTGATCGTCAACAGCAAGATCTCCTCGGTCAAGGACCTGCTCCCGATCCTGGAGAAGATCATGCAGTCGGGCAAGCCGCTGCTGATCATCGCCGAGGACGTCGAGGGCGAGGCCCTGGCCACCCTGATCGTCAACAAGGTGCGCGGCACCTTCAAGTCGGTTGCCGTCAAGGCCCCCGGCTTCGGCGACCGCCGCAAGGCGATGCTGACCGACATCTCGATCCTCACCGGCGGCCAGGTCGTCAGCGAGGAGCTGGGCCTCAAGCTCGACGCGGTGACCCTCGACATGCTGGGCCGTGCCCGCAAGGTCCAGGTCACCAAGGACGAGACCACGGTCGTCGACGGTGCCGGTGACGCCGAGCAGATCCAGGGCCGGGTGAACCAGATCCGGGCCGAGATCGAGAAGAGCGACTCCGACTACGACCGCGAGAAGCTGCAGGAGCGGCTGGCCAAGCTGGCCGGTGGCGTTGCGGTGATCAAGGTCGGCGCCGCCACCGAGGTGGAGCTCAAGGAGCGCAAGCACCGCATCGAGGACGCGGTGCGCAACGCCAAGGCCGCCGTCGAGGAGGGCATCGTCCCCGGTGGTGGTGTCGCCCTGGTGCAGGCCGGCAAGACCGCCTTCGACAAGCTCGACCTGGTCGGCGACGAGGCGACCGGCGCGCAGATCGTCAAGATCGCGCTGGACGCCCCGCTGCGGCAGATCGCCGTCAACGCCGGCCTCGAGGGCGGCGTCGTGGTGGAGAAGGTCCGCAACCTGGAGCCGGGCCACGGCCTCAACGCCGCCAACGGCGAGTACGTGGACCTGCTCAAGGCCGGCATCATCGACCCGGCCAAGGTGACCCGGTCGGCGCTGCAGAACGCCTCGTCGATCGCCGCGCTGTTCCTGACCACCGAGGCTGTGGTGGCGGACAAGCCGGAGAAGAACCCGGCCCCGGCGGGTGCGCCGGGCGGCGGCGAGATGGACTTCTGAGTTCAGCTCGACAGCTCGACATCGACCGCAGGGGCGGTCACCGGTGAGGGTCTACCTCTGCCGGTGACCGCCCCTGCGGCCTGTCTGCCTATCCCCCCGGATCTACCCCCCGGATCTATCCCCACCCCGATGATCGCCCCCATGATCGCCGCGATCTTGCAGTTATCGCGAAGAAATGTCCGATATGTTCCGCGATAAGTGCAAGATCGTCGAGATCTTGGGCGGGTGGTGGGCGGGGGTGGGTGGACGGGAGTCGGGTCAGAGCTGTTTGCGGTACAGGAAGAAGACCCGCTCGATGCGGGCACCGGCGGCCGAGGCGTAGAACGGCACCGGGCCCACCCAGCCGATCTCGACCTGGAGATGACCGGCCGCCCGCTGCTCCTGCAGGCACCGCCGCAGCAGCAACGCGCCGATACCCAGACCCTGCGCCGTCGGTGCCGTCCCCATCGGGCCGAACCAGCTGGGCCGCGACGAGCCGTACGCGGCGAAGCCGAGCACCTCGACGGGGCCGTCGCCGACAGCGGAGGCAGTAGCAGTAGCAGTAGCGGCGGAAGCAGTAGCAGTAGCGGCGGTGGCAGTGGCAGTGGCAGTGGCGGGGTCACGGACCGCCAGATGGCAGCCGGCCCCGGCGCGCCCCACCGACTGGGCCACCTCGGCAGCCCACGCGTCGCCGAACGTGGTCCGGGTGAACGCCACCAACGCCGGTACGTCGGCGGCGGTGGCCCGGCGTACGGTGATGCCGGCCGCCGCCAGCCGCTGCTGCGCCGCGTCGGTGTCCCGCAGCGCCGGGGAATCCGTGGCGGACAGGTCGGCGGTCATGTTCCAGGCGGTCCGGTCCTGCTGGTAGCCGCACGCCATCGCCAGGCAGACCGCCGGGGTGTACCGCACGTCCACGCCCGGCCAGGCGTAGTACGGCGGGTTGCCGGCGAGCAGCACCTCAGTGGCGCCCCGCGCGGCCAACGCGCTCTCCGCCCGGCTCAGCAGCGCCCGACCCAGGCCGTGGCGGCGAAGATCCGGGTGTACGGCGATCAGGTCGACGTGCCCCACCGCCGGGTCCCGGTGCGCCAACGAACCCAGCACCACGCCCCGTACCGTCTGGTCGACCAGGGCGACCAGGGCGACGGTCCGGCGGCGGCTGAGCCCGGCGGCGTCATCGGCGGCCAGCGCGGGCGGTGCCGGGTGCAGCCGGTCGATGATCTGGGCGGCCTCGGCGGCGTCGGCGGGCAGGTCGAGCGCGTGGCGGCACAGCTCGACGACCGCTGACCGGTGCCGGTCGGTCAGTTCCTCGATGGTGAACCCGGGTGACGCAGCGTCCTGACCCGAGGATGTGTCGCGTTCCACGACCGTCGACCTTAACCGGCTGCCTGCGCGGCCTGGACCGCGGCGTAGGCGTCGACCAGCCCGGCTCCGGTCAGGTTCGCCCGGTCCCCGCAAGGGTCGGCGAACCCGGTCGACGCGTCGCCGGCGGTCTGCCGCAGGATTTCGTCGGTGCGCTCCAGGTCGCCGATCAGCGCGGGGTTGGCCGACCACATCAGCGCCACCACGCCGGCGACGTGCGGTGCCGCCATCGACGTGCCGTCGAGGGCCGCGTACCCGCCGCCGGGCATCGCCGACAGCACCGCCGCGCCGGGGGCGACCAGGTCCGGCTTGACGTCGCCCTGCGGCGCCGGTCCCCGGCTGGAAAACTCGGTCACCGTACGGTCGCTGTCGACCGCGCCGACGGTCAGCACGTCGGCGTACGGGGCCGGTGGGTCGTCGACCGAGCCGCAGAACGGGCCGGTGTTGCCGGCGGCGGCCACCACCATCAGCCCGGCGGCGGCGAGCGCCTGCGTCGCCGGAGCCAGTGAGGTCAGGTCGCAGCCTTCCAGCTCGGGGCAGCCCCACGAGTTCGTCAGCACGTGCGGTGCCCGCTCCGGTCGCCCGTCGCGCAGCGGATCCCCGCCGGCCGGGAACGGTGCCAGCATGAACTGCAGGCAGTCCAGGTAGCGGGCCGGGTTGCCGAGGTTGCGGTCGAGGTTGACGCAGCCCACCCAGGAGGCGCCGGGGGCCACCCCGATGGAGGTGTCACCGACCGCCGAGCCGAGCGTGTGGGTGCCGTGCCCGTTGTTGTCGGTCGGCGTACGGGTGTCGTTCCACGGGTCGTACCAGGAGTCCTCGCCGCCCCGGAACCCCTCGGCCAGCGCCGGATGCGCACCGTCCACTCCGGAGTCAGAGGAGCCGACGACGATCCCGGCCCCGTCGACGTCGAGCTCGGACCAGACGCGGTCGGCGCCGAGCATCGTGATGTTCCACTGCGGCGTCTGCGGGGCCGGTTCGTCGCCGCCGTCGCCGGAGACCGGGGCGGGCAGCGGCCGCAGCTGCGGGCTGAGCAGCACCCGGTCGACGTCGGCCCGGCGCGACAACCACGCCCGTACCGCCGCTCCGCCGTCCACCTCGATCGCGTTGACCAGGTAGTACGGGGTGTACGACAGGCCCCAGCGGTCGAGGTCGGCCCGCAGGTCGGCCTGGCTGGACTCGGCAGTGTCGACCAGCCGGCGGTAGACCTCGCCGATCCGGGCGTCGCGGCCGGCCGGCCCGGTGGACCGGGTCACGTCGGACAGGTCGGCCTGTTCGCGCAGCACCACGAAGAGGCGTTCGCCGTACAGGCCGGGTTGCCCGGCGGTGAGGTACACCGCCGTACCGGTCGCTGCCAGGACCGCGACCAGTACGGCCGCGACGATCCGGCGCGGCCGCGAGGCTCCGGCCGGCGAGGCTCCGGCCGGCGCGCTGCCCAGCCGCCCGGCGCCGGCCCGGCCGAGTCCGACGCCGAGGATCAGACTGAGTACGACGCCGAGCGCCCACGCCACGCCGGCTCCGACCGCCGCCCAGAACGGCAGGTCCCGGCCGATCAGCAGCAGGGAGATCTCCTCGCCGTCGAGGAAGGCGAGCGGTCCGACGACGGTCGACCCGACCAGTACGCCGACCGGGGCGCTGCCGGCCAGGCTGCTGCCGGCCCGATCGGTGCCTGCTGCGTCGCCGCCGGCCGACTCGCCGCCGGCCGACTCGCCGCCGGCCGACTCGGCGCCGGTCCGGCGGGTGGCCCAGACGATCGCGGCGGCGGCGTAGCCGATCGGCGGCACGGCCAGCAGGGCGACCAGCTGCACCCCGGGCTGGCCGACCCCGGCGGCGAGCAGTGCCAGGCCGACCCCGGCGACCGTGCCGCCGGCCAGCACGGTCCGTACCGCTGACGGGCCGCGCGCGGTGTCGCCGATCGCCGACCAGTAGCCGGGCGGTAGCAGTTCGACGGCGTACCAGCCGACGGCGGCCGCCGCGACGAGCGCCAGCACGGTCTCCATGGCCCCGCCGAGCGCACCGAGCCAGAGCCAGGGGACCAGCATGACCAGCCCGGCCGCGACGGCGATCAGTGTCGGCGTCAGCCGGTCCCGCCCGGCGGCCGGTTCCGGCGCGGCCCCGGCGGCGGCTTCGGTCTCGGCCCCGGCTTCAGTGGCCCCGGCTTCAGCGGCGGCGGCTTCAGCGGTGGCGGTGCGGCGGCGTAACGCCCGCAGCAGCAGTGCGCCACCGGCGGCCAGCGCGGCGAGTAGCAGCAGGTACAGCTCGTGCCGCGCGCCGGGAAGCGCCCGGATCAGCCCGAACCCGGCGAGCGCGAACGCGCCGACCAGCCAGGCGCGGCCGGTGGCCCGGACCGCCGTCGACCGGGGGACCAGGGCCAGCAGCATCGCCGGCACCCCGACCAGCAGCGCGTTGCCGAGACCGATCAGCGGCCAGACGACCGCCGGCCGGGGCAGGCCGCTGGCGAGCAGGACCTGGTCGGTGAGCCAGCCGCCGGCCTGCGCCAGCACGGTGACGCCCAGTGACCAGAGCCCGACGGCGACGGCGGCGATCACCGGCCACGGGCCCGGGGCGGGGGCTGGCGCCGGGTAGGGCGAGACCGGGTAGGGGTGGCCGGGGAAGGGGTGTCCGGGAAATCCGGGGGCCTGCGACATGCTCGCCACGATAGGCGGGCGGTTACCGTGGACGGGTGCGTGACCCTGCCGTTTCCCGGTATGCCGCCGGCCAGCTGTCCGTGACCCGCCGCGCCGCCGACCTGCGTCGGCTGCGTAGTGAGCGGTTCGACGTCCTGGTGATCGGCGGTGGCGTGACCGGCGCCGGTGCCGCCCTGGACGCCGCCTCCCGTGGTCTGAAGGTCGCCCTGATCGAGGCGCGTGACTACGCCGCCGGCACCTCCAGCCGGTCCAGCAAACTGATCCACGGCGGCCTGCGCTACCTGGAGCAGTTGGAGCTGGGCCTGGTCCACGAGGCGCTCACTGAGCGTGGCCTGCTGGCCACCCGGATCGCGCCGCATCTGGTCCGGCCGGTGCCGATCCTGGTGCCGTTGCCGCACGGCGACGCCGCCGGGGTGCGGGCGCTGCCCGGCCGGGCCTGGCGGCGGGCCTACTACGGGGCGGGTGTCGCCGCGTACGACGTGTTCGCCGGCGTCTTCGGCGGCGGCCGGGGCATGCCGCTGCACCAGCACCTGTCCCGCGAAGGGGCCCGGCGGGTCTTCCCGAGCCTGCGGCCGGACGTGGTGGCCGGCGCGATCCGCTACTACGACGGCCAGGTCGACGACGCCCGGCTGGTCGTGACGCTGGCCCGTACCGCCGCGAGTCTGGGCGCGGCCACGGTGACCAGCGCCCGCGTCGTCGGCCTGCTGCGGCAGGCCCGCGAGGTGACCGGGGTCCGGGTGCGGGACATGGAGGCCCGGCCCGGGGATCCGGACGCCGAGTTCGAGGTACGGGCCCGCACCGTGATCGCGGCCACCGGGGTGTGGAGCGACGACGTGTCGCGGATGCTCGGCGACGTCGGGGTCCGGCCTGGTCTGCGGGTACGGGCGTCGAAGGGCGTGCACCTGGTGGTGCCCCGGTCGGCGATCACCGGTGAGGCGGGGCTGATCCTGCGTACCGCCACGTCGGTGTTGTTCGTGCTCCCCTGGGGCGGGCACTGGATCATCGGCACCACGGACACCGACTGGCGGCTCGACCGGTCGCACCCGGCGGCCTCGGACCGTGACATCGGCTACCTGCTGGACCAGGTGAACACGGTGCTGGACCGGCCGTTGACGCCGCGCGACATCGAGGGCGTGTACGCCGGGCTGCGACCGCTGCTGGCCGGCGAGGCGGACTCCACGTCGCGGCTGTCCCGGGAGCACGCGGTGGTCGAGCCGATGCTCGGGCTGCTGCTGGTGGCCGGCGGCAAGTACACGACGTACCGGGTGATGGCCGCCGACGTGGTGGACCGGGCGGCGGCCCGGCTCGGGGTGACCCGGCCGTCGCGGACCGCGCAGCTGCCGCTGCTCGGCGCGGACGGCTACACCGCCATGTGGCGGGACCGGGCGGACGTGGCCCGCCGCAACGGCGTACCGGTCGGGGTGTTGGAGCATCTGCTGGAGCGGTACGGCACCCTCGCGGTGGAGCTGCTGGCGCTGATCCGGGACGATCCGCTGCTGGCCAGCCCGGTCTCCGGGGCCCCGGAGTACCTGGCCGCCGAGATCGCGTACGCCGCCCGCGCCGAGGGCGCGCTGCACCTGGACGACGTGCTGACCCGGCGGACCCGGATCTCGATCGAGACGCCGCACCGGGGGGACGACTCGGCCGAGCACACCGCTGAGGTGATGGGCCGGGCGCTCGGCTGGGACGACGCGGTCCGGGCCCGGGAGGTGGAGCACTACCAGGCGCGGGTGGCGGCCGAGTTGCAGTCGCAGCGGATGCCGGACGACGCGACGGCGGACGCGGCCCGGCTCGGTGCCGCCGACGTGCGGGGCTTCGCCGCCGACCGGGGTGTGGACTGGCCGACGGACACCGGCATCGCCACCGGCTGAACGGGTCGGGATCGGGGCCGGTCAGGAGCTGACGGCCGGCGTCTGCGCCGAGCCGGTCAGAGCAGCTTGCCGGGGTTGAGCAGGCCGGTCGGGTCGAGTGCCTGCTTGATCGCCCGGTGCACCCGCATCCCGACCGGGCCGATCTCTTCGGCCAGCCAGTCCCGTTTGAGCAGTCCGACGCCGTGTTCGCCGGTGCAGGTGCCGCCGAGGTCGAGGCCGAGCCGCATGATCGCGTCGAACGCGGCCCGGCCCCGGGCCAGGCTCTGCGGGTCGGCCCGGTCGACCACGATGTTGGGGTGCAGGTTGCCGTCGCCGGCGTGCCCGACCACCCCGATCGGCACCTCGTGGGCCGTGGCGATCGCGGCCACCCCGTCGAGCATCCGGGCCAGCGCCGAGCGGGGCACCGCCACGTCGTCGATGATCAGCCCGCCGTTGCCGTCGGGGAAGGTCCGGGCGGCGAAGCGTTCCATCGCCGGGTGGGCCAGCCGGCGGGCCTGCAGCAGGGCGGCGGCCTCGACCGCGTCGCTGGCGGCGTACACCTCGGCGGCCCCGGCGGCGGTGCAGACCTGGGCGAGGCGGTCCAGGTCGGCGCTGGCGGCGGTGCCGGTGTCGACCGAGGCGAGCAGCAGCGCGGCGGCGTCGGTGCGCAGCCCCATCGGCCGGTACGCCTCGATCGCCGCCAGGTGGGTGCGGTCCAGCAGCTCCAGCAGGCTGGGGCTGAGCCCACCGGCGGCGATGTCGGCGACGGCGGCACCGGCGGCGGTGGTGGAGTCGAAGACGGCGACGAGGGTGAGGGCGGTGTCGGCGGCCGGCCGCAGCGCGACGGTCACCTCGGTGATCACCCCGAGGGTTCCTTCGGAGCCGACGAACAGCCGGGTCAGGTCGTAGCCGGCGACCCCCTTGGCGGTGCGCCGGCCGGTCCGCAGCACCTCGCCGCTGGCCAGGACCACTTCGAGGCCGATGACGTACTCGCTGGTCACGCCGTACTTGACGCAGCACATGCCGCCGGCGTTGGTGGCGACGTTGCCGCCGATGGTGGACGACTCCCAGGATCCGGGGTCCGGCGGGTAGCGCAGCCCGTGCCGGCCGACCTCGGCGGCGAGCGTGGCGTTGACCACGCCGGGCTGGACGACGGCGGTGCGGTTGACCGGGTCGACGTCGACGATGGTGTCCATCGCGACGGTGGAGACGACCACCGCGCCGTCGACCGCGTTCGCCGCGCCGGCCAGCCCGGTCCGCGCACCCTGCGGCACCACCGGTACGCCGTACCGGGCGGCGACGCCGACGGTGGCGACCACCTCGGCGGTCGTGCGGGGCCGGACCACGACGGCGGGGGTGCCGGCGGCGCAGAGGTCCGCCTCGTCGCGTTGGTGGCCGCGCAGCAGGTCGGGGTCGGTCAGCACCGCACCGTCGGGCAGCACCGCGCGGAGGGCGTCGATGAGGTCGGACATGGTCGCAGGCTAGCCAGCCGGGCGGTGCCTCGACCAGCGCGGGACGCCGCATGCGCCGGGGTATATGTGAGTATGAGCCGATTAGGGCGGTTCTGCTGGGTACGCTGCGCGCATGGCCGTCGCCGGAAAGTCGCCCCGCCCGGCGGCGAGCCCGCGCCTCGCCGCGATCCTGACCGTGACCCGCAGCCGGGCGTCGATGGAGTTCCGGGAACGCTCGGAACGGGTCCGCGCCAACATCGTCCTCGCCCTGCAGGCCGGTCTGGCGGCCGCCATCGCCTGGTTCATCTCCCACCGGGTCATCGGCCACGAGCTGCCGATCTTCGCCCCGATCTCGGCGGTCGTCATCCTCAGCGCGTCCATCGGCCAGCGGCTGAAACGTACCGCCGAACTGGTCGTCGGCGTCGCCATCGGGATCGCCGTCGGCGACGCCATCATCCTGACCATCGGCACCGGCACCTGGCAGCTGGCGTTGATCGTGCCGCTCGCGGTGATCGCCGCCGTCTTCCTCGGCGGCGGATCGGCCCTGGTCACCCAGTCGGCGTCCTCAGGTGTCCTGGTCGCCACCCTCCTGCCGACGACCCAGAGCTTCTACCCGGACCGGTTTATCGACGCCCTGGTCGGCGGCCTGGTCGGGCTGGTGGTGCTGATCCTGCTGCTGCCGCTGAACCCGCTGACCATCGTGCGCCGCGCCGCCGACCCGGCGCTCGACATCCTGGCCGACATGCTGATCCGCTCCGGCGACGCGCTGGCCGCCGGAGACCGCCGCCGCGCCCGAGCCGCCTCCCAACGGCTGCACGACGCCGAGAAGGAACTCTCCGCGTTCCGTGACGCCGTCCACGCCGGGCACGAGACCGCGGTGCTGGCACCGGCCCGCTGGCGGGCCCGCGCCCCTCTGGCCCAGTACGCGGAGAGCGCCGAGTACCTGACCCGTGGTCTGCGGAACTCCCGGGTGCTGGCCCGACGGGTGGTGTCGATCCTGACCGACCAGGAGCCGGTGCCGCCGAGCCTGCCGCCGGCGATCTGCCACCTCGGCGAGGCGGTCCGCACCCTGCGGTACGAACTCGACGCCGGCGCCGACCCGGCCCGGACCCGGCGGCGGGCCCTGGACGCGGCCCGCTGCGCCGCCGAGGCGTACGAGTCGGGAGTCGGCTTCAACGGCTCCGTCGTGGTCGCCCAGATCCGGGCCACCGCGAGCGATCTGGTCCGGGCCAGCGGCATCGCGCCGGACGAGGTCGAACGGCTGGTCGGCGAGGCGTTCGGCCGCGACGTGACGGCCAACGAGCAGACGTGATCCACGCGGTGGGACCGGGCTGGTTAGGCTGACACAATGGTCGACTCTCAGTCCGGCGGTTCCGCGCCGGAGCGTCCCCGCACGGACCCGACCGAGACCGAGGCGACCGGGCCGACTGAGGCGGTCGAGCCGGCCCCGCCCGCCACGGCTGAAGCCGAGCCGGTCGCGGCTGCCTCGGCTGAAGCCGAGGCGGCCCAGGCCCCGGCCGACGAGGCGGTGCCGGCCGGTCGGCTGCGGCGCAGCGTCTGGCTGCGCTGGCTGGCGTTGGCCGGCATCGTGGTGCTGATCGCCGGTTGCGGCGTCGCCATCCTGGTCTACCTGGGTACGGCGCTCGGCCCGGTCGCGTTGACCGTCGGCGTCATCGCGGCGGTGCTGCCCGTACCGGTGCTGGTCGCCTGTTTCCTGTGGCTGGACCGCTACGAACCGGAGCCGGTGCGCTACCTCGCCTTCTGCTTCGCCTGGGGCGCGTTCGTCTCCACGTACGCCTCGCTGAACGTGAACAACTTCTCGGCGGATCTGCTCTACAACCTGGGCTACTCGGAAGCGCTGGTGGCGGTGCTGGTCGCCCCGTTCATCGAGGAGCTGACGAAGACCCTCGGCCCGATCCTGCTGCTGCTGACCCGCCGCCGCGAATGGTCCGGCATCACCGACGGCATCGTCTACTGTGGCATGTCGGCGATCGGCTTCGCGATGGTGGAGAACATCCTCTACCTCGGCGGGTACGGCTACGCCGCCGGCGCCGAACAGTACGGCCCGGCGACCGGCGCGCAGAACGTCTTCGCCATCTTCATCGTCCGGATCCTGTTCACCGGGTTCGCCCATCCGCTGTTCACCTCGATGGCCGGCGTGGGGCTGGGCATCGCCGCCCGTACCGCCGACCGCCGCATCCGGGTCCTCGCCCCGACCGCCGGCCTGCTGCTGGCGATGATGCTGCACGGTGCCTGGAACCTGATCCCGACCCTGGTCGAGGCGACCGGGCAGACCCTCATCCTGCTGTACGGCTACATCGGGCTGATGGTGCCGATCTTCTTCGGCATGGTCGGCCTGGCGGTGTGGCTGCGCAGCTGGGAAGGCCGGCTCACCGAACGGGTGCTGCCCGACTACGTCCGCGCCGGCTGGTTCACCCCGCCGGAGGTGGCCGCGCTGGGCAGCCTCGGCCGGCGGCACTCCGCGCGGCGGTGGGCGCGACGGGTCGCCGGTGATCCCGGCCTGCGGGCGATGCGGGACTTCCAGGCCGGTGCGACGAAGCTCGCGCTGCAGCGGGACTCGCTGATCCGTGGGCTGGAGTCCACCCCGAAGCAGCTGGCCCGGCACGCCAAGGAGGAACACCGGCTGCTGACCGCGTTGGCCGGCTACCGGCAGGTGTTCGTCGGCCGCGATCCGCAGGCCCCGGCGGCGACCTGGGACGGCGAGCGCTACCAGATGGCCTTCCCGGACGGCGTGACGCGGCCGGTCGACGCCCCGGACGAGCCGGTGGTGCCGATCCCGGTGGTGCTGACCGCGCCACCGCCACCGCCCCCGCCGGTGTACGCCTACGGCGGTCAGCCGGGCTGGCCGTACGGCGGATCCCCGCCGTCCCCGCCGCCCGGTTACGGCCCGCCGACCGGCTACGGCCCACCGCCTCCTGGCTACTACGGCGCACCGCCGCCCGGCTACGGGCCCCCGCCCGGCTACGGCCCACCCACTGGCTACGGCACACCGCCGGGTTACGGCCCACCCACTGGCTACGGCACACCACCGGGTCACGGCACGCCGCCCGGCTATGGCCAGCCGCCGCCGGAGTACCGTCCGCCGTCGGACTACCAGGTCCGGCCCGGCCACTACGACCCGCCGACCAACTGACGGCGTCGGCTCGCCTGGCTGCTGTTGTTGCACATGCCGTAGTGGTATGTGGTCTCCTCGAGACACCTCAGCACGAAAGGCTCAGCCTGTGACGTACTCCTCCGTCATGCCTCCCCGGCAGGTCAAGATCGGTGATGCGGCCGTCTTCGCTGGGACCACGCCGCGCGCCATCCGCCACTACCACCAGATCGGCCTGTTGCCGGAGCCCGAGCGGGGCGTGGACGGTCGTCGCCGCTACGGCTACGACGACATGATCCGCCTGCTGTGGATCCGCAAGATGGCGGAGGCCGGCATCAGCCTCGACGACATGCGGGCCGCCTTCGAGGAGACCCGGGACATCGGGGAGATGCTGGGCCGGTTGGCGCAGACCCTGGCCGCCAAGGAAGCCGACATCAAACGCCAACGCGCGGCCGTCCAACGCCTTCAGGCCGTGGGCAGCCCGCTGGGGCTGCTCTCCGAACTGGTCACGGACCGGCTCGCCCACCTGCCGCCGGGTGCACTGCGCCCCGCCGACCTGGACGCGCTGCTGGTCACGGAACGCATCTTCGGCCCGCTGGGCGCCGCCATCCAGGCCAGCGTGTTCATCGTGCTTGCCACCGACCCTGATCTGCGGGCGGAGCAGGAGCGTCTGGACGCGGCCGAGGCGGCTCTGGACGACAGTGTGGACCCCGAGGACCCCCGGGTGGAGGAACTCGCCGTACAGCGATGCGCCCACCAGATAGCCCTGGACCGGGCAGTCGAGGCAGCCGGGTTGGGCGCGGCTGAGGAGCAGCTCTTCGAGATCGACGACGCCGACCTGACAGAGGAGAAGGGCCCTCGGATGAGCGCCTTCGAAGCAGTTACGAAGATGCCCTACGACTGGTCACCTGCCCGGAAACGCTGCGAGGAACGCATGACACAGCTCCTGGCCGAGACCCACTGGCAGCCGACTGATCGCCCGGGTTCACGACCGGATGCCCTAACGGGTGAGCCCGAGCGCCGTGGCCAGTCGGGCGACGCCGGCGGCGTGCCCTCCGGTGCGGGCGATCTCAGCGACGAGGGTACGGGCGGAGGGTCGGGCGCGGATTTCAGCCGGTGCGACGCGGTCGGCGTCGACGAGCCACCGTCCCGCTCCGGCGACGTCGCCGACGTCGAGGTGGGCGCGGGCGGCGTCGAGCAGGTACGCGGCCCGGTGTTCGGCGGGTAGTCCTTGCCAGAGTTGTCGGCTGGTGGCGGTGTCGTGTCGGCGTACGGCCTGGTGGGCGTCGCCTGAATCGACGGCTGCCACGACGTGCGCGAGTTCGACGGCTGCTGGGCCGAACGTGGAGGTGCGGTAGTCCTGCCCGTCACCGACCTGTCCGGCGACCTCAGCGGCGTGGCCGAGGAGTTCGGTGCTGCTGTGGCTGTCGCCGCAGCTGGCGGCGGCAAGGGCCGCCTGCAGCAGCAGCGTCCCGTACACCGCCCGCTGCTCGGGCCCGGTCGACGCGGCTTGTTCAGTTGACGCGGCTACCCGGTCGGCGGCGGTGATCGTCGCCGCCATCGCCAGTCGGGGCTGGTCGAGAGCGCGCAGCGCCTGGGCGAGTGGCACCACCGCCGACCCGGCCGACACCACATCGCCACCGGCGGCGGCGAGCGCCCGGTCGGCGGCCAGCCAGGCCAGGTCCGGCTCACCGACCTTGACCAGCACCAGCGCGGTGACCCGGTACGCCTGCACCAACAACTCCGCCCCCTGCTCCGGCTGGTGTCCGTGGAGTTGGCGGGCGGTGTCCAGCAACTGTGGCACCGCCCGCAGCAGTCGGGGATAGTCGCCGTGCCGGTACGTCGCCCACGCATGCTCCACCCGCCGCACCGCCTCCCCCGACAGCGTCGGCGACACGTTGCCGGGTCCAGTGGTGAACACGTCGTAGCTGGCCAGCGCCGCCCGGACCGCGTCGACACCGGCCGTCGCGTCGCCGGTCTGCGGCCGACCGTCGCCGCCGTCGAGCAGCTCCGCCGGGTCGACCCGCAGCACCTCGGCGACCTGCCGAATCACCGAAAACCTGTCCAGGGTCCGGACGCCGCGTTCGACCTTGTCGACCCAGCTCTTCGACCGGCCGATCCGATCCGCGAACACCTGCTGCGTCATCCGACGCCGTACCCGCCACAGCGCCACCCGACGCCCCACACCCACGGTCACCGCCGGCCTCCCGCGTCGATCCACGTCCACGCCACAAACCGCTCATACAACTCGACCACATCGGTGATGCCCGCCTCCCGCGCCGCCACCGGCAACAACTCACCGACGTCCACCGACAACGCGACCGGCTCACCCACGTACGCCTCCGCCAACTGCACCCGACCCGGCGGACACGGCCACGGCGTACCCTCCGGACACACCGCACACCACCACGACGGCCGCACCGGCTCATGCACCGGCCCGCGCCCCGCCTCCGGTGTCCTCACGGCAGGAAGTGCCGGCCGGCGTTACCACCCCGCCGCGACGCCCGATCAGTACGAGTCGCCGGCCGCCGATCCGGCGGAGACGCGCTCACCTCTGCGAATAGGCGTCGACCCGGCACCGGATACACCACATCCACCGGCACGTCCGCACGCTGAAACCACTTCCCGAACACGATGCCCCCTCAACGGTGTGTTGGAAGGGCGGCGACCCCGAGGTGGCTCTCCACGACAACCCCGAAGCCGCCGCCCTGACACCCGCCGCCGCAGCCTGAACTACACGAACGACGACGAGGCCGTGTCCAGAACGCTACGAGCGGTTACGGATCGGAGAGGGACAACCTGTACCAGGGGTACAGCTACCAGTCGATACCCATTGCCAACGCCAACTCCCGGGCGTCTTCGCCCACCACCCCGGTACGCCCGGCAAGCTCCATGGCCATGCCCCGGGCGTACGGCTGATGCCGGACGGTCTCCACCGACTCGCGTAGCGCCCGTCCGAGCAGGTGGACTACCGCAACCTCGTCCCGTCGCATCAGGTGAGCCCGCGCAGCGTCAATCAGGCCACCGGCCCGCCGGGTCCGGGACGGAAGCGCCGAGTAGTCGACCGCCGCCGCCCGCCGCACCGCGTCACCCGGGCGCACCAGATCGATGCCAAGGGTCACCCCGAACGCATCGACGACCACGGACCCGAACATCAACCACGGATGCACGTAGCCGGGACCGAGTCGGCGCGCGGCCGCATCCGCCGAGTCCCAGTACCGCCAGGCCTGCCCCGCGCGACCGGCTCGGGCGTGCCCCAGGGCCAGCCCAAGTTGCAACTGCCCCCACCGGGCAATCTGCTCCCCGCCCCCGTCACCGCCGCCCTGTAGATCGAGCGCGTCGAGCAGCACCTGCTCAGCCGCGTCGGGCTCGCCGTCGGAGCGGTACACGTGGGCGTAGTACCAGGCGGCAGCGGCAATCGCGCCAGGATCGTCAGCGTCCTGCGCAGCGAGCATCGCCCGGTCAGCCGCCAGCCAGACCAACTGCGGCTGCGGCTGGTGTGCCGCGTACAACTGCACCAGGTGGTAGACACGAGCAAGCTCGACAGCGGCCCGCCTGCGATCGACGCCGTCCAGCCCGCGAGCCGCAAGGCGAGCGTCCGTGAGCAAACCTGGCAACAACGCGGCGACCGCCGTGCGCTCCGCACTCGCGTGGTGCCAGGCCGCCCACGCGTGATCCACCCGGGCGCGCAGTTCCGCAGCCGCCAACGGATCGCCAGCCGGCAGGGTGGTCCGCTGCACGGCAGCGGCAACGCTGTCGACAGCGGGATGGCCAGCGCGGGTGACCGAGGCGACCGGAAGCGACTGCTCTCCCGTCAACGCCGACAGATCATCGATGTCCAGAACTTCTGCCAACCGCAGCAACATCGGCAGGCGAGGGGTGAGCAGCCTGCCCGATTCGACCGCCTTGACCCACTCGGCGCTACGGCCGACCAAGCCGCCGAGCACAGCTCGGGTCTTGCCGCTACGTTCGCGGTACGCCCGCAGACGCGATCCAAACGTATCCATGACGTCTCCCAGGTAGAGGCTGGGCGGCGGCGCGGACGGGGCCTCTACCTCCCGGCGCGCCGCCACGTCCGACGGTACCCGCTCCCGCGTCCCACGATCAGCCCGTACAGCGGCATCTGCGCCTGTGACGCCAGCATCGACACAGCGGGCGTACAGTTCGAAACGACTATCCGAACAGTCCCAGGAGAGTCCCGTGGCAGGGAACCCAGAGGTGACTTCAGGGCACCTTCGGATCGTCGTATGCGGCGCTGGACCCGCCGCCGACATCCTCCAACTCATTGAAGCGGCACAGGAACAATCGTGGACGACGACTGTCGTCGCCACCACCAGCGCACTCGACTTCATCGACACCGCCACGATCACCGAACTGACCGGCAACCCCGTACGCAGCACCTACCAGACTCCGGACGTCAGCGGCCGGCGAACCATGCCGCCGGTGGACGCGCTGATCATCGCGCCCGCGACCTACAACACGGTGAACAAGCTCGCCAGCGGCATCACCGACACCTACCCGCTCACCTCGACCGCCGAACTGATCGGACGCAAAATCCCCACCGTCGTCGTACCGTTCGTCAACGCCGCCCTGGCCGGCCGTACTCCGTACCAACGCTCCATCGCCGACCTGCGCGCCGAAGGTGTATGCGTCATCTCCGGACCAGATGACGACTGGACACCACACCCGCCAGGCACCGGCACTGACAGACGGGCACTCTTCCCATGGAGGAAGGCGTTTCAGCTTGCCACGCAGGTGTCCCCGGCCGACACCGGCCGCCGCTGACGTTATCGCTATCGCCGAGTACGAAGCCGGCGAAACCCTCGAAGCGATCGTCGCTCGCGACGCCGACAAGCTCGAACTCCTCGTCCAAGCCGTCGAGCACCGCCGCCAGGCATCGACAACGTCCAACTCTGGATCGGATGCGGGTGATCTGACGTGGTGTCGGCGTGTCGAGTCGATGGGGCGCAGTGGATCAACGCCATTGTCAACGGCCGGAGCCCGAGGTGCGCAGAGTCAGAGGTAGAGGCCGGTGGAGTCGGGTTCGACGCGGCGGGCGGCGACGGCGTGCACGTCGCGTTCGCGCAGCAGGACGTAGTCGCGGCCCTGCAACTCGACCTCGGAACGGTCCTCCGGGTCGAACAGCACCCGGTCGCCGTTGACGATCGACCGTACGTTGGGGCCGACGCCGACCGCGGTCGCCCAGGACAGCCGGCGACCCATCGAGGCGGTGGCCGGGATGACGATGCCGGCGGTGGAGCGGCGTTCGCCCTCGGCGCCTTCCAGTTTGACCAGCACCCGGTCGTGCAGCAGGCGGATCGGCAGGCCGTTGTCGTGTGGTGGGTCGGCGGTCACGTTCCGAACCGTACCGCGTGGGCATCGTCGGTCGACTCCGGGTGGTTGCGGTTGTCCGGCTCCGGTTTGAACCGGGCATGGTCCAGGGCACATCCGGGAGGAATCAGGGCTGCGCTAGGGCCGATTCGTGGCTGCTGAGGACTACCGTGTACCAGGCTGGGACAGATCAGAGGGGGTGCGCTTGAGCCGGCTTCAGCAGATGAGACGGCGGCTGCGCCAGGCGTACGAGGCCGGACGTCAGTCGGTGCGTACGGCGCGGGAGCGGGAGCGGTCGCGGCGCGGCAGCACCACCGACGTCGACGGGCTCGATCCGATCGGCGCCGACGTGGCCGAGGTGCCCCCGCCGGGTGACGGTCACCTGTCGACCAGCAGTCGCGACGACGCCGACGTGCCGCACGCGCTGCGGCTCGCCGCCGCCTGGTCGTGGCGACTGCTCGTCATCGGCATCGTCGGCTGGGCGCTGCTGCGGGTCATCGGCAGCGTCCGGATCGTCGTCATTCCGCTGCTGGTGGCGTTGCTGCTCGCCGCGCTGCTGGCACCCGCGGTCGGCTGGTTGCTGCGGGTCCGGGTGCCGCGCACCCTGGCCACCGCCGTGGTGCTGATCGCCGGGCTGGCCGGCGTCGTCGGCACGTTGACCCTGGTGGTCAACGAGTTCATCACCGGCCTGCCGGACCTGAGCGTGAAGGCGTCCGCTGGGATCAGCCAGATCCAGGAGTGGCTGCGCACCGGTCCGCTGCACATGTCCGACGGGCAGCTCGACCAGTACATCGAGTCCGGGCAGAACTGGATCAACGAGAACACCCAGACGTTGACCAGCGGCGCGGTCTCCACCGCCGGCACGGTGGTGGAGCTGTTCACCGGTGCGTTGCTGGTGCTCTTCGCGACCTTCTTCTTCCTCCGGGACGGTCAGAAGATCTGGCGGTTCCTGGTGGGGCTGTTCCCGACCGGTGCCCGGTGGCGGGTCGACGACGCCGGCCGCGCCTCCTGGGTCACCCTGGTCGCCTACGTGCGGGCGACCGTCCTCGTGGCGTTCATCGACGCCGTCGGTATCGGCATCTTCCTGGTGCTGTTCGACATCCCGTTCGCGTTCGCGCTGGCCGCACTGGTGTTCCTCGGCGCGTTCATCCCGATCGTCGGGGCGACCCTGTCCGGCGCGGTGGCGATCCTGGTGGCGCTCGTCGACAGCGGCTGGGTCACCGCGTTGATCATCCTCGGGGTGGTCATCGGGGTGCAGCAGTTGGAGGGCAACGTCCTGCAGCCGCTGATCATGGGCCGTGCGGTGGCGATCCACCCGTTGGCGGTGGTGCTGGCGGTGACCGCCGGCATGGTGCTGGCCGGCATCGTCGGCGCGCTGGTCGCCGTACCGCTGATCGCGGTGATCAACACGGCGGTCCGCCGGCTGGCCCGCCGGCGGCACGTCGCCGCGCCACCACCGGAACCAGCGGAACCACCGGAAACCGTCGTGGTCCGCGCGAACCCGGCGTGACCGCCGCTGACGGCTGGCCGGCGTGACACCCGGCCGGCCAGCGAAGGCAGGTCAGCTGGCAGCAGGTCAGCTGGCGGCCAGCCGGCGGAGCGCGCCCTGGACGACCTCCGGGCGGGTGGTGTACCAGAACGGCGGCAACGACCGGCGCAGGAACGCGCCGTAGCCGCGGGCGGTCTCCAACCGGGAGTCGAGCACCGCGACCACGCCACGGTCGCCGGTCGCGCGGATCAGCCGGCCGGCACCCTGGGCGAGGCGGACGGCGGCGATCGGCACGCTGACGGCGGCGAAGCCGGAGCCGCCGGTGGCGTCGACGGCGGCGGCGCGGGCGGCGGCCAACGGCTCGTCGGGGCGGGGGAACGGCAGCCGGTCGATCACCACCAGCTGGCAGGCGTCGCCCGGCACGTCGACGCCCTGCCACAGCGACATCACCCCGAACAGGCAGCTGGCCCGGTCCTGCCGGAACTGGCGGACCAGCAGCGGCAGCGCCTGTTCGCCCTGCACCAGCACGGTGAGCCCGGTCCGCGCCCGGACCAGCTCCGCGGCCTGCTGCGCGGCCCGTCGCGACGAGAACAACCCGAGGGTACGGCCACCAAGGGTGCCGATCAGCGACAGCAGCTCCTCCCCGGCCTGGGCCGGCAACCCGGAGACCGTCGGTCGGGGCAGGTGCGCGGCGACGTACAGGATGCCCTGCTTGGGGTAGTCGAACGGGGAACCGACGTCGAGCGACCGCCAGGACAGGTCCTCGGCGGTGACCTGCACCGGCAGGGTGGCCTTGGCGTCGGACGCCGCCCCGGCGCGCCCCGGGATGCTCGGCCGGGTGCCCTCGGCGGTCGGGGCCGGGCCGACGGTCTCCAGACCCAGCGACCGGGCGACGGTGTCGAACCGGCCGCCGAGGGTCAGCGTCGCCGAGGTGGCGACGACGGTCCGCTCCGCGTACAGATGGGTGGCCAGCGTGCCGGCGACGGACAGCGGCGCGACCACCAGGGCCCGGCGTCCGGCGGCCGGGCCTTCGGGTTTCTCCACCCAGGCCACGTCGTGCTCGGCCTCGTCGAGCAGCCGTTGCGCGGTCGTCGACAGCTCGTCCAGCACCGCCTTGGACTGCTGCTTGCGCACCGGGTCCGGGTCGTCGGCCTTGATGTCGCCGATCTTGTCCAGGGCTGCCCGGGTGGCCGCCTCCAGCAGGGTGCACGCCTCGTGCAGCGGCTGCGGCAGCCCGGTGGTCAACCGCCCGGCGGGGGTTTCGGCGAGACCGACGGCGAGGGCGTCGCCGGCCTCGGTCAACGCCTCGGCGGTATCCGGCGGCAGCAGCGGCCGGGCCCGGCGGGCGGCCCGGTCCACGGCGTCCGGGGTCAGTTCGGCCTGGGCGGCCGACGACACCCGGTCGACCAGCTCGTGGGCCTCGTCGACGATCAGCAGCTTGTGCGGCGGCACGATCTGCCGGCCGGCGAGCATGTCGACGGCGAGCAGGCTGTGGTTGGTGACGACCACGTCGGCCTCCCGGGCCCGCGCCCGGGACGCCTCGGCGAAGCATTCGTCGCCGTACGGGCAGCGGCTGGCGCCGACGCATTCGCGGGCCGGCATCGACACCTGCCGCCACACCGTGTCGTCGACGCCGGGGTCCAGCTCGTCGCGGTCGCCGGTCTCGGTCTCCATCGCCCAGTCGCGCAGCCGCTGGACCTGCTTGCCGAGCCGGCCGGCGGCCCCGAGCCACTGGATGCCACCGTTGCCACCGCCGCCACCGTTGCTGCTCCCGCCGCCGTCGGAGGTGTCGAACAGGTTGGCCGGCTCCTCTTCGTCGGAGGCCTCCAGCCGGGCCAGGCACAGGTAGTGGTGCCGCCCCTTGAGTACGGCGAACGTCGGTCGGCGGCGCAGGATCGGCTCGGCGGCGTCGGCGATCCGGGGCAGGTCGTGTTCGACCAGCTGGGACTGCAGCGCCAGGGTGGCGGTGGAGACCACCACCGGGCCGTCGACGGTCAACGCCGGCGCCAGGTAGGCCAGCGACTTGCCGGTGCCGGTGCCGGCCTGCACCAGCAGGTGCGTACGGCTGCGGACCGCGTCGGCGATCGCCGCGGTCATCTCCTGCTGGCCGGGTCGGGCCGCGCCGCCGGGGACCGCGCCGACGGCGGCGGCGAGCAGCTCGTCGGCGCTCGGCCGGCCGCTGCCCCGGCCGCTGCTCTGGCCGCCTCCCCGGCCCTGACTCTGGCCGGCGGGGCGGGACGGCGTCGACTGTCCGGGCGTGGCGGTGGTGGGCAGAGCGGGAGTCACCGGGTGACAGTACCGACCGCCGGCGACGCTCGGCGGGTTGTCCACAGCGGGTCGCTGACGGTACGCGGAACGTGGCACACGGTGTACCCGGGTGTCACCTGCACGTTGCCTGCCGGCGTGATCCCATCGGTTAAGGTGCGTCACATGTCGAGCGATGTCGTGCGGGTGGTCTATCGCAAGTACGACGGCTCGGCGCACCGCGACTACCCGGCGCGCCGGTTGACCGAGGACGATCTCGGCGTCTGGCTGGGTGTGGACCGGGGCACCCGGTCGATCTACCATGGTCGGCCCTCGGTGGAGCAGATCCCGTTCGTGCTGCTGGTGCCGCGCCAGCAGTGGTGGACCTGCATGTTCAACCCGCCGCCGCGTACCAGTGAGGTCTACTGCGACATCGCGAGCCCGGCGCGGTGGGAGGACTCCGACACCGTACATCTGATTGATCTTGATCTTGATGTGGTGCGCCGCCGGGCGACCGGCCTGGTGGAGCTGCGCGACGAGGACGAGTTCGCCGAGCACCGGGTCCGGTACGGCTACCCGGACGACGTGGTGGAGTCGGCCTGGGCCGCCGCCCGGTGGCTGCTCGACGCGCTCGACGACGGTACGGAGCCGTTCGCCTCGGCCTACCGCAAGTGGTTGGCGCTGGTCTCCTGACCCGACCCGCGCCGTCAGGCCGGCGGTGCGCCGGCCCGTTCGGAGGTGGGCGACCGGGCGGTGACTGCGCGATCATCGTCGGATGACTGCTGCTGACGCCCATCCTGACGTACCGATCCGGGACCTGCTGCGGGTCGGTGCCGGCCGCCCGGTCGACCTGGCCGCGATCGACCCGAGATCGACGCCGGGTCTGCCGCCGTTGGCGGTGACCGGCCCGGACCGCAAGGCGTGGGCCCGCGACGAGGTCCGCCGGCTCGGTGCCGAGCTGGCCCGCCAGCAGGAGATGCTGTACGCCCAGGCGGTAGCGGGTCTCGGCGACCGGCGGGTGCTGCTGGTGCTGCAGGCGATGGACTGCGGCGGCAAGGGTGGTGCCGTCAAGCGGGTGGCCGGCGCGATGAACCCGCTCGGCCTGCACATCCGGGCGTTCGGGCCGCCGACGCCGGAGGAGCTCGACCACCACTTCCTGTGGCGGATCCGTCGGGCCCTGCCGGCCGCCGGCTACGTCGGGATGTTCGATCGGTCACACTACGAGGACGTGCTGGTGGTCCGGGTCGACGAGCTGGTCCCGGAGGAGGTCTGGCGACCCCGGTACGACGAGATCAACGCCTTCGAGGCCGAGCTGGTCGACGAGGGGTACACGCTGATCAAGGTGTTCCTGCACATCTCCTTCGACGAGCAGCGGACCCGGCTGATGTCGCGGCTGACCGATCCGACCAAGCACTGGAAGTACCATCCCGGTGACGTGGCGGCCCGTGCGAAGTGGCCCGAGTACCAGGCCGCGTACGCCGAGGCGATGCGCCGCTGTGCCACCGACGCCGCGCCCTGGTACGTCGTGCCCGCCGACCGCAAGTGGTACCGGGACTGGGCGCTGACCCATCTGGTCCGGG
Source organism: Solwaraspora sp. WMMD791 (assembly GCF_029581195.1). Classification (NCBI taxonomy): domain Bacteria; kingdom Bacillati; phylum Actinomycetota; class Actinomycetes; order Micromonosporales; family Micromonosporaceae; genus Solwaraspora; species Solwaraspora sp. WMMD791. Next base: position 5,438,635 of record NZ_CP120737.1, read on the forward strand.
AGCACTTCGCCGCGCTGGGGCTGAGCTATCCGCCGGCCGCGGTCGACCTACGGCACGAACAGGCCCGGTTGCTGGCCGGTGATGCTGCGCTGTCTGGTGATTCAGGAGAGGTGAACAGCAGATGAACGAAAGCTGACCATACGGTGACCAGGGGTGGGCCGGTAGCAGACGGGATTCACGGTTCCCTAGCATTCCCTCAGCGCCGGCGGATCGTTCGCCGTGGCCAGCCCCTGTTTCCGCCATCCGTGACGAGGTCTGCTGCCGTGAAGTTCTCCTTCCGCCCCATCGAGGGCGCCTTCTACGAACTCTTCACCAAAGCCGCGCAGAATCTCGTGCGGGGCACCGAGCTGCTCAACGAACTGGCGCTGCCCGGGGTCGACGTGCAGTCGGTCAGCGAGCGGCTGACCGAGGTCGAGCACGACAGCGACCAGATCACCCACGACCTCTACAAGAAGATCAACTCCGCATTCATCACGCCCTTCGACCGGGAGGACATCTACCGGCTGGGCAGCCAGCTCGACGACGTGATGGACCACCTGGAGGCGGTCGGCAGCCTGCTCTACCTGTACGGGCTCACCCAGCTGCCGTCGCTGCCCCGGGAGATGCACGAGCTGATCGCCGTCCTCGACCAGCAGGCCCGGGTCACCGCCGACGGGATGCCCCGGCTGCGGGCGATGAAGGACCTCGAGGACTACTGGATCGAGTGCAACCGGCTGGAGAACGAGGGCGACCGGGCGTACCGGATGCTGCTGGTCCGGCTCTTCTCCGGCGAGTACGACGCGCTGACCGTGCTGAAGATGAAGGAGGTCGCCGACGAGCTGGAGGCCGCCTGCGACGCCTTCGAGCACGTGGCCAACACCGTCGAGACCATCGCGGTCAAGGAGTCCTGAGCCGCGTGAGCCCCGAACTCGTCGCCGTCCTCGCGGTGATCACCGTTGCGATGGTCTTCGACTACACCAACGGTTTCCACGACGCGGCGAACGCCATCGCCACCAGCATCTCCACCCGGGCGCTCACCCCACGGGTCGCCCTGCTCATGGCCGCCGTCGGCAACTTCGTCGGTGCCCACTTCGGTGCCGAGGTCGCCAAGACCGTCGGCAGCGGCCTGGTCGAACTGCCGGCCGGGGTCTCCAGCCTCGGCATCGTCTTCGCCGGCGTGGTCGGCGCGATCACCTGGAACCTGATCACCTGGTACTTCGGCCTGCCCTCGTCGTCGTCACACGCGCTGATCGGCGGCCTGGTCGGCTCCACCATCGCCGCCTCCGGCACGGTGCTGTGGAGCGGCATCGCCGGCGACGTGGTGATCCCGATGGTGCTCTCCCCGATGGTCGGCTTCGTCCTCGGGTTCCTCGTCATGCTCGCCGTGCAGTGGATCTTCCGCAACGGCCAGCCGGGCAAGCTCAACCGGGGCTTCCGGATCGCCCAGTCGATCTCGGCGGCGGCGATGTCGGTCGGGCACGGCATGCAGGACGCCGCGAAGACCATCGGCATCGTGGTGCTGGCCCTGTTCGTCGGCGGCTACCAGTCCGACGCCGAGACCATCCCCGAGTGGGTCTTCTGGACCTCGGCGACCGTGCTGGCGCTGGGCACCTACGCCGGTGGCTGGCGGATCATCCGTACCCTCGGTCGGAAGATCATCGACCTGCGGCCGCCGGAAGGCTTCGCCGCCGAGACCGTCGCCAGCTCGGTGCTCTACTTCAACGCCCTGGTGCTCGGCGCGCCGATCTCCACCACCCACACCATCACCTCGGCGATCATGGGCGTCGGGGTGACCAAGCGGCTGTCGGCCGTCCGGTGGAACGTCGCCGGCAACATCGTCGGCGCCTGGATCCTGACCTTCCCGGCGGCGGGCACCATCGGCGCGCTGATGTACTTCGCCGTCCGGCCCCTGTTCAGCTGACCCGCTGACCCGCTGACGGTCAGCGGGTCAGCTGCCGGATTGCCCGGCCGGGACCAGCTCGGCCAGCAGTGCCTCGACCCGGCGGCGGATCTCGTCACGGATCGGGCGGACCGCCTCGACACCCTTGCCGGCCGGATCGGTCAGCGCCCAGTCCTCGTAGCGCTTGCCGGGAAACGTGGGGCAGGCGTCGCCGCAGCCCATCGTGACGATCACGTCGGAGGACTCGGCCGTTTCCCATTCCAGCTTCTTCGGGGTCTGGTCGGTGATGTCGATGCCGACCTCGCGCATCGCCTCGACCGCCGCCGGGTTGATCGTGTCGGCCGGCGCCGAACCGGCCGAGCGGACCTCGACCGCGTCGCCGCCGAGGTGACGCAGCCACCCGGCGGCCATCTGGGACCGGCCGGCATTGTGTACGCAGACGAACAGCACGCTGGGCTTGCTCACGGGGTGTCTCCTTCGAAGGGGTGTGTCAGGGTCAGCGCCGGGCGCCGGTCAGCTCGTCGTCGGCCGCACCGGCCGGGACCACGACCTGGTCGGCGGCGCGGCCGACACCGGGGTAGAGCGCCAGCAGCAGCGCCACGCCGACGGCGAGGCCGACACACTGGGCGACCAGGAACGCCGGGATCGAGCCCGGGGCGATCCCGGCGAAGGTGTCGGTGAAGCCCCGGCCGATGGTGACCGCCGGATTGGCGAACGACGTCGACGAGGTGAACCAGTAGGCCGCACCGATGTAGGCACCGACCGCCGCCGGGGCGACGGCGGCCCGACCGGAGCGGGCCAACGCGAAGACCAGCAGGATCAGACCGGCGGTGGCGACCACCTCGCCGAGCCACAGGTGGCTGGCCGACCGGTCCTTCGTCGACCAGGTCACCGCCGGCAGAGCGAACATCAGGTTGGCCAGGACCGCACCGGCGATGCCGCCGCTGACCTGCGCGGCGACGTACCCGCCGAGGTCCGACAGGGTCAGGCCGGTGCGACTGCGCCGGCCGAGGAACCAGTCGGCGGCCGACACGACCGGGTTGAAGTGCCCGCCGGAGACCGGGCCGAAGATCAGGATCAGCGCGCCCAGGGCGAACGCGGTGGCGATCGAGTTCTCCAGCAGTTGCAGCCCGACGTCGTCCGGCGACAGGGTCTGGGCCATCACCCCCGACCCGACCACCGAGGTGACCAGCAGGGCGGTGCCGGCGAACTCGGCCAGCAGCCGTCGCCAGAGTGCGACCGGGTTCACGCGTTCTCCACTTTCTGCAGCTCGGTCAGGAGGTGCCGGACCCGGCGCTCGATTTCGTCACGGATCGGGCGGACAGCGTCGACGTCCTGCCCGGCCGGGTCGTCCAGCTCCCAGTTCTCGTACCGGGTGCCGGGAAAGACCGGGCAGGCGTCGCCGCAGCCCATGGTGACGACCACGTCGGCGGCGCGGACGACCTCGTCGGTCCACGGCTTCGGGTACTCGCCGGAGATGTCGATGCCGCGCTCGGCCATCGCCGCGATCGCCGCCCGGTTGACCTCGTGCCCCGGCTCACTGCCGCCGGACCAGGCGACCACCTGGTCACCGGCGAGGTGGGTGAGGAAGCCGAGGGCCATCTGGCTGCGCCCGGCGTTGTGGGTGCACAGGAAGAGCACCACCGGCCGGCCGTCGGAGTGCAGCCCTTCGACCCGGGCCAGGGCCTGCAGCCGCTGCCGGGCGAACCGTTCGGCGAGCAGCGGCAGGTAGTTGGGGATCGTGCTGCCCGTGGCGAACTGGTCGTAGCTGGACAGCAGGAACCGCTCGATCGTCTCGCTGTTGTAGGTGCCGTCGAACTCGCGGGCCAGCCGGGTGGCGGCGGTCCGCAGCGCCAACTGCTGATCGACGGAGAGGTCAGGGCGGACAGGGACGGTGATGTCAGACATGGTGGGCTCCGGGTGGTGCGGGAGTGACGGCCCCGGTGCGGGCGATGGCGGGGGCCAGCCGGTCGATCCGGCTGGCAAGATCGGTGTACGCCGATTCGAAGGCGGCGTCGGTGTCCACGCGGACCGGATCCGGCACCGACCAGTGCAGGTCCGGCGCGTCCACCCCGGTCAGCTCTTCGTGGGCGTTGTCGCAGACCGCGATGACGAGGTCTCCGGCGGCGACGACGTCGGTGACGTGCGCCGTACGGGTGGGGTCGAGGTCGAGCCCGTGCCGGCGGGCGAGTGCCACGGCCCGGGGGTGGACCCGGCCGGCGGGTCGGGTCCCGGCGGACGCGGCCGGGGTGGGGCCACGGTGGTGCCACAGCGCGGCGGCCAGCTGGGAGCGGGCGGAGTTGCGGGTGCAGACGAAGACCACCCGCTGCGCGCCGCGCAGCGGGGCCGCCGCCAGCTGGTCCAGCACACCCGGCACCAGTTGCAGGTAGCTGCGGCGGCGGTCGCCCTCGGAACGGACCCGGCGCAGCAGGCCGACCTCCTGCAGCACCTTGACGTGGTGGGCGACCAGGTTGCTGGCCAGACCGAGTCGCCGGCCGAGCTCGCCGGGGGCGGCGTCACCGAGGTGCAGCAGGTCGACCATGGCCAGCCGGGCCGGGTCGCCGAGCGCGGCGTGCACCCGGGCCCGGTGGTGCAGCCGGTCGGTCGGCACCAGCTCGTCGGAGACTGCCTCAGCGTTCATTGACTCAATGATTGCTGAGGTAAGTGCCGGCGTCAAGCCGGCACCGCACCGCTCGACGCGAAACAGGCCGCTGGTGGGCCGATCAGTCGGCGGTCAGGCGTAGCTGACGCCGATCTGGCCCCGGATCGTGTCCAGCAGCTCCATCACCTCCAGGGTCACCGCGTGCGGCACCAGCGGGCTCTCCCGCAGCCCCGCCGCCAGGCACCGGTGCACCTCGGCCGCCTCGTACTGGTAGCCGTTGCCGGCCGGCTCGACCACCCGGACCACCTCGGGGTCGCCGGTGCCCCGGCGGATGGTGAACTCGTTCGGGCAGAAGAACGGATCCGGCAGCGCGATCCGGCCGGTGCTACCGGTGATCGTCGCCGCGACCGGGGTGGCCCCGACGATGCCGCAGGTCAACGCGGCCACCGCACCGGAGTCGTAGCCCAGCAGCACGCCGGTGTTCTGGTCCACCCCCTCCGGGGTCAGACTCGCCCAGGCATGCACGGCGTCCGGCCGGCCGAGGACCAGGTGGGCCAGGCTCACCGGGTAGACCCCCAGGTCGAGCAGGGCACCACCGCCGAGCGCGCGGTCGCGCAGCCGGCTCTCCGGCGCGAACGGTCCGGCCAGCCCGAAATCGGCGTGCACCGAGACGACCTCACCGATGGCGCCGTCGGCGATCAGCTCCGTCACCCGCCGTACGGTCGGGTTGCACCGCATCCACATGGCCTCCATCAGGAACACGTCCCGGGCCCGGGCGGTCTGCACCAGTTCCGTGCTGCTGGCCAGGTCGAGGGTGAACGGCTTCTCGCACAGCACCGCCCGCCCGGCGTTCAGGCAGGTCATTGTGGCGGCGTGGTGCGCCGAGTGCGGGGTGGCCACGTAGACGACGTCGACCGCGTCGTCGGCGGCGAGTTCGTCCCACGAGCCGTACGCCCGGGGGATGTCGAACCGGTCGGCGAAGGTCCGGGCGCTGGCCGCCGAGCGGGAGCCGACCGCGACCACCTCGGCGTCGGGCAGCAGGCGGAGGTCTTCGACGAAGCTGGCGGCGATGGCGCCGGTGGCGAGAATTCCCCAACGAGTCATGCCGGCACGCTAGCTGACCAGCAGACCCGGTGCCGGCGGGGCCGACTGTCCGGCCCTGGGCCGGCGGGGCGCGGTGGCCGGCCGGCCGGTGGACGCCTACGCTCGGGCGCGTGCCCGCCGACGACGACACCATCGCCACCGCCGCCGACACTGACACTGACACTGACACTGGGGCCGTCGGGCCATCGCGACCGTTGCGGTTCGCCGTACCGGAGGCGATGGTCGAGCAGGCCAGCGGCTTCTACGCGGCCGGCCGTACCCCGGCACCGACCCGGCTGGCGGCGACGGTGCTGCTGCTGCGGCCGGCGGTCGACCCGGGCGGCGACGGGGTCGAGGTCTACCTGATCCGCCGGGTGCCGGCCGTCGCGTTCGGCGGGGTGTACGCCTTCCCCGGTGGCGGCGTGGATCCGGCCGACGCGGACGCCGATCTCGACTGGGTCGGGCCGGATCCGCAGACCTGGGCGCACCGGTGGGGGAGCACCCCAAGCCAGGCCCGCGCGGTGGTCTGCGCGGCGGCCCGGGAGGTGTTCGAGGAGACCGGAGTCCTGTTCGCCGGCTCAGACTCGGCCACAATGGTCGATGCCGTGGACAGTCCGATGTGGGAGGAGGAGCGGCAGGCGTTGCTGGCCCGTACGGTGAGCTTCGCGCAGCTGCTGCGCCGGCACCGGCTGGCCCTGCGGTCGGACCTGCTGGCCCCGTGGAGCCGGTGGGTCACCCCGGCGTTCGAGCGGCGTCGGTTCGACGCGCACTTCTTCGTCGCCCGGCTGCCGGCCGGCCAGGCGACCCGGGAGGTCTCCGGCGAGGCCGACCACGGGCTCTGGGCCACCCCGCGGCAGGCGTTGGACCTGGCGGCGGCCGGGCGGTGGCAGCTGCTGCCGCCGACCTGGGTCAATCTCGCCGAGGTCGGTGCGTACGCCGACCCGGCGGCGGTCTTCGCCGCGTCGGCGGACCGGGACGCGGCCCGGCCGATCACCCCCGACCTGCACGTCGATCCGGACGGGACGGTCAGCTTCGTCGTCGCGGCGAGCTGACCCGACCGGTCGGCGGAGCAGTCCGGGCGGCGGCCGGGTCGTCGTGGCACGGGGCCGGCGTGGCCGGCCGGTGTCAACCCCCGATCGCGAATAGATGATCTTGCGTTACCGAGCGGTGATACTTTGGCGCGCACAAAACGCGACCCAGGGAGTCGGGCGGTCACCGCCCGTCACCGTGACCGGACGGGACAGATGGCTCCACGACCAGGAACCTCAGCCGCGGGTGGTGCGTCGTCGCAGGATGGCGACCTGGTGCACCTCGCCGTGCCCGCCGAGTACGTCGGCCACATCGCCCGGCTGATCGAGGAGCTCGACCAGCGCCCACGCCCGATCCCGAAGCCCGCCCGCCGGCCCCGGGTCACCACCCGGGCGGTCCGCGAATGGCCCGTCGAGGAGCTGCGCCGGTTCGCCCAGGGCCGCTCCCGCACCCACCAGACCGTCTTCGCGATCCTCGACCTGCTCGCCAGCCGGCCGGGCGAGACGTTGGCGGTCGGTGACCTCGCGGCGGCCCTGGACAGCCCGGTCGACAAGGTCATCGGCGCGCTGGGTGGGCTGACCCGGATCGTCAAGGCGTACCACGACTATCCGAAGTGGGGGCTGCCGCTGCAACGGGTGCCGCGCAGCGAGCCGGGCCGTTCCGGCGCGGTCGCCTACCGGGTCACCGCCGAGCAGGCGCGCCGCTGGCGGCAGGTGCGGAGTCGGCAATCGGCTGAGTGAGCCTCGACCTGCGGTCCGGCCAGGCATCGGCCGAACGTCGCCGCGCGGCGCGAGCTATGTCACAGTCGAGCGTCGAATCAGCGCTACGGGTGACCAGACAAGTCTCGTTCACCTTCTGTTCACCATGCTCCGGTCGTCAGTTTAGCCACGGCTCGTACCGTCCTCGGCGTTCGAGACGGTGAACTCGCCCCCGCTACCCGGGCGGTGACTCGCCACCCGACCTCAGAGAGGCAACGCACCGTGAATCGTAAGTCCCTCCGGCTGGCCGCCCTGCCGGCCGCCGTCATGCTTACCCTCGGCGTGGCCGCGTGCGGCAACGACGGCGACAACGGCTCGGAGTCTGGTAACGGCTCCGAGACCTCGGTCAGCGGCACCCTTGCTGGCGCCGGCGCCTCCTCGCAGGGCGCCGCGATGGAGGCGTGGATCGCCGGATTCACCTCCGTGGCCCCCGACGCGACCGTCACCTACGACCCGATCGGCTCGGGCGGCGGCCGCGAGCAGTTCACCTCCGGCGGCACCCAGTTCGCCGGTTCGGACGCCTATCTCGACGAGGAGGAGATCGCCGCGGCCCTGGCCACCTGTGGCGACCAGGGCTTCATCGAGTTCCCCGGCTACATCAGCCCGATCGCGGTGGCCTACAACCTGCCGAGCGTCGAGACGCTGAACCTGTCGCCCTCGGTGATCGCGAAGATCTTCGACACCAAGATCACCAAGTGGAACGACCCGGCGATCGCCGAGCTCAACCCGGAAGCCACCCTGCCGGACCTGGCGATCACCGCCGTGCACCGCTCGGACGAGTCCGGCACCACCGAGAACTTCGTCGACTACCTGGCCAAGGCCGCCCCGGCCGACTGGCCGTACGAGGTCTCCGGCGACTGGCCGACCCAGACCGGTGAGGCCGCCGCCCAGACCCAGGGTGTGGCCGCCGCGCTGCGCTCCGGCGAGGGCACCATCGGCTACATCGACGCCTCCCAGGCCACCGACCTCGGTGTCGCCGCGGTCCAGGTCGGCGAGGACTTCGTCGAGTACTCGGCCGAGGCCGCCGCTGCCGTCGTCGACGCCGCCGAGACCGTCGCCGGCCGCCCGGAGTTCAGCTTCGCCATCGACCTGCCCCGGGACACCACCGAGGCCGGCGTCTACCCGATCGTGCTGGTCTCCTACCAGCTCGCCTGCGTCAACTACGACAGCCAGGAGACCGTCGACCTGGTCAAGGCGTTCTTCAACTACCTGATCAGCGAGGAGGGCCAGCAGGCCGCCGCCGACAACGCAGGCTCCGCGCCGATCTCCGCCGAGCTGCGGACCCAGGCGCAGCAGGCCATCGACGCGATCACCGTCGCCGGCTGAGTCCAGCACCACGTCCAGTCCCGTCGACTCGAGGTCCGGACGGTCACCCGGTGGCCGTCCGGACCTGCGGCGTATCCGAACCCCCACCGTCACGACACGGCCTGAGGAGGCGTAACCCGTGACAAAGCCCGCCACCGCCACCAGCGGTACCCCATCGAGCGATCCGCCGCCGGGCGGCTCGCCGCGCGGCACGTCACCGGACGAGTCGCCGATCGTCACGGACCGTCGTCGGGGCCGGTCCGGAAAACGGATCGGCGACCAGATCTTCTCCGGCACCGCCGTCGGCGCCGGCGTACTGATCCTCGTCACCCTCGCGGCGGTCGCCGCCTTCCTGCTCTACGAGGGCTTCCCCGCGCTCACCGCCGACGCCGAGGACCTGCCCGGTGGCGAGAGCTTCCTCGCGTACGTCGGTCCGTTGCTGTTCGGCACGGTGCTGGCCGCGGTGATCGCGCTGGTGGTCGCCACCCCGCTGGCGATCGGCATCGCACTGTTCATCTCGCACTACGCGCCCCGCCGGATCGCCGCCGGGCTGGGCTACCTGGTCGACCTGCTCGCCGCCGTGCCCAGTGTCGTGTACGGACTCTGGGGCATCGCCTTCCTCGCCCCGCAGCTGGTGCCGGCCTACCAGTGGCTGGAGGACTACCTGGGCTTCATCCCGTTCTTCGCCGGCCCCACCTCCACGACCGGGCGGACGATGCTGACCGCCGGGCTGGTGCTCGCGGTGATGATCCTGCCGATCATGACGGCGGTGAACCGGGAGGTCTTCCTGCAGACCCCACGGTTGCAGGAGGAGGCCTCCCTGGCGCTCGGCGCCACCCGCTGGGAGATGATCCGGATGACCGTGCTGCCGTTCGGCCGCTCCGGCATCATCAGCGGCAGCATGCTCGGCCTCGGCCGGGCCCTCGGCGAGACCCTGGCCGTCGCGATGATCCTCTCCGCGTACGACGTGGTCACCATCAACCTGATCGACTCGGTCAACAGCAACACCATCGCCGCCAACATCGCCCTCGACTTCCCCGAGTCCAGCGGCTTGGCGGTCAACGCGCTGATCGCCTCCGGTCTGGTGCTGTTCGCGCTGACCTTCGCCGTCAACTTCGCCGCCCGGGCCGTCGTCGCCCGCCGGCGCGACTTCTCGGGAGCGAACGCATGACCACCATCACCCCGCCCCGGGCGGTGGCCACCAACACGCTGACCAGCGGCGTGCTGCCCAACTGGGCTCCGTGGTCGGTGGCCGGCGTCAGCCTGTCGGTGGGCCTGCTCGGCGGGCTCAGCCTCGGCCTGTCCATCGCGCTGTCGGTCGTGCTCGGCGTGCTGCTGACCATGGTGGCGTTGCCGGCGGTCTCCTGGCGGGTCGAGGGCGGCCGGCGGGCCAAGGACCGCTTCGTCACCGTGCTGGTCAGCATCGCCTTCGCGTTGGCGATGCTGCCGCTGCTGTCCCTGCTGATCACCGTCACCACCAACGGCGTCAACCGGTTCGACACGACCTTCCTCACCAGCGACATGCGGGGGGTGCTCGGCGAGGGCGGCGGTGCGCTGCACGCCACCGTCGGCACCCTGCTGATGACCGGTGCGGCGGCGCTCATCTCGGTCCCGATCGGCGTGATGTGCGCCGTCTACCTGGTCGAGTACGGCAGGGGCCGGCTGGCCCGCTGGGTCACCCTGCTGGTCGACGTGATGACCGGTATCCCGTCGATCGTGGCGGGCCTGTTCGCGTTCGCCTTCTTCGCGATCTTCTTCGGCCCGAGCATCCGGTTCGGCCTCGGCGGCTCGGTCGCCCTGTCCGTGCTGATGGTGCCGGTGGTGGTCCGCTCGGTCGAGGAGATGCTCAAGCTGGTGCCGAACGAGCTGCGGGAAGCCTCGTACGCCCTCGGCGTACCGAAGTGGCGCACCGTGCTGCGGGTGGTGCTGCGGACCGCTGCCCCCGGCATTGCCACCGGCGTCACCCTGTCGATCGCCCGGGTGATCGGCGAGACCGCCCCGCTGCTGATCATTTCGGGTGCCACCACGGCGCTCAACTCGAACCTGTTCGACGGTCGGATGGCCTCGCTGCCGGTCTTCACCTACTACTCGTACAGCATCCCCGGGTCCCGGCCGGAGTTCGGGGTGGACCGCGCCTGGGCCGCCGCGCTCACCCTGTTCATCCTCGTCATGGCACTGAACCTGGTGGCCCGTCTGATCTCCCGGTTCTTCTCCCTGCCGAACAGCCGCTGAACGCGGAAAGGACCCCTCAAGTGGCCAAGCGAATCGAAGTCTCCGACCTGGACATCTTCTACGGCGCGTTCAAAGCCGTCGAACAGGTCAACATGACCATCGAGCCGCGGTCGGTGACGGCGCTGATCGGCCCGTCCGGCTGCGGCAAGTCGACCTTCCTGCGCTCGCTGAACCGGATGCACGAGGTCGTGCCGGGCGGCCGGGTCACCGGCAAGGTGGCGATAGACGGCGACGACCTGTACGGCGTCGGCGTCGACCCGGTCGCCGTCCGGCGCCAGGTCGGCATGGTCTTCCAACGCCCCAACCCGTTCCCGACCATGTCGATCTACGACAACGTCGCGGCCGGCGTGAAGCTCAACGGTGGGCGGATGCGCAAGGCGGAGCTCGACGAACTCGTCGAGCAGACGCTGCGCGGAGCGAACCTGTGGGAGGAGGTCAAGGACCGGCTGGGCCGGCCCGGCTCCAGCCTCTCCGGCGGGCAGCAGCAGCGGCTGTGCATCGCGCGGGCGATCGCGGTCAAGCCGGCGGTGCTGCTGATGGACGAGCCGTGCTCGGCGCTGGACCCGATCTCCACCCTCGCCATCGAGGACCTGATGCACCAGCTGAAGACCGAGTTCACCATCGTGATCGTCACGCACAACATGCAGCAGGCTGCGCGGGTCAGCGACCGGACCGGCTTCTTCAACATCGCCGGCACCGGCCAGCCCGGCAAGCTGATCGAGATGGACGACACGCAGAAGATCTTCAGCAACCCGCAGATCAAGGCGACCGAGGACTACATCACCGGCCGGTTCGGCTGACCAGTGGGCCGCGGCCCTGACCCGCAGGCGGGTCAGGGCCGGCGGCAGGCATAGGTTCAGGGCCGGGTCAGGTTCAGGGCCGGGTCAGGTTCGGGGCCGGCGGTAGGTGACGTCGGCCGACCAGCGTAGGAAACCGAGCCGGGTGTAGAGCCGTACCGCGGCGGTGTTCGACTCGTCGACGTAGAGCATCGCCCGGGGCAGGCCCGCCCCGGCCAGATGCCGCAGCCCGGCCAGGGTGAGGGCACGGCCGAGACCGCCGCCGTGGGCGGTCGGATCGACCCCGAGTACGTAGACCTCGCCGACCGCCGCGTCGGCGTGCACCTTGGTCCAGTGGAAGCCGACCAGCCGCCCGGACGTGTCCTCGGCGAGCAGGAAACCGGCCGGGTCGAACCACGGCTGCGCCATCCTGGCCCGCAACTGCGGCAGCCCCCAGCGGCCCTGCTCCGGATGGTCGGCGAACGCCGTGGCGTTGAGCGCCACCCAGGCGGCGTCGTCGCGGCCCGGGACGAACGCCCGCAGCCGTACCCCGGCCGGCAGTGTCGGCTCGGGTAGCGGATCGGTCAGCCGGCGGCGCAGCTGCAGCAGCACCCGGTCGCGGGTGAAGCCGTGGTCGAGGGCGAGGGCGGCAGCCGACGGATGGTCGCCGTGCGCCCAGATCCGCAGCCCGGCGGCCGGGTCGACGGCGTCGAGCAGGTCGGTGAGCAGTCGTCGGCCGTACCCGCGTCGCCGGTGTGCCGGGTGCACCACCAGCTCGGCGACCGGGCCGGCCGGATCGGTCGGGTCCAGGTGCGCGTACCCGGTCAGGTCGCCGGCCGGGCCGGTCAGCGTGACGTGCCGGGCGGTGCTCGCGTCGCGCAGCGTCAGGACGACCTGTTCGGGCAGTGGGTCGGCACCGTCGGTGTCGGCGGCGGCCCGGGCCAGCGTCAGCACCCGGTCGACCTGGACCGGGTCGAGCCGGTCGCACCGGTCGACGGTCACGCTCGTCTGGGTCGCCGGCTCCGCCATGCCTCCCACCGTAGCGCCCGCGCCGTGCCGCTCCGGCACGGTGCTGGCGGGTCAGATCTGGCCGGTCTTCAGATGCAGTCGGCGGCTGCGCTGATCGGCCCGTTCGGCCAACGGTGGAAGCGCGTCGACGAGGAACCGTTGCCGCAGGTTGGGCAGGATCGTCCGCAGTGCCAGGACGGTGCCGGTGCGGTTGCCGCCGGCGTCGTGCAGCAGGACCACCGAGCCCGGTACGGCCTGGGCGGTGACGGTGGCGGTGATGCTGCCGGCCCCGGGCTGGTGGTAGTCGGCCGGGTCGATGGTCCAGTGCACCGAGGCCATCCCCAGCTCCTGGGCGACCTCGACGACGGTCGGGGTCCAGAAGCCGCCCGGCTGACGGAAGTAGGAGACCGGGTGGCCGGGGGCCGCCGCCCGGATCGCCTCGGAGGTCCGGGTCAGGTCGGCCCGGATCGCGGCTGGCGGGTAACTGCCGAGGGCGAAGTCGTGACTCCACGAGTGGTTGCACAGGGTGTGGCCCTCGGTGGCGATCGCCGCGACCAGCTCCGGGTACGCCGCCGCGTTGCGACCGACCAGGCAGAAGGTGGCCTTGACGCCGTACTGGCGCAGCACGTCGAGGGTCTGTCGAGTGTGCACCGGGTGGGGGCCGTCGTCGAAGGTGAGGGCCACGGCGGCGCTGCCGCTGGTCAGCCGGGTGCCGTGCGGTCCACTGCGGTCGACGGCCAGCGGCGCGTACTCCGGCAGCGGCACCGCTGGTCCGGTGGTCGACGGGTCGGCGGTCACCGGCCCGGCGGTCGACGGGTCGGCGGTCGCTGGTCCGGTGGTCGACGGGTCGGCGGTCACCGGCCCGGCGGTCGACGGGCCGAGGTCCGGGTCGTGGCCGGAGGGGGTGACCACCGGTGCCGGGGCCGGCGTGGGGCTGGGGTCCGGGCCGGCCACCGGGCTCGGCGCGGCCCCGAACCCGATGACGTACGCGCTGGTCAGCGCCGCCGTCGCGGCCACCGCCGCCAGAGCCAGCCCACGGGAACCCACCAGCACCGCCACCATCGTCCTCCCGGATCCGCGCCGTCGGGGCGACGTTAGGTCGGTTCACCGGAGCACGAGAGGTGAATGGGTCAATAGCACCCTAAATGGGGTCCATTCCGATAAAAGCCGAGGCGCCATCCGGACGGAACCGGATGGCGCCTCGGCTGATGTCGCGGTGTTCGCCTGCGTGCCGGTCGCTACCTGTGCTGGCCGGCGGCGCGGCGTCAGACCGTCAGCGGAGCGGGCTCGTTGTCGGGCAGCGGCGAGCGGCTCGGCGGCACCACGAACTTGTAACCCACCTGGCGGACCGTGCCGATCATCGACTCGTACTCCGAGCCGAGCTTGGCGCGCAGCCTCCGCACGTGCACGTCGACGGTGCGCGTACCGCCGAAGTAGTCGTAACCCCAGACCTCGCGCAGCAGCTGGTCGCGGGTGAAGACCCGGCCCGGGTGCTGGGCGAGGAACTTCAACAGCTCGAACTCCTTGTACGTCAGGTCGAGCGGCCGGCCTTTGAGCTTGGCGGCGTAGGTGTCCGGATCGATGCTCAGCTCACCGGCCCGAATCAGCCCGCCGGCACCGGAGGTGGCGTTGGTCAGCCGACCGACCGCCAACCGCAGCCGGGCCTCCACCTCGGCGGGGCCGGCGCTGGCCAGGATGACGTCGTCGACGCCCCAGTCGGCGTTGAGCGCGATCAGGCCGGCCTCGGTGACCACCGCGACCAGCGGGACGCCCAGACCGGTGGCATGCAGCATCCGGCAGGTCGCGCGGGCCTCGGACAGCTCTGACCGGGCGTCCACCAGGACCGCGTCGGGGCTGGGCCCGGACACCAGGGTACGTACGTCACGGGGTGCGGTCCGCACCGAATGGGGGAGCAGGTCGAGTGCGGGCAGTACGGCCGACGGCTCGCCTGCACGGGCCGTCACCAGCAGCAGGATTTCCACACATCACCTCCGTCCTCGCGGCCTGTCCTGGCCGCGCGTGGTGACCGCGGGCTGACGACCGAACCGGCCGTCACCGCAGACAGTGGCGTCGAGACCCCGGCTTCGCTGACGGGTGGTTAAGCCAAGAGCTTAACCGATCAGGTGCCGGAAACACCCGGGCGGCCGGCCGTTCATCTGTGCGGTTGGCCATAACGGTTGAAGGTTGCACTACCGCGCTCCAGCTGTCGGGTGCCGCGTGACCGGCCCGACCAACGGTGCCGTCGCCAGCGGACGACCCGGCCGGTCTGGCACGATCGGGGCGTGTATCCCTCCACGCCATCCGAGACCGGCCGCGACCCGTGGCCCGACGGCGGCCGGCCGGGACCGGCCGGCCGGCCATCCGGCCCGACGCCCGGCGGGCGTGCCCCGGCGCCGGGTCCGATGCCGGGTCCGATGCCGGGCCGCGCCCCCGGCCCGACACCGGGGCGGGCTCCCGGGCCTGGTCCCGGTCCCGGCCCCGGCGGGTCACCGGGCCGGGCGGCGGTCCCCGGCCCGCCTCCGGGCCCACCGCCGGGACCCGGTCGGGCCCCGGCACCCGGTACGGCGGCAGCGGCGGTGGCCGCCGTACGTCCGCCAGCCGCAGCCGGGCCGGGCCGGGCGACGCCGCCGCGTCCGGACGCCGCTGCCCCGCCGCGCCGGGATTCCGCCGGCCCGGCCGACGAGGACGCCACGGACGACGACGGACCGTCGCGGGCGGCTCCCGTGCCGGTCAGCCGGACCCTGTCGCTGACCGTCGCCGGGTTCTCGGTGCTGCTCGCGTTGGGGCTGATCTTCGGGGCGCAGACCGCCGGCCCCGGCCTCGCCCGGCTGCCGTTCGCCGTGGTCGTCTTCGGCGTACAGCTGCTCTTCGTCATCTCCTGGACCCTGGCGATCCGGCCACCGGCGATGTGGGTGGTCGGTGGTGTCGGCCTGGCCGCCGCGGCCGGCGCCACCCTCGGCGCGCTGCTGCCCACGGTCGCCACCCTGGCCCCGGTCGGGTACGCCGCCGCCGGCGGGTTCGTCGCCGCGGTGCTCGCCCAGCTGGTCCGACCCGCCGACCGCACCCGGGTCACCGAGTCGCTCGGTGCGAACCTGCAGATCGTCGTCGGCGCGGTCGCCTTCGCCACCCTCATCGTGCTCAGCCGGCTGCAACTCGGCGGCACCCAGACGATCGTGGTGGCGCTCGCCGGCACCGGCAGCGCCCTGATGCTCGCCCGGCTCACCGACGCGGTGCTGTCCCGGCCCCGGCTCGCCCCACAGGTGCCCCGGGGCGCGGTCGGAGTCGTGTTCGGCGCGATGGGCGGCACGCTCACCAGTGCCGTGCTCGGCATCTACGTTGTCGGCTACACCCCGATGACGGCCGCCGTGGTCGGCCTCGTCGCGGCCAGTGCGGCCGTGCTGGTCGACCTGGCCACCGGGTACGCCGAGGCCAGTCGGCAGATGGCCGGTGATCCGCCGACGATGTGGGTGGCCCGGCACATGCAGGGTCCGCTCGGTGGGTTCGCGCTCGCCGCTCCGCTGTCGTACGCCCTCGGTGTCCTGATCTTCAACTGACGGTCCGGGTCGTCGACCGCGTGAGGGGCACTCAGGTTGGGTAGATACGGTACGGCGCGACGGACCCCAGCCGAGGAGGGACAGTGTCGACGTATCCGGCATTTCCGGAGCCAGCTTCTCGGGGCCGGCCCCGCCGACGTACCGGGCGTCGCCTGCTCGTCGTCGCCGCCGTCCTGCTGGTGATCCTGGGCATCGCCCTGGTCGTCGCCGACCGGGTGGCGGTCGCGTACGCCGAACGCGCGGTCACCGACCAGATCCGTCAGCAGATCGCCGCGCAGAACATCGTGTCCTCCGAGCCTGACGTCTCGATCGGCGGCTTCCCGTTCCTGACCCAGGTGCTCGCCGGCGACTACCGGTCGATCTCGATCGTGCTGCGTGACGTCTCCGCCCCGGTCAACGGAAACAGCGTGCGGCTGCCGACCCTGGACGTCGACGCGCGCGGCGTACAGGCGTCACTGGACACCCTGCGGACCGGCCAGGGCGAGGTCGTCGCGGAGACCGTGCAGGGCGAGGCCACCGTCGCGTACGGCAGCGTGGTCCAGCTGATCGATCAGCCCGGCGTCGAACTGTCCGAACGCGACGGACGGCTCGCCGTCACCGCGCCGGTGGAGATCCTCGGCCAGCAGGTGGTGCTGACCGGCACGGCCGACCTGGAGGTCGCCGACGGCCAGGTCCTGCTGCGCTTCGCCAACCTCGACGCCGAGGGCCTGCCGAGCGACGACGCCGCCCGTGGCTTCGTCGACGCCTACGCGCAGCAGCTCTCGATCGCCGTACCGTTGCCGGAGCTGCCGTTCCAGCTCGACCTGCAGCAGGTGCACGTGACCCCGGCCGGTCTGGTGGTCACCGCGACGGCCCAGGACGTGCCGCTGAGCGCCCTCGGCTGAGGCCGACGACCGGATCCGGTCGCCTGGTCACCCGGTGACGTGGCGGCCGTCTCAGTGCGTGGTCGGATCGGTGACCGGCCGGAAACAGGCTGGTAAGCTTCGGCCCCATGGGGAAGTTCCTCACCAAGCGGCGCGCGGTCGACCTGTGCCGTGTGGCCACCTGCCTGTGTCGCCCGGTCCTCTGACGGCGGGCTGACCCGGCGGGCTGTCCACCGACCTCTCGAATGGTCGGGTGGCAGTGCCCGAAGAATCCTCCACCAACGCCCGGCAGCGGCGCCGTCGCACGTCCGTGATCCGTCCTCCAGGGTTCACGCACAGGTGCGACACCTGCGGCGTGGACTCACCACCGACCCGCGTTCCCCGTCCGGCCACCGGCGCCGTCGGGGAGAACCAACCAGGGAGTGATCTGATGAGTCGCGACACCGCACTCGTTTCGGCCGACTGGGCCGAGAAGAACCTCGACGCCCCGGGCGTCGTCTTCGTCGAGGTCGACGAGGACACCAGCGCCTACGACGGCGGCCACATCGCCGGCGCGATCAAGATCGACTGGAAGACCGACCTGCAGGACCCGGTGCGCCGCGACTTCATCAACAAGTCGCAGTTCGAGGCGCTGCTCTCCGAGCGCGGTATCAGCAACGACGACGTCGTGGTGCTCTACGGCGGCAACAACAACTGGTTCGCCGCGTACGCGTACTGGTACTTCAAGCTGTACGGCCACGGCGACGTCAAGCTGCTCGACGGCGGTCGCAAGAAGTGGGAGCTCGACGCCCGCCCGCTGACCACCGAGGTCGTCACCCGCCCGGCCACCCAGTACGTCGCCCAGGAGCCGGACCTGTCCATCCGGGCGTTCCGCGACGAGGTCGTCGCCGCGATCGGCACCCAGAACCTGGTCGACGTCCGCTCGCCCGACGAGTACGCCGGCCGGCTGCTCGCCCCCGCCCACCTGCCGCAGGAGCAGGCGCAGCGGGCCGGGCACATCCCGACCGCGGTCAGCGTGCCGTGGTCCAAGGCGGCCAACGAGGACGGCACCTTCAAGTCCGACGACGAGCTGCGCGCGCTCTACGCCGACGCCGGCCTGGACGACGGCAAGGACACCATCGCGTACTGCCGCATCGGCGAGCGGTCCTCGCACACCTGGTTCGTGCTCAAGGAGCTGCTCGGGCACGCCAACGTCAAGAACTACGACGGCTCCTGGACCGAGTACGGCTCGTTGATCGGCGTGCCGGTGGTGCTCGGCGACGAACCCGGAAAGGCGTGACCATGACAGCTGCGACAACGCCGAGCGCCGCGACCGCGTCGGGCTGCGCTGCGCCGGACCAGTCCGCGCCGCTGCCCGCCAGCGTCGACCTGGCCAAGGAGACCGTGATCACCGGTACCGTACGGACCGCTGACGGCGAGGTCGTCGCCGGCGCGTACGTGCGGCTGCTGGACGCCACCGGCGAGTTCACCGCAGAGGTGGTGACCTCACCGGCCGGCCAGTTCCGGTTCTTCGCCGCCCCGGGCAGCTGGACGCTGCGGGCCCTGTCCCGGCACGGCAACGGCGACACGCCGGTGACCGCCGCCCAGGGCGTCAACGAGGTAGGGGTGACCGTCGGCGGCTGAGGCCCCGACACCCCTGCGACAAGCTGCGGCCCTCGGAACGTCACGTTCCGAGGGCCAGCTCATGATCAGGGTCACCAGCTGGGGACCGGAGTCCTGGCCCGCCCAGCGGGAGCCACCCGTCTCGTCACTGCACGTGACGCCGCCCCACCGGGACATGCGCCCGGACGATATTCCTCAGAGGTATAAATATTCCTCACAGGAATACCGATCTACCGCAGTACGGGTCTGCTACGACCGGCAGCCATCAGGGCTGTCGCGTCGCCGACAACGGCGCACCCCCGTGTCGCGCTGTCGACAACAGAAACGGCTGACCGGTGGCGTCACCCCGGTCGCTCGCCGCTCGGCATCACCGACAAGCCCGCCCCTCATCGGCGCTCCGGGGAGCCATGACGAACTGACTTGATGACGTCACTACCTGGATTGTTTCCGGGTCGATCCCACACAATTCTCCTGCCGGGGCGAGCGGACGAAGAATCGGCATTCGACATTCCGGCACCCGTGAAAACCGTTCATCCCATGGGGGGAATCATGCGCAGAACTGTCGGCATCCTGACGGCGGTGGCGATCGGAGTCGTCGCCTCACTGACCACTGCGGCACCGGCGACGGCCCGTACCGAGACGCCCGACCTGCGGGTCCACAGCGTCCAGTACCACCCGAACGGGCTGGACGACGGCAGCGGGACGCTGCTCAACCGGGAATGGTTGCAGCTGATCAACCGGAGCAAGCAGGCCATCAATCTGCGTGGCTACACGGTGCACAACAACAACGGCCGGACCTACCGATTCGGCGATGTCGTCATTCCGGCAAACGGTGGCCGGGTGTGGCTGCGGTCGGGCACCGGCGACGACACCGCCCGGACCGTCTACTGGAACAATGGCGACTTCGTGTGGAACGTCAACGGAGACAAGGCGTTCCTGCGGAACCGGAAAGGCCAGTCCCTGCACACCTGCTCCTGGAACTACGTGAAGGGCCGGGACTGGGTGCGGTGCCCGGTCAACCCGTGATCGCCGAGGGTTGACCGCCGGCGGGTGCCGGGCCAGAGCTGGGCTGGCCCGGCACCCGTTCGTGCCGTCACGCCGTGGCGGTCGGAGCCGTCACGTGGTGCGGGTCAGACCCCACCGAGCCGGGGCGGACACGGGTCGACCTGCTCCAGCAGAGCGTCGACCGTGGTCACGATCCCGGCCGGCAGCCGGTGCTGGGCGGCCTGCGGCACCCAGCCGTCCTTCGCGGTGATGATCTGGTACTGCCCCCGGGGCAACCAGTAGGCGAACCCGCCGGTGGCGTCGGTGCGCAGCGTGAACCCGGTGCCCGGCTCGGTCAGCGAGTTCAACCGTACGGTCGCCCCGGCGATCCCGACCTCGACCCCGGCGCAGCTGAGCCCGGAGACGGTGCCCTGCACCTTCGCCCAGGACGCCGGCGGCGAGACGTTCATCTGCACGTCCACCGCACCGACCGGGTACGGGGTGTTCGACCGCAGCCCGAGGGTGGCGGTGTAGCGACCCGGCTGGTCGACCCCGGCCTCGGCGGTCGCCGACAAGGTGACCGTCACCGTCCGGGACGCGCCGGGAGCCAGCGTGAAGCTGCCCGGAGCGGGATCCAGCCACGGGATGTCGGCCGCCGCGTCACACGAGGCCAACCCGTCCAGCAGCTCCACCTGCGGCGATCCGACGAACGACGTCGGCGAGCCGCCGATCTTGTACGCCCCGCAGGCACCGGCGCCCCGGTAGCGGGCGAACTGGGTGTTCGGCAGGTCCCGCCACACCCCGGCGGTCGGGTCGAAGCCGACCGTCCGGTTGGTCACCGTGGTCGACGACCCGGTCACCCCGCCGGCGATCACCAGCAGGCCACCGGCGGCGGCGTACTGGCCACCCCACAGGTCCAGTGGCAGGTCCGGCAGCGGGCTCCAGGCGTCGGTCGCCGGGTCGTAGGCGTACGCCGACCGGTACTCGACCGCCCCGGCCCCACCGGCGCAGTACGCCCGGTCGCCGATGCCGCCGCAGGCCAGCCAGGACGCGGCGAGCGGGTAGTCGGCCCGGGACCGGAAGGTGCCGGTGCCGGTGTCGAAGGCCAGCACGGTACGGGAGTCGGTGCAGGTGCCGTCGACGCAGCCCCCGATCAGGTAGACCGTGCTGCCGACCACGGCCGAGCCGGCCGCCGCCCGTGGTGCCGGGCTGGTCACCCCGGGCAGGGTCGACCACGCCCCGGTCGCCGGGTCGAACACGTCGACGCTGGCCACCGGGGTGCCGCCGGCACCCCACCCACCGAACAGGTACAGCTTGCCGCCGGCCGCGGCGAGCACCGGCTTGCTGCGTGCCACCGGCAGGTCCGGCAGGGCACTCCAGGCATCGGTGACCGGGTCGTACACCCAGGCGTCACGTTCGGTGCCGGTGGTGCTGCCGCCGGCCACCGAGTAGATCTTGCCGTCCAGAGTGGCGGCGGCGTTGTCGAAGACCGACGTCGGGTGGTCCGGTGCCCGGGTCCACGCCTCGTCCGCCGCCGAGCCGGCCGCCGACCCCGATGCCGGGCCGGCCGCCGGGGCCGGGCTGACCCGGGTCGGCGCCGCGCCGGCCGGGGCCCCGTACGCCTGACCCTGCCAGGCCTTGCTGATCCCCTTGACCCGGTGTTCGGTCAGGGCCGCGCCGGCGGCCGCGCCGAGCAGGTCGAAGTCGCCGCCGCCGGGCAGCATCTCCACAGTCGCCGGGGCGCTACCGGTGTTGGTCACCGTCACGCTGGCCTTGCGGGTGCTGCCGTACGGCTGGTGGGACACCACCGGGCTGGTCGGGCTGATCGTCACCCGGCCGGCCTTGACGGAGAAGTCGGCCCGTCGGGCACCGTCGGGCACCACCGTCACCGTCCGGCTGCGCACCTGGTACGGCGCCCGGGTGGCGGTGAACTCCTGCTCCCCGGTCAGCGGCGAGAACAGCTGGTAGAAGCCGTCCGGCTGGGTCGGGTCGGCCGGCGTGGCGGCGGAGACGGCGGCGACCGTCGGGTCGGCGACGGCGGCCACGGTGACGCCGTTCAACGCGGCCCCGGTGTTGTGGTCGGTGGTGGTGCCGACCAGCAGACCGCCGGGCAGCGGGGTGCAGCTGCGGTCGACCACCTCGACGTCGTCGACCTGCCACCACCAGGCATAGGTGCCCTGGAAGCGGAACCGGACGAGGACCTGCGCGGCACCGGCCACCTCGGTCAGCGGGATCTCCTCGACCCGGGGGCCGCGCCGGCTGCTGGTCTGGCGCCACACGGTGGTCCAGGTGTCACCGCCGTCGACGGAGACCCCCACCTCGGCGCTGTCGCTGAGGCCGACGGCCCGCCAGTCACTGGCGAACCGCAGATACGGTGCGTCCGTACCGGACATGTCCAGGGTCGGGGTGACCAGGTCGGTGTCCTGGGTCTGCCCGACGCCGAGTGCGTCGGAGTCGATGTTGGCGAAGCCGCCGTCGCCGCCGGTGAGGTTGCCCCAGGAGCCGATGTCGGTGAAGTCCCAACCGCCGCCGGTGGTGCGCTCCACCACGGACCAGCCGTCCGGGGCGGTGTCGGCGGAGAAGTCCTCGGCGAGCAGCGGCTCGCCGAAACTGGCCGCGTAGCCGGGGGTGACGCAGGCGGCGGTGACGCCGACCGGGACGTTGACCGTCCGGTCGTCGGTGCCGGCCGGGACCTCGACCCGGGCCGGCTGGTAGCCGGCCAGCACCGGGGTGACCACCAGGGCGACGGCGGTGTCACCGGGGACGGTGAGGGTGTAGCGCCCGGACGCCGGGTCGGTGTAGGTGAGGGTGTCCGGCTGTCCGTCGACCTCGACCCGGGCGTACAGCGGCCAGCCGTGACCGGAGCCGTCGGTGACCCGGCCGGTCAGGGTGACCACCGTGGTGGCCGCCAGGTCGAAGTCCTGTGTGACGGTACCGTCCTCGGCGACGGTGACGGTCGCGGTCACCGGCCGGTAGCCGAACGCGCTGGCGGTGAGGGTGTGCTCGCCGGTCGGCAGGGTCAGGGCGTAGCTGCCGTCGGCTCCGCTGGTGACGCTGCGCTCGCCGGTGGCGACGGTCGCGCCGGCCAGTGGCTCGCCGTCACCGGTGACGACGCCGCCGACCCGGCCGGCGGGTCCGCGCGGGGCGGCCTCGACGACGGCGTACGCGTCGAGCCGGCCCTCGCCGAAGTTGTTGTTGTTCGCGGCGGTACCGCCGCAGCTGGTGTCGTCGGTGTCGATCGCGGTGCCGTCGAGCAGGGCCCGGGTCGCGGCGATGTCGCCGTACAGGGTCGGTGCCGCCGACCAGGCCAGGGCGACGGTACCGGCGACGTGCGGGGAGGCCATCGAGGTGCCGCTGAAGGCCGCGTACCCGCCGCCGGGGACGCTGGAGCGGATCGCGGTGCCGGGCGCGGCGATGTTCGGCTTGACCGCACCGTCCACCAGGGAGGCGCCCCGGCTGGACCGGGCGGCGATCACGTTGTTGACGTCGTAGTTGCCGACGGCGTACGCCTGCGGGTAGTCGCCGGGGGAGCTGGCGGTGCCGCAGGCCGGTCCGTCGTTGCCGATGGCGAAGGCGGGGAAGATGCCGGCGGCGACCCAGGCGTCCACGGTCTGCCGGTACCACGGGTCGTTCTGCCCGCCGCCCCAGGAGTTGTTGACCACGTCGGCGCGCAGGTCCGGCCGCGGGTTCGCGCCGGAGCTGTCGGTGGGGGCGAGCACCCACTGGCCGGCGGCCAGCAACGAGGCGTCCGAGCAGGTGTCGACCTCGCAGCCCTTGGCCGCGATCCAGCGGGCGCCCGGCGCCACGCCGGTCTGGTTGGTGCCGCCGTCGTCGCCGGTGATGGTGCCGGTGACGTGGGTGCCGTGGTCGTTGTTGTCGCACGGGGTGCCGGCCGGGCAGATGCCGGTCGGGTCGAACCAGTTGTAGTCGTGGTCGTAGCCGCCGGCGCCGTCGGCGCCCCGGTAGCTGGCTGCCAGCGCCGGGTGGTCGTACTCGACGCCACTGTCGATCGTGGCGACCACGATGCCCTCGCCCCGGGTGCCGAACTCCGCCCAGGTCTGTGGGGCGCGGACGTTGTTGAGGTTCCATTCGACGGCGGCGGTGCCGGCCTCGTCGGTGCCGGCCTCGTCGGTGGCGGTCACCGGCGTGGCCGGTTCCGGGGTGAGCAGCGGGTAGCTGCGGGCCGGATCGATCCGTTCCACCTCGGGCAGCGCGGCGATCCGGTCGGCGAGGGCACGGTCGCCGGTGACCCGGACCGCGTTGGCGATCCAGTACGGGGTGTAGCTGGCCTTGCGCTCGTCGAGCAGCTCGCGCAGGCCCTGCTGGCTGCGTTCGGCGGTGCTGGTCAGCTCCCGGAACACGGCGGCGGCACGGGCGTCGGCCTGCCGCGACCCGGCCGGCAGGCCAGCGGCGGCGGCGGTGGCGGCGCGCGGCAGGTCGGCGCGTTCGCGCAGGTACACCATGAAGTCGGCGGTGCCCTGTCGGTCCAGGGTGGCGGCGAGTTCGGTGCTCAGCCGCGCGCCCGCCGGCTCGGTCGACGGGGCGGCGCCCGCGCTGACGGGCGGGACGGTGACGACGAGCAGGGCGACCAGTGCGGCGGTGACCGCGCCGCGGGTCCGGGCGGCCCAGCCGCCGGCGGTGGAGCGTTTCCGCCGGCCCGGACCGCGACGGGCCCGGTGCAGGTGTCCGGCACGACGGCGAGGCAGGTCGACCACGTGGTCCCCCAAACTCGTGGCGGCCCGCACCCGGCGGGCCGCAGACCAGCGACCCGGAAAGCCCGGAGTCCGCTCGGCGCGTGCGCGGAGATGATCTACGGAAAGTCCTCGCACGACGGCTAGGAGTCATGCTTTAGCGGGTGACGTGGGTGATCAATGGGGTATGTTAGGCAGTTTTCAGGCAGTAAGTGGACAGTTCGTGGTCGAGCGTCGGGCGGGACTGGTATCGGTGACTGTCGCTGTTGACTACAGCGACTAAACGGCGTTGTCTGATGACACGCAGCTACCTGGGGAGGAATGCGGTGGTCAACGGTGAA
The DNA here is from genome assembly GCF_029581195.1 of Solwaraspora sp. WMMD791. Lineage (NCBI taxonomy): Bacteria > Bacillati > Actinomycetota > Actinomycetes > Micromonosporales > Micromonosporaceae > Solwaraspora > Solwaraspora sp. WMMD791. The sequence goes on from NZ_CP120737.1 coordinate 5,463,342, forward strand.
GTGCCACTGGTTGTCTGTGTCACCGCTGACGTCGCGGTCCGCGAGCGCGTGGTGAGGCGGCTCGACGACTGCGGCACAGTAGTGATATGTACGGATCTTTCCGAGCTGCGGGCGATGCTCTTTCCGCCCGTACCCACCGAGACCCCGCCGCCGACGGCGCCGGTCATCCTCGGTGACCTCGTCGTCGACGTACCGGGACATCTCGTCACCTGGCGCGGCGAGCCGCTGGCCCTGACCCGCCTGGAGCGGGAACTGCTCGCCCGGCTCGCCACGCCACCGGTCGTCGTCTGGACCTACGAACGTCTCTTCGGCACCGTCTGGGGCGGGGCCTACCTCGGCGACACCGCGATCCTGCACTCCGCCGTCAAACGCCTGCGCCGCAAGTTGCGCAGCGCCGGCGGCGGCCTGGAGATCCAGACCGTACGCGGCGTCGGTTACCGGCTGGCCACCCCGGCGACAGTCGACGGGGCGCACGACGGCTACCCGGTCGACGACGGTTACGCCGACCCCGACGACCACGGGTACGCCGGTTATCCCGGCGCGCACCTGGATCCCCTGGTCCCGACACCCCTGGTGTCGGCACCGGAGGACCAGACCGTGGCGTCACCGGTCGACCAGCGGGTCCGGACGCCGGCCTGACAGTCGACCAGCGGGTCCGGACGCCGGCCTGACGTGGGCCCTCGCCGGCACCTGGCACGATGGGCCGGTGAGTCTCGATCCGCCGTCAACTTCGCCAGGGCGGTCACGCCGCCGCTGGGTGCTGGCCGCCGTCTGCGGTGCGTGGGCGGTGCTGCTGCTCGGCCTGGCCGTCGTCTCGGTCCGACAGGACGCCCCGACGGTCCGCGAGCAACGCAGCATCGCCGACGCCCGCCCGGTCGTGGACCGGGTGGCGGTCGACCTCACGGCGGCCGTCGGCGACGCCGGCGTGATGGTCGTCGGCGCGGAGGTGGTCCGGTCCGGCTGCCGGATCACCCCGGTGCGCCCCGGCGCGGAGCTGACCCGGGTGCTGACCGCGCACACCGGCGCCGAGTCGGGTCCGGCGCTGCTGGACCGGGTCGCGCAGCGGCTGCCGGCGCACTACGTGGCGCGGGCCCGGCACGGCGACCCCACCGGCGGGTCCTCCCGGCTGACCGCCGACGCGGGGGAGTTCGTCGCCGTACGGGGGTTGCTGACCGCGCCCGGCGTGCTGGAGTTCCGGATCAGTTCGGGCTGTCGGCCGGCGGAGTCCGGTACGGCGGACGCCACCGCGTCGGCCGACGACTCCGACGAGGAACCCGCCCGGCTGCTGGCGCTGCTCGGGGCGACCGATGTGCGGGCCGAGCAGACGGTCTCGGTGCCCTGCCCGACGGGCGGCTGGCTGCGCAGCGCCGTCGCGGCCGGCACGGGCCGGGCCGAGCGGATCGCCGAAGCACTGGCAACCGAGGTCGGTGAACCGACAGTGGTGGTCGCCGACACCGCACCGGCGCGGTACGCCTACCGCGACGGCGACGCCGGCGTCGTGGTGCAGGCCGACGGTGACGATCTCTGGATCGCCTCGACCGTCTTCGGTTGCTGAGTATCCACACTCATGCCAGGCCGTCGGCGGGCGGCGAGACTGAGAGACATGACCGAAGCTCACGTCTCTGCCGTACCCCGTACCGACCTCTCCGCTCGTGCGACCGGGGGCCGGATCACCGGCGCGGTCGTCGCGATCGGATCCGCTGTCGTCACCGTGGCCGGCTATCTGCTGCTGCTCGGTTGGCACCAGGAGAAGGAGCTGGCCGCCGGTGCCATCGAGGAGACCGGTCCGTACCAGCCATGGCAGGTCGTCGCTCTGGTCGGGGTGCTGGCAGTGCTCGCCACCGCCGGCGGCTGGTTGCGCCGTCCGTTGGCCGTGACGATCGCGGTGCCGGTCGCGCTCACCGCGATCTGGATCGCCGACGCGGTGACCATCCCGTCGCAGGGCGACGCGAGCATCTGGCCGGTCGGCGCGTTCCTGATCGCCGTCGCCGCTTTCGCCGGCATCGCGGCTGTCGCCTACGGGGCGGCGGCGGTACGCCGGGCCACCAGCCGCCGCTGACCCGAACCATGATCACGACGATCTTGCAGTTATCGAGAAGATTTGCCCGTTTTGTCCATCGATGAATGCAAGATCGTCGTGATCATGGGTGGAGTTCAGTAGACCAGGGCCTGCACCCCGTCGGCCATGATCTCTTCGACGAAGACGGCTGCCCCGGCGATGCGCACGCCGGGCAGTACATCCTCCGGGCCGATCCCGCGCCGCGCCGCGCACTGCGTACAGACGGTGACGGTGCCGCCGCTGGTCAGCACCGCGTCGAGCAGGTCGGGCAGCGGGGCCGAGTGCGGCAGGTCGAACGCGGCCGCCCGGTCCGGCAGCCCGAACCAGGCCGATTCGCCGGTCAGCCAGAGCGACACCTCGACGCCGGCCGCAGCGGCGGTGCCCGCTACGGTGAACGCCTGGGCGCACCGCTCCGGCTCGTCGGAGCCGGCGGTCGCCTTCACGACGAGAGTGCGAGCCATGCGGCCAGCATAGGATGACCGTGTCATGGTGACCGAGATCGGGTTCGTCAGCCTGCTGGTGGCGGGCTTCGGCGCGCTCGCCGGTGGCCTGGTCTACCTCGCGGTCCGCATCTGCCGTGGACGATGATGCCGTGGACGACAGTGCCATGGACGACGGTGACGAAGCGGAGGACCGATGAGCGCGAGCAGCGCGCCCGGGACGGGACAATCGAGCAGCGCGTCCGGGGCGGAGCAGCCCAGCAGCGCGCCGGGGGCGGGACGACCGGCCGGAACGGACCCGGATCCGGTCCGGCCGCCGTGGCTGGACGCCCCACCGGTGGAGCCGTACCCCTTCGAGGAGAGCCATGACCTGCGGGTCGGCCCGAAGCTGCATCCCGCGCTGAACGCCCTGCTGCCGTACATCGGCCTGTGGCGCGGCCGTGGCCGTGGCGGGTACCCCACGATCGAGGACTTCGACTACGCGCAGGAGATCCGGATCAGCCACGACGGCCGGCCGTTTCTGCGGTACGAGTCCCGGGCCTGGCTGCTCGACGAGCAGTCCCGCCCGGTGCGTCCGGTCGGCCGTGAGCTCGGCTGGTGGCGGGCGGTCACCGACGTCGAGGGGCGGGCGACCGGCGAACTGGAGGCGACGATGATGACGCCGACCGGGGTGATGGAGCTCTACCTGGGCCGGATCACCGGGGTGCAGGTCGAGTTGGCCACCGACGCGGTGGTCCGGACCGGCACCGCCAAGGAGGTCACCGGCGGGCACCGGCTGTTCGGCATCGTCGAGGGCGCCCTGCTGTACGCGCAGGAGATGGCAGCAATGGGCCAGCCGCTGTCACCGCACCTGTCGGCCCGGCTGATCCGGGTCGGCGGCTGATCCGGGTCGGCGGCGCGCCGGCCCGACGGCGCTAGGATGGGAACGGTGGTCGACTCATCGCTTGCTGAGATGCTGCGCTCGCGCGGGCTACGGCTCACCGCGCAGCGCCAGCTGATCCTGGAAGCGGTGCACGAGCTGGGGCACGCCACCCCGGAGCAGGTGCACACGGCGGTCCGCGAGGTCGCCGCCGGCGTCAACATCACCACCATCTACCGAACGCTGGAGCTGCTCGAGGGGCTCGGCCTGGTCACCCACACCCACCTGTCGCACGGGTCACCCACCTTCCACCCGGTCACCGACGACCAGCACGTGCACCTGGTCTGCCGGTCCTGCAAGTCGGTGGCGGAGATGGATCCGGCGCTGGCCGAGCCGCTGATCACCGCGCTGGCCACCGAACGGGGCTTCCAGGTCGACATCGGGCACATGGCCCTGTTCGGCATCTGCCAGCAGTGCGGAGGCAAACGATGATCGACCTGCCGGGTGCGGTGGACGTCGCCGCGATCACCCCCGGGTCCCGCGACGGCGGGGTGGCCGCCCACTACGGCGACCCGATGCGCGAGCAGCGCCGGCTGGACACCGAGGTCGGGCTGGTCGACCGGAGCAACCGGGGCGTGCTGGCGGTGCCGGGCGCGGAACGGATCGGCTGGCTGCACACCCTCACCACCCAGCACCTGGCGACGCTGCGGGCCGGGCAGGGCACCGAGCTGCTGGTGCTCTCTCCGCACGGCCACGTCGAGCAGCACGCCATGGTCGCCGAGGACGGCACCACCACCTGGCTGGACACCGAGCCGGCGATGGCCGACGACCTGTTGGCGTACCTGCTGAAGATGCGGTTCTTCACCCAGGTCGACCCGGCGGTGGTGACCGCCGACTGGGCGCTGCTGTCGCTGGTCGGGCCGGCGGCGGCCGACGCCGCCGCCGCGCTCGGCGTGACCGGGCTGGCCGCGCCGGACCTGCTGGCCGTGCCGGGGCCGAAGTTCGCCGCCGGGTCGCTGCCCGGTCGGCCCACCGCGCTGTACGCGGTGACGGCACTGCCAACGGACTCGCCGTACGCCGGCGGCTGGGCGCGTCGGGTGCCGCTCGGAGTCGACCTGCTGGTGCCCCGGGCCGCGATGGCGCAGGTGGTGACCGCGTCGACCGACGCCGGCATCGCCCCGGCCGGGTTGTGGGCGTACGAGGCGGTCCGGGTCGCCGCGCGTACCCCACGGGTGGGCCTGGAGACCGACCACCGCACGATCCCGGCGGAGGTCGGGCTGCTCGGGCCGGCGGTCCACCTGGACAAGGGCTGCTACCGGGGGCAGGAGACGGTGGCCCGGGTGCACAACCTGGGCCGGCCGCCGCGCCGGCTGGCGCTGCTGCACCTGGACGGGGTGGCCAGCGACATCCCGCCGGACGCCGGCACCCCGCTGACGCACGACGGCCGCGTGGTCGGGTTCGTCGGCACCGCCGTGCGCCACCACGAGCTCGGGATGATCGCGCTGGCGGTGCTCAAACGCAACGTGCCCGACGACGCCCCGCTGCGGGTCGGCGAGTTCGCGGCGGCCGTCGAGCCCTGACAAGCCTGACAGGCAGCCCTGACCGTCGAGCCCTGACCGGCCACGCAGCCGGCATGCGAAGATCCCGCAATGACGACGACGACGTTGATCACGGTCGCGCCGACCGGTGCCGAGTCGGCCAAGCACGAGGTGCCGGCGCTGCCGGTCACCCTCGACGAACTGCTGCGTACGGCGGTCGAATGCGCCGCGATCGGCGCGGCGGTGATCCACGTCCACGTCCGTGACGACGACGCCGCCCCGACGCTGGACCCGGGCCGGTTGCGGGCGACGGTCGAGGCGCTGCGGGAGCGGACCGACCTGATCGTCCAGCTCTCCACCGGCGGCGCCGTCACCGACCCGGAAGCCGACCGGCTGGCGGTGCTCGACGCCGGCCCGGACATGGCGTCCTGCACGATGGGCACGGTCAACTTCGGCGACGACGTGTTCAGCAACCGGTGGGAGTTCATCGTCGAGCTGCACACCCGGATGCAGGACCGGGGCATCGTGCCGGAGTACGAGATCTTCGACCTGGGGCAGCTGGCCGCGCTGCAGCGGCTGCTGTCGCGGTACGGGCTGCCAGCCGGCGGCCACGTCCACGTCGACCTGGTGATGGGGGTCCCCGGCGGCATGCCCGGTACGGCGGCGGCGCTCGTCGCCTGCACCCAGGCGATCCGGGACCTGCCGGCGGGCACCACCTTCTCGGCCACCGGGATCGGCCGGTCCAGCCTGCCGGTGATGTTCGCCGCGTTGTCCGCCGGCGGGCACCTGCGGGTCGGCATGGAGGACACCCTCAGCTACGCCAAGGGCCGCCCGGTGGAGTCGAACATGCAGCTGGTGGCTCGTGCGGTCAGTCTGGCGCAGGTGGCGCAGCGGCCGCCGGCCACCCCGGCGCAGGCCCGGGAACTGCTCGGACTGGTCGCCCGGTGAGCGGGCCCGGCGCGGTGTCGGCTCCGGCCCGGTACGCCGGTGGGGTCCCGCTGGTCGAGGTGGTCCGGTCCGGTTTCGTGGAGAGTACGCACCGGGGGTCGCTGGTCGTCCTCGGTGCCGACGGCACCTGCCGGGAGCAGCTCGGTGACGTGACGTCGCCGGTGTTTCCCCGGTCGGCGAACAAGCCGCTGCAGGCGGTCGGCATGCTGCACGCCGGGCTGCGTCTGGCCGACCCGGCCGATCTGGCCCTGGTCTGCGCCAGTCACAGCGGCGAGGATTTCCACCTGGCCCGGGTGGCGGCGCTGCTGCGCTGCGTCGGGCTGACCGAGGCGGCGTTGCGGTGCCCGCCGGACCTGCCGATGGGTGAGGCTGCGGCGGCCGCCGTACTGCGGGCCGGCGGTGGGCCGAGCCGGCTGCAGATGAACTGTTCCGGCAAGCACGCCGGGATGCTGTTGACCTGCCGGGCGGCCGGCTGGCCGGTGGAGGAGTACTGGCATCCGGAGCATCCGCTGCAGGAGCGGATCCGTGACGCGGTGCAGGAGCTGGCCGGTGAGCCGGCGGCCGCCGTCGGCGTGGACGGCTGCGGCGCGCCGGTGCTCGCCGTGTCGTTGACGGCGGTGGCGCGGGCGTTCCTGCGGTTGGTGTCCGGGCAGCCCGGCTCGGTGGAGCGGACCGTGGCCGACGCGATGCGGGCGTACCCGGAACTGGTCGGCGGCACCGGCCGGCCGGACACCCGGCTGATGCGGGCGGTGCCCGGCCTGCTGGCCAAGGTTGGCGCGGAAGGTGTGCTGGCGGTCGCCGTACCGCAGGTGGGTGCGGTCGCGGTGAAGGTCGACGACGGGGCGATGCGGGCGGCGGTACCGCCGGTGGTGGCGGCGCTGCGTCGGCTCGGGGTCAGCGACGACGACGCGGCCGAGCCGGCGTTGGCGCAGCTCGCCGGGGCGGTGGTGGTCGGCGGCGGCCAGCCGGTCGGCACCGTACGGGCACTGCGCTGACTGCCCGCCGCGCCCGGCGGTTCAGCGCGTGCGGTAGCGCGGCGGTTCAGCGCGTGCGGTAGCGCGGCGGTTCAGCGCGGTAGGGCGGCGAGGAAGTCGCGCAGTGCGGCGTTGACCTCGGCCGGGCGTTCCAGCGGCAGCAGGTGCGCCGCGCCGGGCACGTCGGGCAGCCGCCGGGCGTGCGGGATGCCGGCGGCGAGCAGATCGGCCAGGGTGCGGATGTCCGGCACGTCGAGCGCGCCAGCGGCGACGAGCACCGGTACGCCGATCTCGCCGAGCCGCCGGGCCGCTGGCGGGTCGAGTTCGTGCTGGGTGACGTCGCCGAGTGCGGCTTCGGCGGCGAGGGCGCGTCGGTCCATTTCGTGGGCGAGGCTGAGCAGCCACGGGTCGACGTCGGCCGGCTGGCGGTGCGGGCCGACGACCCAGAACCGGACCTCGGCGTCGGCCATCGCGTCCAGGTCCTCGGGGTCGACCTGCCCGACGAGGTCGTCCCAGAGCGCTTCGGTGGCGTCGGACCAGTCGTGGCCGCCGAGCGCGGAGCCGAACAGGGCGAGCCCGGTGACCCGGTCCGGGTGGGCGAGCGTGGCGTCGAGCGCCACCGCGCCGCCGAACGAGCAGCCGACCAGGGTGGCGCGGGCGACGCCGAGCGCGTCGAGCAGCCCGATGACGTCGTCGTGGTGGGCGAACGCCGCCGACGGCAGGTCGGATTCGCCGTACCCGCGCAGGTCCATGGCGATCAGCCGGGCCTGGCCCGACAGCGCCGCCAGCTGCGCCTGCCACATGCGGCGGTCGGCGATGCCGGCATGGATCAGCAGTACGGGTGGCCCGTCGCCGATCTCGTCGTAGTGGATCGTCGCGTCGCCTACTCGGGTCGATGCCATCGTCCGGGGAGCCTAGCGGCGGCCGTCGGGGGCGGGCGACCGGGTTTCGGGTGACTCCGGAGGAATCGCCGCCGGGTGACTCCGCTAACTTTCGCAAGCATTCGCTAGCAGAAGCAAGCACCTCGGGCTACCGTCGAATCATGGCCACACCGAAGGACCTGCCTCGCGACATCGGGGGCTTCATCCGCGACCTGCGGCACAACGCCCGCATCTCGCTGCGTCAGCTCGCCGAGCAGGCCGGCGTGAGCAACCCGTACCTCAGCCAGGTCGAGCGTGGCCTGCGTAAACCCAGCGCCGAGGTGCTGCAGCAGCTCGCCAGCGCGCTGCGGGTCTCCACTCCGGTGATGTACCTGCGGGCCGGACTGCTCGACGACAACCACGGCCAGGGAGTGCTCGCCGCGATCGCGGCCGACCCGGACCTGTCGATGGCGCAGAAGCAGTCGCTGAGCCAAATCTACGAAACGTTCCGTCGGGAGAACGCCCGGCACGCCGAGACGCACCCCGACACCACGCCGCCGAGCGCCGCTGCCGCCGAGGCCGAGGACCAGGCGCTGCAGTCGGTGGCCGTCACCGAAGCCGGTGCCGCGCCCGCCCCGCCCACCACGACCCCGCCAGCGGATCCGCCCAAGAAGACCACCGCCCGGCGCCGTACGCCCCGCGCCGGGACCACCGATCAGGCCGCCGCCGCGGCCGAGGAGGAGCAGTCATGAGCCAGCCGAAGACCAAACGGATCCCCGCTCCGCTGTACGCCGTCGCCGGCGCCGGTGACCTGGCCTTCCAGCAGTTGCGCAAGCTGCCGACGGCCGTCACCGAGCTGACCGGCAAGGCCACCGTCACCACCGCCGACCTGCGGACCAAGGCCGCGCAGAGCACCGCCGAGCTGCGCGAGCGGGCCAACAGCGGCACCGACCTGGACCGGCTGCGGACGCTGGCGCTGCGCAACCGGGACGCTGTCCTGGCCGGCGCGCAGGCCGCCAGCCAGCGGGCGATGGCGATCTACGGCACCCTGGTCGCCCACGGCGAGCGGGTCGTCGGCACCGGAGTCGTGCGGGCCGCCGACACCGTCACCGCCGACATGGAGGCCACCGAGGCCCCGGCCCAGGTGACCGCGACCACCCAGCGCGAGCCGGAGCCGACCCGGGCGACGGTCGCGACGGCCACCGAGGCCCCGGCTGCCACTGCCACCGAGGCCTCGACGGCGGCCGAGGCCGCGCAGGCCACCGCGCCGACGGCGGCGGCCGAGGCCCCGGCGAAGATCAACGGGTCGAAGCCGACCAAGCGGACCCGGCCCTCGACCAAGTAGTTCGAGTTCGTCCGCGCCCCGGACGCAGGTGGCACGCGTCCGGGGCGCGCGGCATAAGCTTTGGTCATGGACTCTGCCGCGCCGCTGTTCTATGCCGACGTTCGGTACATCCTCGACCTGGCGCTGTTCGTGTTCGCACTGGTGGTCCAGGGTGTCGCCCTGGTGCACTGCGTCACGCAGAAGGGCGAGGCGTTCCCGGCGATCGGTACCCTGCCCAAGGGCGCGTGGCTGGCCATTCTCGGCATCTGTCTGCTGCTCACGTTGCTGTTCCAGGTCAGCCTCTTCGGGCTGATCGGGATCGCCGCCGGACTGGTCTATCTGCTCGACGTCCGGGTCGGGCTACGGGACATCTCCGACGGCAGAGGGTCCTGGTGAGAGATTTCCGTTGGCCGCCGCCACCTGACGGCGGCCCGCGCACGTACGGACCTGGACCGTCCGGCCCCCGCACCGGCCGACCGGCGCTGCCGGAGCCGGAGACCGACATCGTCACCACCGCACACGGCGTGGCGCTGGAACAGCTGATCACCGGTGCCGGCGAACCGACGACCGTGTTCGCCCACGGCCTGGCACACGGCATCGCCACCACCCGGCCGCTGGGCAGTGGAGTGGCCGGCCGCAAGGTCTTCTTCCAGTTCCGGGGGCACGGCCGCTCGGCGGCGCCGGACGGCCCGTGGGACTACCCGGACCTGGCCCGGGACCTGCGGGCGGTGGCGGACCTCTCCGGTGCCAGCCGGGCCGTCGGGATGAGCCTGGGTGCCGGTGCGCTGGCCCGGCTGCTCGTCGACAGCCCGCAACGGTTCGACCGGGTCGTGCTGTTCCTGCCGGCGGTGCTGGACACTGCCCGGCCGGTCTCGGCCCGGCACCGGTTCGCCGAACTGGTCACCGCCGTCAACGACGGTGACGTGTCCGGGGTGGCCGAGGTGATCGCCGCCGAGACGCCGGTTCAGGTGCGCAACACGCCGGGCGCCTGGGCGTACCTGCGGACCCGGATAGACCAGTTGCTGCGCGACGGCCTCGCCACCGAGCTGGTGGATCTGGCCACGGCGGTGCCGGTGCCCGACCCGGCCGCGCTGGCAGCGGTCACCGCCCGGGTCCTGGTGATCGGCTGCGTCGGCGACGACCTGCACCCGGTCGAGACCGCCGAGCGGTACGCCGCCGTGCTGCCTGACGCGACCCTGCACGTCTACGACCGTCCCGGCGTGCTCTGGAACCACCGGACCGACCTGCGGCAGCGGGTCAGCGACTTCCTGAACGCCCCGTAGCCGGGTCTGGCGACTTCCCGCCGACGGCGGCCACCGCCGCCGCGGCAACCGCACAGCACCCCGCGACGGCGGCCCACACGACCGTCCAACTGCCGGTGACCTGCTGCAGCACCGCCGCGCCGAGCGGGGCGAGCGCGGTCACCAGGGTCACCGGCACGACCAGCACCGCCGAGATGGTCGCGAAACCGGTGGTGCCGAAGAACTGGCTGAGCAGCGTCGGTCGGGCGAGCGTGGCCACCCCGAAACCGAGGCCGAAGCAGATGATCCCGGCGACCGCACCGACGGTCCCGCCGGCCACCGCCGGCAGTACCCCGGCAGCGACCGCCTGCACCGCGAACACTCCGGCGATGACCAGGGTCGGGGTCTGCCACCGCTGCAGCACCGTCATGGTGATCCGCCCGGCGACCGACAGCACGCCGAGCCCGCCGACGACCGTCGCCGCGAACGTGGCGTCGTGTCCGGCGTACTGCAGGAAGCTCACCAGGTGGATGGTGACGGTGACCAGCCCGGCGGCGTGCGCCACGAAGGCGGTGGCCAACAGCCAGAACCGGTGGTCACGCACGGCGCGCCCGAGCGCGGCCCGACCGGGATCCGGCCGGCGGTCGGCGCGGGGGCCACGCCGGCCACGTCCGAACCCGCCAGGTGCGACCGCCCGTCCCGGTGGTCGGCGGATCACCGTGGCATGCAGCGGTACGGTGAGACAGCCGTGTACGGCGGCCAGGACCAGAGCGGTGACCCGCCAGCCGTACCGGTCGACGAGCAGCCCGGTCAGCGGCAGGAAGATCGTGCTGGCGAAACCGGCGACCAGGGTGACCGCCAGCAGCGCGGTCGGTCGGCGCGCGGCGTCGAACCAGCTGACCACCACGGCGAACGCCGACTCGTAGAGCACCAGCGCGCCGACCGCGCCGATCGCCGTCCACACCAGATAGAGCTCGGCCAGGGTGTCGACCCGGGAGAACCCGACCAGCGCCAGGGTGCCGGCGATCGAGCCGGCGGTCATCGAGGCACGGCCACCGTACCGGTCGAGCCAGCGCCCGACCGGCACCGCGAGCGCGGCACCAGCCAGCACCGACGCGGTGAAGGCGCCGGTCGCCTGGGTCGGACTCACCGCCAGGTCGGCGGCGACCGCCGGCAGGAAGACCGGGAACGAGTAGTACAGCGCGCCGTAGCCGACGGTCTGGGTGACCGCCAGCGCCGCCACGATCCACCAGGCCCGACGGTACGGCGATCCGTCGCTGCCCCCGGTTACCGCCGGCGGCAGCGACGTGGCGACGGTGGTCAACCGCAGCAGCCGCCGGCACCGACCGCGCCCTGCCCGGTGCCGGCTTCGGCGTCAGCCGGCGACAACGGGTAGGCCAGCGTCGCCGAGCAGACTCCGGTCTCCGGCAGGTCGAGCTGGACGTCGCGGGCGGCGGTCCAGTCGCCGGCCAGCGCCGCCGCGATCGACCGGACCTGCTCGTAGCCGGTGGCCAGCAGGAAGGTCGGCGCGCGGCCGTAACTCTTCATCCCGACCAGGTAGTAGCCCGGCTCCGGCTGGCTGAGCTCGTCCACCCCGTGCGGGCGGACGGTGCCGCAGGAGTGCTCGTTCGGGTCGATCAGCGGGGCCAGCATCCGGGTGCAGCCGAGCGCCGGGTCTAGGTCGAGACGCAGCTCGTCGGCGATCCGGTGGTCGGGGCGGAAACCCGTGGCCGAGACGACCCGGTCGGCGGTCAGTGTCCGGCCGTCGGTGGCGACCAGCTCGGCGCCGCCGTTGTCCGGCAACGTCCGGACACTGTGTACGGCGAACCCGGTGACCAACTCGACCCGACCGGAGTCGACCAGCAGTCGCAGCCCGGTGCCGAGCGCACCTCGGCCCGGCAGGGCGTCGGCGTCTCCGCCGCCGAGGGCCCGGTCGATGCTGGCGCCGCGGGTGGCCCAGGTGATCCGGGTGCCGGGCTCCTGGTCGGCGAGTTCGGTGAGGGCCAGCAAGGTGTTGGCGGCGGAGTGGCCGGCGCCGACGACGACGGTGTGGCGTCCGGCGTACGCAGCCCGGTCGGCGCCGAGCACGTCCGGCAGGGCACCGCTGATCAGGTGGGCGGCCTGCGGCTCGCCGTGGGCGGGCAGCCCGTTGGCGCCGAGGACGTTGGGTGTACCCCAGGTGCCGGTGGCGTCGATGACGGCACCGGCGCGGATCTCCGTACCGTCGGCGAGCCGGACCACGAACGGTGCCTGCTGCCGGCCGGCGGTGCGGACCCGGTCGACGCCGGCGCGGCCGAGCGCGACCACCCGCGCGCCGTAGCGGATGCGGTCGGCCAGTGCGGGCAGTTTGGCCAGCGGTTCGAGGTAGTCGCCGACGAGTTCGGCGCCGGTCGGCAGGTGGTCGGGGTCCGGGGCGGCCCAGCCGGCGGCGTCGAGCAGCCGGCGGGCGGCGGCGTCGATGTCGTAGCGCCACGGGGAGAAGAGTCGGACGTGGCCCCACTGGTCGACGGCCGCGCCGGCCCGGCTGCCGGCTTCGAGCACCAGTAACGGCAGTTGGCGTTCGTGCAGGTGGGCGGCGGCGGCCAGGCCGACCGGCCCGGCACCGATGACGACGACCGGCAACTCCTCGTTGATCATGGACCCCTCCATCGCGGTGAACGTCTTGTCTTGATGATTGTCGAACCAGTCCTACGATGGCGGCTGATTCGACGTCAGTCAAGTTCGACACTCATCGAATCAGCCGTACGGGCGATCCGTGCCGCACGGCGGTACCCTGCCATCCGTGGGTGTCACCAGTCACGGCCGAACCGACCGACTCGACCTGCGCGACCCGACCCTGCGCGAGTGGCAGTGCACCGTGCTGCACGCCGACGCCGAACAGGGCATCGTGCTGGACCGTTCCGCGTTCTACCCGGGCGGCGGCGGCCAGCCGCCGGACCACGGCGTGCTGCTCTGGCAGGGCGTGCAGACCCGGATCGTCGGCACCCGCAAGAGCGACGACCTCTACCTGCTCCCCGCCGAGGGCGACCCGTTGCCGCCGGTCGGCGCCACCGTCACCGGCGCGGTCGAGGACACCCGGCGCAGCCTGCTGATGCGTACCCACTCCGGGCTGCACGTGCTCTGCGGCGTGGTGTTCCGCGACTTTGGCGCGCTGGTCACCGGCGGCAACATGGAGCCCGGCGAAGCCCGGATGGACTTCAACCTGCCCGAAGTGCCGCCCGGCTTCAAGACGCAGCTGGAGGACCTGGTCAACGCCGAGGTCGCCGCCGACCGGGCGGTCGCCGTGCGGGTCCTCGACCGCGACGCCGCGCTGGCCATCCCGGACATCATCCGCACCCAGGCCAACCTGATCCCGGCGGACGAGCAGGAGATCCGCATCGTCGACATCGTCGGGCTCGACGTGCAGGCCGACGGCGGGACCCATGTCGCCTCCACCGCTCAGATCGGCACGGTGCAGGTGGTCAAGGTGGAGAGCAAGGGGCGGGCCAACCGCCGGGTCCGGCTGCGGCTGGTCGGCTGAGATGGTCCGCGCCTTCCTCGACGGCGTACGGCTGTTCCTGCGCGGCTTCGGCACCTACGCCCGCAACCCGAAGATGGTGCTGCTCGGCCTGATCCCGGCGGTCATCTCCGGGGTGCTCTTCGTGGCCGCCTTCATCGGCTGGGTCAGCATCGTCGTCGACCTCGCCGACTGGCTCACCCCGTTCGCCGACGGCTGGTCGACGGGCCTGCAGGACGCCGTACGCGGCACCGTCGCCATCGCCCTGCTGGCCCTCGGCGGCCTGCTCGGGGTGCTCACCTTCACCGCCGTCACCCTGCTGATCGGGGATCCGTTCTACGAGAAGATCTCCGAGTGGGTGGAGGACCACCACGGCGGCGTACCGAACGCGGTCGACGTGCCGTGGTGGCGGTCGCTGTGGCACAGCCTGCTCGACTCGTCCCGGCTGATCGCGTTCGGCATCCTCATCGGTGTCCCGCTGTTCGTCTGCGGGTTCATCCCGATCGTCGGACAGACCGTGGTGCCGGTGCTGGCCGCCCTCTTCGGCGGCTGGCGGCTCGCTCTGGAGCTGGTCGGCTCCGCCTTCTACCGCCGTGGTCTGCGGCTGCCGGACCGGCGAGCGGCGTTGCGGGCGAACCGGCCCCGCTCGCTCGGGTTCGGGGTGGCGGTCTTCTGCTGCTGCCTGATCCCGTTCGGCGCGGTACTGATCATGCCGGCGGCAGTGGCCGGCGCGACCCTGCTCGCCCGCCAGTCGCTCGGCCAGCCGACGGGCGGGCCGTTGCCGCCCGGCGGGCCGTTGCCGGCGGGCGTCCCGCCGGTGGCGGGCGGCGGGACCCGCGACGCCCACCACCCGTGAGTGACGCCTCGCTCCGGTCGGCCCGAGGAGACACATCCGCGTTCGACGATATTCCTGTGAGGAATGATTATTCCTCACAGGAATATCGTCGGTGGGTAATAGTGCGTCCAGCGCCAGCCAGCTGGCACGCCACCGGCCGGTCAGCCAACCGCCGGCCGGCCAGCCAACCGCCCTGCGGTCAGCGGCTGGCGGCCTGCGCGGCGTCGCGGACCTCGCCGACCAGCTCCTCGATGACGTCCTCCAGTGCGGCCAGACCGGTCAACCGGCCGTCGGTGTCCACCACCCGGGCCAGGTGTGCGCCCTGCTGCTGCATGACGGTGAGGGTGTCCCGCATCGGCTGGGTGCCCCGGACCGTGACCAGCGGCCGGATCAGGTGGGCGTCAACCGGTTGCGTCCGGTCGGCTGCCGGTGCCCCGAGGACGTCCTTGACGTGCAGGTACCCGGCCACCTCCGCGTTGCCGTCCAGGACGGGGAACCGGGAGTAACCGGTGTCGGCGCACCGCTGCTCCAGCTCGACCGGGGTGCTGGCGGCCGGCACCGTGACCAGCGACTCCAGCGGGATCGCTACCCTCGCCGTCGGCTGGTCGCTGAACGCCAGTGCCCCGGTCAGCAGCCGGTGCTCGTGTTCGTCGATCAGGCCCTCACGGCGGGACTGGGCGATGAACCCGGAGACCTCTTCCCGGGTGAACGCGGAGGTCACCTCGTCCTTCGGCTGCACCCGCAGCAGCCGCAGCACGATGTTCGCGACCTGGTTGAGCAGCCAGATCAGCGGCCGCAACACGGTGACGACGCCGTACAGCACCGGGCCCAGGACCAGCGCGGAGCGCTCCGGGCCGGCGAGGGCGATGTTCTTCGGCACCATCTCGCCGATCACCATGTGCAGGAAGACCACGATCGCCAACGCGATGGCGAACGCGATCGGATGCACCAGCGCCTCCGGCACCCCGAGTGCGGCGAAGGCCGGCTCCATCAGGTGCGCCACCGCCGGCTCGCCGATGGCACCGAGCCCGAGGGAACAGACGGTGATGCCGAGCTGGGCACCGGCCATCATCAGCGACACGTTCTCCATCGCCCGCAGGGTGACCCGGGCCAGCCGGGAGCCGGCGGCGGCCCGGGGCTCGATCTGCGTCCGGCGGGCGGAGATCAGCGCGAACTCGGCGCCGACGAAGAAGGCGTTGCCAGCCAGCAGCAGTACGCCGACGAGGATCGCTACGCCGTCGCTCATGATCCGGTCCCGTTCGAATGGTCGGCGGAGTGTCCGTTCGCGCGGCCGCGCGCGTTCCCGGCACCGGCACCGGCACCGGCACCGGCGGTCGCGGGGGCGCGGCGCAGCAGCAGCCGGTCGACCCGGCGGCCGTCGACCCGGGTCACCGTCAGGTCCACCGGTACGGCCGTCGGCAGTCCGTCGCTGTCCGGGTGCTCCCGGTCGTCGGCGACCACGGTGACGCTGTCACCGACCCGGGGCAGCCGGCCGAGTTCCTCGATGATCACACCACCGAGGGTGTCGGAGATCCGGCCTTCCGGCAGGTCGAGCCCGGTCAGCCGGGCCGCCTCGTCGGGGCGCAGCAGTCCGGAGAGCTGCCACGAGCCGTCGGCGGCCTGCAGATGCCGGCCGGTCGGGCGGTCCTGTTCGTCGGCGATCTCGCCGACGATCTCCTCGACGAGGTCCTCCAGGGTGACGATGCCGGCGGTGCCGCCGTACTCGTCGACCACCACCGCCATCTGCAGCCCGCGGCCGCGCAGCGTGGCGAGCAGCGGGTCGAGCTCGGCGGTCTCCGGCACCTCGGGCAGCTCGACCATGACCGATCGGACCTGCTGGGCGTCGCGCTCATCGGCCGGTACGGCGAGCGCGTGCTTGAAGTGAACCGCGCCGAGCACCTCGTCGACCCCGTCCCCGGTGACCGGGAACCGGGCGTGGCCGGTCGCGGCGGCCAGCCGCAGCACCTCGGCGACGGGCGCGTCGGCGGCGACGAACCGTACCCGGGGTCGGGGGGTCATCACGTCGGCGGCGGTCCGCTCGCCGAAGTCGATCGATCGGGAGACCAGCTCGGCGGTCTCCGCGTCCAGGGTGCCTTCCGCGCCGGAGCGGCTGACCAGCGACGCCAGCTCCTGAGGGGTACGGGCGGAAGCCAGCTCCTCGGTGGGCTCGATGCCGAACGCGCGCAGGATCCGGTTCGCCGTACCGTTGAGGAACCGGATCAGCGGGCCGGCGGCGCTGGTGAACCCGCGCTGGGCTCCGGCGACGACCCGGCCGACCCGCAGCGGTTCGGCGATGGCCCAGTTCTTCGGCACCAGCTCGCCGAAGATCATCTGGAAGCAGGTGGCCAGGATCAGCGCCAGGGTCAGCGAGATCGCGGTGGTGGCGCCCTCGGACAGGCCGGTCAGCCCGAGCGGGCCGCGTAGCAGGGTGGCCAGTGACGGCTCGGCGAGAAAACCGACGACCAGGCTGGTCACGGTGATGCCGAGCTGCGCCCCGGAGAGTTGGGTCGACAAGGTACGTAGGCCGCGCAGCAGGCTGGCCGAGCGGCGGTCACCGGCGGCGGCCTGCCGCTCAACGGTTGCCCGGTCGACCGTGACGAAGGCGAACTCGGCGGCCACGAAGAGGGCGTTGGCGGCGATCAGCAGCACCGCGACACCCAGCAGTATCCATTCCGTCACCGCCTCGCCGCTCCTTCCGGATCGACGGGGCGGCGGGGACTGTGTGGGTCGCTGTCATCCGACATGTCGCCCAGCCTAGACGGTCCGAACGGGGGCCAACCTGGGAGTTGACTGGGAACTACTCCGAAGAGTATTCACTATATAACTTTTCGTAGTTGATACCGGGCGTTCAGGTTCCTCCCAGCGTGGGCCGTTACGATGTCGGCGTCCCAATCCTCAATAGACGATCGTGACCGCTGTGTGAGGTAAGGGAACCGTCGATCCGCTGACCTCATCGCAGCTGCGACCTCAGGGAGAACGTCAGGTGGTCTTCAAACGGATGCTCGGAGCCTTCGGGGTCGGTGGGCCGAGCGTCGACGCCGTCCTGTCCAACCCGAACACCCGGCCGGGCCTCGCGCTGACCGGCCAGGTCGACCTCGCTGGCGGCAACTTCGACACCGAGCTCGACCAGGTCACGGTCGGCCTGGTCACCCGGGTCGAGGTCGAGGGCGGCGAGCAGGAGGAGACCGCCGGCGTCGAGTTCCATCAGGTGTACGTCGCCGGAGCGCTGCAGTTGGCCGCCGACCAGCAGCTGAGCCTGCCGTTCCAGGTCGAACTGCCCTGGGAGACCCCGATCACCCACTTCTACGGCCAGCCGCTGTCCGGGATGACCCTGGGCCTGCGTACCTCGGTCTCCGCACGCGGCGCGGCCGACCCCGGCGACCTCGACCCGGTCGCCGTGCACCCACTGCCGGTGCAGGAGCGGATCCTCGAGGCGTTCGGCACCCTCGGCTTCCAGTTCGTCGGCGCCGACCTGGAGTACGGGCAGCTGGCCGGGCTGCCCCAGACGCTGCCGTTCTACCAGGAGATCGAGTACGTCGCCCCGCCGCAGTACCCCGGTGTCCGCCAGGTCGAGCTGACCTTCCTGGCCGACCCGTACGGCGTCGCCGTGGTGCTCGAGTTCGACAAGCAGGCCGGGCTGTTCACCCCCGGCCACGACTCGTACGGCCACTACCGCGTCGCGCACGACGACGCCGACCGACTCGACTGGACCAGCCACGTCGACGGCTGGATCCGCCAGGCGCTCGACCAGCGGCAGACACTGCTCGGCGGCGGCTACCCCGCGCCGGGCTACGGCGCTCCTGCCGGCTACGGCGCTCCGGGTCCGTACGGGCCCGGCCATCACCCGGAGCACGAGGACCGCGGCCCGGGGATGGGCGGGGTGATCGCCGGTGCGGTCGGCGGTGCCGCGCTGGGCTTCGGCGCCGGGATGCTCGCCGAGCAGGCGTTCGACGCGTTCGGCGACGACGACGGCGCGGTGGCCGAGGGCGACGACGGCGGCGAGGAAGAGTTCGACGAGGAGTAGCCGCCCCACGACCTGGCCGGCCCGACCCGGGCCGTGCCACGACCCCGAACAGAAGGAGAAGACACCCGATGCCGGTCACCGCTGACCTCACGACCCTTGTCGACAAGGCCTACCAGGACAAGTCTCTGGCCGAGATCGTCGACGCTCCGGTCGCCGCCCTGAAGGGCGTCAGCGACAGCGATGCCAAGCTGCTCAAGGACGCGTTCGGCGTGGTCACCGTCGGCGACCTCGGCCGCAACCCGTACTTCCGGACCGCGCAGGCGCTGGTGAGCCTGACCGACGGCGGCAAGTAGTTCGACGGCGGGCGGCGGGCCGGCCGGGGCGTGGCGCCCCGGTCGGCCCGCCTGTTTCGTGCAGGTGTCGAAAAGATGTCGGGCAACCCTTGACCTCGGTCGATGTTAACGCAAACACTGCGAGGGAAACCGGGGCCGCGTCGCGTCTGACCGGCACAGCCCTGCCCGTCCATCGAAAGGCAGCGTCGATGCACCGAACGAGACCGGTGGCGAGGCAGCTGGCGACAGCCGTCATCCTGGCCACCGTGGCGACGACCCTCGTGACGACCCCGGCCAGCGCGCAACTCACGGCGTCGGCGGAACCCGCAGCGTCGGCGGAACCCGCACCGTCGGCGGACACCGTCACGGCGTCGAACCTCTCCACCACGGCGCAGTTCACCAACCCGATCGCCGAGCAGCGCGCCGACCCGCACGTCTACCGGCACACCGACGGCTACTACTACTTCATCGCCACCGTCCCCGAGTACGACCGGATCGTGTTGCGCCGCGCCACCACCCTGCAGGGCCTGGCCACCGCCACCGAACGGGTCATCTGGCGCAAGCACGCCACCGGCGAGATGGGCGCGCACATCTGGGCACCCGAGCTGCACTTCATCGACGGCAAGTGGTACATCCACTTCGCCGCCGGCCGGGCCGAGGACATCTGGGCCATCCGCCCGTACGTGCTGGAATCCTCCGCCGCCAACCCGCTCGACGGGCCGTGGATCGAACGCGGCCAGATCCAGCCACCGCGCAGCAGCTTCTCCCTCGACGCCACCACCTTCGTCCACAACGGAGTGCGTTACCTGGCCTGGGCCGAGTACGCCGGCAACAACTCCAACATCTACCTGGCCCGCATGGTCAACCCCTGGACCTACACCGGCACCCCGGTCATGATCAGCACCCCGACGTACGGCTGGGAGACCCGCGGCTACCGGGTCAACGAAGGCCCGGCGGTGATCATCCGCAACGGCCGGGTATTCATGACCTACTCGGCCAGCGCCACCGATGCCAGCTACGCCGTCGGGCTGCTCACCGCCTCGGCCAGCAGCAACCTGCTGAACGCGTCGTCCTGGACCAAGAGCCCCAACCCGGTGCTGGCCAGCAACAGCCGTACCGGCCAGTGGGGGCCCGGCCACAACTCGTTCACCGTCGCCGAGGACGGCAGCGACGTCATCGTCTACCACTCCCGCAACTACGAGCGCTACCTCGGCAACGGCTACGACCCGCTGAGCGACCCGAACCGGCGTACCCGGGTGCAGAAGATCTACTGGAACGCCGACGGTACGCCGAACTTCGGCGTACCGGTGCCGGACGGCCGCACCCCGGTCCGGCTCGCCGCCCACGACCAGCCGGACCGCTACCTGCGGCACTGGGAGTACCGGGTCCGTCTTGAGGCGAACGTCGCCAACCTGGCCGATTCGCAGTTCCGGGTCGTCCCCGGTCTGGCAAACTCCGCCGGCATCTCGCTGGAGTCGACCAACTTCCCCGGCTACTACCTGCGGCACCGCAACCACCAGATGTGGGTGGAGGCCAACGACGGGTCGAACCTGTTCCGCTCAGACGCCACGTTCATGGCCCGCAGCGGGCTGGCCGACGCCGGCAAACTGTCGCTGGAGTCGGTCAACTTCCCCGGCCAGTACGTCCGGCACCGCGACGGCCTGCTCTACCTGGAAGCCGTACCGGACGCCGCCGGCCGCGCCTCGGCCACCTTCGCCGTGAGCTGACCCGACCACCCACCTCCATGATCGCGATGATCTTGCGCTTATCGCGAGGATTTGTCCGTTTTGTTCAACGATAAGTGCAAGATCATCGCGATCATGGAGGGCCTCCCGGCGTGGGAGGTGCCGTACCGTGCCGGATGTGGCACAAGCGGAGATCTACGTCAGCACGGACGTCGAGGCGGACGGGCCGATCCCCGGCCCGCACTCGATGTTGAGTTTCGCCTCGGCGGCGTACACGGCAGGCAAGGAGCTGGTCGGCACGTTCAGCGCCAACCTGGTCACGCTGCCCGGCGCCAGCGGCGCGCCGCAGACCATGGCGTGGTGGGAGACGCAGCCGGAGGCGTGGGCGGCATGCCGGGCCGACCAGGAGGAGCCGGCGGTCGCGATGGCCCGCTACACCGAGTGGCTGGCCCAGCTGCCGGGCCGGCCGGTGTTCATCGGCTACCCGGCGGCGTACGACTTCATGTTCGTCTACTGGTACCTGATCCGCTTCACCGGATCGAGCCCGTTCTCCCACTCGGCGCTCGACATCAAGACGTACGCCATGGCGCTGATGGGCACCGGCTACCGGACGACGTCGAAGCGGACCATGCCCCGCGAGTGGTTCGGCGAGCACGAGCATGAGCACGTCGCCTTGGACGACGCTATCGAGCAGGGAGCCCTGTTCTGCGCCATGCTCGCCGCGAACCCCGCGACCCGCTGACCCGGCAACCCGCTTCTGCCCTGATGTGAGGCTGAGATACCTCTCGACACCGGGATGAGGTGTCTCAGCCTCACATCGTGTGCCGGCGATGCCGTCACACCCGCGCGACGCGCCAAGAAGGTGACGCGATGCGACAAGCTGTCTGGCTGCTCGACGCCGCACGGGAGGTCGTCGCCCAGGGACGGCCGCTGATCTGGACCGACGACGCCGAGACGCCGACAAACGGTCCCGTGTACGAGGAACTCACCGCCAGCGGGCGCGCGCTGCTGATCGCTCCGCTGCCGAATCGCGGACTTCAGCCTGCGCACCTGGATCAGATCGAAGTCTTTGTGGCGAGCGCGGCTGCCAGCGCGGACAGCGAGGGCGTCGACGCGCTGCGGGCCGCCCGCCGGCTGCTCGGCGGACCGGGAGACTAAGGGCTGGGCCAGCGATGATCGCGCTGGCGGTGGTGGTCATCAGTCGTGACGCAACGGCTCGCCGCTGTTGACGTGGAAGTGCAGATGTTTGGAATCCTGGTATCCACCGAGGTTGGTCAGGACGCGGGCTGCGCCGTGTTCGGCGGTGACCTGTGCCGCGATATCGCGGACGACGGTCAGAACTTGATGAACCTCGGAGATGTCGGCGTCACCGAGGTCTACCAGTGACGGGATATGGCGTTTCGGAATGACGACGATATGGACGGGCCAGAAGGGCCGGGTGTGATGGAAGGCGAGCACGTGGGCGGTCTCGGCTACGACCTGGATCGGGGTCTTGCCGTTGAGTGCCTGCTCGCAGTAGAAGTCGTCGGTCATTGGATCGATGGTAGTGGTGTCCACAGGTGAGGGCGGGTATGCGCGCTGACGACGGCTTGTGCATGGTGGATCCGGTGGTGCCGTTCGGCGGGGGGTAGCTCAGTCAGCGGTAGCCCGACGGGGTGGCCGTCGGCGCGTGGCTGCTCTGCCAGCGGCGCAGCGCGTCTTTGATCCGGTCGTTCTGTTCGTACGTGCGGTCGAGCTCGGCGTAGAGGACACCGAGGTCGTAGGCGACCCGGTCGAGGAACGCCGCGACGTCGGCCGGGTCGAGGCCACGTCCGTGGGCGCGTCGGCTGGCGGTGCGGAAGTGCTGGCTGCGGACCTGCCAGGGCCGGATCGGCCGGTACCCGGTCGGTCGCTGGTTGCGGCCATTTCCGGGTACGCGGTACACGCCGTTGCCGCCGGGCCAGTCGCGCGGTGGCAGGGCCACCATCCGACGCCGCTGCCAGCGGACCCGCCACCGTTGCCACAGTTCTCGCATCGCGTTTTCCTCCCCTTGCGTGTCGGGTGTGTGGAAGGGGTGGCCCGGCCGCTTTGCCGAACCGGCCGGGCCACCCCGCCCCAATCACCGCAGCCCTCCTTGGCAGTACGGCAACCAGGGCAGTCTTCGATTCACGGAGCACCAATCAGGTCGGGGCCCGGGGCGCGTGCGTACTCCATTTCGGTGTTGCTTTGCGGGAACGCGGTGTCGGCCGCGTTTCGGCCACGGACCAGCACCGGATCAGCCCTGGCACGGGGGTTCCTGGGCTGTTCGGTGTTGACGGCGGTGGCCGTGAAATGGTTTTCTCGCACGCGCCCCGGGGGCTCGGTCCTCCGTGGATCTTGCTTTTTCAACTTCCTACTCCTCCACCCTGGACTATCCACCCCATCCGATGGAAGATGTGGGAGTCGGAGGGTTCTCGGAGAGTTCCTACGAATCTGATAAGGGGGCCGATAATGATCGACTTGCAGGAGGCCATCCGCAAGGAGCGGACCGCGCGAGGGCTGTCACAGGAGCAGCTCGGTGCGCTGGTCGGGGTGAGTGGGTCGTCGATCGGCAGCTACGAGGCGGGGCGGCTGGTCCCGGTGCCGGCGATCGCCAAGGCACTCGACGGCGTCTTCGAGACCGGCGACCGGATCCAGCGGCTGGCGGCCCAGGCGCGCGGGCAGTCGATCGCCCCGTTCCTGCAGTCGTGGGCCGAAAGCGAGGCGCAGGCGAGCATGCTGCGCTGCTTCGAACTCTCCGTCGTGCCGGGGCTGTTGCAGACCGAGGCGTACGCCCGACATGTGCTCACCGACATCGGCCCGGTCGACGATGTCGAGACGTCGCTGGCCAACCGACTGGCCCGGCAGGAGGTGCTGACCCGGGCGGAGAGTCCGGCGTACTTCGTCGCGGTACTGGACCGGTCGGTGCTGCACCGGCAGATCGGCTCGCCGGACGTGATGGTGGAGCAGTTGACCGCGATCCTCGCCGCCTGCGACCGGCCCAACGTGCGGGTGCACGTCGTTCCGGCGACCGCCGGGGCGTACGCCGGGCTCAACGGTCCGTTCGCGCTCGGCACGGTGCACGACCGGATGGTGGGCTACCTGGACACCCACCTCGGCGGCGAGCCCATCGACGACCTGCAGCAGGTGCGCCGGCTCGAACGAGCGTGGGAAGATGTCCGCAGCTACGCCCTGCCCGTCGCGGAGTCCCGCGACATGATCGAGAAAGCGGCGCTGACATGGAGCTGACCGGCACCCCGCGTTTCCGCAAGTCGACCAGGTCCAACGGTGCTGGTGGCAACTGCATCGAGGTCGCCGACAACCTGCCCGGCGCGGTGCTGGTACGCGACAGCAAGGACCAGACCGGCCCGGTGCTCACCTTCGCCCCCGCCGCCTGGTCCACCTTCGTCACCCACCTCCCCACCCACCCCTGACCCACGCCTGTCTCGCTCGGCGGTGCCCAACCCGCGCAAACGGGAGTTGGGCGCCCGATTGAGCGACCAACCAACGCGCGTCCGAGATGTCGGCTCTTCGGGCTCATCGCTGGCGTCGGTCGGGCTGAGGCTGGGTTCTACGTACTGATCACCGGGGAAGGCAAATCGATTTGACAGGCCGTCCGACGAGTGAGATAGTCGGCCTTGCGTGATCGTGGATCGTTTAACGATCCGTGATCACGGTGGTGCCCTCGCCTCAAGCGTCAACTTGAAACGAGGGCAGGTCCGGCGAGTTGTTACGCCGAACCACCGCTCCAGGAAGTTAGAGCTTCCAGGAGCCGCACCGCTAGGTTGAGCAGTCTCAACACGAGATCTGCCGCCCCGCTGACCCGTCGGTTGAGCCTCCTCGGATCATTCCCCGACGGGTCGCCTTGTGCTTGTGTAGGCATACGCGTTCACCTCCCTCCGCGCCGAGGCGGCGACTTGCCGGCCTCGGTGCGCAAGGAGGTGGGCATCCTCACTGCACAGTCCTACTCGCACGGACTCTAGCGCATGCCGTCGTAGCGACAGATCCGGGGTGGTGCTTCGTCGGGTCGTTGGGCAGCAGGTACCTTCGGTAGACCGCCCTCGTGTCGGCGGTACCACGGCCATAGCCTCGTGTAGCAACATTGCTACTTGCTGGTCGTCGGGAGGTGGTAGCAATGACCGTCATGACGGTGTCGAGTCGTGAATTCAACCAGGACACGGGACGGGCGAAGATCGCCGCTCGCAGCGGACCGGTCTTCATCACCGATCGGGGTCGCCCCGTGTATGTGCTGCTTACGATCGAGGACTACCAGCGGTTGACCGGCCGCCACGGGAACATCGTCGACCTGATCGCGCTGTCCCTGAACGAAGGCGACGTCGAGTTCGGAGTTGCGCCATCACGTGACCTGGCCCGGCCGCCGGACCTCGGCTGATGTTCCTGCCCGATCGGTCCCATCGAGTGCCCCTCACTCGCTGGCTCGGCCCCGCAGGTCAAAGAAGCCCTTCGTCGCTGGCCCACTTCGCGAAACCCCCTGGGCCGAAGGGCAGCCGGTACGAGTTCTGCAGGAGATCATCAGCGAGCGCGGAGACCAACGGAACGGTGAGGAACTCCTGTCGGATCGCGTCACACAACAGTCCCAGAGTGCCGCGGACCTCGACCTGGCGTGACTTCGCCGCGTTCCTCGCCACCCGGTCGTCGACAACGGCGATCGCTCGGGGTGTGGCTTCGGCCAGGGCAAGAACGCCGCACTCCCCGGCGTTTCTGCCGTCCGGTCCGACGAGCCGCTGCGAGTAGTAGGTGAAGGCGGTGATCTGGGGTGATTGATCGAGTCGGACCACGTCGATCCAGTCGGCGTCGAGCACCATCTGCAGGTAGCCATGCCGGGCTGCCCCATCGCGTAACTCGTCCTCGACGACATCAGGTATCACCACGCTGGCCTCTGCGAGGATGGCCTTTAACACGCCGAGCCACTGGCTGCGGGCGAAATGGCTCAACGGACCGGTGTCGAGGACGTACGTCTGTCGGTCGGGATTCACGAGGTGAACGCCCAGATCTCGGCCTCGTTCGCCGGGGGCAGCTCGGGTAGGTCGTCGGCGTTGAACGTGCCGAGTAACAGATCGAGCGCCCGTTCGAGGGTGACTATCTCTCGCCGGTACAGCCGCAGGACCGCCTGGGTGTAGCTGCGTGGCAGCGATACTGGTGCCAGCTCCTGGCTCGGCAGTAGGTTCTTCTCCTCGATGTCTGCCTTGCTGGTGCGGACCGCACGAATCTTGTCGGCCTCCGCTTGGCCGACAAGGCCCAGCTCGGTCAACCGGCGGGCCAGGGTGGCCATGTCAACCTGATAGTGGCTGCCGGCCCGTACTGCGGTGTCTCGCATGACCTCATCCGGGATCGCCGACCACTCGGCCCACCGTTCCCGTAGGTCGGCCTCGGGCAGCAGCAGGGCCCGGGCGAACCGGTCCAGCCGTGCTTCGACCTCGTCAGCCTCGCTGGCTGCCACCCGCCAGTCCAGCGTGTACTGATCGGCGACCAGGTAATGCCCTAGCTCGTGTGCGAGTGCCAGCCGGCGACGACCGACCTTCTGATCGCCGTTGATGACGCTGACCCCACCTGTGTCCAGCAGTACGGTCGCCGCGTCGGCGCCTTCGCCCAACTCTACGGAGAAGGGCAGTAGCCCGATCGTGGTCACCAGGCGGGACAGATCCCGCGCGGGTTCCCGAGCATCGAGCCCCAGGAGGCGGCGAGCCTCGGCAGCGAGGTTGTCCGCCGCCGACAAGGTTGCCGGCGCGGGAAAGGGCTCGGGCTGACCGTCGGTGAGGCCGGGACTCTCGCTGACGACGAACTCTACGTGGCGGGCGATGCGGTCCAACTCGTCGTCGATGGGCTGCGTCGCCAGCCCGGACCGAGACTGGCGGTAGGAGACGAGGGCTGGCGGCCCCGGCTCGACGAACCACTCGACGTTGCGTCCCAACGTCCTGGCGATCGCCACGAGTTCCAGTGCGGACACCCGGCGGTCGCCCGTCTCGATCTTGGCTAGGGCGCTGCGTTGAATGCCGACCTCGGCGGCCAGGCCCTCCTGGGTCTGCCCAGCTGCTGCCCGTGCCGCCGCCACCCGCTCGCCGATGCTCACTGTTCGATTTTAGAACAATCGCGGTCGCCGAGGGAGCGGGTCAGGCCACGAACTCGGCGCCGGCGGCCAGCGCCACCTCAGGGCCGAAGAGCCTGGCCGGGGTGTACGCGCCGGGCCGGCCCTCGCCCTTGGCCAGGCGCTGGGCCACCTCGGTGACGGCGTCGGCCGTGAACGTCATGCCCTCGCCGGTGCGCAGCCAGCCCTCCCGTACCCGGCCGGACGGCCATTCGACCCGGGCGCGGCCCCAGGACGACCGGCGTGGGCGCTCCCTGGCCGTGGTCGTCGTGACGCGGGCGAGCCGCCGGGTGGCGAAGCCGGCCAGGCCGGGCAGCCGCAGCAGGCCGCCGGCGGCCGACGTCGCCGCCCTGGCGGCCGGGGTGGCGGGGGCGAGAGCCGAGGCGCCGATCACCGACGGGGCGCCGCTGGCCTGCCAGGCGGCGAAGAGTTCGCCGCTGCCCATGGCGGCGGTGGTGACCGCGTCGCCGTCGGGGGTGGTCAACCGCTCGGCGGCACCGCCGGCCCGGGTGCGTACCAACCGGCCCTGTCGCACTTCGCGGCCGCCGTCGAGCACCGCGCGCACGATGGTGGCGGCGAGGGCTTCGCCGAGCGCACCCGGTTCGACCTCGACCGACGCGAGCGCGTCGACGCGTACCCGGGAAGGTTTTTCCTCGCCCGCCAGCAGATGCAGCAGGATGCTCTCGGTCGCGAGCACGCCGAAGCCCGCGCCGCAGACCAGCGTGCGACCGGTCGCCGCCGCATCTGTGTGCATGGCGTGCAGCGATTCGAACGCGCTCAGCTCGTTGCCGACGTCGACGTAGTGGGTGCCGGCCGGGCAGGCCCGCGCGACCTGCGGCGCGGTGACCGCGAACGGTCCCACCGTGTTGATCACGACGGCCGGCGACTCGGCGGCGAGCCGCGCGCAGACCTCGTCGAGTGTGCCGGTCACCGCCCGGGTGTCCGGAACCGTCCGGGTCAGCCGCTCCCGGTCGCGGCCAACCGCCACCACCTCGGTGCCTGCCTGCCGCAGGCGCTGCACCGCCTCCCGGCCGATCCGGCCGGTCGCGCCGAGCACCCAGATCTCACCCGCCATGTTTCGCCTCCATCAGTCATGGCATGTCGTGTCATCACTATTGCACGGCACGACACGTCATGTCATCACTAGGATGTGCGGCATGGGTCGATGGCAGCCGGGCGCGCGGGAACGGCTCGAGCGGGCCGCGCTCGACCTCTTCGCCGAGCAGGGCTTCACCGAGACCACCGTGCCGCAGATCACGGCACGGGCCGGGCTCACCACCCGTACGTTCTTCCGGCACTTCGCCGACAAGCGGGAGGTGCTGTTCGCTGGCGAGGAGTCGATGCCCGAGCAGGTGGCCCGCCTCATGGCCGGGGCCCCGCGGCCGCTCGGCCCGATGGAGCTGATCGCCACGGGCCTGGGCCCCGCCGCGGCCGCGATCTTCGAGGGCCGCAGCCTCGACTACCTGCTCCGCCGACGTGCCGTGATCGGTGCCGAGCCCGCCCTGCAGGAGCGCGAGCTGCGCAAGTTCTCGCTGCTGTCGCAGGCCATGGAGCAGGGCTTCCGCGATCGCGGCATCGACGACCTGACCGCCCGGCTGGCGGCCGAGATCGCCGTGACCACGTTCCGGATCGCGGTGACCCGCTGGCTCGACCAGCACGGCGACCCCGACCTTCCAACCGCGATCGACCAGACCCTGACGGCGATGAAACGCCTGATCTCATCGCCGACCCACGACTAGGAAAGTGCGTGGTACGAACTTTTGCGGGTCACGCAAGTTGTGCTAGCGTCGGGGCATGAGCGGGCTGCGGGAGCGGAAGAAGGCGGCGACCAGGGCGGCGCTGAGCTGGGCGGCGATCCGGCTGACCGTGGAGCGTGGCTACGACAACGTCCTGGTGGACGACGTCGCTGAGGCCGCAGGAGTCTCTGCGCGCACGTTCAACAACTACTTCTCCAGCAAGGCCGAGGCGATCGCCTCCCGGCACCTCGACCGCAGTCTGCGGCTGGCCGACGAGCTCCGGGCCCGCCCGGCCGATGAGCCACTGTGGGCGGCGATCCGGGCGGCGGCAATGGCACAGTTCGAGCCGGGTCCGGAGGTCGAGCAGGCACCGCCGGGCGACCACGCCGACTGGGTGAGCGGGCTCAAGGTGATGCTCGCCGAGCCGGCGCTGCAGGGCGAGATGCTGCGCGCCGTCGCGGCCGCCGAGGCCGAGCTGGCCGTGGCCGTCGCCGAACGCACCGGCACCGACGTCAAGCAGGACCTGTACCCGAACCTGGTCGCGGCGACCGTCAGCGCCGCAATCAACACGGTGATGCGCCAATTCGTG
This sequence comes from Solwaraspora sp. WMMD791, assembly GCF_029581195.1. Taxonomy (NCBI): domain Bacteria; kingdom Bacillati; phylum Actinomycetota; class Actinomycetes; order Micromonosporales; family Micromonosporaceae; genus Solwaraspora; species Solwaraspora sp. WMMD791. The sequence continues at coordinate 5,492,325 of NZ_CP120737.1, forward strand.
TACGCCGACTCGCCGGTGCCGATGGAACAACTGCTCTCCGACGCGTTGAGCCAACTCGCCGCTGGTCTGCCGGTGCCTGCCGCCCGCTGACCGTCAGCCCCGGTCCACCCCGAAACACCAGCCCCAGTCGCCGCGACGCGGCGACGGGCGGGTTCTCCGTACCCTTGAAAGGATCTTGTCATGATCGATGTGATCATCGCTGGTGGCGGACCGAACGGCCTGATGCTCGCCTGCGAGCTGGCCCTCGCCGGCATCCGGCCGGTCGTCTGCGAACGGCGGACCGGGCCGACCACCGAGCAGCGGGCCAACGGACTGGTCGGCCAGGTCGTGCGGATGCTCGACCGACGCGGTCTGTACCAACGGATCGTCGACGACCAGCACGTTCCCGGTCACCCGGCCCCGACGCAACCACAACCGCAACCAAGGTACGTCTTCGGGGCGCTGCCCCTGGACCTCAGCCAGGTGCCCGACAACCCGGTCTACACGCTGCCTGTCCCGCAGCCCCGCCTTGAGCGGCTGTTCGCCGCACGGGCTGCCGAGCTGGGCGTGGAGGTCAGGCACGGATGCGCGGTCACCGGGCTGACCCAGCAACCGGACTCGGTGACGGCGACGCTCGCCGACGGCACGACACTGACCGGTCGGTACCTGGTCGGCGCGGACGGCGGGCAGAGCGTCGTCCGCAAGGCTGCCGACATCGGCTTCCCCGGCGTGACCGTCGACAACTCGGTCAGCCGTAGCGCCCATGTCAGCCTGCCCGCCGACCTGGTCGACCCGGCGACCGGAGGACTGGCGGTGCCCGGGTACGGCGTCGTCCCGCCGTTCCAGCACACCCGCACCGAGCGTGGGCTGATCGTCTGGGCGCCGTTTCCCGGCCGCCAGCCGGCCGTCACCACGGTCGAGTGGCCCGAATCGACCGACTACGGCGACACGCCGATGACCCTGGCCGAGATGCGGGCCAGCGTCGCCCGGGTGCTCGGCGCCGACGTGCCGTTCGGCCCGCCGCTCGGCGACGGCCCGCATCTGCTGCGCCGGCTGGTCGGCGGCAACACCCGGATCGCGCAGCGGTACCGCGACGGGCGCGTCCTGCTGCTCGGCGACGCCGCGCACGTGCACCCCCCGATCGGCGGCCCCGGGCTGAACCTCGGCCTGCAGGACGCGATCAACCTGGGCTGGAAGCTCGCCGCGCAACTGCACGGCTGGGCACCCGACGGGCTGCTCGACACCTACGAGGCCGAGCGTCGCCCGGCCGCGCAGCGGGTGACCATGTCGACCCAGGCGCAGTCGGCGCTGATCGCACCGGGCAGTGACGTCACCGCGCTGCGGACGCTCGTCGCCGAACTTCTCGCCGAGGCGGCCACCGCCGCGCAGGTCGCCGCCCTGCTGGCCGGCGCGGACCTGCGCTACGACATGGGTACGCCGGGTGGGTCGCTGGTCGGCCGGTGGGCACCGGATCTGGTGCTGTTCCCCGACACCGGGGCGGTCCGGCTCGCCGAGGCGACCCGGACCGCCCGGCCGTTGCTGCTCGACGCCACCGGCACCCTCGCCACCGGCACCCTCGCCACGGTCACCGAGCCGTGGCGGGACCGGGTCGACGTGATCGCGGGAAAGATCGACCTGGTCACCGCGCCGGACGGGAGTACCCCGCCGACCGCGCTGCTGCTGCGCCCGGACTGCTACGTCGCGTGGGCGTCGAGCGCCGAGGACCCGGACCCGGACGAGCTGCGCGACGCTCTCACCCGCTGGTTCGGCCCGGCGATCGGGACCAGTGAGCGGACGCGCGGCCGGGTGTCCGGTACGGGTCCGGAAGACTGATACCCGTCACGCCGTTATTCCTGTGAGGAATAATTATTCCCTACGGGAATACCGGCGTGACGGGTATCGGCCCGGGAACCCCGATCAGTAGCAGATCAGCGTTACGTTCGCGGTGTAGTAGGTGTCGGTGATCTTGTTGGTGTACGAACTGACGACGTAACAGTCGATGATGGGGATGTAGCCGTCGATCTGCGCCCAGATCTCGGCCTGGTACCTGGCGCTCCAGGCCGCGCTGCTCGCCGTGCTTCCGCTGCCGTAGCCGTAGTACCAGTCGACCGCCGCAGCGCTCGTCGTCGCGTCGGCCCGGGTGCTGGCCGACGACTCGGCGGCGACCGCCGCGGTCCCGGTGGCGGCCATCGCGCCCACGACCATGGCAGCGGTGACGGCGGCTCTCGCGAGAGTGCCCACGAATGTCCCCTTTCCTTGCCGTGAAGGTGAGGACACCGTAGCTATCGCATTTGCTGGCGGCAATGCTTGCCCAAAGCAAAGCATTGGCTGACGAGGCTGCGCCGACCTGCGGCGACAGGGAAAAGTATAAATTGAATTTCGGCTGACCAGCGGCTTCGTCGAATGCGCTCATCTGCATGATCACGCAAAACCACGCGTACCCCGTCAGCCAAGGTCAGTCAGGGTCAGAAAGGGAGGTCAGGCCGAGTCGCGTCGGACGAGTTCGGTGGGCAGCACCACGGCCGGCTCGACGGACTCGCCGTCGGCCAACCGCAGCAGCAGCCGGGCCATCGTCCGGCCGATCTCCTGGATCGGCTGACGAACGGTGGTCAGCGCCGGGTCCATGTAGCGGGCCATCTCGATGTCGTCGAAGCCGATGACGGCGACGTCGTCGGGCACCCGGCGACCGGCGTCGCGCAGCGTACGGATTGCGCCGTGGGCCATCAGGTCGGAGGCGACGAACACCGCGTCCAACGCCGGGTCGTCGTCGAGGAGCTGGCGCATCGCGACCGCACCCGACTCGCGGGTGAAGTCGCCGGTGGCGACCAGCGACCGCCCGCCGGTCGCCCGGACCGCCGTACGGTAGCCGGAGAGCCGATCCACGCCGGCGATCATGTCCTGCGGGCCGGCGATCGTCGCCACCCGCTGGCGGCCGGACTCGAACAGGTAGCGCACCGCCCGTTCGGCGCCGGCCTCGTTCTCCACGTCGACGTACGGCACCCCGGCGCTGACCTGGCCCATCGGTCGGCCGCTGCACACCACCGGCAGGCCGCTGCGGGCCAGCGTGCCGGGCATCGGGTCGACGCCGTGGATCGAGGCGAACATGACCCCGTCGACGTGGCGGCCCATCGCGTACCGCTCGACCCGGTCGTGGCTGCTCGCCGAGCCGGCCATCATCAGCACCAGTTGCTTGTCTGCGGCCTCCAGCTCCTGGCTGACGCCGTGGATGATGCCGGGGAAGACCTGGTCGTCGGAGAAGACCCGGGTGGCGGTCTCCGGCAGGATCAGCCCCATCGAGTCGGTCCGCTGGGTGACCAGGCTGCGGGCGGCCAGGTTGGGGACGTACCCCAGTTCCTGGACCGCCCGGCGCACCGCGTCCTGGATCGGTTCGGCGACGGTGGTGGAGCCGTTCACCACGCGGGAGACGGTGGCCCGGGACACGCCGGCCCGGCGGGCCACCGCCTCCAGCGTCGGACGTTCCCTGGCCACGCGCACGCCTGCTCCCCGTCTGTCGAAGGCCCCGCCACCTCAGCGAACCCGGTCGGCTCAGCCGATGCCGTTGCGGCGGATCACTTCTTGGTACCACCGTGCACTGGCCTTCGGCACCCGCCGCTGGGTCAGGTAGTCCACGTACACGATGCCGAATCGCTTTGCGTAACCTTCGGCCCACTCGAAGTTGTCGAGCAGGGACCACACCAGGTAGCCGCGCAGGTCGACCCCGGCGGCGATCGCGGCGTGCGCGGCCCGCAGGTGCCCGTCGAGGTAGGCGATCCGGTCGGTGTCGTCGACCCGGTCGCCGTCGGGGGCGAGCTGGTCGGGGAAGGCTGCGCCGTTTTCGGTGATGATCATCGGTACGCCCGGGTAGTCCCGCCCCAGTTTGGTCAGCAGCGCGGTCAACCCGGACGGCTGGATCTGCCAGCCCATGGCGGTCAGCGGCGGTTCGGGGGCGATGAACTCGATGCCCTCGGTGCCGGGGAACGCCCCGCCGCCACCGGGTGCGCCCTCCTTCGCGGCCAGGTAGGTGGGGGAGTAGTAGTTGATGCCGAGCAGGTCGATCGGCTCGCCGATGATTTTCTCGTCGCCGTCGCGGATGTGGTCCAGGCTGGTGAACCGGCTGACGTGGTCGAGGATCCGCTGCGGGTAGCCGCCACGCAGGATCGGGTCGAGGAAGATCCGGTTCTGCAGGTCCTCGACCAGTTCGACGGCTTTCGCGTCGGCGTCGCTGGTCGGGTCGGCGGGGAACGCCGACGTCGGGTTGACCGTGATGCCGACCGTCGACGCGCCGGCCGCGCGCAGCGCCTGGTTGGCCAGGCCGTGGCCGAGCAGCAGGTGGTGCACGGTCTGGAAGGTGGCGGCCGGGTCGGTACGCCCCGGCGCGTGTATCCCGGAACCGTAGCCGAGGTACGCGGCGCACCACGGCTCGTTGAGCGTGGTCCAGGTGTTGACCCGGTCGCCGAGGCGGGCGTACACGGCCCGCGCGTACTCGGCGAAGGCCTCTGCGGTCTCCCGGTTGGTCCAGCCGCCCCGGTCCTCCAGAGTCTGCGGCAGGTCCCAGTGGTACAGCGTGATGATCGGCTCGATGCCGCGTCCGCGCAGTTCGTCGACGAGACGGTCGTAGAAGTCCAGGCCGTGCGGGTTGACCGGGCCGGAACCGTCGGGCCGGACACGTGGCCAGGCGATCGAGAACCGGTACGTGTGCAGTCCGAGCGCGGACATCAACGCCACGTCGTCGCGGTAGCGGTGGTAGTGGTCGCAGGCCACGTCACCGGTGTGCCCGGCGTGCACCTTGCCCGGCGTACGGCTGAAGGTGTCCCAGATCGACGGGCCGCGACCGTCGGAGCGGGCGGCGCCTTCGATCTGGTACGACGCGGTCGCTGCGCCCCAGATGAACGAGTCGGGGAACTGGATGGGTCCGTTCGCGGTCGGCTCTGCTGAGTTCGTCACGCTTTGACAGCACCTTCCATGATGCCGCCGATGATCTGGCGGCCAAAGATGATGAACACGATCAGTAGTGGAAGCGTAGCCAGTGCCGTGCCGGTGAACACCTGTGACATGTCGTTGTAGTAACCGTTCGACAGGGCCCGCAGCGACAGCTGGACGGTCGGGTTCTCCGGGTCGTTGAGCACCGCGTACGGCCAGAGGAAGTCGTTCCACATGGTCATGAAGGTGAGCAGGCCGAGGACGGCGGCGGCGGGGCGCAGCGCCGGCAGCACCACGCTCCAGTAGATCCGCAGCGTGGAGCAGCCGTCGACCCGGGCCGCCTCGATCAGCTCGGTGCTGACCGCCTGGCTGGCGTACTGGCGCATCAGGAACACCCCGAAGCCGGTGACCAGTGCCGGCACGATGACCGCGGCGAGCCGGTCGTTCCAGTCGAGCTGGGTCATCAGCATGTACAGCGGGATGACGCCGAGCTGGGTCGGCACCATCATCGTCGCGATGATCACCAGCAGCAGGGCGTTGGAGCCCTTGAACCGCAGTTTGGCGAAGGCGAACCCGGCCAACGACGAGAAGAGCACCACCGAGAAGGTGACGGTGCCGGCGACGATCGCCGAGTTGATCATGCCGGTCAGGAAGTACGCGTCCGGGTTGGCGAACAGCCGTTCGATGTTGCCCGGCAGGTTGCCGCCGGGGGTCAGCGGCGGCGGGATCTGGCCCATGGCGTCGCTTGACCGGGTGGCGACCACGAACATCCAGTAGATCGGGAAGATCGACATCAGCCCGGCGACGATCAGCGTGGCGTACGTCAGTTTGCTGGCGCTCCACAGGTGCTGACTGGCTTTCACGGTGCTCACCCCTGCTTCCGGGTGCTGTTGCCGAGCCGGCGGATCACCAGCACGTTGACCAGCGAGATGACGACGATCAGGGCGAACAGCATCCAGGCGATCGCCGAGCCGTAGCCGAAGTTGAAGTGCGGCGCGAACGCGTTCTCGAACATGTACATGGTCATGGTCTGCGACTCGCGCAGCGGCCCGCCGCGGATCGGGTTGGGGCCGGAGTTGAACAGCAGCGGCTCGGTGAACAGCTGCAACCCGCCGATGGTGGAGATGATGACGCAGAAGACGATGGTGGGCCGCAGCATCGGTACGGTGATCGACCAGAACTGCCGGACCGGGCTGGCGCCGTCGATCGACGCCGACTCGTACAGGTCCTTCGGGATGGACTGCATCGCGGCCAGGAAGATCAGCGCGTTGTAGCCGGTCCACCGCCAGTCGACCATCGTCGAGATCGCCACCCAGGCGCCGAACCGGGTGTTGCGCCAGTCGATGGCGTCGATGCCGACCAGGTCCAGCGCCCAGTTGATCAGGCCGAACTCGCGGCTGAACAGCTGGCCGAAGACGATCGCGACGGCCGCCGTGGAGGTGATGTTCGGGATCAGGATGCTCATCCGGAACGACGTACGGGCCCGCAGTTGCCGGTTCAGCAGGTGCGCCAACCACAGCGCCAGCAGCAGCTGCGGCACCGTGGAGATGACGAAGATGCCCAGGGTGTTGAGCACCGAGTTCCAGAAGTCGGCGTCGCCGAGCAGCTTGCTGTAGTTGTCGAAGCCGACGAACGGATGCTCGGCGGCGAGCAGGTCCCAGTCGTGCAGCGACACCCAGAAGGTGTAGCCCAGCGGGTAGGCGCCGAAGATCGCGAAGAGCACGAAGAACGGCGCGATGTACAGGTACGGGGATGCTTTGGTGTCCAGCCGGGCCAGCCACAGCCGGGGCCGCGCCGGTGGCGGCTCGGGCTGTCGCCGGGCCGGCCGGGTGGCGTCGGCGGCCGGCTGCTCCGGCTCGACCTGCGCCACCCGGCCTCCGGTCACTTCTCGGCCGCCGTCTTGGCGTTGTTCACCGCGTCGGTCCAGCCCTCGGCCGGCGTACGCTGGCCCAGCTCGACCGTACGGACGGCGTTCTCCACCTCGGTGCGGACCGCCTGGTTCTTCGGTCCCATGTAGACCGGCTTGAGGCTCTTGGCGCCCTCACCGAAGATCTGCCCGATCGGGGCACCGCTGAAGTACTCGCTGGTGGCCTCGAGGATCGCCGGGTCGTCGAGCGCCTGCGGCGACGACGGCAGCGGGCCCTTGGCCTTGAACGCCCCGATGTGGCCCTCCGGGCTGGTCAGGAACTTCACCAGCTTGATCGCTTCCTCCTGGTGCTCGCTCTGCGCCGGCACCGCCAGGTGCGAACCGCCCCAGTTGCCACCGTCACCGGGGACCTTGGCGATGTCCCACTTGCCGGCCGCCTCCGGGCCGGCGTTGCCCTCGATGACCCCGGTCATCCAGGCCGGGCAGGCGATGGTGGCGAACTTGGCCTGCTTGAACGCGGCCACCCACTCGTCGGACCAGGCGCCGTACTTGCCGGACAGGTTCGAGTCGATGATGTCCATGGTGATGTCCCAGGCCTGCCGGACGGCCGGGTTGGAGTCCACGACGAGGTTGTTCTCCAGGTCGTAGTAGTGGTAGCCCTCGGCGGCACCGGCGGTCTGCAGGACGATCGTGTTGAACGTCTGGGTCGCCGCGTCGAGGAACGACGCACCGGTGTTCTTGGCGACGAACTGCTCGCCGACGGCGATGTAGTCCTGCCAGGTCGGCCAGAGCGCGGAGACCTCGTCGCGGTCGGTGGGCAGCCCGGCGGCTTCGAACAGGTCGGTGCGGTAGCACATCGCCATGCCGCCGACGTCGGTGCCGAGCCCGATCAGCTGGCTGCCGTCGGCGGTCAGCGCCTGGTCCCACTTCCACGGCAGGAAGTTGCCCTCGAGTTCGGCGGCGCCGTGGTCGAGCAGGTTGACGAAGTTCTGCGGGTTGGCCTTGTACTCGATGAGCAGGCCTTCCTCGATGGCGACGATGTCACCGGCACCCTTGCCGGCGGCCAGCCACTGGGTCAGCTTGGGGGAGTACTCGTCGAGGTTGGTGCCGGTGCCCCGTTCGACGATCTTGATGCCGGGGTTCTCGGCCTCGTACTGCTTGTACAGCTCCTCGTAGCCGAACTGGCCGAACACGTCGACGGTGAGGGTGATGGTGCCGTCGTCGGCGGCATCGTCGCCGCCGCAACCGGCGGCGGCGGCGAGTACGGCGACCGCGGCGGCGGTCGCGGTGACCAGCCGGCGGCGTGGGTTGACGCCCATGGAATGACCCCTCTCAGGTCCAGGTCCAGGCATGGTGGGGTGCGGAAACTGCGCTGGTGGTGGGGCGCTCCGGGCGGCCGCGTCGACGCGGCCGTGAGAGCGCTCTCACGAGAGTGGGACGTGAGTCACCATCGTGTCAAGGGAGCGCTCTCGGAAAGTTGCCGGCGTGTTACCTGCCGACCAAGATCACGACGATCTTGCACTCATCGATGAACAATTCCGGCAAAAGCTCTCGATATCTGCAAGATCGTCGCGATCTTCAGTGGGCGTCAGCCGACCCGCAGTGAGTCCAGCAGCGCCGCGTCGCCGGTGACCCCCAGCACCTCGAAGCCGACCCGCCCGTACAGGCTCAGCAGCAGATCGCTGGCGGTGCCGGTGGCGACGACCCGGGTGTGGTGGTCGTCGGAGTCGAGGATCGTGTCGGTGTCCAGCAGGGCCATACCCTCGCCCCGCAACCGCACGTACCACTCCTGCTCGGTGTCGCTGGCCACCAGGTGGACCACGCCGTACGCCGGTTTCGGACCGCGCCCCCGGCCCGCCGGCAGCCAGGTGTCCAGCACCTCACCGATGCCGTCGACCGCCAGCTTCGTCTCGATCGGCTCCACCCCGACGATCGCCGTCTGCGCGTCCCACCGGTGCACCGCGGTCTCGTGCGCCATCCGGCGCGGCCAGAAACCGACCTTTTTCGCCTGCGGGGCCCAGTTCCACGCCGGCATCTCCGGGTCCAGCCCGTCCAGCAGGGTCACCAGGGCGTCGAACTCCTGCTGCCACCAGTCCAGCGCCGCCGCACCGTCGGGCCGACCGGTCGGGTCCGACCGCCGCGCCGCCGGCGCGTCGGTGACCCCGCGCGTCACGGTTTCACGCACCCAGGCGTACACCGACCCGAGATGGTGCACCAGTTCGAGCAGGGTCCAGTCGGGGCAGGACGGCACCGGGGTGTCCAACGGCGCCTCGTCGACGGCGGCCCGAAACGCCGGGCCCTCCGATCGCAACGCACCGAGCCAGAAGTCCTTGGAGCCGTGCAGCCTGCTCATCGTGATCCTCCGGGTCGAGCCGACAGCCAGTGGCGTGCCGCGGGTGGAATCCAGCCTAGGGTGAAGGGCGTGCCCGACGTTAGTGCCCACGCGCCATCTGCCGAAGACCCAACGACCATTGCGCCGTTGGCACGCTATACCACACTCGGTCTGGGCGGCCCCCCCGCCGCGATCGTCGAAGCGGCCACCGCCGACGACCTGGTCGAGGCGGTACGCGCCGCCGGCCGCCGCCACGAGCAGGTCCTGCTGCTCGGCGGCGGCAGCAACGTGATCGTCGGCGACGACGGCTTCCCCGGTACCGCGGTCCTGGTCCGCTCCCGTGGATTCCAGGTGATCGCCGAGCAGCCGCCGACCGCTGGCGCGCCGGGTACGGTCACCGTCCGGGTGGAGGCCGGCGAACCCTGGGACGATCTGGTGGCGGCCACGGTCGCCGCCGGCTGGTCCGGGGTGGAATGCCTCTCCGGCATCCCCGGCGCGGCCGGCGCGACCCCGATCCAGAACGTCGGCGCGTACGGCCAGGAGGTCGCCGAGACCATCCGCACCGTCCACGTCCACGACCGGCTGACCGACACCCGGTACCCGCTGTCCGCCGCCGAGTGCCGCTTCGCGTACCGGGACAGCCTGTTCAAACGCAACGACCGCTACCTGGTGCTCGCCGTCGACTTCCAACTCGTCCGCGACGACCTGGCCACCCCGGTCCGGTACGCCGAGCTCGCCCGCGCCCTCGGCACCACGGTCGGCGACCGGGCGCCCTCCGTCGACGTACGCGCGGCGGTGCTGCGGCTGCGCGCCGGCAAGGGCATGGTGCTCGACCCGGCCGACCCGGACACCCGGTCGGTCGGCTCGTTCTTCACCAACCCGGTGCTCGACCCGGCCGCCGCCGCCGCGTTCCAGGCCCGGGTCGCCGCCGCCGGTCTCGACGCGCCGGCCACCTGGCCCGGCGTCGACCCGACCGGCAAGCCGGACGGGACGGTGAAGGTCAGCGCCGCCTGGCTGATCGACAAGGCCGGGTTCGGCAAGGGCTACCCGGGACCGGACGCGCCGGTGGCGATCTCCGGCAAACACACCCTGGCGCTGACCCATCGCGGCGGCGGCAGCACCACCGCGCTGCTGGAGCTGGCCCGTACCGTGCGCGACGGGGTGCGGGACCGGTTCGGCGTCACCCTGCACCCGGAGCCGGTCCTGGTCAACTGCGCCATGGACTGACTCGACCCGCGCCGCCAGCCGGGCCGGCGACCGGCACCGGTCAGGTCGGTGGCGCCAGCGGTGCCACCGGTGCCACCGCCGACCAGGGCACCGTCAGCTCGCCGAGCCGCCACCGGGCCGGTCGGTCGATGACCGGCCAGCCGCCGTCGCGGACCGCCGACACCGCGTGCAGCCACCGCTGACGCGGCCCGTACGGGGCCCAACCGGCCGCCGCCCGCCAGCCCGCGTCGAGCGCCTGCAGCAGCGTGTGCACCGGCTCACCCGGCACGTTGCGGTGGATCAGCGCCTTCGGCAGACGCTCGGCGAGCACCGCCGGCCCGACGCAGTCCGGCTCGGCCAGGGTGGCCAGCCGCACCGCCAGCGTCAACGAGACCGGCCCCGCGCGGTCCAGCAGCACCCAGGAGGCGATCCGGCCCCGCTCGTCGCAGGTCCCCTCCACCAGCAGTCCGCCCGGGGCGAGCGCGGCACGCATCGTCGCCCACGCCGACGCCACGTCGTCCTCGGCGTACTGGCGCAGCACGTTGAACGCGCGGACCAGCACCGGCCGCAGGCCGGCCAGCTCGAAACCACCCCGGGCGAAGGTCAACGCCGGCGGCACGGCGGCGGCCGCCGCCTCGGCGACCCGGTCCGGGTCGATCTCCAATCCGACGACCCGGACGTCCGGCCGGACCGTCGCCCGTAGCCGGTGCGCCAACTCCACCGTGGTCACCGCCGCCGCGCCGAAACCGAGATCGACGACGAGTGGATCGGCGGCGTCGACCAGCGTCGGTCCACAGCGGTACGCCAGCCAGCGGTCCACCCGGCGCAGCCGGTTCGGCGCGGTGGTGCCCCGGGTGACCATCCCGACCGCCCGGCGGCCCACCGGCGTCGCCGCTCGCCCCGGACTCACCCCGACGGCACCCGGTGCACCTTGTGCTGCGCCGCCTGAGCGAGCGGGCGGACCACCAGCCGGTCCACGTTGACATGCTGCGGGCGGGTGGCGCACCAGGCGACGCAGTCGGCGATGTCGTCGGCTACCAGCGGCTCGGCCACCCCGGCGTACACCGCGTCGGCCCGGGCGGCGTCACCGTCGAAGCGGACCAGGCTGAACTCGTCGGTGCGGACCATCCCCGGGTCGATCTCCACCACCCGCACCGGCCGACCGCACAGCTCCAGCCGCAGCGTCTCGGCGAGTGCGGTCTGCCCGTGCTTGGCGGCGGTGTAGCCACCGCCGCCCTCGTAGACGATCTGGCTCGCGGTGGAACCGATCACCACCACGGTGCCGGCCCCGCTGGCCTGCAGCGCCGGCAGCAGGGCCTGGGTGACCCGCAGCGTGCCGAGCACGTTGACCTCGTACATCCACCGCCAGTCGGCCACCGAGCCGGACTCGACCGGATCCAGCCCGCGCGCCCCACCGGCGTTGTTCACCAGCAGGGTGACCGGGCCCGGCAGGGCGTCGACCGCCCCGGCCAGCGCGGCGACCGCCGCGTCGTCGGTGACGTCGCAGGCCACGGCGGTGGCCTGGCCGCCGGCGGCGTGGATCGCGGTGACCAGGTCGGTGAGCCGGTCGGCGCGGCGGGCGGCGGCGACCACATGGAAGCCCTCGGTGGCCAGCCGCCGGGCGGTGGCCGCCCCGATCCCGCTGGACGCGCCGGTGACGATGGCGATCGGAGTCATCGGGCCATTGTCCCCGGTGCGGCTGTCCCCGGTGCGGTGACGGTCGTGCCGTGGCCGACCGTGTGCCGTGGCCGACCGTGCCGTGGCCGACGGTCGTGCCGTGTCGACGGCCGGGGAGAGGTGGATCACCTCCGGCGGCCGGGATGCGGCATGCCGATGACGGGACCGGGAAGATGTGCCGGGTCGTTCTGGTTTCTGCCGGTGGTTGTCACCAGGGGCGGACGGAGGGAGCGGACGTGGTGCAGGTGGACGAGGCCGGGCAGGGTGACAACCCGCCGCTGGTTCCCCGCCGGGTCGCGACGCTGTCGGTACACACCTCGCCGCTGGACCAACCGGGCACCGGGGACGCCGGCGGCATGAACGTGTACATCGTCGAGGTGTCCCGCCGGTTGGCCGAGGCCGGCGTCGAGGTGGAGATCTTCACCCGGGCGACCGCCGGCGGCGTGCCACCGGTGGTGGAGATGGCCCCCGGGGTGCGGGTCCGGCAGGTGATCTCCGGTCCGCTGGAGCCGCTGCCGAAGGAGGACCTGCCGGCTCAGCTCTGCGCCTTCACGGCTGGGGTGCTGCGGGCCGAGGCCGCGCGGGCACCCGGCTACTACGACCTGATCCACTCGCACTACTGGCTCTCCGGCCAGGTCGGCTGGCTCGCCAAGGAGCGCTGGGGGGTGCCGCTGGTGCACACCGCGCACACCCTGGCCAAGGTCAAGAACGCCCGGCTGGCGACCGGTGACCGTCCGGAGCCGGCGTCCCGGATCGTCGGCGAGGAACAGGTCGTCGCCGAGGCCGACCACCTGGTGGCCAACACCGGCACCGAGGCGCGCGAGCTGACCGACCGGTACGGCGCGGACGCCGACCGGGTGAGCGTGGTGGAGCCCGGTGTCGACCTCGACCGGTTCCGACCCGGGCCGCCCGGCCGGGAGGACGCGACCCGGGTCGCCGCCCGCCGCCGGCTGGGGTTGCCGACCCGCGGCCAACTGGTGGCGTTCGTCGGCCGGATCCAACCGCTGAAGGCACCGGACGTGCTGCTGCGGGCGGTGGCGGAGCTGCGCCGGCGGGATCCGGGCGCGGTGGCCGACCTGACCGTGGTGATCGCCGGCGGCCCCAGCGGCACCGGGCTGGACCAGCCGAGTGCCCTGATCGACCTGGCGGCGTCGCTGCGCATCGACGACCTGGTGCGGTTCTGGCCACCGCTGCGCGGTGCCGACCTGCCGGCCCTGTTCCAGGCCGCCGACCTGGTGGCGGTGCCGTCGCACAACGAGTCCTTCGGCCTGGTCGCGCTGGAGGCGCAGGCCTGCGGTACGCCGGTGCTGGCGGCTGCGGTCGGCGGCCTGGTCACCGCCGTCCGCGACGGGCACAGCGGGCTGCTCGTCGACGGGCACGACCCGGCGGAGTGGGGCCGGGCCCTCGGCGGTCTGCTCGCCGCTCCCGGGCTGCGCCAGCGGCTCGGCCGGGGTGCGGTCACCCATGCCCGGCAGTTCTCGTGGTCACGCACTGCGGCCGGGCTGCTGCGCGTCTACGGTGAGGCGGTGTGCGCGTACCGCCGGACGGCGGCCGCCGCGATGTGCCGCGACGCCGACGCGTTGTCGGCGAGCATCCGCTGACCAGGAGGAGCATGAGCAGGCGGAACGAGGTAGCTGCGCTGATCGAGGCGGTCTGCGCCGAGCGTGAGCTGGCCTGCGAACCGACCGGCGAGTTCTCGTACGCCGTGACGTTGCCGGGCACCCACAAGCTGAAGACGGTGTGCAACCTGATCGTCGGTGAGCATGCCCTGCGGGTCGAGGCGTTCGTGATGCGTCAGCCCGACGAACGCCGTACCGAGTTGTGGACCTGGCTGCTGCAGCGCAACGCCCGGATGTACGGCGTGGCGTTTTCCATCGATGCTGCCGGCGACGTCTATCTGACCGGTCGGATCGGTCTCGCCGGAGTCACCGAGGACGAACTGGACCGGATTCTCGGATCCGTCCTCACCTACGCTGACGAATCATTCGACACGATGTTGGAGATCGGATTCGGTTCGGCGATACGTCGTGAGTGGCAATGGCGGGTCGCCCGGGGTGAATCGTTGGCTAATCTGCAGGCGTTCGCGCACCTTTTCGATGGGAAGTCGACCGAGGATCCGGGTTAGTCGACAACCAGCAGGGTACTGCTCGCATGGTGGCGCAATCGTCGCCCACTGCCCCCCGCAGGGACACTGTCAAGGGAGTGAGCAGACATGCCTCAGCAGACCAGCAACCGGCGCCGCAGTGCCACGTCGAGCGGATCGCGCGGTACCGCCCGCAGCGCCAGTTCGGGCACCCGTACGGCCCGGAGCAGTTCGGGTGGTTCCCGGCCGGCGACCGCGACGATCCTGCGGGCGGGGAGCAGCATCCGGGAGAACGACCTGGCCCACCTGCGGGTCGACGAACTGCGTGACCAACTGCGCAAGCGGGGTGTCACCGGCACCTCGAACCTGCGTAAGCCGGATCTGATCAAGTCGTTGGCCCGGGCCATGCGACGCGGCACTCCGGCCCGGGCGCAGCAGGCGTCGCGGCCGAAGGCCGGTTCGCCGGCCGCCCGCAAGAGCACGTCGCAGAGCGCCCGCAAGAGCACCGCGAGCGCCCGCAAGAGTACGTCGAGTGCGCGCAAGAGCGCGTCGTCGGGTGCGCGCCGGAGCCCGTCGTCGAGTGCGCGCAAGAGCGCGTCGTCGAGCGCCCGTAGGAGCGCGTCATCGGGTGGTCGCAAGAGTGCGTCGTCGAGTTCCCGAAAGAGCGCCTCGACCAGCGGTGCCAGGTCCGGCGCTGCCGGTGGGTCGATCCGGACCGGTCCGTCGTCGTCCCGGTCGTTGAACTACGCGCAGCGCATCGACGGCCCGCAGCAGCACGCCGAACGGCCCGGCCGGAGCCTGGTGACCACCAACCGGGCAGTGATCAAGAAGTGGGCCCAGGCACGGGGCGGCAGTCCGGCCACCGTCGGGGCGCCTCGGGACGGGCGGCCCAGCGTGCTGCGGATCGACTTCCCCGGGTACGGTGGCGCGAACCTGCGGCCCATCTCCTGGGATGAGTGGTTTGCGACCTTTGATGAACGGCGTCTCAATTTCATCTATCAGGAGCAGCGCACGGACGGTACGCCGAGCAATTTCTTCCGGCTGGAATCACCGCACCGCGAAGATGCCTGAGCGTATCGCCGTCGTCACTGTTCGACGAGTGGTCGTGGGCTAAACCTCGACGATGAACCGGCCTGTGTGATTGGCGGTACAACCTGATCCGCTTGTCGGTGGGAACCGCCAGGAACTACGGTTGTGGTACGCGCCGCGCCCGGCAATTGGCTGGGGGCCACCGGACCGGTTCGGTCCGGTCGACCGGGCAGTGCGTGGGGGATCGGTGGCATTGGGCCGTTGGGGGACGGCGCCACCCGGAACCGGCGGTGAGTGGGAGCGACGCTTACGGGGGTGAGCGTCGCTCCCCACCGCCGGGCTTCCCTGTCCGCGCCGGTGACCTGTGCTCATTCGCTCCGTGCGACGACGGTGGTACGCGATGCCGCCGCCGTACGCCGATCGGCGGCCCGCAGTTCGGTCGCCCGCAGTTCGGCGGCCCGCCGTTCGCGTGCCGGACCGGCCAGCAGTTGACCGATCGCCACCGCCGCGCCGATCACCGCGCAGCCCAGCCAGAGCACGGTGTCCCCGGCGTACTGCCAGACGGCACCGCCGACGATCGGCGCGATGAACGCGGCGGCCGACCAGGACAACGAGAAGACGCCCTGGTAGCGACCCCGGACCTGCGGTGGGGTCAGCTCGGCGATCAACGTGGCGTTCGACGGCGAGTTGAGCATCTCGCCGACGGTCCAGATCAGCACGGTGACCGCGTAGAACCAGGCGACGTCGGCGGCGGCGGTCAGCCCGAACCCCAGCCCGACGATCACCGCCGCCAGCGCCAGCACGTGCGACCGGCTCCGGCCCGCGATGAACCGGGGCACGAACAGCTGCCCGGCGACGATGAGCACCCCGTTGAGGGCGATCACCGCGCCGAAGGTGGCCGGAGAGAGCCCGTCGGCCGCCATCGAGATCGGCAACATCGCGCCGTGCTGCATGAACACCACCGCCAGCAGCACGTTGAGCCCGACGAAGCCGAGGAAGACCCGGTCGGCGAAGACCGTACGCAGTCCGGCCGGTCGGGTCGCGAGGCCGGCCGTGCCAGCGGCCGGCCCGGCTGCCTCCGGTCGGGTCTCACCGACGGCGACGAACACGATCGCGGCGGTGGCCAGTGTGGTCGCCGCGTTCACCGCGAACAGCAGGAAGTAGTCGACCTGCGCGGCCAGCCCGGCCAGGACGGCGGCGAAGGCGTACCCCAGGTTGACCGCCCAGTAGTTGAGCGAGAACGCACGCAGCCGGTCCGCGGCCGGCACCACGTCGATCATCATCGCCCCGTACGCCGGGCGGGCGCCCTCGTTGCACATGCCGAGCAGGGCCGCGCCGAGCAGCAGCAGCCACCACCGTTGCGCCAGGCCGAGCGCGAGCAGCATGGTGGCGGTGCCGAGGTGGGCGGTGAGCAGTGTCGGGCGGCGGCCCCAACGGTCGGCGAACGTGCCACCGAGCAGTGTGCCGACCGCGCCACCGGCACCCCAGGCGCCGAGCACCAGACCGGCCTGCGCCTCGGACAGGCCGCGTTCGGCGGTCAGGTAGATCGCCAGGAAGATGACCACGAACGAGCCGAGCCGGTTGATCAGGCTGCCGGTCCACAGGTACCAGAAGGTCCGGGGCAGTCCGCCGGCGGTCCGCTGTAGCCACCCCTGCGCGCCCCGCACCACCGCACCCCCGTGCACGTAATGACCACCACCCGGTACTGCCCTTACACGCTAGTGGTCGGCGGGTCGCCGTGGCAGCCGAATTACCACGTGGCGGTCGTCACCCCGACCGGTCCAGGCCCGCACCCGGTGCACCGGCGAGCGGCGGGTCCGGCAGGATGGAGCGCATGACTGTGGGGACACTGGTGCTGCTCCGGCACGGAGAGAGCGAGTGGAACGCGAAGAACCTCTTCACCGGTTGGGTCGACGTGGACCTGACCGCCAAGGGCGAAGCCGAGGCACGGCGCGGCGGTGAGCTGCTGGCCCAGCACAACCTGCTGCCCGACATCGTGCACACCAGCGTGCTGCGGCGGGCCATCCGCACCAGTGAGCTGGCGCTGCACACCGCCGACCGCGGCTGGATCCCGGTCCGCCGGTCCTGGCGGCTCAACGAGCGGCACTACGGCGCGCTGCAGGGCAAGAACAAGAAGCAGACCCTTGAGGAGTACGGCGAGGAGCAGTTCATGCTCTGGCGCCGCTCGTACGACACCCCCCCGCCGCCGATCGCCGACGACGACGACTGGTCGCAGGTGGGTGAGGCCCGCTACCGGGAGCTGCCGCCCGAGCTGATGCCGCGCACCGAGTGCCTGGCCGACGTGGTGGCCCGGATGCTTCCGTACTGGTACGACGCGATCGTGCCGGACCTGCTCGCCGGCCGGCAGGTACTGGTGGCCGCGCACGGCAACTCGCTGCGGGCGCTGGTCAAGCACCTCGACGGGATCTCCGACGAGGCGATCGCGAAGCTGAACATCCCGACCGGTATCCCGCTGCGCTACGACCTGGACGGCGCGCTGCGCCCGATCAACGCCGGCGGCGACTACCTCGACCCGGACGCCGCCGCGGCGGCGGCCGCCGCCGTGGCCAACCAGGGCCGCTGAGTCAGCGGTCGCGGGTCGGGCCGCTACGCCCGGCCCGACCCGCGACGCACGTCAGTCGTTCGGGGTGACGCCCGTGACGTGGTAGACGACCCGGCGGCCGGCGTTGACGGCGTGGTCGGCGTACCGCTCGTAGAAGCGCCCGAGCAGCGCACCGTCGATCGCGGTCTCCGCGCCGTACGGCCAGTCCTTGCCCAGCAGCGTCTTGAACAGCTGGCGGTGCAGCTCGTCCATGGCGTCGTCGTCGCCGTCGAGCTCTGCCGCGGTCTGCGCGTCCGGGGTCCGCAGCACCTCGATCACCTTGGCGATCATCCGGTCGGCGACCTTCGCCATCTCCGAGAACACCTCGCGCAGCTCGGCCGGTACGGCCGGGGACGGGTGGCGACGCAACGCGGTCTTCGCCACGTGGTCGGCCAGGTCGCCCATCCGCTCCAGCCCGGAGGCCACGTGCAGCGCGGTGATCGCCATCCGCAGGTCGGATGCGACCGGTGCCTGCCGGACCAGCAGGTCGGTGACCCGCTCTTCGACGGTGCGGTACAGCGCGTCGATCTCCGCGTCGCTGACCAGTACCAGCTCGCCGGCCTCCCGGTCGGCCGTCAACAGCGAACCGGTGGCCCGGCGCAGCGCGACCCGCGCCGCCTCCGCCATCGACACCAGCAGGTCGCTGATTTCCTGCAGTTCGGCCTGGAACTCCTCGCGCATGATCGCCTTCCGTCGTCGGGGCCGGCCCGGTGAGCGGTGCCTTCCGGGGTCGACCACACCGTATTGCTGCTGCGGGGCAGTCAGATGAACACGGGTGAACAGAGCGGGGCTGCCGTATGAACATCTGCTGTTCGCGGTGTGATATGTCCTGTTCGGGTGGCTGGCCAGGTTAACAATGACTCTACGATCGCCCCGTGGATTGGGCGGTTCTGGCCGGCGGCGCGGCCGTCGGTGCCGGCGGCGGGCTCGCCGCCGGGCTGCTCCTGGCGCGAGCCCGGGCACGACAACTGGCATCCGCCACGGCGTCTCGCCGTGGCGGGCAGCTCACGCCGACCTACGGGAGGCCGTCGATCGTCGCCAACGACACCGCCGCGCCGGCACCGCAGCGCGGCGTCCTCGACTCGCTGGCCCGCAAGAGCCTCGACTCGCTGCGGGTCGGCGTGGTGGTGCTCGACGCCACCGACGTACCGGTCCTGATCAACCCGGCGGCCCGTGCGATGGGGATGCTCCGGGCCGGGCCCACCCCGGGCAGCATCACCGCGCATCCGATCATCCGCACCCTCGCCGGCCAGGTACGCCGCACCGGCGTACGCCGGGAGGTCGAGCTCGACCTGCCCCGGGGCCGGGAGGGCGGTGCCCAGGACCCGCTCGGTGTGCACCTGCGCGCCGTCGGCCTCAGTGGCAACCACGTCGCGATCGAGGCCGCCGACGTCACCGAGTCACACCGGGTGGCGCGGGTCCGACGGGACTTCGTGGCCAACGTCAGCCACGAGTTGAAGACCCCGATCGGTGCCCTGCAACTGCTCGCCGAGGCGCTGCTGGACGCCACCGACCCGGACAGCGCGGTCGCCGACCCCTCCGAGGACGTCGCTGCCGCGCGGCGCTTCGCCGAACGGATCCAGCACGAGTCGACCAGGCTCGGTCGGCTCGTCAACGAACTGCTCGAACTGACCCGGCTGCAGGGTGCCGAGCCACTGCCCGCGCCGGACCCGATCGCCGTCGACTGGGTGCTCGCCGAGGTGGTGGACCGGACCCGGACCACCGCCGCCGCCCGCCGCATCGAGGTGGTGGTGTGCGGCGAGCGCGGGCTGACCGTCTACGGCAGCGACAGCCAGATCGCCACCGCCGTGGCCAACCTGGTGGAGAACGCCGTCGCCTACTCCGGGGAGGACACCCGGGTCACGGTGACCATCTCCCGCAGCGACGACTACGTCGACATCGCCGTGGCCGACCAGGGCATCGGGATCGCCCCGGACGACGTCGACCGGATCTTCGAGCGGTTCTACCGGGCCGACCAGGCGCGGTCGCGGACCACCGGCGGCACCGGACTGGGGCTGGCCATCGTGAAACACATCGTCACCAACCATGGCGGTCGGGTCGAGGTGTCCAGCACATTGGGTGGAGGGTCGACGTTCACCCTGCGGTTGCCCGCCAGCCCGCCGGACGCTGCCCTGCCGTTGCCCGAATCGGTTGAGATCGAGCTTGGTCCGGCCGCGTCTGACCAGGTCTGAGCGATCAGGCCGGACACACGGAAGGAAAGATCAGTTGGCCCGCGTACTCGTGGTCGAGGATGAGGAATCGTTCTCCGACGCGCTCTCCTACATGCTGCGCAAAGAGGGGTTCGAGGTCTCGGTCGCGCCCACCGGCACGGTGGCGCTCACCGAGTTCGACCGCACCGGCGCGGACATCGTGCTGCTCGACCTGATGCTGCCGGAGATGTCCGGCACCGAGGTCTGCCGGGAGCTGCGGCAGCGTTCCCGGGTGCCGATCATCATGGTCACCGCCCGGGACAGCGAGATCGACAAGGTGGTCGGGCTGGAGATCGGCGCCGACGACTACGTCACCAAGCCGTACTCGCCCCGGGAACTCGTCGCCCGGATCCGTGCCGTGCTGCGCCGGCAGAGCACCGAGGCCGCCGAGCCGGCCACCCCGACGCTGAGCGCCGGCCCGGTCCGGATGGACGTCGAACGGCACGTCGTCACGGTCGCCGGCGCCTCCGTGCAGCTGCCGCTCAAGGAATTCGAACTGCTCGAACTGCTGCTGCGCAACGCCGGCCGGGTGCTGACCCGGGGGCAGCTGATCGACCGGGTGTGGGGCGCCGACTACGTCGGTGACACCAAGACGCTCGACGTCCACGTCAAGCGGCTGCGGTCGAAGATCGAGCCGGAACCGTCGGCGCCGCGCTACATCGTCACGGTCCGTGGCCTGGGCTACAAGTTCGAGCCCTGACCGGCGGCGTACCGCCGGCCGCTGGTCGGTCCACCCGCTGCGCTGGTCGGCCGATCCGGCGGGCCGGTCGGCCGATCCGGCGGGCCGGTCAGTCCGCCTGTCTCGCGGCCGGTGGCCGGCGGGCCGGCGTGGCCGGATGGGCCGCGACCAGACCGCGCCGGGCCCGCGCGGCACACAGTTCGGCAAGGCGGGCGTACGCGGCCTTGCCGATCAGCGCGGTCAGCTCCGGTTCGTAGGACCGGTACATCGGTTCGGTGCCCACGTGTGCCTCCGGCGACGAGGTGCACCACCAGTCCAGGTCGTGGCCGCCGGCACCCCAACCGCGCCGGTCGAACTCGGTGAGCGTGGAGACCAGCACCTTGCTGCCGTCCGGCCGCTTGGTCCACTCCTGGTCCCGGCGGACCGGCAGCTGCCAGCAGACGTCCGGCTTGTACTCCAGCGGGTGCACCCCGTCGCGCAGGGCCTGCGCGTGCAGAGCACACCCACCGCCGCCGGGGAAGTCGGCATCGTTGAGGAACACGCACGGCCCGTCGGCGGAGCGCGTCGCGGTACGCCGGGCCGGGTTCTCGCCGTCGACGGTGTCCATCTCGGTGTAGTTCCTGAACCCGCGCCGGTGGTGCTGCCAGGTCTGCGGCGTGAGCCGCTTCGCCGCCGCCTTGACCCGGTTCTCGTCGTCGGCGTCGGTGAAGAACGCGCCGTGCGAGCAGCAGCCGTCGGCGGCCCGACCGGCGATGATGCCGTGGCAGGACTGCCCGAACACACAGGTCCAGCGCGAGAGCAACCAGGTCAGGTCGGCGCGGACCAGATGCGTGGCGTCGGCCGGATCGGTGAACTCGATCCATTCCCGGGCGAAGTCGAGACCGACCTCCCGGCTGCGGGGGTCGGCCGGGTCGTCGACCAGTACGCGGAGCTCGTCACGGCGTGCCACCTGGCCAGCGTACGCCTGCCAACGCCGGTGAGCTGGGCAGGTGGCCGGCACGGTGCGGGAGACCGGCGGCCCGCCGAGCCGGCATGCCGGCATGCCGGCTCGGCGGGCCGCCGGTCGGTTCGCCGGGTTGGCCTAGGGTGATCACATGCGACTGGGTGTGCTCGACGTCGGTTCCAACACCGTGCACCTGTTGGTGGTGGACGCGCACCCCGGCGCCCACCCGTGGCCGGCGCACTCGGAGAAGTCGTTGCTGCGGCTGGCCGAGCAGATCGGCCCCGACGGTGCGCTCACCCCGGCCGGCGCCGACGCCCTGGTCGCTGCGGTCGCCGCGGCCCGTACGGCGGCCGACCAGTGGCAGACCAGCGACCTGATCGCGTTCGCCACCTCGGCCGTACGCGATGCCACCAACTCGGCGGCGGTGCTCTCCCGGGTCCGGGCCGAGACCGGCGTACACCTGCAGGTGCTCTCCGGCGCCGACGAGGCCCGGATGACGTTCCTGGCGGTCCGCCGCTGGTTCGGCTGGTCGGCTGGTCGGCTGCTGGTGCTCGACATCGGTGGCGGGTCGCTGGAGCTGGCCGCCGGCATCGACGAGGAACCGCACCTGGCCCAGTCGCTGCCGCTGGGGGCGGGCCGGCTCACCCGGGAACGGCTCGGCGTCACCCCGTTCACCACCAGCCCACCGCCGGCCGCGTTCGTCGCCGAACTGCGCGAGTACGTCGACGACCAGGTGCAGCCGCTCATTCCGCAACTACAGGCGCAGGGCTGGGACCAGGCGGTCGGCACCTCCAAGACGTTCCGGACGTTGGCCCGGCTCACCGGCGCGGCGCCGTCGAGCGCCGGGCTGTGGGCACCTCGGCGGCTCACCCGTACCGGCCTGCGGCAGGTGACCGGCTTCATCCGGCACATCCCGCCGGCCGAGCTGCACGAGCTGGAAGGGGTCAGCGCCAGCCGGGGACACCAGCTGCTGGCGGGGGCGGTGGTGGCCGAGTCGGTGATGCGCCAGCTGGGGATCGAGAGCCTGGACATCTGCCCGTGGGCGTTGCGGGAAGGGGTGATCCTGCGCCGGATGGCACAGCTGGAACCCGCTTCGGGCTGGGGTCCGGATCACCGATCGGCGGAGCGCACCACGCCGGGCTAGGCTGGCCAGGTGACCTCCGCGGTACCCGTACTGCTCTCCAGCTCCTCGGTCTTCCCCGAGCCGACGGCGGCCGCTTTCGAGCTGGCCGCCGCCCTCGGCTACGACGGCATCGAGGTGATGGTCTGGACCGACGCGGTCAGTCAGGACGCCGGTGCGCTCAAGGGCCTCGCCGCGCACTACGGGGTGCCGGTGCTCGCCGTGCACGCCCCGTGCCTGCTGGTCACCCAGCGGGTGTGGAGCGCCGACCCGTGGGAGCGGCTGCGGCGCTCCGCGGTGCTCGCCGAGACCCTCGGCGCGCCGACCGTGGTGGTGCATCCGCCGTTCAGCTGGCAGCGTGACTACGCGCGTACCTTCGCCGACGGGCTGCGGACCATGCAGGCCGCCCACCCGGACCTACGGTTCGCGGTGGAGAACATGTTCCCGGTACGGATGGCCGGCCGCGAGTTCGTCCCCTACCAGCCCGGCTGGGATCCGACCACGGTCGGCTACGACTCGTACACCCTCGATCTGTCGCACTGCGCGGCCTCCCGGGCCGACGCGCTCGCCCTGGCCGACTCGATGGGCGGTGGGCTCGAGCACGTGCACCTCGGTGACGGCAGCGGCCTCGGCCGCGACGAACACCTGGTCCCCGGGCGGGGCAACCAGCCCTGCGCCGAGCTGCTCGGCTCACTGGCCGGTCGGGGGTTCCGGGGTGCGGTCGCCGTCGAGGTCGCGACCCGTGGTGCCCGCAGCCGTACGCTGCGCGAAGCCGATCTGCGGGAAGCGCTCGAATTCGCCCGCCGGCACCTGACCGTGGCCGGCGACAGCCAGGACGCCGCCGTCACCGGCGACCGGCGGTCGGGCAACCGGTAGCCGGCGACGGCACCGCGCGACCGTCGGTCAGGAGACCGGCAGCAGCGAGGTCTCCTCGGCGGCCCGCTTGCGGGCCCGGTGCGCCGCCACGTGCGACCGGGTGGCGCACCGCTCGGAGCAGAACCGGCGGCAACAGTTCGACGAGGTGTCCAGGTAGACGTTGCCGCACCGGGCGTCCGCGCAGACGCCGAAGCGGGAACTGCCGTACTCGCACAGCCACACCGACAGGCCCCAGACCGCGCCGGCCAGATACTCGGAACTGACCGACGCGCCGCGACTGGTCACGTGCATGTGCCAGTCGTTGGCGTCGTGCCCGGAGATGCGTGGCTGGACCGGGTACGCCTCCAGCAAGGTGTTCAGCTCGGTGACCGCGTCGCCGTCGCGACCGGTGGTGCCGTACTCGAAGACGTCCCGCAGTCGTTTGGCCGCCCGCCGGAACACCGGGACGTCCCGCTCGGCGACCTCGTCGAGCATCCAGAGGTGCTCGCCGTGGAACAGCGCCTTCAGGTCGTCGAGGTCAGCGAGCGGGGAGTTGACCAGATCAACCGCGGTCCGCGCGTACGCGTCGAAGTCCACCAGACAACCGTAGACGATTCAGCCGGCCCGGTGGGCCGCCACGTAGTGCGGCAGGAAGCGGGCGTACCCGTCGGTGATCAGGCCGCTGCTCTCCCGCAGCCCGGCACCGGCCGACTCGCCGGCGACCACCCAGCTGCCCAGCACCAGATGGTTGCCGTCGAACGCCGGCAATGCCCGGAACTGCTGGTAGCACCAGCCTTCCGAGCCGTAGTCACCCGGACTGTGCACCTCGCCGGAGCGGGTCACGATCCGTACCGCCGCGCCTTCGCGGCCGAGCAGCGGCTTGGCGACGTACTCCGGCATGTCCCGAGGGCCGTCCAGGTACGCCGGCAGCAGGTACGGATGGTCCGGGTACAGCTCCCAGAGCACCGCCAGCAGCGCCTTGTTCGACAGCAGCAGCTTCCACGCCGGTTCGATCCAGGTCGTCGGGGTGCCGGGTTCGAGCGCCAACCGGCCGTACGGCTCCGCCAGCATCCACTCCCACGGGTACAGCTTGAAGCAGGTCGTCACCGGCTGGTCGGTGTCGTCGACGAAGCGCCGGCCGTCCCAGCCGATGTCCAGCATCGCCAGCAGATGCGGTGCCAGCCCGGCCTGCCGGGCGGTCTCCGCCAGGTAGCCGGCGGTCATCAGATCCTCGCCGGTGGTCTCCTCGCTGGACCAGGCCACGTGCAGCATCGGCTGGTGCAGCCCGGCCTTGATCTGCGCCCACGTCGCGACCAGCCGCTCGTGCAGGCTGTTCCACTGGTCCAGCTCCGGCCGGGTGTCCTCCAGCCAGTACCACTGCACGATCGCCGCCTCGACCAGGGCGGTCGGGGTGTCGGCGTTGTACTCCAGCAGCTTCGGCGGCCAGGAGCCGTCGTACCAGAGGTCGAACCGGCCGTACAGGGTCGGTGGCTGTTCGCGCAGCGACCGGGCGACCGCGTCGGCCGCCCACGCCGGGATGCCGAAGTCGGCGTACCGCCGGCGGGCCACCACGTGCTCGGCGGCGGCCACCGCCATCCGGTGCAGCTCCTCGGTCGCCTCCTCCAGCCGCAGCACCTCCGGCAGCTCCAGGGCGTAGCAGGCGGATTCGTCCCAGTAGGACATCACCGCGCCGTCGGGCAGCTCGGTGTCGACGTACACCAGGCCCTGCTGGCGCACGGTCGCGTCCCAGCCCGGGCGGGGCCGGCAGACCTCCCGGTGCACCCTCAGCCGCCGCAGGAGGCGAGGTGGGTGCCGAACCCGCCCCGGTCGGGTACGGCCGCCGTCGACGTGCCCGAACCGGTCCGGTCCGCCGGGTCCGCCGCCGCACCGGTCGCCAGCGTGCCACCGGCCAGCGCGACCACCGCCGTGCCGCCGCCACCGACGCCCATCGACCGGTCGTCGTCGCAGTCGTCGTCGGAGACCATGTTGCAGCCGGACAGGCTGAGGGCCAGCGCGGTGAGGGCGCCGAGCTGGACGCTGGTCGAGCGGAGCCGGCGCGGGGAGATCTTGTCCACGGTCCTGTTGTAGCTCACCGGTGCACGCCCGGCACGCACACCACCTCGCGCGCTGCCCGAGCTTGTCGTGACCATGGGCGTTACGCTCGCCCCATGCTTCGCTCGGTCATCCTCGCCGCGTCCCGGTCGACCACGATCGAACGGCTGGTCGCCACCACACCGCTGAGCCGTGACGTGGTCCGCCGGTTCGTCGGCGGCACCTCGATCGACGAGGCGTTGACCGCCGGTGCGCAGCTCACCGGCGCCGGCCTGACGATCAGCATCGACCACCTCGGTGAGGACACCACCACCGCGGAGCAGGCCAGCGCGGTGCGCGCGGAGTACCTGGCGCTGCTCGACGCGCTGGACCGGGCCGGTCTGGCCGTCGGCGCCGACGTCAGCGTCAAACTCTCCGCCCTCGGGCAACGTTTCGACGAGCCGGCGGCGACCGAGCACGCCCGGGCCATCTGCGCCGCCGCGACCGGCGTCGACTGCACCGTCACCCTCGACATGGAGGACCACACCACCACCGACTCGACGCTGGACGTGCTGCACACGCTGCGGGCGGAGCATCCGCGGACCGGGGTGGCACTGCAGGCGTACCTGCGGCGGACCGAGGCGGACTGCCGCGACCTGGCCACCGCCGGGTCGCGGGTCCGGCTGTGCAAGGGCGCGTACGCCGAGCCGGAGTCGGTGGCCTACCAGGCCGCGATCGACGTCGACAAGTCCTTCGTCCGCTGCCTCAACATCCTGTTCTCCGGTCCCGGCTACCCGATGGTCGCCACCCATGATCCCCGGCTGATCGCGATCACCGAGGACCGGGCACGCTGGTTCGACCGGACCCCGGAGGAGTTCGAGTTCCAGATGCTGTACGGGGTGCGCCCCGCCGAGCAGACCCGGCTCGCGGCGGAGGGCTACACCGTGCGGGTCTACCTGCCCTACGGCACCGACTGGTACGGCTACCTGATGCGTCGACTCGCCGAGCGCCCGGCGAACGTGGCGTTCCTCGGCCGCGCGCTGCGGTCCCGCGGCTGACCGGGTCGCGGCGTCGGTGGGGCGACCGGCGGCCCCGGGCCAGGTTTCGATCATCGCCGTGGCCGTATCATTCGGCGGGTGACCGACCGGCAGGACCCCGCGCCGACCGATCAACCGACCGCCGATCCGACTGGGAGCGCTCCGGTCGAGGGCGGACCCACTGCCGCCGAGCCCGCCCCGGCGGAACCTGCTGAGCCCGCCCCGGCGGAACCTGCTGAGCCCGCTGGAGCCGAGCCGGTCAAGGTTGCGGCGGCGGCCAGCGGGCCGGGCGTGCCCCGCGAACGACGGTGGTCGGTGTGGCCGGTTCTCGGGGTGGTCGCGACGGTGCTGTTCTGCGCCACGCCGGTGGTCGGGGCGGTGGCGTTGGTCGACCGGCTGCCGACACCGGACCCACCGCAGACGCAACCGCCGGTCGCCGTACCGACCGGCCCCCCGCCCAGCCCGCAGCCCGGTGACCCACCGGAGGCGACCCAGGCGTGGCTGCGTACCCAGATCGGCGCGCTGCTCGACCAGCAGGCCGCCGCGCTGCTCGCCGGGGACGAACGCGGTTTCCTCGCGGTCGCCGCTGCGGGCTCACCGGCCCGCGACGACCTGGCCCGACAGTTCCGCACCCTGCGGGCGATGAAGGTGACCGCCTGGCGTCCCACGATCAGCATGCTGCCCACGGCGTTCGACCCGGACGTGGCCAGCGGCGGACCTACCCCGTCGCCGTCGGTGTCGACCGGGTCGCTGACGCCGACGCCGTCCGGGTCACCGGGGTCGATACCGACGCCGACTCCGTCCGCGACACCGTCGCCGTCGGTGACGCCGTCGCCGTCGCCGACTCCGTCCGTGACCGCGCCCGGCGGGCCCGCGTCGACGGCGGGCACCCCCGCCACCCCCGCCACCCAGTGGCGGCTCCTCGTCAGCTACCAGCACTGCTTCGTGGTGCCGTCCTGCCGGACCAGCCCGGTCGTGGTCGGCCAGCGGTGGAGCACCGACGGCGACCGGCTGCAACTGGTCGCGGTCGAGCCGTCGCTGACCCTGCAGGACGGGCCGCGGCCCTGGGAGGTCAGCGAGCTGGTGGTGGCGACCGGCAACCGTACGCTGGTGGCGACCACCCCGGCCAACCGTGACCTGCTGCCCGGACTGCTGCGTGACGCCGAGGAGGCGGCGCTCGTCGCCGACCGGTACGCGGTCACCGGCACCGCTCCCGACCGCTACCGGATCTTCTACGCCGGCGCCGACGAGTGGCGCCGCTGGTACGGCGGCGACAGGCCAGAGTGGACGGCCGGGTACGCCGTCGCGATCGGTGGCGGGCACTACGAGATCGTGCTCAACGGCACCAATCTGCGCGACGTGGTCCGCCCCGACCTGCTACGCCACGAGATGACGCACGCGGCATCGCTGCCCGACGGCGGTCACCGTGAACGCGCCGCCTGGTGGCTGATCGAAGGACTGGCCGAGCACGCGGCGGCCGGCGGCCGGCCGGTGGTCCGCTACGAAGGCCTGGCCAACGTCCGCCGGCTGGTGCTGGAGCAGGACTGGCAGGGCCCGCTCAGCGCGGTGGAACCGACGGCCGACGCGGAGAACTGGCAGGTCAGCGCCGGTTACGGGGTCGGCTACCTGGCGGTACGCCACCTGGTCGACCGGTTCGGCGAGGAGCGCACGTTGGCGTTCTTCACCTCGGTGGTGCACGACGGGCTGGACCTCGACGAGGCGGCCCGGCTGCAGTTCGGTGAGCCCTGGGAGGACCTGCACCAGGGCTGCGTCGACTACGTACGGCAGGCTGCTGCCTGACCACGCACGGTGTCCGGGCTGGCGGCGCACCCTGGTCGCCCGTACGGGTGTCGCCGCCCGTCCACCTGATGTCAAATGACGGAACGGATCGCGCCGGTCACAGCGACCCCGCTACCGTACTGGTAACACGTGCGTTGCCCGTCGCGGCGGGGAAGGGTCCGTCGGGCGGCACGCGCCGGGGAATGGGATGGGTTGGTGAACCATGGCAGGATCACCACAGTCCGAGGGCAGGCTGTCGGAGGTCACGTTTCTCACCGTCGCCGAGGTGGCGAAGGTGATGCGGGTGTCCAAGATGACTGTCTATCGACTCGTGCACTCCGGGGAGCTGTCCGCCGTACGGGTCGGTAGGTCGTTCCGGGTGCCCGAGCACGCGGTGCACGAGTACCTGCGGGGAGCTTTCCGGGAGACCGCCTAGCGACTCGCCCGGACGCTGCGGCGCCAGCGCGACACCCGGTGTTGCCGGGGTCGCGTTGGTGCTGTTGACACGTGCGGGCTAGGCTTGACGCCGACCGTACCGTCGCACGGGTGGAGGTCTCCGCCCGCCGGCCCGGTCGGTTGTCCAGTTCGGTCCACGTGCCTGCTGCGGTGACGCGGCGCACGGATCGACCCGTACCTGTGTTTGGGAAGGCTTTCGTATGGGCTCCGTGGTCAAGAAGCGCCGCAAGCGTATGGCCAAGAAGAAGCACCGCAAGCTGCTGCGCAAGACCCGCGTCCAGCGTCGACGTCTCGGCAAGTGACCGCCGCCGGGCCTCGGCCCGGCTTGCTCACGTCGCGGTCACCCACCGGCATTGGGAGGACCGCATGGTGAGGACCGGATGGTGAGGTCCCCGACCGTCGTGGTCACCGGGACCAGCCGGTTCATCGGTGCCCGGGTCGCCGGTCGACTCGCCGCCGACCCCGGGGTCGGCCGGGTCATCGGCCTGGACCCCGCCCCGCCGGTGCCGGACTTCGCGGATCTGCTGCGCGACGTCGACCAGGTGCGCGCCGACGTCGGTGCGGCCGGTGGCATCATCGCCGACCTCGACGCACACGCCGTCGTGCACCTGGCCGTGGTCAGTGGCCCGGACCAGCAGCACGGCGGGCGCGCGGCGATGAAGGAGCAGAACGTCATCGGCACGATGCAGCTGCTCGCCGCCTGTCAGCAGGCGTCGGGCCTGCGTAAGCTGGTGGTGCGCTCCTCGACGGCCGCGTACGGTGCCTCGTTCCGCGACCCGGCGGTCTTCACCGAGGAGACCGAGCCGCGCGAGGTGCCGCGCGGTGGCTTCGCCCGGGACATCCTCGACATCGAGTCGTACGTGCGGGGCTTCCGGCGGCGCCGCCCGGACGTCACCGCCACCGTGCTGCGCTTCGCGCCGTTCATCGGCGCGACCGCGGAGACGAGCCTGACCCGCTACTTCGCGCAACCTGTGGTGCCGACCATCTTCGGCCGGGATCCCCGGCTGCAGTTCGTGCATGTCGACGACGCCCTCGAAGTGCTGCACCGTGCGGTCGTCGAGGACCATCCCGGCACGTTCAACGTCGCCGGGCCGGGGGTGCTCACCCTGTCCCAGGCGATCCGGCGGGCCGGGCGGGTCGCCGTACCGGTGCTGGAGCCGGGCCTGGCCACGGCGGTCGGCCTCACCCGTAGCGTCGGGGTGGGGCGGTACGGGTTCGACCAGATCGACCTCTTCGTCCACGGACGGGTGGTGGACACCAGCCGGTTGACCCGTGAGTTCGGCTTCACCCCACGGTCCACCGCCGAGGCGTTCGACGACTTCCGCCGGGCCCACCCGGCCGGCGCGATGCTCGACGCCGATCGGCTCGCCGTTGCCGAGCAGGCCATCCTCGACGGGTTCCGGCGGATTCGTCGCGGGCGCGCCGCCGGCACGGCGCAGGAGCTGATGTGACGAATACTGACGTGACGGAGCATGACCGGGGTGGGAGCCGCGCCGACCAGCCGGCGGTGCCGGACCAGCCAGGGGACGTCTGGGACCAACGGGTCGCCGCCGGGTTGGCGTTCCTGCGCCGCCGACTGGCCGGCGACTACGAGGTGGACGAGTTCGGCTTCGACCCGCAGCTGACCGAGAGCGTCTTCCAGCCGGTGCTGCGGGCGCTGTACCGGGAGTGGTTCCGCACCGAGGTCTTCGGCGTCGAGCACCTGCCGGCCAAGGGCGCCGGGCTGGTCGTCGGCAACCACTCGGGCACCGTCGCGTTGGACGCGATGGTGCTGTCGGCGGTCCTGTACGACTCCCATCCCGAACGCCGGCATCTGCGACTGCTCAGCGCCGACCTGGTGTTCCGGCTGCCGTTCGTCTCGGAGCTGGCGCGCAAACTCGGCGGGACGATGGCCTGCAACCCGGACGCCGAACGGCTGCTGGTCGGTGGGGAACTCGTCGGCGTCTTCCCAGAGGGCTTCAAAGGTGTCGGGAAGCCCTTCTCGGAGCGCTACAAACTGCAACGGTTCGGCCGGGGCGGGTTCGTCGCGGCGGCGATCCGCACCGGTGCGCCGATCATCCCGGTGGCGATCGTCGGTGCCGAGGAGACCTATCCGCTGCTCGCCGACATCGCGCCGCTGGCCCGGCTGCTGCGGCTGCCGTACTTTCCGGTGACACCGACGTTTCCGTGGCTCGGACCGTTGGGGCTGGTGCCGTTGCCCAGCAAGTGGCTGATCGAGTTCTGTCCGCCGATCCCGACCGCCCAGTTCGCCGACTACGTCGACGACCCGTTGGTGGTGTTCAACCTGGCCGACCAGGTCCGGGAGACGATTCAGCAGGCGGTGCACCGTCTGCTGGAAC
Organism: Solwaraspora sp. WMMD791; assembly: GCF_029581195.1. NCBI lineage: Bacteria > Bacillati > Actinomycetota > Actinomycetes > Micromonosporales > Micromonosporaceae > Solwaraspora > Solwaraspora sp. WMMD791. The sequence goes on from NZ_CP120737.1 coordinate 5,523,469, forward strand.
GCCGGCCGGACCCGTTCGGCCGCTGACGCGGCTCAGTCGAGCAGGGTACGCAGATCCAGCACCTGCCAGCCGGCGGTCTCGTTGTCGCCGACCGACCACCAGAGCACGCCGCCGCGGCAGAGCACGATGCCGACCTCGTCGGCGACCACGACCGCCTCGTCCCGCTGCAGGTCGTAGACGATCAACTGTTGGGCGTTGGTGAGCGCGTTCGGTGCCGCCGACAGCGACAGCACCTCGAACCGGTCCAGCACGGCGACGTCGATGGTGCTGGCGGTGACCGTACCGTCGCCGATCCGCCGCCGGTCCGTACCGTCGGGGCGCATCAGGTCGATGCGGCCCGGTCCGTCCGCTGCCAGCACCAGCACCCGACACCAGCTCGGCCCGCAGGTGACCAGCTCGGTCGGGCCGGCCGGGACGTCGGTGATCCGCCGCTGCTCCAGGTCACGGACCCGGATCGGGCCGGTCTCGCCGCTGCCGGCGCTGACCATCATCGGCCAGGCCGACAACGCCCAGGCCCCCGGATCGGTCCGCACGTCGACCGCGCCGCCGGTCAACGGCACCGAGCGCAGTTCGGTCGCCGGCTCCGGGTCGGGCGCGACGGCGACCCAGTGCAGCCGACCGTCGTTGATCACCATGTCGTACTGGGAGTTGAAGAAGACGACGTCGCCGGTGTCGGCGGTGAGCCGCCGGGGCGCGGCGTCGCCGGCCCATTCGGCGGCCCACATCTCGGTGCGGCCCTGCCCGTCGGCGTCGGCGACGGATTCGGACCAGGCCAGGGTGGGCCCGTCGACGGTGAAACCGCCGTACTGCGGGGTGGCGCTCAGCGGCAGTCGGCGCAGCTCACGGACGGCCTCGCCGGTGCGGACCACCAGCCGCAGCGCGGTGCCGTCCGGGCTGGGCGAGGTGCCGACCGAGGTGCCGCCGTCGAGGAACAGCACCGGGCTGTACGCCGGCCCGTCCGGCAGGTTCGCCGACAACTCGACGACCTCGGCGTCCGGCCAGACCTCGGTCAACGTACGGAGCCGTTCCGGTTCGTCCGATGCCGTCGGTCCGGCCTGCGGCAGCGCGACCAGCAGTACGGCGGCCGCCAGCGCGGCGGCCAGGCCGGCGAGGTGCCAGGGGCGGGGTCGGCGGTGCCGCCCGGCCGGCTGGCTGGGCGCCCCGGTCGACTCGACCGGGCGTGCGGTGACCGTCACCCGATGACCTTCCTGACGTCGTTGTTGTCGGTGCCGACCGGATCAACCGGACGCCCGGCGGCGGCGAAGGGCCAGGCCAGCCGTCACCGCGCCAGCCAGGAAACCGGCGGCGACCGTCGACGGTACCGCGATCCGCGCCGCCTTGCGACCGGTCCGGAAGTCGTGGACCTGCCAGCCGCGTTCCCGGGCCTGATGGCGCAGCGCGGTGTCCGGGTTGACGGCGACGGCGTGCCCGACCGCCGACAGCATCGGCAGATCGTTGGCGGAGTCGCTGTAGGCGCTGCACCGGTGCAGGTCGAGCCCTTCGACGGTGGCGAGCTGGGCGAGCGCCTCGGCCTTGGCCGGTCCGTGCATCAGTTTGCCCACCAGCCGACCGGTGTAGGCGCCGTCGACGACCTCGGCGACGGTGCCGAGCGCACCGGTGAGCCCGAGCCGCTGGGCGATCACCCGACCGATCTCCACCGGTGTCGCGCTGACCAGCCACACCCGTTGGCCGGCGTCGAGGTGTCGTTGGGCCAGCGCCCGGCTGCCCGACCAGATGCGGGGGGCCATCAGCTCGTCGAAGATCTCCTCGGCCAGCCGCTCGACGTCGGTCACCCGCCAGCCGGTGACGAACGCCAGCGCCGCTTCCCGGGCCCGGGACAGGTCGCCGGCGTGTTCCGCGGCGAGCAGCCGGAACCGGGCCTGTCGCCAGGCGAACTGAGCGAGGTCGGTGGTGGTGAAGTAGTTGCGGGCGGCCAGGCCACGGGCCAGCCAGTAGATGGAGGCACCCCGCAGCATGGTGTTGTCGATGTCGAAGAAGGCTGCCGCGCGGGGGTGCGGTGTCGTCGGTGGGGTGCCGTCGGGTTCGGCGGTCGCCCATCCCGCGGTCCGGCCGGCGGCGTCGGTGCTGATGGTCAGCCTGCGGGTACGGCCCACGCCAACATCACTCCGTCCATCACGGCTCCGGTCGCCCTCGAGCGAGGTTAGCCCGTAGGGCCGGGGAGACGAGGCCAGCCGGTAGGGCCAGGAGACGAGGTTAGCCCGTAGGGCCGGTGGATTCCCGTCGCCGCATGCCGATCGGGGCCCGCGACCGCGCTGTCGTCAGGCCCCGATCTGGTCTCGTCGACCACCGTCGTGGTGGCTCAGCTGCCGTTCACCGGTCGGTGGGGTTGTCCTTGACCGCCGGGCGGGGAGTGTACGGCAGGGTCGGCTCGGCGTCGCCGACCTGCGGCTCGGCCAGGGTCGGCTGCTGCGGTGCGGACGACGGCTGGTCGGTCAGCGGCGACTGGCCGGCACCGGCGGCGGGCGCGATGCTGGTGCCGGTGACGTCGGTAGGCACCTCGGTGGCCGACGGGACCGCCTGCTGGATCCCGGCCCGGTTGCCGGGGTCGGTGGAACGCTGGTTGGGCTGGCAGGTGACCGGTAGCGGGCCGAGGATGTCGTAGCTGGTCACGGTCGCGGACGGGGCGCAGGTCAGCCCGTTGCGCAGGGCCTGGGTCCGGGCGCGTACCGAATCCAGCAACGTGACGGTGTCGGCTGCGCGGGTGGCGGTCGCGCTGGCACCGGAGGCAAGTTGGCGCAGCGCCCCTCGTTGGGCGGTGACGAAGGCGTCGATCGCATCCAACGGTGCCCGGTCGTGGTGTTCGGTGGCGGCGGTGGTGAGCAGGCGCACCCCGTGGCGGATCTGCTCGTCCATGTCGTCGAGTACGGCCGCGAACGCCGTCGGCTGGTCGTGCACGATCCGGGCTTCGGCCATCCGTACCTCGGCGAATCCGAGGAAGAGCTGGCCACGGGTGGTGTCGGAGTGGGCCAGCGCCAGCTGGGCGCGTTCGGTGGATCGTTTCATCCCGTACAGGGTGTCGCCCGGCAGGGCCTGCTCGGTGGCCGCGGACATGCCGGAGACGGTGATGGCACCGGCGGCCACGGTGGCGATGATCACCGCGCGGGTCCGGGCCCGCCCGGCTGCCCGCCCGGCTGCACCCTTGGCGGTGCGGACCGCCGCCCAGGCAGGGCGGGACTGGCGGGGGAGCGGGAGCTCCGGGGCCGGTCGGGCGGTGACGCCGATGCCGTCGCGCTCGGCGGTCTCGATGAGCAACGAGCGCAGGTGGGCCCGGAAGTCCGGGTCGACGCCATCGACAGGTGACGCGGGTAGCTTGGCCATGCGCTGGCTGATGGCGGCGAGCCCGGCCAGTTCGTCGTCGCGCGGATCGCGGACGTGGTGCCGGCCGCCGGTGTCGGTACGGTCGAGAAGTTGTGCGAACCGCTCGGCGCGTCGGCGAAAGAGCGTGAGCTTACTCATCGCGGGCACCTCCCTTCGCAGGTCACGGCTGCGGCGGCGGTGTCACCGCCGTCCGGTGCGACCACGGCCGGGCGGGCTGGGGAGGTCACCCCGTGCGCCTGGCGCGGTGCCTGGTGGCTGGTGCCGCGATGGCGCCACCGGTCGCATCCCAAGAAACGGCTGACTCGCCACTTGAGTTACGGGTCGGTGGCGAGAATCATCACTGCCGGTAACCGATGTTGCTGGCTGTGTTTGACCCGTCACGCTTGGAAACCGTCAGGGAGAAGTCGGGCCAGGGCCCTTACCGCGCGGTACTGCAGAGCCTTGATCGCGCCTTCGTTCTTGCCCATCGCCCGTGCGGTCTCGGCGACCGAAAATCCTTGCAGGAAGCGCAGAACGATGCACTCCTGCTGTTCGGGGTTGAGCTGCTTGACGGCGGTCAGCAGGGCGACGTTGGTGATGTGGTCGACGACTGCGGCCTCGGGGCTCCCTTCCGGCCCCCGATCCTCGCGCTCAGCATCCATAACGTCACCTGTAGTAACTTCCAGTCGGTACCGGCCCGACTTGAAGTGGTCCGCCACCAGGTTGCGGGCGATCGTCACCAGCCAGGCGCCGAGGTCCCGGCCCTGCCAGGTGAAGCTGCCGATCCGCTTGAGGGCGCGCAGAAAGGTGTCCGAGGTCAGGTCCTCGGCGAGCTGCCGGTTGCCGACCCGGAAGTAGATGAACCGGAACACGGTGTCGACGTACCGGTCGTAGATCAGCCCGAACGCCTCGGTCTCGCCCGCCTGGGCGCGCTCCACGAGCCCCCAGACCTCACGGGCGGGGTCGGACGGGTCCGGTCGGTCCGGATAGCCGCCGGGCGGCGTACCCCCGGACCGGCCACCCTGGTCCGGGATGACCGGCAGGACCGTGGTCTCCGCCTCGTTGCCGTCCGGCTGGGTCGGCATCGTCGGCCGGGCCGGGGTGGCCACCGTGCCGCCGATCGGCATGGCGTTGCCGCCCGGCTGGTGCCGGCCGGCCACCTCGTTGGGGGTCGGGGTCCGTTGTTTGGCGCGGCGGGCGCCCCCGTCGCCGCGCATCGTGATGCTGAGCATGTCGTACATCGACTCGCGCAGCAGGGTGAGCCCTTCGACGAGGGCCACCTGGGCGGCGCGCACCTCGCGGCTGACCGCCGGTCGGGCCAGCGTGGGGGAGCAGACACTCATCGGGCGTCCTCCGTTCCTGCCCGTGGCGACCGGGCCAGCTGGTGGGCATGGGCACCTGGCTCGGTGAGATGGGTGCCGGCGACGGCGCGCACCGGTGCGGCGGCGGAACGCTCCGTCGACCGACACACCTCCCTGAGGTGGTGGTGCGGTGCGATAACGGGCACAGCGGCCTCCTCGGGCGCAGGGGTGGCGACTCACGGCAAAACGGGTGAGCCGACCCAAGGCGATGATAGGGCCAACGTCACCCACGCGTGTGGAGTCCGTTACACAACGACAAAGTATTTCTGCGGGGCGGCGTGCCCATGTCGCACACGCTGTCCGCTGTCAGTTACCCGACGCAACGGTTGTCGGGAAGCGGTACGCTTCCCGGCGTGTCGCGCCCTACCCCACGCCTGACCCTGATCACCCGATCCGGCTGCCACCTGTGCGAGGTCGCGAGGGAAGCCATCGCCCGGGTCGCCGCCCAGACCGGTGACGAGTGGGTGGAGCTCGACGTCGACAGCGACATCGAGTTGGAGCGCGACTTCGGGGAGCGACTGCCGGTGGTGCTGCTCGACGACCGCGAGCACGGGTACTGGCGGGTCGAGGAGGACCGGCTCCTGGCCGATCTGCGCCGACCGGCCTGAGCCGGGAACGGTGCCGGCGCGCTCCGGTGCGCCGGCCCGGTATCGTGCGGCCGTGGCCGCGACCGACACCCACCTGGTGTGGGACTGGAACGGAACCCTGCTCGACGACCTGTCGCTGGTGGTCACCTGCACCAACCGGGCGATCGCCACCGTCGACGGACCGGTGCTCACCGCAGAGCAGCACCGCGTCGCCTTCCGTCGCCCGGTCGCCGACTACTACGCCGACCTGCTCGGCCGGGCCGTCGACGCCGAGGAGTTCAGCCGTCTGGACCGGATCTTTCACGACGCGTACCGGGCCGGGCTGACCAGCTGTGCCCTCGCCGAGGACGCCGAACGGGCGCTGCGTACCTGGCCGGGCAGCCAGTCCCTGCTCTCCATGTGGTTCCACGACGAGCTGGTGCCGTTGGTCGAGACGTACGGCCTGACCCCGACCTTCCGCCGGATCGACGGACTGCGCGGCGCGGTCGGCGGCGACCGTAAGGCCGCACACCTCGCCCGGCACCTGGCGGAGCTGGGCGTGGCGCCGGCCGACACGGTCCTGATCGGCGATTCGATCGACGACGCGGACGCCGCCGAGGACGTCGGTGCAACATGCATCCTGTACGCCGGTGGCTTCACCGACCCGGACCGGCTGCGGGCCCGGGGGGTGCCGGTGGCCCGGACGCTGACCGAGGCCGTCGCCCTGGCGGGTCAGCCGCGCAGGTAGGCCAGCACCGCGAGCACCCGGCGGTGCTGCTCGGTGTCCGGCGGCAGCCGCAGCTTGCCGAAGATGTTGTTGACGTGCTTCTCGACCGCCCCGTCGGTGACCACCAGTTGACGAGCGATCGCGCCGTTGGAACGCCCCTGCGCCATCAACCCGAGCACTTCGTGCTCGCGCGGGGTCAGCGTGCGCAGCGGGTCGTCGCGCCGCCGTCGCGCCAGCAACTGGCCGACCACCTCCGGATCCAGCACGGTGCCCCCGGCCGCCACCCGGGCCAGCGCGTCGAGGAACTCGGCGATCGCGGCGACCCGGTCCTTGAGCAGGTAACCGACCGCGCCGGCCCGATCGGCGAGCAGGTCGTCGGCGTAGGAGACCTCGACGTACTGGGACAGCATCAGCACCGGCGTGCCGGGCAGCTCCCGCCGGATGGCCACGGCGGCCCGCAGGCCCTCGTCGGTGTGCGACGGTGGCATCCGTACGTCGATGATCGAGACGTCCGGACGTAGCGTGCCCACCGCCGCCACCAGGGCCGGGCCGTCGCCGACCGCCGCCACCACCTGGTGGCCGTGCTCGGTGAGCAGCCGGACCAGACCCTCCCGCAGCAGCACCGAGTCGTCCGCTATCGCCACCCGCATGGATGACATGTCTACCACCGGCCGGTCAGTCCGGAAGCTCCGCGTGGATCTCGGTCGGCCCGCCCGGCGGGCTGGTCACCGTCAGCGTTCCGCCGTGCGCCCGGACCCGGTCGGCCAGGCCGGCCAGCCCGTGGCCCTTGGCGACGTGCGCGCCGCCGGCCCCGTCGTCGGTGACCGTGATCGTCAACCGGTCGGCGAGCCGGTGCACGGTGACGGTGCACCGGCTGGCGCCGCTGTGCTTGGCGACGTTGGTCAGCGCCTCGGCCACGACGAAGTACACGGTGCTCTCCACCGCCGGTTCGGGACGGTCGGTGGGCGTGCCGAGCTGCGGGTCGATCGACAGGTCGACCGGCAGCAGGCCGCGTCCGGCCAGTGCGGCGAGCGCGCTCGGCAGTCCCCGGTCGACCAGTACCGGCGGGGCGATCCCACGGGACAGCGCCCGTAGCTCGGCCAGCGTCTCCCGGGTCTGGGTGACCGCCTCGTCCAGGGCCGCTCCGGCGGCATCCGGGTCGACGGCCAGCTGTTCCCGGGCCCGGCTGAGATCCATCGCCAGGCGGACCAGCCGCTGCTGCGGCCCGTCGTGGATGTCGCGCTCCAGGCGGCGCAGGGCGATCGCCTCGGCGCTGACCGCGGCCTGCCGTTGGTCCTCCAGCACACTGATCCGGTCCTGCATGGCGGCCATGCCGGTGAGCATGCCCCGGGCGAGTACGGCCGACAGCAGGGCGCAGCCACGGACCACGATCGGCAGGGTGACGACGAAGAACAGGCCGATCAGGGTGTGCAGGACCACGATGGTGGCGGCCGCGTCGCCGAGCCCGAGCAGCTCGGCGAGGCCGTCGCCGTCGCCGTCGTCGGTCGGCAGCAGCCAGGCGTACGCCCAGTACGACGAACCCGCAACCGCGGCGGCCCACCAGGTGAGGGTGACCGTCGCGCTGATCAGGGCGACCGGGAAACGCAGTACGGCGAACGCCAGGTCGAGCCAGGACTGCGGGTCGGTCAGTGGCAGCAGCACCCGCCGCCAGGTGCCGGTGTGCGGACCGGCGGCGGCGTACCGGGCCCGGTACGCCCGGGTCGGCAGTACGGCGGCGATCCGGTGCCGTTCCAGTTGGGCGAAGGCCCGGGCGGCGTACAGCGTGCCGGTGAGGATCGGCAGCCCGACCACGGTGACGACCAGGCCGAGCCCGACGGAGAGGCCGACCACACCGACGACGAAGCTCACCAGCGCCAGGGGCATGCCGACGAGTACGTACACCGAATCGGTGACCAGCCTGCGCAGCATCACCCCGGAGGGTGTGGCCGCCGGTCGTGGCAGGGGTGCCGGCGGAGGGGAGGAGGTTGCGGTGGTCATGTCGGTCACGTTATGTGCGCCTGGGCCGGCCGGTCACTGGCGTTGGCTGGCCGGTCGGGGTGGGGTTGTCCCTACCCGGTCCGGAGCGTCTACCGACAAAAAGTCGGAAATAGGGAATAATGGGGCTGCTGTCATCGGCTGTGACACTGGTGACGAACAGCAGGCAGACACCGGTCCGTCCGCCGCCATTGAGCAAGATCGCGATTTGTGCACGCCTTCACAAGCGCCTACGCTGTAACCCTGACGAGCCCCGATAGCACAACAGGTGACGGCGGTCGCCACAGGGGGCACCGGACTGACCGGCCGGGCCGGCGGGTCAATGATCGCATCGCACGGAGACACATGAGTCAGCACCGCGAGCCAGGCGCGTCCGGCCGGGTCGACGCCGTTCCGGCGCTGCCAGACCTCCCGGAGGCGACGGTTGCCCGACTCCCGGAGTACCTCCGCGCCCTGCACGCCCTCGCCGAGGCCGGTCACGAGACGGTCTCCAGCGAAGGGCTGGCCAGCGCCGCCGGGGTCAACTCCGCCAAGTTGCGCAAGGACCTTTCCCAGCTCGGCTCGTACGGCACCCGGGGTGTCGGCTACGACATCAACCTGCTGATCGAGCAGATCGAGTACGTCCTGGGGCTCACCCACCGACGGGCGGTCGCGCTGGTCGGCGTCGGTAACCTCGGTCACGCCCTCGCCGGCTACGCCGGTTTCGCCAGCCGGGGCTTCCGGATCGCTGCCCTGTTCGACGCCGACGCCGCCCGGGTCGGCGAGCAGATCAACGGGCTGGTCGTCCGGCACATCGACGACCTGCCGGCCGTCGCGGCCGAGGAGTCCATCGCGATCGGTGTGATCGCCACCCCGGCGACCGCCGCACAGCAGGTCGCCGATCAGCTCGTCGCCGCCGGCGTCACCAGCATCCTCAACTTCGCTCCTTGCGTGCTCGTGGTTCCCGCCGGAGTCGACGTCCGCAAGGTCGACCTCGCCATCGAGCTGCAGATCCTGTCGTTCCACGAGCACCGCAAGTCGGCGTCGTTCCGGGAGCGCCGCAGCTCGGCGTTGACCGCCATCCCCGGCGGGTTGGACGCCACCGCCACCGTGGCCGGTCCGGCCAGCTACGACGACGCCCCAGCGGAGGCGGTCGGCTCATGAATCTTCTCGTCGTCGGCGCGTCCTACCGGACCACGCCGGTCGCCACCCTGGAACGGCTCGCGGTCGCCCCGGCCGACGTGCCCGTCACCCTGCGCCGGTTGCTCGCCCAGCCGTACGTCGACGCAGCCGTCGTGCTCTCCACCTGCAACCGGGTCGAGATCTACGCGGCGGTCACCGGCTTCCACGGCGGTCTGGCCGACATCTGCGCGGTGCTCGCCGAACGTTCCGGCAGCCAGCCCAACGACCTCGCCGAGCACCTGTACGTGCATTACGGGCAGGCAGCCGTCGAGCACACCTTCCGGGTGGCCGCCGGGCTCGACTCCATGGTCGTCGGCGAGGCGCAGATCCTCGGCCAGCTGCGTGACGCGTACCACGTCGCCAACGACGCCGACGCCACCGGCCGGCTGCTGCACGAGCTGATGCAGCAGGCGCTGCGGGTCGGCAAGCGGGCCCACGCCGAGACCGGCATCGACCGGGCCGGGCAGAGCGTCGTCAGCGCCGCCCTGCGGGTCGGTGCAGACCTGCTGCCCGGGGGGCTGCTCGGCCGGCGGGTGCTGGTCCTCGGGGCCGGCGCGATGGGAGCTCTGGCGGTCGCCACCCTCGCCCGGCTCGGCGTGGCGTCGATTCAGGTGGCCAACCGGCGCGACGACCGCGCGGTCCGGCTCGCCGGCAGCTACGGTGCCACCGCCGTGCCGTACGCCGACCTGACCACCGCGTTGGTCGATGTCGACCTGGTGATCACCGCGACCGCCTCGACCGAACCGGTGCTCACCCGGCAGACCGTCGCCGCCGTCCTCGCCGGGCGGCCGGGCGACCGGACCGGGCCGCTGGTCCTGCTCGACCTCGCCGTTCCGCGCGACGTCGAACCAGCCGCCGGTGAACTGCCCGGCGTCGCGGTGATCGACATCGACGGACTGGCCGACGCGCTCACCGACGCGCCGGCCGCGGCCGACACGGCCGCCGTCGGCCGGATCGTCACCGCCGAGGTGGACGCCTTCCTCAGTTGGCTGCGCGGCGCGGACGTGGCCCCGACCGTGGCGGCGCTGCGCGGGCGCGCCGACGACGTGGTCGGCGCCGAACTGCGCCGACTCGCCCAGCGCCGGCCGGACCTGACCGACGAGCAGCGGGCCGAGGTCGCCCACACCGTGCACCGGGTCGTGCAACGGCTGCTGCACTCGCCGACCGTGCGGGTCCGCCAACTTGCCGCCGAACCCGGCGGTGACCAGTACGCCGCGCTGTTGCGGCAGCTGTTCGACCTGGAGGTGCCCGGCACCTCCACCGCCGGCGACGTGCCGGACCTGACATCAAGCGTGCCGGACCTGACGGCGGGCGTGTCGGACCTGACATCAAGCGTGCCGGACCTGACGGCGGGCGCACCTGCCGTGACCGGCGACGCGCCGGAGCACGGAGGTGACCGATGAGCGCGCTGCGGCTGGGCACCCGGGGCAGTGCGCTCGCCATGGCCCAGTCCGGCCGGGTCGCCGCCGCGCTGCGCGCCGCCACCGGGCGCGACGTCGAGCTGGTGGAGATCGTCACGGCCGGCGACCGGTCCTCGGCACCCGTGGCGGCGCTCGGCGTCGGTGTGTTCGTCTCCGCGCTGCGCGACGCGCTCGCCGCGCGGGAGATCGACTTCGCGGTCCACTCGTACAAGGACCTGCCCACCGCCGGACCGGCCGAGCTGCTGATCGCGGCGGTGCCGCCCCGCGAGGATCCCCGCGACGCGCTACTCAGCCGGGACGGCCGGATGCTCGCCGAGCTGCCGCCCGGTGCCACCATCGGCACCGGGGCGCTGCGCCGCATCGCCCAGCTGAACGCGCTCGGCCGCCAACTGGCGGTCACCCCGATCCGGGGCAACGTCGACACCCGGATCGGTCGGGTCCGTGGCCCGCGCGCCGATCTCGACGCGGTCGTGCTGGCCCGGGCCGGGCTGGCCCGGCTGGGGCGCCTCGACGAGATCACCGAGACCCTCGACCCGATGCTGATGCTGCCCGCCCCCGCCCAGGGAGCGCTGGCCGTGGAATGCCGGGCCGATGACACCGACCTGGTCGAGCTGCTCAGTGTGCTCGACCATGCACCGACCCGGGCCGCGGTCATCGCGGAGCGGTCGTTGCTGGCGACGCTGGAGGCCGGGTGCAGCGCACCGGTCGCGGCGTACGCCGAAGTCGCCGAGGGGGATGACGGCGACGAGATCTACCTGCGTGGCGCGGTGATCAGCCCGGACGGACTCCGGGAGATCCGCCTGTCGCGTACCGGTCCCCCGGACACCGCCGCCGAGATCGGTAAGGCGCTCGCCGCCGATCTGCTCGACGCCGGTGCCGACACGATCCTTCCGGGGACCACGCCCGGCGGCCCGACCGGGGCCGCGCAGGTCGGGGTGGTCACCCAGCGACCTTCAGCGCCCGATCGGTCCGGCGCGACGACCCAGAACATGGGGAGCATAAATGACCCGCACCCGTAAGCTCGCAGGCCACATCGCGTTCGTGGGGGCCGGCCCCGGCGACCCTGGCCTGTTGACCCGCCGGGCGCACGACGCCCTGGTCGAGGCCGACCAGGTGGTGTTCGACCGTGCTGTGCCGGAGAGCCTGCTCGCGGCGGTCCGCGCCAACGCCAAGGCGGACGCCCAGCTCAGCCCGGCCGAGGGCGCCCCCGGCGACGTGGCCAAGGTGCTGATCTCCGCCGCCCGCTCCGGGCAGGCGGCGGTCCGGCTCGTCGCCGGCGACCCGTTCGGTCACCACGGCGTGGTGACCGAGGTGCAGGCGGTGGCGCGTACGGCGGTGCCGTTCGAGGTGGTGCCCGGGGTCAGCCAGGCCGAGGGGGTGGCCAGCTACGCCGGGGTCCCGCTGCCGGGGGTACGGACGGTGGCCGACGTCGACGACACGGCCGGTCTGGACTTCGACGCGCTCGCCGCCGCGATCGGCCGGGGCTCGCTGGCCATCGCCGTGGACGCCGGTGAGCTGGCCGCCGTGCGGGACGGACTGCTCGCCGCCGGCGTCGACGGCGCGACGTCGGTCGCGGTGACCGGCGACGGCACCGGTGAGACCCAGTACACGACCACGTCGACCGTGGACAACTTCGTCGCGGCGGCGCTCGGCTTCACCGGCCGGGTGGTGCTCACCCTCGGTGCCGGCGTCACCGAGCGGGACAAGCTCAGCTGGTGGGAGAACCGCCCACTGTACGGCTGGAAGGTGCTCGTTCCCCGGACCAAGGAGCAGGCCGGGGTGATGAGCGCCCAACTGCGGGCGTACGGCGCCATCCCGTGCGAGGTGCCGACGATCGCCGTCGAGCCGCCCCGTACCCCGGCGCAGATGGAACGCGCGGTCAAGGGCCTGGTCGACGGCCGGTACGCCTGGGTGGTGTTCACCTCGGTCAACGCCGTCCGGGCGGTGTGGGAGAAGTTCGCCGAGCACGGGCTGGACGCCCGCCACTTCGGCGGCGTCAAGATCGCCTGCATCGGTGAGGCGACCGCCGACGCGGTCCGCGACTTCGGTATCCAGCCTGAGCTGGTGCCGGCCGGTGAGCAGTCCTCCGAAGGGCTGCTGGCGGAGTTCTCGCCGCACGACGAGATCCTCGACCCGGTCGGCCGGGTGCTGCTGCCGCGCGCCGACATCGCCACCGAGACCCTCGCCGCCGGGTTGACCGAGCGCGGTTGGGAGGTCGACGACGTCACCGCGTACCGGACGGTGCGGGCGGCGCCGCCGCCGGCCGAGATCCGCGACGCGATCAAGTCCGGCGGCTTCGACGCGGTGCTGTTCACCTCGTCGTCGACCGTGCGCAACCTGGTCGGCATCGCCGGCAAACCGCACGCCCGCACGGTGGTCGCGGTGATCGGTCCGAAGACCGCCGAGACCGCCACCGAGTTCGGCCTGCGGGTCGACGTGCAGCCGGCGCACGCCTCCGTACCGGACCTGGTCGAGGCGCTCGCCGGGTACGCGGTGGAGCTGCGGGAGAAGCTGGTGGCGATGCCGGCGAAGCAGCGGCGCGGTTCCAAGGTGCAGGGCCCGACCGCGTTGCGGTTCCGCTGAGCGCCCGATTCCACCGAGCCAGGGAAGCACGTCGATGACGTACCCGCAGAGCAGGCCCCGTCGGCTGCGCCGGACCGCGGCCGTACGCCGGCTGGTCGAGGAGACCCGGCTGGCCCCGGCCGAGCTGGTGCTGCCGATGTTCGTCAAGGAAGGGTTGAGCGAACCGCGACCGGTCCCGTCGCTGCCCGGCGTGCTGCAGCATTCCCGGGACTCGCTGCGCAAGGCCGCCGCCGAGGCGGTCGACGCAGGCGTCGGCGGGATCATGCTGTTCGGGGTGCCGGCCCGTCGCGACGCCGTCGGCTCCGCCGGCACCGACCCGGCGGGGGTCCTCAACGTGGCGATCCGTGACGTGGTCGCCGAGGTCGGTGACGCCACGGTCGTGATGAGCGACCTGTGCCTGGACGAGTTCACCGACCACGGGCACTGCGGGCTGCTCGCCCCGGACGGCACCGTCGACAACGACGCCACCCTCGCCGCGTACGGGCAGTTGGCGATCGCCCAGGCTGAAGCCGGCGCCGACATGCTCGGCCCGTCCGGGATGATGGACGGGCAGGTCGGCGTGGTCCGCCGGGCACTGGACGCGGCCGGGTACACCGACACCGCGCTGCTGGCGTACGCGGCGAAGTACGCCTCGGCGTTCTATGGTCCGTTCCGTGACGCGGTGGAGTCGGCCCTGGTCGGCGACCGACGCACCTACCAGCAGGATCCGGCGAACCTACGGGAGTCGCTGCGGGAGGTCGAGCTGGACGTCGCCGAAGGCGCGGACCTGGTGATGGTCAAGCCCGCGCTGCCCTACCTGGACGTGATCGCGGCGGTCCGCCAGCGGGTGCACGTCCCGGTCGCCGCCTACCAGGTCTCCGGCGAGTACGCGATGGTCGAGGCGGCGGCCGCCAACGGCTGGGTCGACCGGGAACGGGTGATCATGGAGACGTTGACGTCGATCCGGCGGGCCGGCGCCCAGATCATCCTCACCTACTGGGCGGTCGAGGCGGCCGAAGCCCTGGCCGGCTGACCCGGCCGGGGCGCAGACCGGCTGACCCGGCGAAGCCCTGGTCGGTCGGCAGCCGGACAGGGTTCAGTTGCCCACCCCTAGGCGGTGCATCAGCATCGGGATGTCCGCACCGTAGTCCCACCAGTCCCGGTCCGACCGGTAGCCGATCTCCGTGTTGATCCCGATGATCTCCTCGTCGCCCTCGGCGTTCCAGGTCTGCACCTCGGTCAGCGCCGGCTCGACGGACCGCAGTTCCAGCAGCATTCGCGCCTTGATCGCCCGGTCGATGCCGCGACCCTGGTGTGCCTGGGCGACGATGGTGTCGTACTGGTCGGCGCGGGTCGGATGCTGCGCCGGCACCACCACCTCGGTCAGACCGGCGACCTCGCCGCTGGCCGAGTGCCGGGCCAGCACGATGTACGGCGTCATGCCCCGTCGGTGCAGGCAGGCGAGACTCTCCCGCAGCCGTTCCGGATCGTACGAACTGGGCCGCAGGTCCAGGTCACCGTCGGCAGGGTCGCTCTGTTCGGCCTTGGTCCGGGCGTACGCCTCGACGAGATCGTCCGGCGGTCCACCGGGGTGGAACTCCACCTCGTAGCCGCTGACCGCGTCTTGGGCCATCTTCTCGATCGCCGCCCAGTCCACCGAGGCCAGCCGCAGGACACTGCGGATCTCCCGGAACTGCCGGGCGAACCCGAACGATTCGTAGAACTCCACCGCGCAGGTGTCGCCGATCACCTCGACACCGACCGAGCTGAAACCCTCGTGGTACGCCCGCCGCACCGCGAGCGCCAGCAACTGCCGGCCCAGGCCGGTCCGCCGCACGTCCGGACGCACCAGGATCTCCAGGACACCGATGTCGCCGAGCAGCAGGACGTTCACGTGCCCGACGACCTCGGTGCCGCCGCCCGCGTCGGGCTGCTCCGCGAGCCAGCAGATCCGGCGGACCCCCGGCATCGTCTCGGTCAGGTACTCCCGCAGAAAATGTGGTCGCCACAGCGGGTCGCCCGGAAGATCGGTCCGGAAAACCTGGTTGAGACAGTCCAGCAGAGACGAGATCTCGGCGGACGACGCGGTTCGGGGGTCCCACTCGCGCACCATCACGCGTCTAGCTTGCCGGCAACGCGGCTGATGCGAAAGTGGCAGGAGCAGAATTGTGCCCGACCGATTGCGCTAAGTGCGACTCCGTACCCCGTACTCGTTGGCCGTGTCGAAGACCGACTGTGCGTACGGTTGAACGTTGTTGTACGACAGGATGGCACTCCACCAGTCCGAAGGTGTGGACAGATCGCGTCCGTTCCGGCACAAGTAGTTAGCGGCGGCCAGGCTCGCGTCGTCGATATCCTGCGGATCGACCACCCCGTCGTTGTCGGCGTCCACCCCGAATTCCGCCCAGGTCGTCGGGATGAACTGCATCGGACCGACCGCCCGGTCGTAGACCACGTCATTGTCGAGGCGTCCGTCGTCGGTGTCGGCGATCCGTTGCCGGCCGCCGGCCCCGTCCAGCGGCAGACCGACGATCGGCGGTACGGCCCGCCCGTCGGTGTCCAACCTCGATCCGTTGGCCGTGCCGTGGGTCGACTCGATCATCCCGATCGCGGCCAGGGTGGTCCAGCTCAGCCGGCAACCGGGAGTGGTGGTCGCCAGGACCAGTTCGGCGTAGCCGTACGCCTCCAACGCGACCACCGGGATGGCCAGCCGGCTGGCGGTCTGGGTCGCCCAACCGGTCAGGACCGCCGCCGGGCGGGTCGGCCCGAGCGGCGGCGCCGGCTCGCCCTGGTCGTCGAGCGGCGGTGCCGTCGGATCGAGCAGGTCCGGGTCGGTGAGCGCGGGTACCTCCGGAACGGCGGTCGTCTCGACCGGCCCAGGGGTGTTGACGGGTTCCCGCATTCCGGCGGCGGCCGGCACCAGCACGGCGCCCGCCGTACCGCTGCCGGCGATCAGTGCCAGCAGCAGCAGGCCGGGCAGCGCCAGGCGCCCGCTCGGGCGTCGGCACCAGGCACCGACCGCGCGGGCCGCGCGACGGCCGGAGCGGGCGACCGGGCGGGCGATGGGCCGCAACCGCGCCGGATGCAGCCGACCGACCCGGCGGGTGAACGGCGGATCGTCGCGTCGATGCCGACCGGTCGGCTGCGTGCCGGTCGCCGCCAGGTCGACCGGAGCCGGCACAGGCCCAGGCTGATCCGGTCCGGCTTCAGGCTGATCCGGTCTGGCTTCAGGCTGCGTCGGTCTGGCTTCAGCCGGCGGACGCTGCTGCGGCGCGGCCGCCGCCGACGACTGTGGGCCGGCCGGCGGTGGCTGCTCCGGTGGACTCTGCTCCGGCCGGTCCGGTGACGGCGGGTCCACCGCCGGCCGGTCCGGCGTCGGGGTCTGCGACGTCGCCGACGCGGTCGGCTCCGTCCGCTCCGCCGTCCGCTCCGCTGGCGGCGTCGGCGTCGGTGCGGCCGACGTGGACTCCGGTGGCTGTGCCGGTGCCGGCACCGCCGGACGTAGCCGTGCCGTCGGCGTGCCTGCCCCGTCCTCGACCATGCCGTCGAGTATCACCCATCCGGCCGACGACGTCAGTTCCCGCCGTACCCTTATCCACATGCCCCGGTACGAGTTCCGCTGTCGCGCCTGCGGCGCCACATTCGAGGTCAACCGTCCGATGACCGAGGCCGGCGAGCCGGCCTCCTGCCCACAGGGCCACGCCGACACGGTCAAACTGCTCTCCACCGTCGCCCTCACCGGCCGTGGCGGCGGCTCGGTGGGAGCGCTGCCGACCACGCCACCGTCCGGTGGTGGCGGGTGCTGCGGCGGCGGGTGCGGATGCTGACCGCCACCGCACCCAGCTGACCGTCACCGACGACGCCGCAGGTCAGCTTCCGCCTCCTTCGTGACTGGCCAGGTTGCCGACCTGCGGCAGGATGAACTGTGACTTCCAGCGGGGCGGAGGTTCCACCGGTGTCGGCATCGACCGCACTGCCGAGCGGCCTGGTCACCTTCATGTTCACCGACATCGAAGGCTCCACCAGGCTGGCCCGCCTGCTCGGCGGCGACTACCGCCCGATGCTGCGCGAGCACCGACGGCTGGTCCGGCGGACGCTGTCCGCCAGCGACGGGACCGAGCTGTTCACCGAGGGCGACTCGTTCTTCGCGGCGTTCGCTGACGCGGCCGCCGCCCTCGACGCCTGCCGCCGGGCCCAGCGGGCGCTCGCCGCGCACGACTGGTCCGCGCCGGATGCCGTCCCCCGGGTCCGGATGGGGCTGCACACCGGGTACGCCGAACCGGTCGGTGGCGAGTACACCAGCCCCGAGGTGCACCGGGCCGCCCGGATCGCAGCGGCGGCGCACGGCGGGCAGGTGCTCTGTTCGGCGGCGACCGCCCGGGCCGCCGACCCGCTGCCGGCCGACGTCTCGCTGCTCGACCTCGGCCTGCACCGGCTCCGTGGCTTCGACGACCGGGAACGTCTGTTCCAGCTGATCGCCCCTGGTCTGGAGCGGCAGTTTCCCCGGCCACGCACCGCCGACGCGGCCAGTCACAACCTGCCGAACCAGATCAGCTCCTTCATCGGTCGGCGGGTCGAGCGCCGGGAGCTGCGACGGCTCGTCGCCGAGCACCGGCTGGTCACCGTGGTCGGTGCCGGTGGTTCCGGGAAGACGCGGCTCGCGGTCGAGGTCGCCGCCGCGTCCGGCGCGGTCGCCGCCGCGTCCGGCGAGGCGGACACCGCGTCCGGCACCGCCGGCTACCCCGACGGTGTCTGGTTCGTCGATGTGGCCACCGTGACCGACCCCGGGCTGGTGGCGTTCGCCATCGCCGCCGTGTTCGGACTGCGTCCGGAGCCGGGGCGGCCGATCCTGGACACGGTCGTCGAGTACGCCGCCGCCCGACGGTTGCTGCTGGTGCTCGACACCTGCGACGCCCAACCGGCGGCCTGCGCCGAGGTGATCACCCGGTTGCTCACCGGCGGTCGTCAGGTCCGGGTGCTGGCCACGAGCCGGGAGCCGATGGGCGTACCGGGGGAGGTGGTGTGGCGGATCCCGCCGCTGTCGGCGGAGCCCGGACCGGCCGGCGGGCCCAGCGACGCCGTCGCATTGTTGCTGGACCGTACGGTGGCCGCCCGGGGCGGCCGGCCGCTGGCACCGGCTGAGTCGGGCCAGCTGCACCGGGTCGCGTCCCGGCTGGACGGGCTGCCGTTGGCGATCGAGCTGGCGGCGGCCCGACTGCGGGTGCTCTCCGTCGGACAGTTGGTGGAGCGGCTCGACGACGTACTGGGGGTGCTGGACGCGGGCCGGGAGGAGCCGGCCGGGGTGGACCGCTCCGCCGGGCGGCGGCACGGCACCCTGCAGGCGACGGTCACCTGGTCCTATCGAACGTTGGCGCCCCGGGCCGCCCGGCTGCTGCGCTGGATGTCCGTCTTCGCCGGCCCGGTCGATCTGGCCACGGTGGAGTGGCTGCTCGACGACGACCCGCTCGGCCCGCTGGCGGTGCTGGTCGACAAGTCGATGATCCAGGCCGAGCCGGCGGCCGGTGACACCAGCTACCGGATGCTCGACCCGATCCGGGCGTACGCCGCCCGACGGCTGGTCGAGGCAGGTGAGGAGCAGTCGGCCCGGGACCGGCATGTCGACTGGGCCCTGCACGCGCTGCAACGGGCCTATCTGGGTCCGGACGGGCAGCCGGTCACGTTGTCGCTGTACGCGTTGGATCCGCTCGCCGACGAGTTGCGGGCGGCGCTGCGGTGGAGCGCCACCGGCGGTAGCGCGCGGCGCGGCCTGCAGCTCGCCAGCGGACTGGACCAGTGGTGGCGGGAGCGCGGGTTGGCCCGGGAGGGTCGGCTGTGGCTGTTCCGGCTGTACGGGCGGATCGCCGAGACCGGTGAGGTGATTCCCGAGGCGGAGCTGGCGGCCGCGTACCACATGCATTCGCAGCATGCCGGCGCGGACGGTGAGTTCGGTGAGGAGCTGCGGTTCTCGCACCGGGCCGAGGCGGTGGCCCGGCAGGCCGGCGACGCGGGCCTGTTGGCCCGGGTGCTGGCCGGTCGGGGTGCCTCGCTGATCGACCTCGGCCAGTTCGCCGAGGCGGAGCGGGTGTGTCGGGACGTCATCGACTGGGCGGCGGCCAACGGGGTGATCGGTGACGCGTTGTTCGCTGTCTACAGCCTGGCGGAACTGCTGTGCCGGCGGGGGGCGCTGGACGAGGCGGCCGAGGTGCTGGCGGGCGCCCGGCCGGCCGAGGCCGCCCGGCCCGCCGAGCGCGGCCGGCGGACCGTCGACATGCTGCTGGGCCTGGTCGCGTTGGCCCGGGCGGACCTGGTCGCCGCCCACGACCACCTGGTGGTCGCGCTGCGGTCCCGGATGCGGTACGGCTTCCACCGGCGGGCCTGCGACACGTTGAACGCGATGGCGGTGCGCTGCGCGCAGGGTGGGGACCCGGCGACGGCGGCCCGGTTGTTCGGTGCCGCGCAGGCGACCCGTGCCGCGTTGCGCAGCAGCGCCGGGATGTTCGGCGGCTACTGGGCGCAGGAGCAGGACCGGGTGCGGGCGGTGATCGGCGATGCCGCCTTCGACGCCGGCTACGCGCAGGGCAGTCGGATGAGCCTGGTCGAGGCGGCGGCACTGGCACTGGCGGTGGAGCATCCGGACCTGACCTCGGGTGCCCGCTGGTTCGGCGACAACCCGACCGGGCTGGCAGCCGACAGCTCCGGACTGGTGACCGACCGCTCCGGGGCGGCCGACCGGTTGACCGGTGACGGGGGCGCCGCCGGCTGAGCAGCCGGCGGCGCGTCCGTACGGTGGCGTCGGTCGCTATCCGGCGGTCGTCAGTTGCCCGTCCGGAACGAGCCGCTCGGCGCGTCGCAGGTCAGCGGCGTCGACGATCGGCGCTCCGAAGATCCGGACCGCCTGGTAGTAGGTCCAGGCGAGGCTGAAGCAGGCCGGCTGCACGATGCTGCTGTACCGGGCGCAGACCCGTTTGAGGTCCTCGTAGAAGGCGCTGTCCACCCGGGCCTTGTTGGTGGCGGAGAACTGGCCGATCGCCTTGTAGTTGCGGTAGCCGAAGTCGTGCCGGTGGCAGGAGAGCCGGAAGTCGAAGCCGAGTGGGTTGTCCGGGCTGGACGAGCAGTAGTCGGTGGACCAGTCGAACTGGTAGGCGGCCCAGGGCCCGGGGTTGACCCGGGCCGAGTTCCAGGCGCTGTAGCTGCTGGCGCTGGTCTGGGTCCAGCTGGACAGAACCGCGGGCTTGTCGGCGGGGACGGCGCTGGCCGGGGTGGCGATCCCGAGGGCGGCGGTGAGGCCGAGCAGTGCGGCGGTGAGCAGTGCGGACGTGCGACGGTACATCGCGATACCTCCGGTGGACGGCTCGTGGTGTGGCGTCGGCGCTTGTTACCGGTGGGTCACAAGCGTGTCCACAGTCTCGCGGTATCAGCTGGCATCGATCTTTAGAGCACCTGTTTCTTTGTCGACCGGCGCGTAAACAGACCATCCGCCGCCGGTCGACCGCTCAGCCGGCGGCGGCCGCCTCGGCGCCGGGCAGCGCTGCCACCCGGACCAGCGCGACGACGCGGTCGGCACCGGTGCCGTCCACCCCGATGGAACGTCCGATGATCCACACCCACCGATTGTCGTAGTACGCTGACAGATCGGGCCGCACCTGTTCCACCTTGAGGATCAGTTGGTATCCGCCGTATCGCCAGTCCTCCTTGTTCAGTTGCAGGACCGTCCCCGGGGTGATCGCGGGAATGGTAGGTCGTGACGGCGGTTTCACAGGCTGCTCCGAAACTGGCGGTTGACGGCTCGCCGAGAGAGCATCGGCAACACACAGTCCCGAAGCAATGTCTCTAAGCAAGATTTGAGGCGGCGGGATACGACCCGGCGCCGTACGGACGCATTCGGGCCGAGGTGATGTCCAGGTGATCGCGATCCGCTGGTCCGCAACGACTATGTTGTGGACGTGCACGGGGACCCGAAAGCGAAGGTGGACCGGCGGTGATTCACTTTCCCGCCGTCCGCCAAGGGCCGTTGAAGGCGTTGAGCCTGCGCCTGTTCGCCGCAGTCGCCCTCGTTTTCGGGGTCGTGGCGGTGGTCTACGCCGACCGCGACGGCTACCGTGACGCCAACGGCGACGGGATCTCGCTGCTCGACTGCTTCTACTACGCGGTCGTCAGCCTCTCCACGACCGGGTACGGCGACATCGCGCCGATCAGCGACGGTGCCCGGTTGGTCAACGTCCTGATCATCACGCCGGCCCGGGTGGTGTTCCTGATCATCCTGGTCGGTACCACGCTGGAGGTGCTCACCGAGCAGTACCGGACGAACCTTCGACTGACCCGGTGGAGAAAGAAAGTGAAGGACCACGTCATCATCTGCGGCTACGGCACCAAGGGCCGCAGCGCCGTGTCGGCCCTGCTGGAGAACGGCTTCGACAAGCAGCACATCGTGGTCGTCGAGAGCAGCGGCGTCGCGCTGCGCCAGGCCACCGCCGCCGGCCTGGTCGCCGTCGAAGGGTCGGCGACCCGCTCGTCGGTCCTCAACGAGGCACACGTCAAGCACGCCAAGGCGGTGATCATCGCCACCGACAGCGACGATGCCTCTGTCCTGGTCACTCTGACGGCCCGCCAACTGACCGCAGGCAAGGTCCGGATCATCGCCGCCGCCCGCGAGGCCGAGAACGCCGCCCTGCTGCGCCAGAGCGGAGCACACCACGTGATCGTGTCGTCCGCCACCGCCGGCCGGCTGCTGGGTCTGTCCACCTCGGCACCGCCGTTGATCGACGTCGTCGAGGATCTGCTCACCCCGGGTCAGGGCATGGCGCTGGCGATGCGCTCGGCCAACCGTGACGAGGTCGGACTGCCGCCCCGACAGCTGAACAACCTGGTGATCGCACTGATCCGGCGCGGCCGGGTGGTGTCCCTGGCCGAGCCGGACAGCGTCGAGGTGGAAACCGGGGACCTGCTCGTCTACGTCCGCGACGACCGGACCTCAGCGAGCACCCCGTCGACCAGCTGACCGCGTGAGGCCAGCCGGTCGACTAGGGCCGACCTCGCGCGGGGTCCGGGGGTCAGTCGATGGACCAGGTGTCACCGCTGCGCAGCAGCCCGGCCAGTTGCTCCTCGGGGGTGCCCTCGGCCTGGGCCATCGCCGCACCGACCTGCGCCTGGATGAGGCTGTCGTAGCTGGGCCGTGACACGCTGCGGAACACCCCGATCGGCGTGTTGCGCAGATCGGCAGCGGGCAGCCGGGACAGCGCGAACGCGTACGCCGGCTCGTCGATCGTCGCGTCGTGCACCACGATCTCCTCGGCCGGTACGGCGGCCGTCTCCCGCACCTCGAGGCCGAAGCCGCCCGGCGGGTGGACCACGCAGAACCGGCCCTCGGCACCGAAGGTGATCGGCTGCCCGTGCTCCAGCCGGATCAGGTAGTCGTCCCGGGTGGCCGGCTCTTTGAGCTGGTCGAAGGCACCGTCGTTGAAGATGTTGCAGTTCTGGTAGATCTCGACGAACGCCGAACCGTTGTGCTCGGCGGCGGCCCGCAGCACCGACTGCAGGTGCTTGCGGTCGGAGTCGATCGTCCGGGCGACGAACGTCGCCTCGGCCCCCAGCGCCAGCGACAACGGGTTGAACGGCGAATCGGCCGACCCGACCGGCGTCGACTTGGTGACCTTGCCCAACTCCGACGTCGGCGAGTACTGGCCCTTGGTCAACCCGTAGATCCGGTTGTTGAACAGCAGGATCTTCAGGTTGACGTTGCGCCGCAGCGCGTGGATCAGGTGGTTGCCGCCGATCGACAGCGCGTCACCGTCGCCGGTCACCACCCACACCGACAGGTCCGGCCGGGAGACCGACAGGCCGGTGGCGATCGCCGGGGCGCGACCGTGGATCGAGTGCATCCCGTACGTGTTCATGTAGTACGGGAAGCGCGACGAGCAGCCGATGCCGGAGACGAAGACGGTCCGCTCACGCGGGATGTTCAGCTCGGGCATGAACGACTGCACGGCGGCGAGGATCGCGTAGTCGCCGCAGCCCGGGCACCAGCGCACCTCCTGGTCGGACTTGAAGTCCTTGGCGGTGAGCTTGAGTGCCACCGGTGTGCCGGTGCCAGCGCGGCCGTTGGGAGCGGGCTCAGACATTCTTCACGACCTCTTCCAGCATGGTCTCCAGCTCGGTGGCGGTGAACGGCAGGCCACGGACCTGGTTGTAGCCGATCGCGTCGACCAGGTACCGGGCCCGGATCACGTGCGCCAACTGGCCCAGGTTCATTTCCGGGATCACCACCCGGTCGTACGCGCGCAGCACGTCGCCCAGGTTGGCCGGCAGCGGTGCCAGATGCCGCAGGTGTGCCTGGGCCACCGGCAGCCCGCGCTGGCGCAGGGTGCGGCAGGCGGCGCCGATCGGTCCGTACGTCGATCCCCAGCCCAGCACGAGCGTGCGGGCGTCGCCGTCCGGGTCCTCGACCTCGACGTCGGGCACCGGGATCGTGTCGATCCGGGCCTGGCGGGTGCGCACCATGAAGTCGTGGTTGGCCGGGTCGTAGGAGATGTCGCCGGTCTTGTCGGCCTTCTCCAGTCCGCCGATGCGGTGCTCCAGGCCGGGCGTGCCGGGAATCGCCCACGGCCGGGCCAGCGTCTGCGGATCCCGCAGGTACGGCAGGAAGGTCTTGCCGTCGGCGTCGTTGGGCGCGGTGGCGAACTCGACCTGCAGGTCCGGCAGCGAGTCGACCTCCGGCAGCAGCCACGGCTCGGAGCCGTTGGCCACGTAGTTGTCCGACAGCAGCAGCACCGGGGTGCGGTAGGTCAGGGCGATCCGGGCGGCCTCGATCGCCGCGTCGAAGCAGTCTGCCGGCGAGCGGGGCGCGATCACCGCGACCGGTGCCTCACCGTGCCGGCCGAACAACGCCATGTTCAGGTCGGCCTGCTCGGTCTTGGTCGGCATCCCGGTCGACGGGCCGGCTCGTTGCACGTCGACGATGACCAGCGGCAGTTCCAGCGCCACCGCCAGGGAGATCGTCTCGCCCTTGAGGGCCACCCCGGGGCCGGACGTGGTGGTGATGCCGAGCGCGCCGCCGTACGAGGCGCCGAGCGCCGCACCGACCGCGGCGATCTCGTCCTCGGCCTGCATCGTGATCACGCCGAGCCGCTTGTGCTTGCTCAGCTCGTGCAGGATGTCCGAGGCCGGGGTGATCGGGTAGGCACCGAGGAAGACCGGCAGCTTGGCGCGCACCCCGGCGGCCACCAGGCCGAGCGACAGTGCGGCGTTGCCGGTGATGTTGCGGTACGTGCCGGGGCGCATCCGGGCCGGGTTGACCTCGTAGCGCACCGCGAAGTCCTCGGTCGTCTCGCCGAAGTTCCAGCCGGCCTTGAACGCGGCGATGTTCGCCTCGACCAGGTCCGGGCGCTTGGCGAACTTGCGCTGCAGGAACCGGATCGTGGACTCGTACGGCCGGGAGTACATCCACGAGAGCAGACCCAGCGCGAACATGTTCTTCGCCCGCTCGGCGTCCTTCTTCGACACCGACAGCTCGGCGAGCGCGCCGATGGTCATCGAGGTGAGCGCGACCGGGTGCAGGGCGTAGCCGTCGAGCGAGCCGTCCTCCAGCGGGTTCGCCGCGTACCCGACCTTGGCCAGGTTGCGACGGGTGAACTCGTCGGTGTTGACGATGATGTCCGCCCCGCGCGGTAGGTCGGCCAGGTTGGCTTTCAACGCCGCCGGGTTCATCGCGACCAGGACGTTCGGCGAGTCGCCGGGGGTGAGGATGTCGTAGTCGGCGAAGTGCACCTGGAAGCTGGACACTCCGGGCAGGGTGCCGGCGGGTGCCCGGATCTCCGCGGGGAAGTTCGGCAACGTGGAGATGTCGTTGCCCAACTGAGCGGTCTCCGAGGTGAACCGGTCACCGGTCAGCTGCATCCCGTCGCCGGAGTCGCCAGCAAACCGGATGACCACCCGATCCAGTTGACGGACCTGCTTGGCCACGTGCGCTGACCTCCTCGTTTCCTGCCGGCGGCGCGGACCGCGCGGTCCGCCTCGCCAGCTGCTGCCCGATGCGCGGCGCGAGCCCGCCGGTGCCGCGACGCGGCTACTGTCGGTGCCAGGGTAAGGGCGTCCTAACCATCGTCGCACCTTCGGCAAAGCCTACGTCGGATCCAGTCGGATACCCGGCTCGGGTCCGCCGGGTGGGACTGGAATCACCTCGTGTTCACCCGGGTGCGGTCCGGGTGGCGGGGCCGGCGGCATCCGGACGGGCAGGCACATCCGGCCCGTCGGCCGGTAGACTGCCGGACATGCAGGGCTACCTCGGCTCGTACGCGACGTTGGGGTTGCTGTTGCTGGTGAGTGTGGCGTTCTTCGTGGTGGCGTACGGTGCCAACCGGCTGCTGCGACCGGCCCGGCCGGCCGATCCGGTCGGCAAACGCGCCAGCTACGAGTGCGGCCTCGACCCCGTCGGCGGCGACTGGGCGCAGGCCCAGATCCGCTACTACGTGTACGCCTTCCTCTACGTGCTGTTCGCGGTGGAGGCGGTGTTCCTGTTCCCGTGGGCGGTGATCTTCGACCGGCCCGGGTTCGGCCTGGTCACCGTCGCCGAGATGGGGATCTTCGTCGCGGTACTGGCGCTGGGCATCCTCTACGCCTGGCGCCGCAACGTGCTGCGCTGGACCTGACGAACGTTGCTGCGTCCGGCTCGACGAACGTGCTGCGCCGGAGCTGCCCGGCGGGATCAGGCCAGCGCCCGGCGGGACACCGCCGGCGGCCGGTCGCCGCGGACCGACGCGACCATGTCCAGGACCTGCCGGGTCTGGGCCACCTGGTGCGCGCGGAACACCCGGGCGCCCAGCCAGGCGGAGACCGCCGTCGCGGCCAGCGTGCCGGTCAGCCGCTGGTCGACCGGCACGTCGAGGGTCTCGCCGATGAAATCCTTGTTCGACAGGGCGACCAGGACCGGCCAGCCGGTGGCGACCAGTTCGTCGAGGCGGCGGGTCACCTCCAGCGAGTGCCGGGTGTTCTTGCCGAAGTCGTGCGCCGGATCGATCAGGATCCCGTCCGGGCGTACCCCCAGCGCCACCGCCCGCTCGGCCAGTCCGGTCACCGTGGCGACCACGTCGGCCACGACGTCGTCGAAGGCCGCACGGTGCGGCCGGGTCCGAGGGGTCGTCCCACCGGTGTGAGAGCAGAGCAGTCCGGCCCCGGTCGCCGCGGCCACCTCGGCGAGCTGCGGATCCGCGCCGGCCCAGGTGTCGTTGAGCAGGTCCGCGCCGGCGGCGACCGCTTCCCGGGCGACCTCGGCCCGCCAGGTGTCGATCGAGATCACCAGGTCGGGGAAGGCTGCCCGGACCGCCGCGATGGTGCCGACCGTACGGTCGATCTCCTCGGCGACGTCGACCGCCGTACCCGGTCCGGCCTTCACCCCGCCGATGTCGACGATGTCCGCGCCGTCGGCGACGGCCTGTTCCACCGCGCGCAGCGCGGCGTCGGCTGCGAACGTCGCGCCCCGGTCGAAGAACGAATCGGGCGTACGGTTCACGATCGCCATCACCGCCAGGTCGCTGGCGGCGAAGACCCGCCTACCCAGCCGTAGCGGGTCCGCCATGGCACCTCCTTGCCGCAGTCTGCGCCGGTATCGCCTGGCCCGGTCCGCGTCTGAGAGGGTAGTCGGGCACCGGAGAGCACCGAGCGGACCGCGACTCGCCGTCGGGGGGTCGCCCTCGCCGCGTCGACATGCCACGATTCGGTCATGGATCAGTTTCTCCTCGTCCTGGTCGCCGCGCTGACCGTCGCCGCGGTCGTTTTCGGAGTCACCGTCCTGGTCACCGGCAACGACCCCGGCCTGACACCGGTGGAGCCGGACGGGCGGGCGGTGCCGCTGCCCGGCACCCGGCCGCTGCTGGAGCAGGACATCACCCGGGTCCGGTTCGACACGGCGGTGCGGGGCTACCGGATGGCGCAGGTCGACCAGGCGCTGCGCCGGGCCGCGTACGACATCGGCTACAAGGACGAGCTGATCGAGGTGCTCCAGGCGGAGGTGGCGGCGTTGCGCGAGGGGCGCACCGAGGACGCCGAGGTGCTGCGCCGGGCCCGCGACGCGGCGCTGGTGGCGGCCGCCGAGCCGGCCACGGCCGACAACGACCTCGCGACGACCCCGCCTGAGCAGGGCAGCGGCGACGCCGCTCCGCCCGAGCCGGGCAGCGTCGCGGTGCCGGCGGAACAGGGCAGCGTCGCGGTGCCGGCGGAACAGGGCAGCGTCGCGGTGCCGGCCGGCCCGGCCGACGGCACCGGGTCGACCGCTGTGCGGCCCGGCGACGGTGCGGCCAGGTGAGCACGTCAAGAGAGGCCGAGGCCGCGACCCCCGGCTCCGGCGAGGTCACCGCGACCGTCATCGTCCGGGCCCCCGCCGCGCGGGTCTTCGCCGCCTTCACCGCCTGGGAACGCCAGTCCGACTGGATTCCGTTCACCGAGGTGACGGTGGCCTCCGGCGACGGCGGCGAGGGCAGCCTGATCGTGGCGGTCACCGCGGTCGGTCCGGTGTCGCTGCGCGACGAGATGCGGGTGGTCCGGGTGGATCCGCCGTACGAGGTCCGGGTGGTGCACTGTGGTGCGCTGCTGCGCGGCCCGGGGGTGCTGCGCTGCACGCAGATGGACCACGACCGGACCCAGGTCGTCTGGCACGAGTGGTTCCACCTGCCCGGCGGTGTCGCCGGCCGGCTGGCCTGGCCGCTGTTGTGGCCCGGATCGAAGGTGAGTCTCACCCAGGCGTTGAAGAAGTTCGGCCGGCTGGTCGAGGCCGGGGCGCTGCCGTGACCGGCGGTGGGCCGACCTCGCCGACCGTGCCGATCGGGTTGAGCGTCGACGCGGACGGCCTGGCCCGCTGCGCGTGGGGCGCCGGCCCGCAGGAGTACCGCCGCTACCACGACCAGGAGTGGGGGCGCCCGGTACGCGGCGACGACGCGCTGTTCGAGCGGCTCACCCTGGAGGCCTTCCAGTCCGGGCTGTCCTGGCTGACGATCCTGCGCAAGCGGGAGGCGTTCCGCGCCGCGTTCGACGGCTTCCGGATCGCGAAGGTTGCCGGGTACGGCACCGACGACGTGACGCGGCTGCTCGCCGACGCCGGCATCGTCCGCAACCGGGCCAAGATCGAAGCGGCGGTGGCCAACGCTCGGGCCGCCCTGGACCTGCCGACCGGCCTGGCGGACCTGCTCTGGTCGTACGCGCCGCCGCCCCGCGCCGGCCGGCCGGCGTCGGCGGCCGACGTACCGGCCCGGACACCGGAGTCGACCGCGCTGGCCAGGGAACTGAAGCGGCACGGTTTCCGGTTCGTCGGCCCGACCACCGCGTACGCCCTCATGCAGGCGACCGGGATGGTCGACGACCACGTCGACGGCTGCCACGTGCCACCACCGGTACCGGTGCGGTGATCCGCACACCGGGTGCCGTGGTGGGATAGGGACATGCACGACGAGACGACCCGATTCGACCCCCCGGCGGCCGCCTCCGGCGAGGCCGGCGGCACCGGCGCCTGGGCGGTGGTGATCCCGGCCCAGCGGTACGAGGCGGAGCGGCTGTTCCACCACGACTCCCTCGAGCTGACCGGCCTGGACAGCGGGCCGCGCCCCGCGTTCGGCGCACCGGTGCTGGTGGTGACCGACGGCGAACAGCCGTTCGTGGTGGCGCTGGGTCGCGTCGGTGCCGCCGGCGGCGGCACCGAGGGCGGCGAGACCCGGGCCGGCGGCCCGCCGCCGCTGGTGGTCCACTACACCTGCCGCGCCTTCGACGATCCGGTGCCGGCACCCTCGCTCGTGCTCACCGGCCCGGTCACGGCGGTCGACGTCGCCACCTACCGCAACCTCGCCGGGCAGTTGGCACCGACCGGCGACCGACGGACCTGGCTGGTCAGTGTCGATCTGCCGATCGAGGCACCGACCGCGGCCGAGGCGGTCCGGGTGTTCTGGTCGTACGTGCGGGAGCTGGGGCCACGGGAGCTGCCCGCCTTCGTGTATCCGTCCGGTGACGAGCTGGCGATGCAGGCCTTCGTGCTCGGTGCCGAGGCCAACCAGGACCCGGAAGAGGACGACTGACCGGTGCCGTACGGCTCGTTCCGGCGTACGGCTCGTTCCGACGAAACGGCTCGTCTCGGCGTACGGCTCGTCTCAGCGGCCGTCGAAGACCGGCCGCTGCTTGGCGACGAACGCTGCGGTGGCGTGCCGGTGGTCGGCGGTGCCGCCGCACAGCGACTGGGCATGTTCCTCGGCGGCCAGCGCGTCGGCGAGCGTGCCGGAGGCGCCGACCGACAGTTGGCGTTTGATCGCCCCGTACGCGACGGTCGGCCCGGCCGCCAGCCGCGCGGCCAGTTCCTGGGCGGCCGGCAGCACCTGCTCGTCGTCGTCGACGAGCCGGTGGAGCAGCCCGATCCGGTGCGCCTCGGCGGCCGGCACCGGCTGGGCCAGCAGCATCAGCTCGACGGCCTTCGGGAAGCCGACCAGTCGGGGCAGGGCCCAGGACACCCCGGTGTCACCGGCCAGGCCGACGTTGGCGAACGCCATCAGGAAGCTGGTCCCCGGGCCGCCGATGCGCAGGTCGGCGAGCATCGCGAGCGAGGCACCGGCACCAGCCGCCGCCCCCCGCACGGCGGCGACGACCGGCTTGGACAGCCCGGCCAGCCGGGCGGCGATCGGGTTGTAGTGCTCCCGCACGGTGTCCAGCGGATCACGGCTGCCCGACTCCAGCGTCGCGACGTGTTCCCGCAGGTCCTGGCCGACGCAGAAGGCGCGGCCGGCGCCGGTGAGGACGACGGCCCGGCAACCGGGGTCGGTGTCCAGCTCGGCCAGGACGTCGCGCAGCGCCTCCTTGAGCGCGACGTCGAGGGAGTTGAGCGACTCCGGGCGGTGCAGGGTCAGTGTCACGACCGCGTCGGTGCGGTCGACGAGCAGTGGGTCGGTCACGGCTGGTGGGCCCTTTCGTCTGCTGGCCGCCGGACGGTCGGGCCGGTCAGCGGTGGTCGGTGCGGGTCAGCGGTGGTTGATGTCCAGGCAGGTGTCGACGTAGCGGTCGGCGGCGGGTCGCAGCCGGGCGGCGTGCCGGTCGAAGAAGGTGGCGGCGCTGGTGCCGGGCCACCGTTCCGGAAGCAACGCCGGTGGCAGCTGCGGATCCTGGAACAGGAATCCCCGCCAGGCGTGCACCAGCCGGAAGCGGGCGGCGTAGGCCTCCTCGTCGCTGCTGCGGACCGTCACCCGGGCGAGCAGCGGGCGTTGCTCGGCGACGAACCGCTCGTACGCCTGGCCGATCTCGGCCAGGTTCCAGGCCCGGCGGACCAGGGCGGCGGCGCCGGCGGTGCCGCCGGTGTGCGCGGCGGTGAACCGCTCGAACCGGACGCCGGCCTCGGCCAGCAGGCCGTCCACCTCGCTGGCGGTCCGGGTCGCCACCCAGGTGTGTTCGTCGAGCATCCCGTACCCGAGGTAGCTCAGGTTGGCGCAGAGTCGTTGCCGTTCCCGGCGGGCGCTCGGGGCGTCCAGCACCAGCAGGTCGAACTTGCCGTCCCAGGCGATCCGGCCGGTGCGGTAGATCCGGGCGGCCGCTTCGTCCAATCGCCGGGCGGCCTTGGGCGTCAGCAGATAGCCTGGCCCGGCGGCCATTCGCGACGGGTGCAGCCAGCCCTGGCGCACCATCCGCGACACTGCGGTCCGTACCGCCGGCGGCGCGATGCCGAGCGGGGCGAGCAGTCTGACCAGGGCAGCGACGGGTGCCCGACCGCCCCGTGGGCGGAGGTGGTCACCGAACAGGTCGAAGAGCGCCGACCGTGCCTGCATGACCGCACATTGTGACAGCCCGGTTCAAGATAAGCTAGATGCTGTCACAGCATTGTGGCCTCGGTTTGGGTCCGGCGGTGTTCATCAGGGAAAATCGTTGGTCGGCACCGTGGCAGTGGCACGCGGTGAGACTGACGAGGTGGCTGGGGCACACCCAGCGGCCCTGGGGCAAGTCTGAGGGGAGACAACAT
Source organism: Solwaraspora sp. WMMD791 (assembly GCF_029581195.1). Taxonomy (NCBI): domain Bacteria; kingdom Bacillati; phylum Actinomycetota; class Actinomycetes; order Micromonosporales; family Micromonosporaceae; genus Solwaraspora; species Solwaraspora sp. WMMD791. Next base: position 5,554,551 of record NZ_CP120737.1, read on the forward strand.
GGCGGCGATGAAGCCGCGGACGGGCGACGGTCCGCTGGAGGTCACCAAGGAGGGCCGGGGCATCGTCATGCGGGTTCCGCTGGAGGGTGGGGGCCGACTCGTCGTCGAGATGACGCCCGACGAGGCCAACGCGCTCGGTGACGCGCTGAAGGCCGCCGCAGGCTGATCGAGCCGGACCCGCGGGGCAGCGCTGGCCCACGGGTCGACATAGCGACGGTTGACGAGTCCGCCGATCCGGTCCCCGCCGGGTCGGCGGACTCGGTATGCCGTGGGCATCAGTCGTTCGCGTCCCAGGAGGTAACCCCGGCGTGTTCGCCATCCGTCTGCCGGCGGACACCGATGTCGCCGACCCCGTCGTCGCCGACACCGTCGTCCTGCCCGTCACCGCCGCGCGTGCCGGCGTCGACATCCGTATCGCCGCACCACCGCAGCAGCTGCACGTCGAAGGCGACCGGGCGGAGCTGGTCGCGTCCGCCGCCGCGCTGGCGGCCCGGGCCGGCCACACCGGTGGTCCCGGTGAGGTCGAGGTACTGCACCGGCCACGGCTCGCCCCGTACCGGGTGCTGCTGGTCGGAGTCGGTGTCGGCGACGAAGCCGGCTGGCGGACGGCGGGTGCCGCCGTCGGCGGGACGATCCGCCGCGAGCTGGCCGCCGACGCGTCGCCCGACGGTGCCTGGCTGGTCGCCGTCGGGCCTGACCCGGCCGACCCGCCACCGTCGGCACCGGCCGACCCGGCGTCGGTCCGGGGCTTCGCCGAGGGATGCTGGCTGGCCGGCTACCGGTTCGCCGTCCCGCCGGGCGACGCCGCGGCGATCGCATCGACCCGGCCGGAGTCCGACGCCGGTCCGGCCGGTACGCCGCAGATCCTGCTCGCCGTCCCGCCGACCCCGGCGGTCGAGCAGGCGCTGCGCGCGGCCCGGGTGACCGCCCACGCGACCCTGCTGGCCCGCGACCTGACCAACATGCCGTCCTCGATCAAGAACCCGGCCTGGTTCGTCGACCAGGTGCTCGCCGCCACGGCGACCCGGCCGGGGCTCGCTGTCACCGTGCGTGGGCCACAGGAGCTCGCCGCCGAGGGATTCGGCGCACTGCTCGCGGTCGGCGCCGGCTCCGCGTCCACACCACGGCTGGTGGAGATCGACTGGGCGCCGCCGACGGCCCGCCTTCATGTGGTCCTGGTCGGCAAGGGCATCACCTTCGACACCGGTGGTGTCTCGATCAAACCGGTCGACGGCATGAAGCTGATGCGCAAGGACATGGGCGGTGCCGCCGCCGTGGTGGCCACCGCGATCGCCGTCGCCGACCTGGCGCTGCCGGTACGCCTGACCGTGCTGGCCCCGCTCGCGGAGAACATGGTCAGCGGGAGCGCGTTGCGCCCCGGCGACGTGGTGCGCCACTACGACGGGCGGACCAGCGAGACCACCAACTCGGACGCGGAGGGACGGCTGGTGCTCGCCGATGCGATCGGCTACGCGGTCAGCCGGTACGAACCGGACCACCTCGTCGACCTGGCCACGTTGACCGGCGCGAACGCCGTCGCGCTCGGCCGCCGGACGGCGGCCCTGTACAGCGACGACGACGCGCTCGCCGGACAGTTGCTCGCCGCTTCGGCGGCCGCTGGTGAGAACGCCTGGCGGATGCCGCTGCACGGCGACTACGTCGAGTACCTGGGTAGTGAGATCGCGGACCTGTTCAGCGCGCCGGACCGGGGGGCCGGCTCGGTGGTGGCCGCCCTCTACCTGCGCGAGTTCACCGGTGCGCTGCGGGACCGCTGGGCGCACTACGACATGTCCGCGCCGTCCTGGTCCGATGACGAACACGCCGAGCTGACCCGGGGGGCGACGGGTTGGGGCGTGCGGACGCTGGTGCGGTGGCTGGCCGCTGTCGACCCACCGGCATGACCGGCCGTCCGGTCGGCGTGGCCGGCGTGGCCGGCCGTCCGGTCGGCGTGGCCGGCGTGGCCGGCCGTCCGGTCGGCGTGGCCGGCCGTCCGGTCGGCGTGGCCGGCGTGGCCGGCCGTCCGGTCGGCGTGGCCGGCCGGCGATCAGCGCCGGACCGCGGCCAGCAGCCCGTCGCCGGCCGGCAGCAGCGCCGGCACCCACTCGTCGGCCTCGCGGACGGCCTTGACCAGCTCGCGAATGGTCACCGTCTCGGCGTCGCGCGCGGTCGGGTCGCCGATCCGGCCGTCGGCCAACGCGCCGTTGACCGCCAGGATGCCGCCGGGGCGCAGCAACCGCAGCGCCGCGTCCACGATCGCGCCGTACTCGGCGCTGTCGCCGTCGACGAACACCATGTCGTACGCCGCGTCCGCCAACCGGGGCAGCACGTCGCGCGCCCGACCGGTGATGATCCGGGTACGCGAGGCGGCGAACCCGGCCTCCAGGAAGATCCGGCGGGCCATCCGTTGATGCTCGTTCTCCACGTCGATCGTGGTGAGTACGCCGTCTGCGCGCATGCCCCGCAGCAGCCAGACGCCGCTGACACCGGTGCCGGTGCCGATCTCGACGACCGCGCGGGCGTTGCCGGCGGCGGCGAGCAGCCGCAGGGTGGCGCCGGTGTCCGCGCTCACCGCCCGCAGCCCGACCTCCTCGGCCAGGCTGCGGGCGGTACGCAGCACCAGGTCCTCGGCGGCGTATCCGGCGACGAACTGGAGGGCCTGGGGCGCGGTCGTCCAGGCGGGGGGACGGGTGACCGGGGTGATGGCGCACCTCCAGCGGGGGGTCGGGTGGCGGTTGCCGCTACGAGCGTAGAGCGCCGCCGCAGGTCCGACCCGCCCGACCCGGAAACCCTTCGGCGACCGCTGAATGTTCCTCGATTATCCGTGCAATCCTGGACGGTGAGCGATGTCGCCGTACGGACGGGTGCCGTCGCCCTGGGGGATGGACTGGGAGGCAATCGTGACCGACGGCGGTAACTGGCGCCGGGCCGACGGGAACACGGTGCCGGGGCACCAGCCGCCGGTCGGCGGCTGGCCGCAACCGCGACCACAGCCGCCGTCCGGGTCGACTGCGTCGCCGTGGTGGTCGGACGCGCTGCGGGATCCGTGGCGTGACCCGTACGCCCCGTCGGCGGTGGTGGTCGAGGTGCCGCCGGTCGGCGCGGGTGCGGCCGGTGGCCCGGAGGTGGTGTCCAACCCGGACGCGACGGCCCGGCGCGGGCTCACCCCGCTGGTGCTCGTGTCGGTGATCACGGCCCTGCTCGCCGGCAGCCTCGGCGGGGCGCTCGGGTTCGCCTTCGCGGTGCGCGGTGGGGCCGCGACCGGCGGTACGGCGCTCGGAGCCGGCCCGGGGAATCCACCCGGCCTGGCGCAACGTCCGGCCGACTCGTTCGCCGGTGTCGCGCAGCGGGTGCTGCCGAGCGTGGTCACCGTCCAGGTGAGCAGCGCTGCCGGGCAGAGCGTGGGTTCGGGGTTCGTGGCGACCGCGGACGGCTACGTGATCACCAACGACCACGTCGTCGGCGTCGGCGCGCGCGAGGCGATGGTGCTGTTCAGCGACGGGTCGACGGCGGGCGCGTCGATCGTCGGGCAGGATCCGGAGTCCGACGTGGCGGTGATCAAGGTCGACCGGACCGGGTTGACCCCGGTCGAGTTCGGCGACTCCGACGCGATCGCCGTCGGCGATCCGGTGTTGGCTTTCGGCTCACCGCTGGCGCTGACGAACACGGTCACCTCGGGTATCGTCAGCGCGATCGACCGGACGATCCGGGCGGGTGAGCCCGGCGGGCAGCAGCGCTACTACGCGGCCATCCAGACCGACGCGGCGGTGAACCAGGGCAATTCCGGCGGGCCGCTGGTGGACGGGGCAGGCCGGGTGATCGGCGTCAACTCGGTCATCAAGTCGTTGGCCGCCGACGAGGAGACCGCCGGCAACATCGGTCTCGCCTTCGCCATCCCGATCAACCACGCACAGCGGATCACCCTGGACATCATCAACACCGGAAAAGCGCGGCGGACCGTGTTCGGCGCCAACGTCACCGACGCGGCCGGCACGCCGGGGGCCGGCGTACGGCTCAGTGACGTCGTCGACGGCGGCCCGGCGGCCGCAGCCGGCCTGCAGGCCGGCGACGTGGTGCTGCGCATCGACGGCCGCCCGCTGGACCAGGCGACCGATCTGATCGCCCTGGTGCGCAAGTATCCGCCGGGCGCGGTGGTCGCGGTCGACTACCGACGCGGTACGGAGAACCGGTCCGCATCGGTGACCCTGGCCGCCGACGCCAAGTAACAACCGGTCGGCCCTCCCGGACCGGCCCGCGACGTGCGTACTCTTGCCTTCGACGGCGGCGAGGGAGGCGACATCGTGTTCGACAACCTGAACTGGTGGGAGATCGGGCTGATCCTGATGCTCGCTCTGTTGATCTTCGGTGACCGGTTGCCGCAGGTGATCTCCGACGGTCTGCGGATGGTGCGCAATCTGCGCAACATGGCCCGCAATGCCACCTCGGACCTCAGCCGCGAGCTGGGCACCGACATCCAGCTGGAGGATCTGCACCCCAAGGCGTTCATCCGCAAGCACCTGCTCAGCGAGGAGGACGAGGCGGCACTGCGTAAGCCGTTGCAGGGCGTCTACGACGACCTGCGGTCCGACATCGGCGGGGTGCGTGACGAGCTGCGCGACGTCGCGGCGGCGGCCGACCTGAAGTCGACGACGGCACCGGCACCGGCCCGTGACGCGGTCGTCCCGTCCGCGCCGGCAGCTGCCGCGCCGACACCCGCCGCGCCCGTCAAGCCGGTCGACGTCGACGCCACCTGAGTTCAGGTGGTGGCCGGCGGTTCAGCGGCCGGCCGGGCGTAGCCCCAGCGGCTTGCCGAGCAACGACTCGCGCCGGACCGCCAACCGGTCGGCGACGCCGACGAGGGCCTTGGCGGCGGCGGCCGTCGGGTCGGCCAGCACGATCGGAGTGCCCGCGTCGCCGGTCTCCCGGACCCGGGTGTCCAGCGGAATCTGCCCCAGCAGCGGCACCGCCGCGCCGACCGTACGGGTCAACGACTCGGCGACGGTGGCACCGCCGCCGCTGCCGAAGATCTCCATCCGCTCACCGGTGGGCAGCTCGAGCCAGGACATGTTCTCCACCACGCCGACCAGCCGCTGATGGGTCTGCAACGCGATGGCGCCGGCGCGCTCGGCGACCTCGGCGGCCGCCGCCTGCGGTGTGGTGACCACCAGGATCTCGGCGTTGGGCAGCAGCTGGGCCAGGGAGATCGCCACGTCGCCGGTGCCCGGCGGCAGGTCCAGCAGCAGTACGTCCAGCTCGCCCCAGTAGACGTCGGCGAGGAACTGTTGCAACGCCCGGTGCAGCATCGGCCCGCGCCAGACCACGGCGGCGTTGCCGGCGGTGAACATGCCGATCGAGATGACCTTCACACCGTGCGCCTGGGGCGGCATGATCATTTCCTCGACCCGGGTCGGCTTGCCCTGGGCGCCGAGCATCCGGGGCACCGAATGTCCGTAGATGTCGGCGTCGATCACCCCGACCGACAATCCCCGGGCCGCCAGGGCGGCGGCCAGGTTCACCGTCACGCTGGACTTGCCCACCCCGCCCTTGCCGCTGGCCACCGCGTACACCCTGGTACGGGAGCCGGGCTGGGCGAACGGGATCACCGGTTCGGCGCCGGCGCTACCGCCGCGCAACTGCTCCTGCAGCGCTTTGCGCTGCTCCGGGCTCATCACCCCGAACTCGATCTCGACGCCGCTGACCCCGGAGACCCGGGTCACCGCCTCGGTGATGTCGCCGCGCAGCTTGTCCTTGAGTGGGCAGCCGGCGACGGTCAGCAGCAGCTCCACGCGTACCAGGCCGTCGGCGCCGACCACGACGGAGCGCACCATGCCCAGCTCGGTGATCGGCCGGCGGATCTCCGGATCGTTGACCGTGGCCAGGGCGGCGTTGACGGCATCGGTGACGGTGCTGGTCGGTGCGGACATGACCGCCATGCTACGTCGCGGTGACCGGTCAGCGCCGGTCGCCGTCGACCTGCTGCGGTCCTTCCAGCGGCCGGCGTTCCAGGCGGTGCCGGCGGTGTGCCTGTTCGTCGAGTTCCTCCGCGAGCCGGCTCAGCTCCGAGCGGAGAAAGTCGCGGGTCGCCACCTCGCCGACCGCCACCCGCAGCGAGGCGATCTCCCGGGCCAGGTACTCGGTGTCGGCCTTCTGCATCGCCGCCCGCCGCCGGTCCTCCTCCAACGAGACCCGGTCCCGGTCGGCCTGCCGGTTCTGCGCCAGCAGGATCAGCGGGGCCGCGTACGAGGCCTGGACCGACAACATCAGGGTCAGGAACGTGAAGGTGTACGGGTCGAAGCGCAGCTGCGCCGGGGCCAGGGTGTTCCAGGCGATCCAGCCGACGACGAAGACCGTCATGTAGACCAGGAAGCGGGCGGTGCCCATGAACCGGGCGATCGCCTCCGCCCACTGCCCGAACGCCTCCGGGTCGTAGCGGGGCAGCGACAACCGGCCCGGATCGCGAGGCTGGTCCAGACGTACGGTCCGGCGGTGCTCAGCCATGTGCGCTCCCGTCGTCGAGCGGGGTGTCCCGGTCCCGCCAGTCCGCCGGCAGCGAATGGTCCAGTACGTCGTCCACGGTCACCGCGCCGACCAGCCGGTTCGTCGCGTCGACCACCGGCATCGCCACCAGGTCGTAGGTCGCCATCCGCCGGGTGATCTCCAGCAGCGGCGTCTCCGGCTGCAGCGGGTCGATGCCGTTGTCGACGACTCCCCCGAGCAGTTCCGCCGGCGGCTCCCGGAGCAGCCGCTGGAAATGGACCACGCCCAGGTACTTGCCGGTCGGGGTGGCCATCGGCGCCCGGGCGACGAAGACCTGGGCGGCGATCGCCGGCGGCAGCTGCGGCTCGCGGATGCGGGCCAGCGCCTCGGCGACGGTGGCATCCGGGGTGAGAATGACCGGTTCGGAGGTCATCATGCTGCCGGCGGTTCCCGCCTGGTACTGCAGCAGCTGACGTACCGAGTCGGCCTCGTCGGGCTCCATCAGGTCCAGCAGCACGTCCTGCTCCGGCGGCGGCAGCTCGGCCAGCAGGTCGGCCGCGTCGTCCGGATCCATCTCCTCCAGCACGTCGGCGGCGCGTTCCCGGTCCAGCGCGGTCAGGATCGCCACCTGGTCGTGCTCGGGCAGCTCCTCCAGTACGTCGGCGAGGCGTTCGTCGTCGAGCGCGGCGGCGATCTCGTGCCGGCGGCTGTCCGGGAGATCCTGCAGGGCGTTGGCCAGGTCGGCGGCGCGCATCTGGTCGAGTACGGAGAGCAACCCGGCGGTTCCCTGGGTGTCCGGCAGCCCGATCAGCCCGCGCACCCGGTGCCAGTCCAGCTGGTGCAGATGACCACGGCGGGTCAACCGACCGGTGATCTCACGGACCGCGACCCGGGTCAGGGACCATTCGCCGATGCGGTTGGCCTCCATCGCCACGTCGACGACGGTGCCGGGGCGCTCGTCGGCGTCGAAGGCGACCCGGCGGTCCAGCAGGTCCTCCAGCACCAGCAGCTCGTTCGGCCGTTTCTCGAATCGCCGCAGGTTGAGGGTGCCGGTGCCGAGCAGCACCGACTCCGGGTCGATCGCGGTCACCCGGCCCATCGGAAGGAAGATCCGCCGGCGCATCGGCATCTCGGCCACCAACCCGACCACCTGAGGGGGCCGGTTGGTGGTGCGTAGCCGTACCACCGCGTCCCGGATCCGCCCGACCTGGTCGCCGTTGGGGTCGAAGACGGCGAGCCCGGCGAGCCGGGCGATGTACACCCTGGTCGCCATAGTCACGGGCACAGCCTACGGGCCGTAGTGTTTCTTTCATGTCCAGCCTCGGCTACGAGATCGTCGACGTCTTCACCGACCGGCCGTTCGCCGGCAATCCACTCGCCGTCGTCTTCGACGCCCAACAGCTCGCCAGCGACCAGATGCAGGCGATCGCACGGGAGTTCAACCTGTCCGAGACCGTCTTCGTGCTGCCGGCCCGGGCCGCCGAGGCGAACTACCGGGTGAGGATCTTCACACCCGAGCGGGAGCTGCCGTTCGCCGGCCACCCGAGCGTCGGGGCGGCGGCGACCGCAGGCCGGCGGGGGCTGGTGACGGCGGGCACCGTCGTGCAGGAGTGCGGTGCCGGGCTGCTGCCGATCGAACTCTCCGAAGACGGTTACGCGGCACTGCGTGGCGGTGAGCCGACCGTGGGGGCACTGCAGGATCCGGGACCGCTGCTGGCCGCCGTCGGACTCGGCCCGGCGGACCACACCGGTCCGGCGCCGCGTCGGGCCGGCTGCGGGCTGGAGTTCGACTACCTGTGCGTACGGCCGGAAGCCGTCGCCCGCGCGGTGCTCGACTCAGGCGCGGCGCAGGCCGGCGGGGTCGGGATGATCAGCGTCTTCTCCTGGAGCCCGGCGACCGGTACGGACCGTCCGGTGGTGCACAGCCGGGTGTTCTGCCCCGGCGCCGGCGTCGTGGAGGATCCGGCCACCGGCTCGGCCGCCCTTGGCCTCGGCGTGTGGGCGGTGGCGAGCGCCCTGCTGCCGGCGAACGGGCAGTCGCGGTACGTCGTCCGGCAGGGCGCGGAGATCCATCGACCATCTACCATGGACTGTACGGTGACCGCGCTGGGTGGGCGGGCCCGGGGCGCGACGGTCGCCGGCCACGTCGTGCCGGTCGCGGCCGGCCAGATCGCCGTCCCGCCGTTCGTCGGCTGAGCCACCCGGCCGAACTCCCACCTGGTCCGGTCAGCGGCGCCGGACCCGGTGCAGCCGGAACGGGCGCCGGGTGCGCCGGACGGCCGGGTTGGGCCGGGGCGGCGCGGCCAGGGCGTCGTCGGGCAGCGTCGGCCCGGCCGCGACCGGGCCGTCGGCCGGCGTGAGCCGGTACAGCCGGCACCGCGTCGCCCAGCGGCTCACCAGGTCGGCAGGGTTCTCGGCGGCGTTGAGTCGCTTCGCGGCCACCTGCGGGGCGACCGCGTCCCAGTCGGCGCTGCCCGGCTCGACCAGCGCCACCTCCGCCGGCCAGGTCACGATCCGCCCGCCGTGGTCGCCGCGGAGCGTGACCGACGCTGGTTCGCCGGTCACCAGATCGGCACCGGACTGCTCGCCGGGGCCGGTGACCAGGTACAGCGCACCGTCGACCGGATGGCACCACATCACCTGGGCCGGTCCGCCGCCCACCGCGATCCAGGCGACCGCCGCCTTACGGACCGCCTCGGCGACCAGCGGGGCGGACCCGGTCAGGTCGGCCGGAGCGGGGTCGGACCGGGCGGGGTCGGACACGGGCGACGCGGCTTCGTCCTTGGGCACCCTGCCATCGTGCCGTAAACCCGCCGACCTGTCCGCTGCCGCGATCTGTGAGGATCGTGTCCCGTGTCCTCCGGTGCCCGTAACCCCGCTCCGGCCGGCCGGGGTGAACTGCTCGCCACCGGTGCCACGGCCATCGCCGTACTGGCCGTGTCGACGTCGGCGCCGCTGATCGCGTTCGCCGCCGCGCCGGCGCTGGCGGTCGCCTTCTGGCGCAACCTGCTGGCCACCGGCGCGGTGGCCCCCTTCGTGCTGGCCCGCCGCCGCCCGGAGCTGCGGGCGCTGGCCGCGCCGATCGGCCGCCGTCAGCTCGGCTGGTGTGTCCTGGCCGGGGTCGCGCTCGCCGCGCACTTCGGCACCTGGATGCCGAGCGCCCAGCTGACCTCGGTGGCGACCGCCACCGCGCTGGTCGCCACCCAGCCGGTCTGGCAGGGCCTCATCGCGCTCGGGCAGGGTCGCCGACTGCCGCTGCTGACCTGGGTCGGGATCGCGGTGGCGGTGCTCGGCGCGACGCTCGCCACCGGAGCCGACATCGGCTTCGACGCCCGTGCCGTCGCCGGAGACCTGCTGGCACTCGCCGGTGCGATCTTCGCCGCGGTCTACACCGCGCTGGGCGAGCACGCCCGGCGGACGGTCAGCACCACCACGTACACGACGATCTGCTACGGCGTCTGCGCGGTGGTCCTACTGGTGGTCTGCCTCGCCGCCGGCGTACCGCTGACCGGTTTTCCCGGCTCCACCTGGCTCGCCGTGCTCGGCCTGGTGGTCGGGGCACAGCTGCTCGGCCACTCGATGTTCAGCTACGCCCTGCACAAGATCCCGGCGACCACGGTCAGCGTGCTGATCCTGCTGGAGGTGCCGGGCGCCGCGTTGATCGCCTGGGCCTGGCTGGGGCAGGTGCCCCGGGCGGCCGCGTTGCCCGGTCTGGGGCTGCTGCTGGTCGGTGTCGCCGTGGTCGTGCTCGGCGGCACCCGGGTCCGTACGCCTCCACCGCTGCCACCGGAGGCGGGGCCGCCGGAACACCCGCCGCCGCCGGCCTGAGCCGGACAGCATGGGTGAGGTCGACCGACGGCGGTGACGACCAGGCGGTCCACGCGTACGCCGGGAGGACCTCGACCACTGGCAGAGCGCACTCGGCCGGCCGTTGCCGGCCGGTGTCCTCGGCGAAAACCTCACCCTGGCCGGGATCGGCGTCGACGGTGCCCGGACCGGGCAGGAGTGGCCTGATCGGCGACCAGCTGCGGCTGCAGGTCAGCCCGCCCCCGTACACCGTGCGGCTCAGCCCGCCCCCGTACACCGTGCGGCGCGCATCGGCGCGGGTCAGTAGGTGGTCGTGTTGCTCACCATCACGAACACGAAGCCGAAGTAGGCCAGGAACGCCAGGGCGCCGATCACGGCGAGGGCGACCCCGATCCAGCCGATGATCACGCCGGCCTGGGCGAGCCCTTCACCCTGTTCACCGGTACGCCGGATCTCGTCGCGGGCGCGGCGGCCCAGGACGATCGACACGATGCCGATCAACGGGCAGCTGAACAGGCTGACCAGCGACACGATGAACGAGGCCAGGGCCATGGTGTTGGTCGGTCGGGGCGGGGCGTAACCGGGCCACCCGCCGGCCGGCGGGTACGGCTGACCGGGCGGGTACGGCTGACCGGGGCCGCCCGGGTGACCCGGTGTCGGCGGCTGGTCGGACTTGCCGGGATCTGAGTCGTACATCGGCTCCCTTTCACTATGGCCGGTGAACTGTGCCCACCGGCGTCACCCGGGCGGATGGCCCGTGGACTACTGGTTCTGGCTGATGCCCACGATGATCGCGACGGCGATCCCGATGGAGGCGAGCAGCGCGATCCCGAACGAGATCCAGCCGGTGATCATCCCGGCGACCGCCATCCCGTCACCTTGTTCCGGACGGCCCTGCCCGGCGGCGATGCGGATCTGCCGCCGGGCGGAGTGGCCGAGCAGCGCGCCGACGATGCCGATCAGACCGGGGACGAAGTATCCACAGAGGCCGAGGATGCCCAGGATCCCCAGCACCAGCGCCGCGATCGCCCGACCGTTGACCGGGTTGGCGGCGGCCACCGGGTACGGGTAGCCGGCCGGGTACCCGGGGGCGGCGTACGCGGCGCCCGGGGCGTACGCCTGCTGGTCCGGGTACGCCGGGTAGCCCGGAGCGACCGGCTGCCCGCTGACCTGCCCGGCCGGGTCGTAGGAGCCGTACGGCTGCTGCTGACCCTGCCAGGAGGAGTCGCTCCAGTTGCCGGGCTGCTGGGGTTGGCTCATCACCGTAGGTCTTTCTGTCGAAGGGGCCGGTCGCCCGCCGTCGAAACGGGCGGCGCCTCCGGCCGGAGCGCGGTGGCCCACTGTCGCATCGGGCTGCGCGCACAGGGTAGACGGTCGCGGCCAACGCGCGGCTCCCGCACGTCGTTGCTCCTGACGACGCCAGCGGGCAGGATCAGCGCATGGGCTTTGACGCACGTACCGTGCTCCGTTCCAGTGCACAGACCCGACCGGCCGGCCCGTCCGTGCTACCGGCACCGGGGGTCGGGCCGGACGCCACCACCCGGGTCGAGCCGGGCTCGGCCGACTCCGACGCGATGGCCGTGGCCGGCGGTCCCTGGCCGGAGCCGAGCAGCCTGCGACTGGACGGCCGGGTCGCCCTGGTCACCGGCGCTGGCAGCTCGGACGGGATCGGGTACGCCACCGCACGCCGGCTGGGTCAGCTCGGTGCCCGGGTCGCGATCGTCTCCACCACCCGTCGGATCCACGAGCGGGCCGCCGAGCTCGGCGCTACCGGTTTCGTGGCGGACCTGACCGACGAGGCCGAGGTGGGCGCCCTGGCCGACGCCGTCGCCGAGCAGCTGGGCGACGTCGAGGTCCTGGTGAACAACGCCGGACTGGCCAGCCGGGCGAGTCCGGAGGTGCTGCGCCCGGTCGCGCAGCTCAGCTTCGACGAGTGGCGGGCGGAGATCGACCGGAACCTGACCACCGCCTTCCTGTGCAGCCGGGCCTTCATCGGCGGGATGTCCGAGCGTGGCTGGGGCCGGATCGTCAACCTGGCAGCCACCGCCGGGCCGGTGAACGCCCTGCCGACCGAGGCCGGCTACGCCGCGGCCAAGGCCGGGGTGGTCGGGCTCACCCGGGCGTTGGCTATGGAGCTGGTCGCCGACGGGGTCACGGTGAACGCGGTCGCCCCCGGGACGATCTACACGGCGGCGTCGACGGTGACCGAGCTCAAGCAGGGCATCGGTACGCCGATCGGCCGTCCCGGCACCCCGGACGAGGTGGCGGCGGCGATCGCGTTCTTCTGTTCGCCGGCCGCCTCCTACATCACCGGCCAGATGCTCGTCGTGGACGGCGGTAACAGCGTCCAGGAGGCCCAGTACCGCTGATCATGGCATTCCGAGCCCGGCGCTGCGGATGGTGACGACGAGCAGGCCGCAGCAGCACAGTAGACCGACGATGGTGCCGAGGTAGCCGAGGAACAGTCCCCAGTCGGCCAGCGCCCAGCCGTCCGCACCGGTCTGCCGGATCTGGCGTCTCGCGAGGTGTCCGAGCACGATCGCGGCCGGGGCGAACACGAAGGCGCTGGCCAGGGTGAGGACCGCCAGCATGTTCAGACCCCGGCCGGGGGGCGGCGCTGGCCGGCCTGTTGGCGGCGCTGGCCGGCCTGGCGGCGGTTGGTCCGGGTCCGGTGGCACCGGTCGGCCCATGGCTCAGCCCGGTCGGTCCGGGGACGAGGTCGGGTCGGCGGCCGACCGGTCGGGTCCGGTGAGCCGGGCCCGGGCCCGTTCCACCGCGATGCAGTGGTCCTCGACGTAGTCGATTCCGGCGGCGCTGGCGATCTCCCGGGCCTGCGCCGAGGCGATTCCGCTCTGCAGCCACACGGCGGGTGCGCCGATGCGGACGGCGTCGCGTACGACGTCGATCGCGTCCGGTACGGGTCGGAACACGTTGACCAGGTCCACCGGGACCGGCAGGTCGGCCAGGCTCGGCCAGGCCCGTTCGCCGAAGATCTCGTCGACGTACGGGTTGACCGGGATCACCCGCCAGCCGTACCGGATGAGCTGCGCCGGAACGCTGTGGGCCGGTTTCGCCGGATCGCGGGACGCGCCCACCACCGCGATCGTCCGCGCGTCCGCCAGGATCTGTTGCGGGGTTCTCATCGGTCGAGCGTATGCGCGGCGGGCGGCGTGTGGTCGGCTACCGGCCGATGGACTCCTCAGCCGATGACCGCTCAGAGCAGGGCGAGCTGGCCGGGGAGTTGACGGCCGGCGGTGCCGGCGGTGCGCGGCAGGTCTGCGGTGTCGGTGCCCGCGGGTTGGCGGGCGGCACCGGGGCCGGCCGGAGCGAGTCCGTGCCGGCGGGCGGCGATCCGCACCCGGGCGACGATCTCCCGCTGGTAGGACTGCGGCAGGTAGGCGCCGGATCGGAACAGCGCGCGGTAGCGGGCGACCAGGTGGGGATGGGTGCGGCCGAGCCAGGCGGCGTACCACTCGCGGGCCCCGGGCCGCAGGTGCAGGGGCAGCGGGGTGACGCTGACCGCCCCGGCACGGGCGATCGCGGCGACGGTCGTGTCGATCGACTCGGTGTCGTCGGTCAGGCCGGGCAGGATCGGTGCCATCAGGACGCTGACGTCGAACCCGGCGTCGGTCAGCGTGCGGACGGTTGCCAGCCGCCGGGCGGGGCTGGGCGTACCGGACTCGACAGCCCGCCACAGCGGCTCGTCGACGAAGCCCACTGAGACGGCCAGACTGACCCGGGCCACCTGCGCGGCCCGGCGCAGCAGCGGCAGATCCCGCAGGATCAGCGTCCCCTTGGTGAGGATCGAGAACGGGTTGGCCGCCTCGTGCAGCGCGCCGATGATCTCCGGCATGAGCCGGTAGCGCCCTTCGGCGCGCTGGTAGCAGTCGACGTTGGTGCCCATCGCGATGGGCTGGCCCGCCCAGCCCGGTGCGGCCAGCTCGCGGCGGAGCAACTCGGCGGCGTTGACCTTGACCACGATCTTGCTGTCGAAATCCAGCCCGGCGTCGAGGTCGAGGTAGGTGTGGGTGTTGCGGGCGAAGCAGTACGTGCAGGCGTGGCTGCACCCACGGTACGGGTTGACCGTCCACTCGAACGGCACGCGGGACCCACTGCGCACCCGGTTGATGATCGACTTGGCGTGGATCTCGTAGAACGTCATGCCGGCGAAGCCGGGGGTGTCGAAGGTGCGCGGGACGGCCTCGGGCAGCGCCAGCGGCAGGGGTGGAGCCGCTGGCGCTGCCCCGGGTGGGCCTGCCCCGTCGGGGGGAGCCGACAAGGTGTCCCAACGCATGCGGTCCATTCGAACACACGTACGATCGGCTGGCAAGTGCGACGCGCGGGTCGGTCCGGTCGACGACCGACGGTGCGTACGCCCGCCGGCGTCAGTCGACCGCCGGCGGCGGTGGCCCCGCGCTGTCGCGACGCACCAGCTCGGCGCCGACCTCCTCGATCACGGCCGCGCGCGGGTGGCCGGATGCCTGCAGCGCCATCGTCATCGCCCGGGCACCCATCTCGGCCAGCGGCAGCCGTACGGTGGTCAACGCCGGAGTCACGTCGCGGGCGACCGGCATGTCGTCGAAGCCGACCACGCTGAACTGCTCCGGTACCGCGATGCCGCGCGAGCGCAGCAGCGCCAGGACGCCGATGGCCATCGAGTCGTTGAGCGCGGCGATCGCGGTGAGACCGGGCTCGGCGTCGAGCAGGCCGGCGGCGGCCGCCGCGCCGCTCGCGCGGTCGAAATCGGCGTACGCGATCCGCCGGGCGGGTAGCTTCTGGCCGTGTTCCCGGGCGGCCCGGCGCAGCCCGGTGAGCCGGTCGGTGGTCGTGGTCAGCACCTTCGGGCCGGCGACCACCCCGAAGTGGGTGTGTCCGAGCGAGTAGAGCTCGGCACCGAGCAGGTAGCCACCCATCTCGTTGTCCGGCACCACCGCGTCCCCGGCGTGGGAGTGCCGGCCGATCACCGCGACCCGGCCGCCGGTGCGTTCGTAGACCCGCAGCTTGCTCTCCAGCAGGGCGGTGAACGTCTCGTCGTGGTAGCCGGAGCCGGCCAGGACGATCGCCGCCGCCTGGTGGGCGCGGAGCAGTTCGACGTACTGCAGTTCCTTGTCCGGGTCGCGGTAGCTGTTGCAGATGATGACCAGCCGGCCGTGCTCGGTGGCCACCCGCTGCAGACCCCGGGTGATCTCGGCGAAGTACGGGTCGGAGACGTCGTGGACGATGACACCGACCGCGCTACGGTGTGCCCGGGCCAGCGACTGGGCGTGCGCGTTCGGCACGTACTGCAGCTCCTCGACGGCGGCGAGGACCCGTTCGCGCAGCGCCTCGGTCACCGGCTTGCTGCTGCCGTTGATGATCCGTGACGCGGTGGCCGGTGACACGCCGGCGCGTTTCGCGACGTCCGCGAGCGTGGCCACGATCCGCTCCTCTCCCGGACTCCCCGCGTGACCCGGTCGGGCGCTGCGCGGGATGCGGGCGCAGCAGCTCGCGGGCGGTCCGGAAACGTTGTCGCTGAGGATAGCGTGGCGCGGCTGCGGTCGGCCGGAAAGCCCTTGCCGTGGGATGAGCGGAACCAGTAACGTACGCGGGAAAGCGCTTACCTGTCCTGGTTCGCGCCGTCCCGATCAGTCAAGGAGGCGAGGCATGGCCCGTACCACCATCGGGATCGTCCTCAACGGCGTCACCGGCCGGATGGGCTACCGGCAGCATCTGGTCCGGTCCCTGCTCGCGATCCGTGACCAGGGTGGACTGCCGCTGGCCGACGGCACCCGGCTCTGGCCCGAACTGGTGCTGGTCGGACGCAACGAGAACAAGCTCCGCGAGCTGGCGGACCGGCACGGGCTGACCGACTGGACCACCGATCTGGCCGCCGCGCTGGCCCGACCGGACACCCAGATCTACTTCGACGCGCAGGTCACCGCGGCCCGCGAGAAGGCCCTGCGGTTGGCGATCGACGCCGGCAAGCACATCTACACCGAGAAACCGACCGCCGAGGACCTGGCCGGCGCGGTGGATCTCGCTCGGCTGGCCGACGCCGCCGGCATCAAACACGGTGTGGTCCAGGACAAGCTTTTCCTGCCGGGCCTGCGCAAGCTGGACCGGCTGGTCAAGGGCGGCTTCTTCGGCCGGATCCTGTCGGTGCGCGGCGAGTTCGGCTACTGGGTGTTCGAGGGCGACTGGCAGCCCGCTCAGCGCCCGTCCTGGAACTACCGGGCGGCCGACGGCGGCGGCATCACTGTGGACATGTTCCCACACTGGCACTACGTACTGGAACAGATATTCGGCCGGGTGCGGTCGGTGACCGCGCACGTCGCGACGCACATCGACCGCCGCTGGGACGAGGCGGGCGCGCCGTACGACGCCACCGCGGACGACGCGGCGTACGGCATCTTCGAAATCGACCGGCCCGGCCCCGACGGCGGCCGGGTCGTCGCCCAGATCAACTCCTCCTGGGCGGTCCGGGTGTACCGCGACGAGCTGGTGGAGTTCCAGGTGGACGGCACCGAGGGCAGCGCGGTCGCGGGTCTGCGGCACTGCCGCGTCCAGCACCGGTCGACCACTCCCAAGCCGGTGTGGAACCCGGACCTGCCGGCGACCGAGCAGTTCCGCGACCAGTGGCAGCCGGTGCCGGACAACGAGGAGTTCGACAACGGGTTCAAGGCCCAGTGGGAGCTGTTCCTACGGCACGTCGTCGAGGACACCCCGTACAGCTGGGACCTGTGGGCCGGGGCGCGCGGGGTGCAACTGGCCGAACTGGGCCTGCGGTCGGCACGGGAGGGCCGTCGGATCGACATCCCGGAGCTGACCGGTGAGTGACCCTTCGCCCGGCGCCGGACACCCGTCGGGCACCGTCGTGGCGGCGCCGGCACGGTTCGCGCTCAACGCCGCCACCACGAAGTTCTGGCCGATGGAGGAGATGGTGGCCGGCTGCGTCGCGGCCGGCGTCCGGGGGGTCGGGCTGTGGCGGGAGGAGACCGCAGCCTACGGCCTGAGCCGGACCGCCGCACTGGTGCGCGGCGCGGGCCTGGCGGTGACCTCGCTGTGCCGCGGCGGCTTCTTCGCCGCCGACGACTGGTACGACGACAACCGGCGCGCCATCGACGAGGCGGCCGCGCTCGGGGCACCGGTGCTGGTCCTGGTCTCGGGCGGACTGCCCGCGGCCGGTGCCGGGCCGTCGGCCGGTCGGCCCGACCGGGACCTCGACGGTGCCCGGTCGTGGGTCGGCGAGGCGATCGGCCGGCTGGTGCCGCACGCGCTCGACGCCGGGGTACGCCTGGCGATCGAACCGCTGCATCCGATGTTCTGCGCGGACCGGTGTGTCGTGTCCACGCTCGGCCAGGCGTTGGACCTGGCAGAGCCCTATCCCGCGGCAGCGGTCGGCGTCGTGGTGGACACGTACCACCTGTGGTGGGACGACCAGGTGTGGGCACAGATCGCCCGGGCGGGCCGGGCGCAGCGGATCGCCTGCTTCCAACTGGCGGACTGGATCACTCCGTTGCCGGCCGGGGTCCTGCTGGGCAGAGGGCTGCCCGGCACCGGCTGTATCGCGCTCGACCGGTTCGTCGCGGCGGTCGACGCGGCCGGGTTCACCGGGCCGGTCGAGGTCGAGGTCTTCCACGAGGAGGTCTGGGCACGACCCGGTGCCGACGTACTGGCCGAGGCCGTCGCGGGTTGCCGCGCGCTGCTCGAATCGTCGGCCCGCCACATCGACGCCGTGGTCGGCGCGGCCGGCACGAGCTGACCGGCGGGGGTCCGGTCCCGGACCGGGACCGGACCCCCGCCGAACGGCCGGCCCGTCAGTGCTGGTGCGAGGCGAGCTTCTGCCGGACGTCGTCCATGTCCAGCGCCCGCACCTGCTCGATCAGCGACTCCAGCGCGGACTCCGGCAACGCGCCGGGCTGCGCGAAGACGACGACCCCGTCGCGGATCGCCATGATGGTCGGGATCGACCGGATGTCGAACTTCGCGGCGAGCTCCTGCTGTGCCTCGGTGTCGACCTTGCCGAAGGTGATGTCGGTGTGCTTGCCTGCGGCCCGCTCGTACACCGGGGCGAACCGCACACAGGGCCCGCACCAGCTGGCCCAGAAGTCGACCAGGACGATGCCGTCGCCGGAGGTCACCTCGTCGAAGTTGTGGGTGGTCAGCTCAACGGTCGCCATCGATGTCTCCGATCGCCAGATTTGGGGCGGTGACGCCCCGGGTCTACCGGGGCAAACGACTCCGGGGTCAGTGGCATTCCCGATCGCCGGGCGCGGAAACCCGGCGCGCGACGAGGGCCGGACCGCGCCGGAGCGGTCGCGAAACCCGATCCAGGATTGCCGAAAAACGCATCCGGTGCGGCTACCGAAAGTGATGGGAGCGTTTCCAGCTGTTTTTGCAGGTGGCGGCGTTTCGTGCCCCGTTCTGTCGGGGTGACATGGGCAAACGATCGATGCCGTGACCGCAGAAGTTGACGGCGGTAATTACTCTTCGTAACATAACAAAAGCATAACTGTGACCTCCGTCTCGGTCCCCGCTCTTCCCGGGCGGTGGTGGGTCCGGCAGAATCTCTAGCTATCAGAGCGTGGACGGCGGGTGCCGGGGAGGGCCCCGCCGTTCATTGCGTCCAGGGTCGGAAAACTCCGGTAACGTCCGGGCCGCAGCGCCCGGTCGGACTGCCACAGGATCAGGTCTGCCGCACTGGTGTCCCGGCCGCCCGAGAGGCCTCCGTACGCTCTGCAGAGCGTGGAACGACAGCAGAGCACGCCACCCGTCGACGGCCCGTCGACGGAACCTTCCCGCGCCGTACCGCCGACCACCGACCCGGTCGGGGCCGAAGTCGGCGCGGACGCCCCCGTCGTCGGGGTGGGTCCCTGGCCGGGTGAGTGGCCGACCGACCCGCGCTACGACCCGGAGCTGCTCGCCGCCGGCGACCGACGCAACGTCGTCGACCGCTACCGGTACTGGCGCCGGGAGGCGGTGGTCGCCGACCTCGACCGCCGCCGGCACGAGTTCCACGTCGCGATCGAGAACTGGCAGCACGATCTCAACATCGGCACGGTGGTGCGCAACGCCAACGCCTTTCTCGCCGCCGAGGTGCACATCGTCGGGCGCCGGCGCTGGAACCGGCGCGGTGCCATGGTCACCGACCGCTACCAGCACGTCCGGCATCACCCGGACATCGGTGACCTGCTGGACTGGGCCGCGCAGGCCGGGCTGGCAGTGATCGGCATCGACAACCTCGCCGGTTCACGGCCGCTGGAGACCGTGCAACTGCCGCGGCGCTGCGTGCTGCTGTTCGGCCAGGAGGGGCCGGGGCTGTCCGAGGCCGCCCGCGCCGGCTGTGACCTGCTGTACTCCATCGCCCAGTACGGCTCCACCCGGTCGATCAACGCGGGAGTGGCCAGCGGGATCGCGATGCACGCCTGGATCCGGGCACACGCCGGCCCGCCACCGGATCCGGTGACCGGCGAGCGGTCCGGGTGAGTGCGGGTGGCCTGGGTGAGGGGCGGGTGGGCCTGGGTGAGTGTGGGCGCAAGTGCGTCCGGTCCCGTCCCGCGCGGGACGCCCGGCCCGCCGCAGAGGGAAAGAATGACCGAAAAAGCCGGTTCGCTTGACGGGTGAGCGGCCGGACGCGCAACGTAGGTGGCGTGGGCGTGATGGTGAGTTGTCCCCGGTGCGGCGGTGCGGTGCGGCCGCCCGACCTGATGCACACCGAGTCCCGTTGTGACAGCTGCGGGCCGGTGCCACCGTTGCATGTCGCCGAGCACATCGGACCCGACATCGTGGCGAGCGCGGTGAGCCGGCTGCTCGCCGACGTCGCCGCCCCACCCGGGCCGGTGCCGATGTGGGCCGTCTGGCCGCTGCTGCCGGGGTGGACGCTGACCGGGGTCGGCTGGGTCGGCGAGCAGCGCGGCACCGTCCGGGCCACGGTCACCGCGTTCAGCGGGCCGGCGCCGGTCTCCGGCGGACCCGCCGACCTGGTGCTCGTCGCGGAGGAGCCCGGCGTCGGGCTCGGTACCCGGTTCGCGGGTCTGCCCGGGCCCGATCCCGGTGACTCGCTGGCCGACGTGCTCGGCAGTGGTGCTCCGCACGCCAAGATCCGGGCCGACGGCCACCCGACTCCGCTGTGGTCGGTCGAGGCCGAGCCGGGCCGCTGCGCCTACGCGGGTGAGGCCAGAGGACTGTGGCTGTACGCGGTGACCTGGCCGGCCGACGCGGGCTACCTGCTTGCCGAGGACATCGTGCTGCGCGATCTGTCCGAGGAGGTCCCACCAGGGATGATGTACGGGGCGCCGTCGCCGTACCTGCACGGGAAAGCGTGAACACCTTTTCCCACGATCAACTACACCACCACGGGACGAAGGACTGATATTCTAGTATCGCCGGGACGAGGGTCGCGGCGCGCCACACGGAGGGGGATGGCCCGCAATGGTCAAGAAGGTCCTCACCTGGGGCGGAATCGCGTTCTTGATTTTCTTCGTCGCGTTCCGGCCAGATTCGGCGGCCGACGTGTTCAAGTCGGTGGGTGGCGGCATCGTCGAGGTCGCGCAGGGTTTCGGCGACTTCTTCACCAGCCTCGTGGCCTAGTCGCCCATGGGCAACCCCTCCGAGCCCCCTGACGCCGATGACGACGCCGCCCGACGGCGCCGCCAACGTGACACCGAACCGATTCCGCGCGTTCGCCCAGAGGACGGCCCGCACTTCGGTGCCGGGCCGTCCTACAGCGACGGTCCGTCGTACTCCGACGGTCCGTCCTACTCCGCTGACGCTGGGTACGGCGGCGGCACCCGGCGGGTGCACGACGAACCCATCATCAGTTACTCACCGCCTGACATCTCCGCCGACGAGATCGCCGGCCTGCAGGCCGACGCCTCCGGCATGCCGGTGCAGCCGCGTCGGGTCCTGCCCTTGGAGGACGAGCCGACCCCGCTGGTCGCGCGGTACCTCTTCCCGACCGAGCGCTACCGCGGCGAGTGGAAGCGACACTGGATCCATCTGCTGACGCCGCTGCTGGTCGGCGTGGTGGCTACCTTCGTGCTCGGCTACCTCTCCGGGTTCCTCGCCGGTCAGGACGTCGGCGGCCTGACCACCGTCGCGGTGCTGATCTGGCTCGGCGTGCTCGGCTGGGTCGGCTGGAAGATCGCCGACTGGTGGTTCGACCGCTTCATCCTGACCAACAAGCGGGTGATGGTCGTCAACGGCATCATCACCCGCAACGTGGCGATGATGCCCTTGCTGCGGGTCACCGACATGAAGTACGAGCAGTCACCGCTCGGTCGGTTCCTCAACTACGGCACGTTCATCCTCGAGTCCGCCGGTCAGGAGCAGGCCCTGCGCGAGGTCAAGAACCTGCCCAACCCGAACGAGCTCTACCTGCGGGTCGTCGAGGAAATGTACGAGCCGCAGGCTGTCGAGGCACGGCTGAGCAAGGAAGAGGCAGCTGCCAAGGACGACGGCTGACAGCCATCGCTGCTGTCGGGCGACGTGGCGTGCCCGCCGAAGCTGGCCCGGCCGGCGTACCGTAACGAGGGACGGGAGGCAGCCGGTGACGTCCAGAGACTCGATGGAGGAAGACTTCCGCGAGTTCGTCGCGTCCCGGTCCGGCGCACTGCTGCGCACCGCGTACCTGCTCGCCGGCGACTGGGCCACGGCGGAGGATCTGCTGCAGACCGCGCTGACCAAGACCTACCTGGCCTGGAAACGCCTCGGCCACATCGAAGCCGTCGAGCCGTACACGCGGCGGGTGCTCGTCAACACCGCCACCAGTTGGTGGCGTCGACGCTGGCACGGTGAACGTCCGACGGAGATACTGCCCGAGCAGGCCGGACCGGATCCGATTCAGGAACAGCTCGACCGCGACGTCCTCTGGCGACACGTCAAGGCCCTGCCGGCCCGCCAACGCGCGGTGCTGGTACTGCGGTTCTACGAGGACCTGTC
Organism: Solwaraspora sp. WMMD791; assembly: GCF_029581195.1. Taxonomy (NCBI): domain Bacteria; kingdom Bacillati; phylum Actinomycetota; class Actinomycetes; order Micromonosporales; family Micromonosporaceae; genus Solwaraspora; species Solwaraspora sp. WMMD791. The sequence continues at coordinate 5,576,751 of NZ_CP120737.1, forward strand.
CGAGGCCCAGACCGCCGCGCTGTTGAACATCTCACCTGGCACGGTGAAGAGCCAGACCTCCCGGGCGCTCGGCACGCTGCGCAAGAAGTTGATCGCCCAAGGGTACGACCCGGCGCCTCAGCTCGCCTCCGCCACCCGCCGGCAGCCCATCGCCGGCCCACCGGTCGCCGGCCCGGCGGTCGAGTCGGCGGTGGCCGGCACGGCCGTCCCCGCGCAGTCCACCTCGGTGACCGCCACCGTGCCCGGCGGCATCATGCCGATCGGCCCGTACGCCAGCAAGCTGGTGGCAAAACGGTGACTGGTCCGACGACGCCGCCCAGCCCGGGCAGGTTCCCACCGGTCGGCGCCAGCGGCCCGATCCGCGACAACCTGCGCGCCGTACGGCCGCGTCCACCTGGCGTGACCACCGACGACCTCGAGCAGGCGCTGCGACGCTGCCTCGCCGATCACGCGGCGGACCGACCGGGTGCCACGGTCGCCGTGGACACCGTCGACGTGGCCGACTGGGCGATCCGGCGGGCCCGCCGTCACCGTCGAGCACGGGCCGGCGGGGCGGCGGCGTTCGGCGTCTGCCTGCTGGCCGCCGCCAGCGTCGCCTCAGGCCAGGTGCTGCCACCGTCGGGCGGGACACCGACGCTGCTCGCCGAGCCGGCGGCACCGGCGCCACCGACGCAGACCGTCAGTCCCGCACCGGCGGCAGCCGCGCCGCTGCCGTTGCATGGCGACCTGCGCCGGCAGCCACTCGCCGCGGCGCCGCCCCTGCCGGTGGACCTGGTGGTCGCCGGTGAGCTGCACACCACCGACGGCCGGCAGGTCGATCTCGATCCGATCGAGGCCGTCGCGCAGGCCAGCCGGATGTCCGACGGCTGGTTGGTGGTCGGTGCCGCGCCCGACGACGACCCCGCCGGGGTGTGGTTCGTGACACCGGACGCCCCGCCGAAGCCGGTGCTCGCCGACGTCGACGCGGTCGCGGTCGACCCGGCCGGCTCCCGGATCGCCTGGCGACACGGCGCGCAGCTGGCCGTCGCGTCGCTGGTCAGCGGAGAACTGACCGACACCACCACCAGCAAGGCGCCGGAGCCGGTCCGGCCGGTCGGCTTCGCCGGCGACGCCGTACTGCTGGCCCGTGACGGTGACGGTGACGGCCGGGCGCTCGGCGTCTGGCTGCCCGGTCAGGGCGGACTCCCGCGCTGGACCGACTCCGCGAGCGCCGTGTACGGGGCGCTGCCCGACGGGCGTACGGTGGTCGCGCAGGTCAGCGACGGTGGCGGCCGGTCCTGCCTGGCATTGCTGGACGTCGTCCGCGAGTTCGTCACCACCCGGACCGCCTGCGCGCTGCCGCTGACCGGCGACGGCCGGGGAGCCGTCTCCGCCGACGGCCGGTGGCTGGTCGCCAACGGCGTGGCGGACGCCCGCTCGGCCAGCGAGTCGGAGCTGGCGATGCTGGTCGACCTGGAGAAAGTCTTCGACGATCAGGTAGGTTCGGTCCGCGAGGCCGGCCAGCGGCTGACCGGAGCGACCGTCTGGGCCGACCAGGTCACCGTGGTGCACGCCGCCGGAGTCGATCAGGTCGTGCGGATCAACGTGGACCGGATCAGCAACGAGCAGGAGGGCGCGGTGGAGCAGGTCGACGTGCCGCTCTCGGCGGCCGGCACCGTGCCGGTGCTGGTCGCGGGATCCCCGGACCGACGATGACCGTTGGCACCGGGATCGACCTGCACGCGCATTCGAACGCCAGCGACGGCACCGACACCCCGGCGGAGCTGGTCCGGGCCGCCGCCGACGCGGGCCTGGTCGTGGTGGCACTGACCGACCACGACACCACCGCCGGCTGGGCCACGGCTGCCGCGGCCCGACCGACCGGGTTGACCCTGATCCGCGGTGCCGAGATCTCCTGCCGGTGGCACGGGGCGCAGCCGGCTGTCTCCCTGCATCTGCTCGGCTACCTGTTCGACCCGACCTACCCGCCGCTGGCCGACGAACTCGACCGGGTGCGCGCCGCGCGGACGGTACGCGGCGAACGCATCGTCGACCTGCTGCGCGCCGACGGCGTCGACATCACCTGGGACGAGGTGCTCGGCTACGCCGCCGGCGGCACCGTCGGTCGGCCGCACATCGCCCAGGCGTTGATCCGGGCCGGCCTGGTCGCCAGCACCGACGAGGCGTTCCGGCCGCAGTGGCTCGGCCAGCGGTACCGGTTGCCAAAGGACGACCTCGACGTCTTCACCGCCGTACGGCTGGTGCAGGAAGCCGGCGGGGTCACGGTCTTCGCCCATCCGTTGGCGAACCGTCGGGGCCGCACGGTGCCGGACAGCATGATCGTCGAACTGGCGGCGGCCGGGCTGACCGGTCTGGAGGTCGACCACGTCGACCACGACCCGGCCGAGCGGGCCCATGGCCGGCGACTCGCCGACGACCTGGGGCTGGTCGCGACCGGTTCGTCCGACTACCACGGCAGCCACAAGACGGTCGGGTTGGGCGCGAACACGACCAGCGTCGCCGGGTACGAGCAGCTGATCGCCAAGGCGCACGGCGTACCGCCGCTGTAGACCCGGACCCGGTCTGACCGGGACCGCCGATCCCGCGGCCACTAGGTTGGGCGGGTGGACGTCAAGCTGTTCGGCGAGGTCTTCGTGACCCTGCTGGTGATCACCGACCCGCCCGGCATGGTGCCGATCTTCCTCGCGCTCACCGGGGCGCTGCCGATCCGGGAACGCCGTCGGGCCGCCTGGCAGGCGGTGGCGCTGGCCCTCGGGGTGATCGTGGTGTTCGCGGTCGCCGGCCAGACCCTGCTCGCGTACCTGCACATCGACCTGCCGGCGTTGCAGGCCGCCGGTGGGCTGCTGCTGATCCTGGTGGCGCTGGAACTGCTCACCGGCAAGGCCGACGACCCCGGGCAGCAGTCGACGTCGAACATCGCGCTGGTCCCGCTCGGCACGCCGCTGCTGGCCGGGCCGGGGGCGATCGTGGCGACGATGCTGTTCGTGCAGCGGGCCGAGGCGACCGCCGACTACGTGGCGATCGCGGTCGGCATCGTCGCGGTGATGGTGGTGGTCTGGCTGACGCTGCACTTCTCCGGGCTCATCGTCAAGGTGCTGCGGCCCGGTGGCATCGAGGTGCTGACCCGCATCGCCGGCCTGCTGCTCGCCGCGATCGCGGTCCAGTTGATCGCCGACGCGGTGGCGGCCTTCGTCCGCTCCTATGTGGCCGGCGGCTGACCTGCGGCCGCGCCGCTGATTCTCGCCCGGACCGGTCGGTCCCTCAGCGGCGCGGCGGCCCTCGGCCGCCCTCCGGTGAGCGTGCCGTGGCAGGATCGGCGGGTGCCCCGACCTTCCTCCCCATCGGGCCAGCGGCGCCCCGGTGCCGGCGCGCCCCAGGCCGAGCAGCTCGGCTTCGACGGCATGCCCGAGCGGCTGTTCGTCTGCACGCCGAGCAAACTCGCCGCCTACGCCGACTGCCCCCGCCGCTACCGCTACACCTACCTGGACCGGCCGGCCCCGCCGAAAGGGCCGCCGTGGGCGCACAACTCGCTCGGGGCCAGCGTGCACACGGCGCTGCGCGCCTGGTACTCCCGGCCGGTGCCCGAGCGCCGACCGGAGGCGGCGGCCGCGCTGCTCAAGAACACCTGGGTACGCGACGGCTACCGCGACGACGAGCAGGAACGGGCCGCCTACCGGCAGGCGCTGCAGTGGTTGGAAGCGTATCTCGGTGCGCTGGACCCGACGGTCGAGCCGCTGGGCGTGGAGCGGGTGGTCGCGGTGAAGACGTCGGTGCTGGCCTTCAACGGTCGGGCCGACCGGATCGACGCCCGATCCGGGCCGGACGGTCCGGAGGTGGTGATCGTCGACTACAAGACCGGTCGGACCGGTCTGACCTCGGACGACGCCCGTGGGTCGCAGGCCCTGGCGCTGTACGCCTACGCCGCGCAGCGGATGTTCCGCCGGCCCTGTCGCCGGGTGGAGCTGCACCATCTGCCGACCGGCACGGTCAGCGCGTTCGTGCACAGCGACGAGTCGTTGGACCGGCAGGTGGTGCGGGCCGAGGCGACCGCCCGGGACATCACCGCCGCGCAGCGGGCGGTCGCCGACGGAGCGGATCCGGACGAGGCGTTCCCGACGACGCCCGGCACGCTCTGCGGATGGTGTGACTACCGCCGGACCTGCCCGGCCGGGGCCGGCTACCCGGAGCAGCAGCAGTGGGCGGCGGTCGACCGGCTGCTCAACCCGTCGCCGCAGCCGCGGGCCGCGGCCGAGGACTGACCGGCTCGTCGGCGCGGCCAGCCTGCTCGGCCCGGCGCCGGGCGGCCTGCCGGATCGGGCCCTCGACCAGGCTGCGGGGCACCGCCCGTAGCGCCAGCCGCAGGCCACGCGCGGACAGCGCCGCGCAGACGTCGGTGGTCGGCAGACCCGGACCGCCGTACATGCGCCGGGCCCAGGCTGGCAGCAGGCCCATCGCGGTGGCGGCGACCCCGAGGTACGCCAGCCGGGGCGGGCCGAACCCGAGCCCGATCCGCCACGGCAGGCTGAGCTGGCCGGGCACCGGGGGCGCGGTGAGGAACAGCGCGGTGTCCGCCGCGTCCCGGGTCATCCTCAGCTGCGGGCGGACCGCCCGGTAGTACGCGGCGACCTCGGCGGCACTGCCGGGGACACTCGCCGGGTCGAGTCCGATCAGCTCCGCGCTGCGTCGCTGCTCGGCGTAGTAACGGTCGATCTCGGCCGCGGTGAGGTCCAGCCCGGCCCGGGTGGCGGTGGACAGGAACGACTCGACTTCGGTGACGTGCACCCAGCGCAGCAGCTCCGGCTCGTCGATGCGGAACTCGGCACCGGTGGCCGGGTCGGTGGCCCGCAGCCGAGCGTGCAGCCGGCGGATCCGGGCGGCGGCGGCGTTCGCCTCGGCGGCGTTCGCCTCGGCGGTGGTGCCCCACACGGTGGTCGCCACGTAGATCGAGGTACGCATCAGCCGGCCGAACGGGTCCGTGCGGTAGTGCGAGTTCTGCGCCACCCCGGCGATCGCCCGGGGGTGCAACGCCTGTAGGTAGAGGCTGCGCAGCCCGGCGACGATCAGGATCGGCTCGTCGTGTACCCGCCAGGTCACCGAGTCGGGCCCGAACAGCCCGAGGTCGGCGGTGTCGGTCGACCGGTGCCCGGCTGCGGCGTCCACCGCCCGGTGCCCACCGTCGGCCTCGGTCATCCCGGGTCCGACTGTCGACAGTCGGGGCACAGGCCCCAGAAGGTGACTTCCGCCTCGTCGATGGCGAAGCCATGGTCGGCATCCGGCTCCAGACAGGGGGCGGCACCGACCGTACAGTCGATGTCGCCGACCACCCCGCAGCGCCGGCAGACCACGTGGTGATGGTTGTCCCCGGTGCGCCGCTCGTACCGGGCCGCGCCACCGGCCGGCTCGATGCGCCGGGCCAGCCCGGCCCGGGTCAGCGCGTTCAGCACGTCGTACACGGCCTGGGTGGAGACCGAGTCGATGCGGTCGCGGACCTGTCGGGCGATGTCGTCCACCCCGAGGTGACCGCCCCGGGCGAGGACCTCGAGCACGGCGAGCCGGGGTCGGGTCACCCGTAGGCCCCGGCTCCGCAACTCCTCCTCCGCGCGCATCTGTCCATCGAAACACGCAGGTGGGTGCGGGACAAGACGATGCCGGGCCGGTGGTGGCCGTGGCCACAGTGTGGCCGACCGGCTGGGTTCAGAAGATCAGCCGGGAGCAGAGCAGGCAGGTCAGGATGATCATGACGGCGGCCGCGATCATGCCGACCCCGTAGGTCACCGTACGAGCGCTGCGTTCTGCGCTGTCCACCGCCACGGTGTCCTGCGGCGGCAGCGCGCCGGGCGGGGCCGGGTTGACCACCAGCGGCGGCCGCCAGCCCGGCGGTGGCGGGGCACCGACAGGCGGCCCGGGATAGGGCGGGACGGCCGGCGCGGGCGGCGGGGCGCCCCGGCCCGGGCCGGCGTCGTCGGCCGGGCCGTCCGACGACGGATCGGGGCGTCGCCAGTACGCGTCCGGTGCCGGGCCGTCATCTGTCGTCACGGTCGACGACGCTACCAATCCCCGGCCGGTGGCGTCGTCACCAAACCCCGGCCGGGTAACCTGGGACCGTGCCGAACTTGGACGCTGTCCCCGCTGACGCCCGTGGCGATGCCGACCGGGTCGTGGACCTGGGTGACGACGACGCGCCGCTGCTACCGGAGCAGACCCGCGACGACACCGATCAGGGCTGGGGCGACCGGGCCGGGCAGCACGACGACTGGCTGCTGGAGCAGCGGCCGCCGCACTGGGGCTGAGCGCCGGTCAGCTGGCCGACCCGGCACCCGCCGGCGCTTTCGTCGAGGTCGAGCCGGCCGGCGTGCTGCCGCCGGATGCCGTGCCGCCGTTCGACGACGATCCCGAGCCGGACGCCGACCCGGAGCCTGAGGTCGATCCGGAGCCGCTGGCTGCGGCGGAGTCCTTCTTCTCCGTCGTCGACTTCTCCGACCCGGTCGAGGAACCGTTGCTGGCCGCGCCCTTGCCGTCGCCGCCGCGGGAGTCGGTCCGGTAGAACCCGGAGCCCTTGAAGACGATGCCGACCGAGTTGAAGACCTTGCGGAGCCGGCCCTCGCAGGACGGGCAGTCGCTCAGCGGTTCATCGGTGAAGGACTGCACCGCCTCGAGCTGGTGTCCGCACGCGGTGCAGGCGTACTGGTACGTAGGCACGGTCTCCTCCGAGCTTGGCTGGCCGTTTGGCACTCAACCTATTCGAGTGCCAATGGTGCGTCATCGGACCCCGGTACGTCCAGCGGGAGCCGGTCCGGCTCACCCCGCCGGACGGCCATCACCCTGATCGGCCAACCAGTGCAGCCCGCCGGGAGTGACCACCGCCGTCACCGGTCGGTCGTGCGGCTGCGCCGGCAGTCGGGGCAGCAGCTCCCCGTCGTGCAGCAGCGCCACGACCGGCACTCCGGCGGGCACCCGCGCCAGCGCCCGGTCGTAGGAACCGCCGCCGCGACCCAGCCGTACCCCGTGCCGGTCGACGGCGAGTGCCGGCACCACGACGAGGTCGACCCGGGCCACCGCCGCCGGACCCCACCGCTCACCGTCCGGGTCGTGCAGCGGTGCCCAGTCCAGGTCCCGGTCGGCCAGCAGGACCGGTAGCAGCACCCGGTCGGCACCGCCGGCCGCTTCGGCGAGCAGCAGCGGCAGGCCGTCACCACCGGGCTCGGTGCCGAACGGGACGTATCCGGCGACCAGGCCGGGGCGCAGCGCAGTGAGCAGTTCGCGCAGCCCAGCGGCGATCCGGTCGTCGGCAGCGGCCCGCTGCGCGGCGGTCAACTTGCGCCGTCGCGCGAGGATGTCGGTACGGACCCGGCCCTTGGTCGATGCGTACCCGTTCGCTTCATCGGGAAAAACCGACACTCAACACTCCTGGTGGCAACCGCCGCGAAAATTCCGAGCTGTGTCAGCATCGCAGCAACAGGTGCAGAATCCTCTGGGGGAAGCGTGACCCTGCGTGGACGGTTGACCACCGCTTTCCTCCTGGTCGTGCTCGGACCGGTGCTGCTCGGCGCGTTCTTCGTCGGCGCCACCGTCGCCGCCGTCGGGCAGAGCCGGTCGCTGGAGCGGCTGGAACTGGCCGCCGCCAGCGTCCGTACCTCGATCAACGCCATGTGCGCGCAGCTGGAGGCGGCGGCCGGGGCGATCGCCGTACTGCCCGAACCCGGGCAGGTCACCGACGCCGCGAACCAGGTGGTGGCCCGGGGGATCGCCTCGGCGGTGCGGGTGAGCCGGGCCGACGGCACCGTGGCGGCCCAGATCGGCGACCCGCCGCCGTCGCCGTGGATCGGCTGCCTCAGCGGCACCGCCGCTGGCGGGGCCGCCGCGACCGACCCCGCGCCGACCGGCCGCCCCACCTCCGACGCGTTGGCCGTCGTCGCCCACGTGGAGGTCCGCGACCCGGCCGGCAGCCTGGTCGGCCAGATCGCGGCCGCGCAACTGCTGGATGCCACGTTCGTCACCCGGCTCGCCGCCGCCAGCGGGGTCGGGGTCACCCTGTTCGCCGACACCGACGCCACGACGGTGGTCTACAGCACCGAACCGGCGACGGTCCGCGCCAGCGTGGCGGCGACCGCCGCCGCCCTGGCCGACGGCGACACCGCCACCGACGACAGCGGACGACACGTTCGGCGGCTCGGCCCGGCCGACGGCCAGCCGCTGCCGCTGGCCCTGTCCACCCCACGGGAGCAGCTGTCCGGGCTGTACGCGATCCTGGTGGCCACCGTCGTCCTCGCCGGACTGCTCGCCGTCGTCGCCGCCTGGTGGCTGGCCCGCTCCACCACCCAACCGTTGGCCGAGCTCGCGCACGCGGCCAGCCGGGTCGTCGACGGCGACCTGACCGCCCGGGTGCCGGTCCACGGGTCCGACGAGGTCAGTGAGCTGGCGACGATCTTCAACCGGATGACCCGCGAGGCCCACTCCTACGTACAGGCCCTCACCGCGAGCCGGGACCAGTTGCGTGGCCAGCTGACGATCCTCGGCGACACCCTGTCGAGCACCCACGACCTGCAACGGATCCTGCGGGTGATCCTGCAGACCGCGCTCGCCGCCACCGGCGGCCGCGACGGCGCCGTACTGGTGCTCGACCCGGCCGCCGGCGTCCTGGTCGGGCAGTCGTCCCAGCCGCGACCACCGACCGGCCCCGACCCGGCGGCCATCGGTGCCACACCGACGCCGCCGGGCGCGGTGCCGGTGCCACCGGGCACGGCACCGGCACCGTCGGACACCCTGCAGGTCCCGCTCGGCAGCGGCCTGCTCGGCTCGGTCGCGGTCAGCGGCAAACCCCGGCGGGGCCGGATCGAACGCGACGGCCCGGTGCTGTCGGCGTACGAGCCGGCGTGCCGGACCTACGTGGCGGTGCCGTTCTCGGTACCGAACTGGAGCGACGACGGCGCGACCGCCGGCGCGGGGTCCGCCGGTACGCGCGGGTCGGCCCGCCGCCAGTCGACCAGTCCGGCGGCCTTCGGGGTGCTGGCCGTCTACGACCGCCTCGGCGGGGACGAGTTCGACGACGCCGACCTGATGACGCTGCGGACGTTCGCCGGGCACGCGGCCGTCGCCGTCAACAACGTCCGGATGCACAAGGAGGCGGAGCGGCTGTCGGTGACCGACCCGCTGACCGGGCTGTGGAACTACCGGCACCTGCGGGAGTCGATCAACCGGGAGATCGAGCGGGCCAACCGGTTCGGCCGGATGCTCGCCGTACTCGTGCTCGACCTGGACCGCTTCAAGGAGATCAACGACACGTACGGACACGGCGCCGGGGACACCGTGCTGGTCGAGTTCGCCCGCCGGGTACGCATGGAGATCCGCGAGGTGGACCTGGCCTTCCGGCAGGGCGGCGAGGAGTTCGTCGTGCTGCTGCCGGAGACCGACGTACGCGGCGGCGTGATCGTCGCCGAACGGCTCTGTGAGGTGATCCGGGCCAGCCCGTTCCGGGTCGATCCGCACACCGGTTCCGGTCGGCGGGGGCCGGCGACGGTCTCGGTCACCGTATCGATCGGGATAGCCGTCTACCCGGACCACGCCGACGGCGGTGACGCCGTCCTCGACGTCGCCGACGACGCGCTGTACGCGGCGAAAGCCGCTGGCCGTGACACGTTCCAGGTGGCCAACCGGGCCCCGGAGCGCTCCGCCCGGGTCCCCGCCGGTGGCGCGGCGGTCGACCCGGAGGGTGGACAGACCCCCGGCGGCGGCGCGTCTTTCGGGCCACACCCGCCGCGACAGACCCGTGGCCGATAGTCTCGCGGCATGTCGGAGCATGCAGCCACCCCAGCAACGACCCCCAACGCCGGCACGGACCGGCGGGCGGTGAAGGCGGTCATCCCCGCCGCCGGGCTCGCCACCCGGTTCCTGCCCGCCACCAAGGCCGTACCGAAGGAACTCCTGCCGCTGGTCGACCGGCCCGTCCTGCAGTACATCGTCGAGGAGGCCGCCGCCGCCGGGATCAACGACGTCCTGCTGATCACCGGGCGCGGCAAGACCTCGATGGTCGACCACTTCGACCGTCAGCCGTACCTGGAGGGTCGGCTCGCCGACAAGGGCGACCAGGAGCGGCTCACCGCGGTCCGCCGGCCCAGCGAGCTGGCCGACATTTACACCTGCCGGCAGCACGAGCCGCTCGGCCTGGGCCACGCGGTCGGCTGCGCGCAGAGCCACATCGGCGACGAACCGTTCGCGGTGCTGCTCGGCGACGAGTTCGTCGACGAGAACGACCCGCTGCTACCGGCCATGATCGACCTGCAGGCCCGGGCCGGCGGGATCGTCCTGGCGTTCATGGAGGTGCCGCCGGCCGAGACCAAGCGGTACGGCATCGCCTCGGTCGAACCCGCCGCCGACGCGGTGCAGAACGGTGCCGAGATCGTCCGGGTCACCGGCCTGGTGGAGAAGCCGTCCGCCGAGGAGGCACCGAGCAACCTGGCGGTGCTCGGCCGCTACGTCCTGCCGGCCAGCATCTTCGAGGCGATCAAGCGGACCAAGCCGGGTAGTGGCGGCGAGATCCAGCTGACCGACGCCATGGCGATGCTGCTGGCCGAGGGAACGCCGGTGCACGGCATCGTCTACCGGGGCACCCGCTACGACACCGGCGCGCCGCTGGGGTACCTGCAGGCCGTGGTGCAGATCGCCTGCCAGCGTGACGGGCTCGGCGACGACTTCCGGGCCTGGCTGAAGGAGTTCGTCGCCGACACCCCCGGGGTGCCCACTACATGACCGCGACGGCCGGTGCCGAGGCGGCCTTCAACGAGCTGACGCCGCTCGCCGACTACCTGGGCAGCGTGCTGCGCAGGATTCGGCCGCTGCCGCCGCTCGACCTCGACCTGACCCAGGCGCACGGCAACCTCCTCGCCGAGGATGTCGTGGCGCCGCACGCCTTTCCCGCGTTCGACCAGGCCGTCATCGACGGTTACGCGGCGCGGTGGGAGGACATCGCGCCGGCCGGCCGGGGTGGCAAGGCGATCCCGGCCAGCCGGTCGGCGTCGGCGCAGCCCCGGTCGGTACGGCTCAACGTGGTCGGCGACCTGGGCGCGGCGAGCTGGCGTCCGGTCCGACTGACCCCGGGCACCTGCTTCTCGGTCGCGGCCGGTGCGCCGCTGCCGGTCGCCGCCGACGTCGTGGTGCCGATCGACTGGACCGACCAGGGCATGGCCGCCGTGGAGATCTTCCAGGTGCCGCGGCGCGGCTACGGGCTGCGGCGTGCCGGTGACGAGCTGCCGACCGGGGCAGTGCTCGCCCGCGCCGGCTCCTACGTGACCCCGGCGATGGTGGCGGTCTTCGCCGCCACCGGGATCGGGCACGTGGTGGTCCGGCCCAGCCCTCGGGTGGCGATCGTGGCGACCGGTGACGAGCTGGTCGACGTCGGCCGCAGCAGCCAGCCGGGGCAGGTGGTCGACGCGAACTCGCACGCGCTCACCGCGGCGGTCGCCGAGGTGGGCGCGCTGGCGTACCGGGTGGGCATCTGTGACGACGATCCGGAGGGGCTGCGGGGGCTGCTCGAGGATCAGGCGATGCGCGCCGATCTGATCATCACCACCGGTGGCACCGGCACCGGGCCGGGGGACATGGTGCGGCGGATCTTCTCCCGCCGGGAAGGGGGCCGCGCGGGGCCGGTCGAGTTCACCGACGTCGCGCTCTATCCCGGAACGGCCCTCGGATTCGGTACGGTCGGAGCCGAGGAGGTGCCCGTGGTCTGCCTGCCCGGTGAACCCGGTTCCGCGTTGGTCGGCTTCGAGGTGCTCGGCCGGCCGGTGATCCAGTTGCTGGCCGGTGCCGAGCCGGTGTTCCGGCCCAGCGTGCGTGCTCATCTGTTGGAGACGGTCTCGTCACCGGCGGGACTGCGCGAGTTCCGGCCGGCGAACGTCGCCGAGCGGCGTGGCGGCGGCTACACCGTGCAACCACTGCCCGGTGGGCCGTTCACCCTGTCCGGGCTGGCTGAGGCGAATGGCCTGCTGGTCCTCGGGGAGCGGGTGACCACCGCCGCCGCCGGCTCCACCGTCGACGTGCTGCTGCTGGACCGGCAGCGGTGATCGGGGACGAGGCACCGGGCTGGCCGGTGGTGCTCAGCGACGGGCCGGTGCTGCTGCGTCCGTACCGGCGAAGTGACGCCGCCGAATGGTCGGCGGTCCGCCGCCGCAACCAGGCCTGGTTGGCGCCTTGGGAGTCGACGCCGCCCGGCCCGTGGTACGACCTGAACTCGCCGGACGCGTTCCGCTACCTCTACCGGGACCAGCGCCGGCAGGCCCGGCGTGGGGAGAGTATGCCGTTCGCCGTCTGCCTGGTCGAGTCGGGTGCGCAACGGCTGGTGGGCCACCTCAACATCGGCAACATCGTGCGCCGCGCGTTCTGTTCCGGCTACGCGGGGTACTGGGTGGACACGGCTGTCGCCGGGCGCGGGGTGATCCCGACCGCGTTGGCCCTCGCGGTCGACCACGCCTTCGCCTCCGGCGGGTTGCACCGCATCGAGGTCAACATCCGACCCGAGAACCTGCCGTCACGGCGGGTGGTGGAGAAGTTGGGTTTCCGTGAGGAGTCCTACCACCACCGTTACATGCACATCGACGGTGCCTGGCGTGACCACATCGGATACGCCCTGACCAGTGAAGAAGTGCTGGTCGAGGGAGGACTGCTGGCCCGGTGGCGGCGGCTGAGAGCCAGCGCACACTGAACCAATCCGTCGACGGTGGTCGGCGCGGCGTACAAAATTCCTGGTCGGACGACCGTAACCTCAAGTAACGAGAAGGTACGGCAACCTATCACGCCTTCATGTTCGTGTGCGGGTGGCTGGTTGCCTCGGGGTGACGGGAGGGGTGAGGGTGCCGACCTCGGTGCTCCTCGCCGTCCTCGCCGCCGCCGGGCTGCTCGCCCTCGCACCGGCACTGGTCCGTCGGTACGACGCTACCGAGCGCCTGGTGGCGGAGCGGGCGCAGTCGACGGCGCGGGTGCTGCAACGCCGCCGCCGTCGCCGCACCGTGCCCGGACGCGCGCCGCTGAACCCGCCCCGCGCCCGGCGGCTCACCGTCCGTCCGCCAGCGCCAGCCGGCGACGGTACGGGGAGCCCGCCGGAGCCGCTCCCGGTCGCACCGGACAACGCGCCGCCCGGCCGTGGAGGTGCTGGCGGCCGTGGAGGTGCTGGCGGTCGCGGAGGTGCTGATGGCCGCCGACGTGGCGGCCGGCTGAGCCTGGTCCCGGCGGCCGGCCGCCACCCCCGCCGGGCCGGCACCCGCCGGCACACCCCGGCGGTGGTCCGCCGGCGCCGGGTCTTCGCCGCCCTGCTGCTGCTCAACCTGGTCGAGCTGGTTGGTGTCCTGGTGGTCAGCCCCGGCTTCTGGATCAGCTTCGCGGTGACCGCGCTGCTGCTCGCCGCATACCTGGTGCACCTGCGGAACCGGGCGATCGCCGAGCAGCGCCGTCGCCGTCAGCGGGCCCGGGAAGCCGCCTGGCTGGCTGTACGCCAGGCCGAGGTGCGCCGGGAGCAGGCCCGCCGCGCGGCGGCCCGCCGGGAGCAGCAGCGCCGGCTCGCGGCCCAGCGTGAGGTGATGCGCCGCGCCGCGATGGGTCTGGACCGGCCGCGTGACCTGCCGGCGGCGGCCAGCGGCGGCGGTGGCCGTGGCGGCGCTGGTGGTGGGGTCACCGGGTCGGTCTCCTATCGCCGTACGGGTGGCCTGCGGGGCCGTGCCTACGAGGCCGGCCGCAGCTACGACGGCCGCTCCTGACCCACCCCTCCCCGGCCACCCCTTGCTCGATGATCTTGCAGTTATCGAGAGCTTTTGTCGGAATTGTCGACAGATAAGTGCAAGATCGTCGGGATCTTGGGCGGTGGCGTCGAGCCATGCCGGGAGTGATTCGCGTGCCGAGTGCCCGACCTGTTAGCCTTGTCGCCGGTCCACTGCCCGGTTTTCCTGGCGGCGGGCCCACCCGTACAGGGGGCTGTGGCGCAGTCCGGTAGCGCACCTCGTTCGCATCGAGGGGGTCAGGGGTTCGAATCCCCTCAGCTCCACCACAAGAAGTAGCAGACCAAGGGCGGGCTCTCGGAGGATCGAGAGCCAGCCCTTGTTCGATGACGCCGGCGGGTTGATCGCCCGCGCAGGAGATGCGCCGCAGGCCTCAGATCGAGGCGGTGGGCGACGACGCGGCGGGGAACGACACCTGGACACGAAGGCCGTCGTGGCCGGTAGACGAGGCCGCGATGATGCCATCGTGTGCCCGGGTGATCGAGCGGGCTATCGCCAGTCCGAGCCCGGCCCCGCCGCTGTGGTCGATACGGTTCCCGAACCGGCGCCGGAACGGCTCGAACAGGGCCGATACCTCCTCGACGGGCACGTCATCGCCGGTGTTCGACACGACCAGGGCGGGATCGTCACCGACCTGCACCTCGATGACCCCGTCGGCCCGGTTGTACTTCACGGCATTCTGCACAAGGTTGGCGACCAGCCGCTCCAGCAGCACCTGCTCGCCGAGCACCACCCGGGGCTGGAGCCGGCTGGTGATCGTCACCCCGGCTTCGGCGGCCCGCGCCTGATGAGCGTCGAGCACCGCGGCCACGATCCGGTCGAGCCGCTGTGGTGTCCGGGCGACCAGACCGCGGTCGCTCTCGCTGAGCACCAGCAGCCCTTCGATGAGGCGCTCGTTGCGCTCATTGGTCGCCAGCAACTGGGTCGTGAGGAGCTCGAGCTGCTCGGCGGTCAGGGTCCGGGCCATGCCGACCTCGATCAGTGTCCGTTGCACGGCGAGCGGGGTACGCAGCTCGTGGGACGCGTCCGCGGCGAACCGGCGCTGTGCCTCATAGCCGACGGCTATCCGATCCATCATCTCGTCGATCGCGCGGCCCAGCTCGGCCAGCTCGGAACGGCCCGGACCTGGGCGGAGCCGGTGACCCAGATTCATCGGTCCGACGTTCGCGATTCCGGCGGCCAGCTCCCGGATCGGCCGCAGGCACCACCGCACCATCGGGTACGCGGCGGCCAACATGGCCGCCAGCACGGCGGCGAGAGCGATCGCGCGGGGGATGCTGGGCCGCCGGAACATCTGCACACAGATGAACGGGGCATCGCTGTCCGGCGCCCGCCCCGGTGGTATTCCGCACCAATCAGTACTGAACGCCTGCCACCAGGCGAGTGTCTGCCCGGCGAGCAGCGGTGCGACCTGGGCCGCGAGCAGGAGCGCGCCACACAGCAGCAGGATTCGTCGGGCCGGTGTCCGGGGACTCATGGACCGAGTCGGTATCCGGCACGCGGCACCGTGTGGATCACCTCGGGTTCGCCCAGCTTGCGGCGCAGCGTCATGACGGTCATGCGGACCGAGTTGGTGAACGGGTCGGCGTGCTCGTCCCAGGCCTGTTCCAGCAGGTCCTCGGCGCTGACGACACCGCCGCCCGCCCGCATCAGCACGTGCAGGACGGCGAACTCCTTCGGTGACAGCGACAGCACCCGACCGTCGCGGGTGGCCGTGTGCCGCGTGACGTCCAGGACGATCCCGCTGCGCTCCAACACCGGCGGCAACGCCGGGCCCGAGCGCCGGGACAGAGCCTGGACCCGGGCGACGAGCTCGGCGAACGCGAACGGCTTGGTCAGGTAGTCATCGGCACCGAGGCCGAGACCTTCGACACGGTCGCGGATGCCGGCCGCTGCGGTCAGCAGCAGCACCCGGGTGCCGTCACCGGAGTCGACGATCGATCGGCACACGTCGTCGCCGGTGTGTCCCGGCATGTCCCGGTCGATGACGGCCACGTCGTACCGGTTGACCCCAAGTCGTTCCAGGGCCCCGTCTCCGTCGTAGACCACGTCGACGGCCATCGACAGCCGGCGTAGTCCTTCGCCGACCGTGTCGGCCAGCAATCGCTCGTCGTCCGCCACCAGCACCCGCACGCCGTGTCCTTCCCTTGCCCCGTCCCGGCTACCCGACAGATTCGCACAGCTCGGATAAAGGATGTATAAGGGCTTCGCTGACGCTCTCCAGACCACCGGGCCGCGAGCATGATCCCATCCCACGCTGCTTCTCATAGGTGCCGGTGATAGTTTTGCGAAGATATGTGCTGAATTCTCTCATGATCTTCCTGGTGGCTGCAGCTGTCGTTCCCATTGGAGCCGCCCGTAGCGCGGCGGCGATCGCGTACGGCGCGGACGCAGCCGATGGGGCCTACCGGTTCTCGGTTCTGCTCACCATGACCGAGCTGCCCACCGCTGACGGTGGCACCCGGGACAGTTCGTGCTCCGGGGCACTGATCGCACCGCGCTGGGTGATCACCGCCGGGCACTGCTTCCGAGGTGACGACGGCCGCTGGGTGAGTCGCACCGTGGCCAGTCGTACCACTGCGACGATCGGGCGCACCGATCTGAACAGTGGGGGCGGACAGGAGGTCGAAGTCATCGCGGTGCACCAGGCCAGGACGAGCGACGTGGCCCTCGCCGAGCTCGGCACCGCCGTCACCGGCATCACGCCGCTGAAGATCGCCACCACGCCGCCGGCGGTAGGCGAGACGCTCCGTCTGACCGGATACGGACTGGTCACCGACGGCGATGCGATCGTCGCCACGACGCGGCTGCAGACCGGCCAGTTCATCGTCGAGGCAGTCGGTGAGACCCTGATCGAGACATCCGGTCGGGCACCCCGTCCGGACACCAGCCCGTGCGCGCACGACTCCGGCGGCCCGTACTTCCGCGAACGAGCCGATGGAACGGCCGAACTGGTGGCCGTCGTCAGCTCGGGACCGGGCTGTCCGCACCCCGGAGCGGACTTCAGCGCCCGCACCGACAATCTCGACGCCTGGGTCGCCGATACGATGGCCGGAACATCGGATCGGGGCCGGATCGTTCTCGGCGCCGCAGCGCTCCTCGTGGCCTGTGTGCCCCTGGCGGCCATCGCCGCGCTGAGATTGAGGCGTGCCAGCCGGCCGGTTCGTCAGCCCTGCTGAGCGGCCCACTCGGCGACCCGACGGGCACTTTCGGACTCGGAGAGATCCTCGACCCGGGTCATGATCGACCAACGCACCCCGTACGGGTCGCGGATGCTGGCGAAGCGGTCGCCGGAGACGAAGGTCGCCGCCGGTTCCCGTACGGTCGCGCCGGCGGCGACCGCGCGGGCCAGCGTCGCGTCCACGTCCGGGCAGTACAGCCCCATCGAGTAGCAGTCCTCGTCGCCGGCCGGTGGGGCGACCAGGCCGTACGCCGGCGACGGCTCGCCCAGCTGCAGGTGACCGTTGCCGAAGTCGAGTACGGCGTGCACCACGGCGCCGCCCATCTCGGTCACGTCCACCACCCGCGCCCCGAACACGTCGCGGTAGAAGGCGATCGCGCCGCGCGCGTCCGGGATGGCCAGGAACGGGGTGAGGCTGGTGACGCCGTGCGGCGTACCGTTGGTGGTGTGTCGGCCGTCGGCGGCCGCGAAGGTGTCGGACATGGTCCCGACCCTAAGCAGGGTGCCGGTGCGGCGGCTTGCAGATTCGCGACAGCCGCTCCGGCGGCGCCGCAGCCTCCGCCGGTGTCACAGGCCGTAGCCTGGCTGCCGTGGACCCGGCGCAGCGCGGCATCCTCTACCCGGCCCGGCTGCCGACCTTCGTCCGGCTGCCGCCGCCGGAGCCGGTGGCGGCCCTGGTCCGCTGGTTCTGGATCCCGCAGTGGCGGATCGCGCCGGGCCGGGTCTCCCGGCAGCAGATCATCGCCTTCCCGGCCTGCAACCTGGTGGTCGGCCCGGACGGCGTGGAGCTGGCCGGCCCGACGACGCGCCTGTCGTACCGCGACCTGACCGGCACCGGTTGGGTGGTCGGCGCGCTGCTGCGCCCGGCGGCGGTGCCGTACTTCACCGCGGACCCGGCGGCGCTACGGGACGTCTCCCGCCCGCTGGACCTGCCCGAGCTGCGGTCACCGGTGGTCGCGGCGATGACCGCCCCGGTCGACCCCGCGCAGCGGCCCGCCGCCGCCGTGACGGCCTTCGCCGACTGGCTCGCCGCGACCGTCGGCCCACCCGGTGCGGACGGTCTGCTCGCCAACGACCTGGCCGAACTGGTCGACACCGACCCGCGGATCCTGCGGGTCGAGGACGTCGCCGCCCGGCTGCACGTGTCGACCCGTACGGTGCAGCGGCTGGCCCGCCGCCACGTCGGTCTGCCGCCGCTGACGATGATCCGTCGGCGCCGGCTGCAGGAGGCGGCGCACCTGCTGCGTACCGACCCGGGCGCCGACCTGGCGGGGCTGGCGGCGCAACTGGGGTACGCCGATCAGGCCCACCTGGCCAACGAGTTCCGTACGGTGCTCGGCTTCACGCCGAGCGCGTACCGCCGGGGGAGCGCACCGGCCTGACCACGCCACCATTCACCCGGTCCCTGCCTTACGATCTGCCGATGTTCCCGCGCCTGTTCCCCGGATCGCGTCGTAGCCGGTTGACTCCGCCTACACTGGACGTTGATATCGCCATGGATGATCATGCCTTGCGCGCCGCCAGGGACAAGGCCCGAGCCGGGGACTGGGTCGCCGCGCGTGACATGGTGGCGGCCGCCGGCAGCGACTGGGAGTTGCTTGCCCGACGGATCGTCGTGTTGAGTGACGCCGCAGTCCAGAACGACGACTGGCTCTATGCCTGGCTCCGGTCCACACCGGATGATGCCGCTGCGGTGTTGATCCAGGCGGCGACGTTGGAGGCCAGGGCGGGCGACGCGCGAGGAGACGCCCCGGCGGCCCGCACCAGCGCGGAGCAGTTCCAGTCGTTCGCGGAGCTCTCAGCGGCGGCGGCGGAGGTCAGCCGCCGGGCGATCACGCTGGCCAGAGCGGATGATCCGGTGCCCTACATCCGGCTGTTGGCCGCCATGTTCGCGAACGGGCGGGTGGACACGCCGGAGTTCCGGGACCTGTACTCGGAGGCGCAGCGGCGGGATCCCTACCACTTCGAGCTGCACCTGACGGTGGTGAGCCTGCTCTGTCAGAAGTGGTACGGCTCGCACGAGCAGATGTTCGAGGCGGCTCGCGGGGTCGCCGCCGCCGCACGGCCGGGAGCCAACGTGGTGATGCTGCCGTTCCTCGCGCACTTCGAGTACGCGATGCGCGAGTATGGCTGGGACCGGCGGACCACCAAGTCGCTTGCCGCCTGCTCGCGGTACTTTCAGCGCCCGCAGGTGCGGGAGGAGCTCGACGGGTGGGCGGCGAAGTGGCGGGCCGGATCGCATGGGCCGAGCCGCGCGATGACCTGCCGGCACTGGCTGGCGTTGGCCTACTTCCTGTCCGGCCGTCGCGCCGAGACGAAAGCTGCCCTCGACGAGATCGGGCCCTACCTCGGCCCGACGGTGGCGTGGGCGTACTTCTTCCCTTCGGTCGACGGAGGGTTCGCCACGGCGTGGAAATGGGCCAACTAGTCCGGGTTCGGCTCAATGCAGGCGGAGGCCGGCGATGAGCAGGCCGACGAGGCGCCGGGCGTCGTAGCGGGGGTCGGTGTCGTCGCCGATGCAGAGGTTGCCGACGCCGCGCAGGAGTTGGTAGGCGTCGACGTCCGAGCGGATCTCGCCAGCGGCTTCGGCGGCGTCGAGCAGCTGGGCGCAGGCGGGGACCAGCCGGCCGGTGAAGGCGTCGTGCAGCGCCTGGAAGGCGGTGGCGTCGGAGTGCAGCGCCCCGGCGAGGCCGTGCTTGGTGACCAGGAAATCGACGAACAGCTCGATCCACCGGGCCAGCGCGGCGTGCGGACTGTCGCTGTCGGCGAGCAGGGCCGGGGCGGCTTCGGCGCAGGCTTCGACCTGGTGGCGGAAGACGGCGACGATCAGATCGGCGCGGGTGGGGAAGTGGCGGTAGATGGTGCCGACGCCGACGCCGGCCCGGGCGGCGATGTCGCGTACCGGCACGTCGACGCCGGAGGCGACGAACGCCTCCGCTGCGGCGCTGAGCAGTGTCTGCTCGTTGCGTCGGGCGTCGGCCCGCTGCTTGCGCGGCGGTGCCGGCTGCCGCGTCGACCCGTCACCGCTGTCGCTGTCGACCACGCGCGGTTACCTCCGTTTTCCGACTTGTAAAACGGAACGGTGTTCCGTATCGTTCTTAGTGGAACGCTGATCCGCTTACTGCTTCAGCGTGCCAGACCAGTCGACCCTGTTCAAGGGAGAAACCACCGTGCAGTACCGCACTCTCGGCCGTACCGGCGTCCAGGTCAGCACCCTTGTGCTCGGCGCGATGAACTTCAGCACCGCCGGCCGTACCGACCAGCAGGAAGCCACCGCGATCGTCGACGCCGCCCTCGACGCCGGGATCAACCTCATCGACACCGCCGACTGGTACGGCCAGGGCGAGTCGGAGGAGATGGTCGGCAAGGCCATCGCCGGCCGCCGCGACGACATCGTGCTGGCCACCAAGGCGACCATGCCGATCGGCGACGAACGCAACCATCGGGGCAGCTCCCGCCGCTGGTTGGTCACCGCGCTGGACGACAGCCTGCGCCGGCTCGGCGTCGACCACGTCGATCTCTACCAGATGCACCGCTGGGACCCGACGACCAGCGACGAGGAGACCCTGTCGGCGCTGACCGACCTGCAGCGGGCCGGCAAGATCCGCTACTTCGGCTCGTCGACCTTCCCCGCCTACCGGGTCGTCCAGGCCCAGTGGGCGGCCCGGGAGAACAAGACCAGCCGGTACGTGACCGAGCAGCCGCCGTACTCGATCCTGCAACGCGGCATCGAGGCCCACGTCCTGCCGGCCACCCAGGAGTACGGCATGGGTGTGCTCGCCTGGAGCCCGCTCGCCTCCGGTTGGCTCTCCGGGGCGATCCGCGCCGGCCAGGAGATCGCCACCAACCGGTCCGGCGTCCGACCACAGATGTACGACCTGGCCATCCCCGCCAACCAGGCCAAGCTCGACGCGGTCGAGCGACTGGCCGCCGTCGCCGACGACGCCGGCCTGACCATGGTCCAACTCGCGCTCGGCTTCGTCACCGCACACCCCGGGGTGACCAGCGCGATCATCGGGCCGCGCACCGTCGACCACCTGCGATCGCAGCTGGCAGCCGCCGACACCGTACTGACCGCCGACGTGCTCGACGCCGTCGATGCGATCGTGGCCCCCGGCACCGACCTCGCCCCTCACGAGAAGCACGACACCCCGCCGGCCCTGCTCGACCCGGCGCTGCGCCGCCGCTGACTCGCGTGATCGGATGAACGGACCCGATGCCGCAGCGGGTTGCCGGGTTTCCCGCGCGGCAGCGGATAGTCTCAGGTGGACCCGACACTCGCCCGGTGGGGCGTCGCCAAGGAGGCTGGGCGTGGCGATTCAGCGGATGGACAACGTCCTCATCGTCGTCGAGGACCTCGACGCCGTCATCTCGTTCTTCGTCGAGCTCGGCATGGAGCTGGAGGGCCGGGGACCGGTCGAAGGACGGTGGGTGGAGCGGGTCATCGGGGTCGACGACGTCCGACAGGAGATCGCGATGCTGCGGACCCCGGACGGTCACAGCAAGATCGAGTTGGCGATGTTCCACACTCCGAAGGCGATCAGGCCCGAGCCGACGGACGCACCGGCCAACACGCTGGGCATCCGTCGTGTCATGTTCGCCGTCGACGACATCGAGGACGTCGTCGCCCGGCTGCGCGCCCACGGTGCCGAACTCGTCGGCGAACTCGCGCAGTACGAGGAGCTCTACAAGCTCTGCTACCTCCGCGGCCCCGAAGGCATCATCGTCGGGCTTGCCGAACAGCTCACCTGACGGCCGTCCGCCGATGGTCCGGCGTTGACGTGGCCCGTCACTGGTCCAGCAGGTCCCGAAGTGTGCGGCGCAGCTGATCGGCCGCCCGGGGGCTGACGGTCGCGAGGAACGCGTTCTCAGCGTCCCGGTATGCGGCTTGTGCGGCGTCGAAGGTCTGCCGGCCGTGCTCGGTGAGCTCGACGATGTTGCGGCGCCGGTCGGCCGGATCTGGTCGTCGTACGACGATGCCTTTGCGTTCGAGCTCATCCAGGATCGCGACCATCGTCGTGCGGTCGACGCTGAGCTTCTGCGCTACCTGCAGTTGCGAAGCGGGTTCGCCGTGGGCCAGCACCCGCAGCGTCCCGAAGTCCTTGCTGTCGATCCCGAGGCGCTCCAGCGTCGCATCGGTCAGCGCGGTGAGCCGCAGGTTCGCGTGCTTGAGGAGGTAGCCCAGGAGGTCGCGCGGGTCTGCGGCGGCGCTGCTGTCGGTGGACACCGCCCCATCGTACGGCTAATCTGATCGTCAGTGATGCTGACGATCAGAGAAACGACAGGAGTTGTCATGATCCTCGTGACCGGAGGCGCCGGCTTCATCGGCTCCCACACCGTCCGCGCCCTCGCCGAAGCCGGCCAGGAGTGCGTCCTGCTGCAACGCCGGGCCCCCGTGGTGCCCGCCCCCCTCGCCGACCTGCCCGTGTACGCCGTACAGGCCGACATCGCCGACCTCGACGCCCTGCTCGCCGTCGGCAAGCAGTACCCGATCACCGGGATCGTGCACCTCGCCGTCACCCTGCCGAGGCCGGGCGACGACACCGACCCGATCGACGCGTCGGCGCGGTCCCTCGAGGGGTACCTCAACATCGTTCGTGCCGCGCAGACGTGGGGCGTGAACCGCATCGTGACCGCGAGCACCATCGGCGTCTACGGCTTCGCCCACGCGGGTGCGCTCGCCGAGAACATGCCACTGTCGATGGGCCATTTCCACGCCATCCCCACCTTCAAGAAGATCTTCGAGTTGCTCGCCGGCCATCTGTCGGCCGACACCGGGATCCAGATCGTCAACGCACGGATCTCCGGCACCTGGGGGCCTGGCGGGCACCTGCCCGACCCGTTCTTCGCCGCGCCGTCCCTCGCCCACGCCGCAGCACAGCGCAGCGCACCCGACCTCTCCGGGCTCATCGCGCCGCCGCACGCCGAGGACGCGCTCGACCTGCTCTACGTCAAGGACACCGGCCGCGCACTCGCGCTCCTGCAGCTCACCGACGGACTACGGCACGCGACCTACAACGTCGCCTCCGGCCACGCCACCAGCAACGCCGAGATCATCACCGCGATCCAGTCCAGCGAGCCCGGCTTCCAGTTCGAGCTCCCCTCGGCCGGCGACCGCCCGTACAGCTGGCTCGACATCACCCGACTGCGTGAGGACACCGGCTTCGAACCCCGCTACGACACCGCCACCGCCGCCACCGACTACATCGCCTGGCTGCGCGCCGGCAACACCCGCTAACCCGGTACCGGTTCGGACGCCACCTGGCCGAGGTGACCGCCCGTAGCTCGGCGGCCGCCTCGGCGATCAGGATCGACGCCTGCCGACCAACGGCCCTTGCCCGGTCAGGAACGTGGTCACCGCCAGGCGGAAGTCGTCCGGACGCTCGACCCACGGCAGATGGCCGGCCCCGGTAAGGCTCACGCGCTGACTGTTGGGCAGCGCCCCATGCAGCGAGTCGACGGCCCAGCGGGGACGGATGTCCTCGGAGCCGTCGATGATCAGCACCGGCAGGTCGAGCGCTCGGCAGCGTACGGCTATCCCGGCCTTGGAGAGTTCCTGCTTGACCTCGGTGTTGATGGCCCGGCTGCAGTCGTAGTTGATGCCCAGCCATGGTGTGGCCATGCGCTCGGCGTGCCGTAGCGCGGTGTCGGGGTCGGCGAAGTCGGCCGACCATTGCAGCGCCGCCCACTCGCGTTCCTCGGCGGGCGTGCGGGCGCGAGAGCCGAGAGCTTCCCACCGGTCCAGACGATCCCCGAGCCGTAGCCGCAGATTCCGTTCGTAGTGCGGATGCCAGTCACGCCCAGGGTCGATGCCGGTCCCGGACACGTAGATCAGCTGGCTGACCCGTTCTGGGTGTGCGATGGCGTACCGCAACGCCAGGTGGGCACCCCAGGAGTGGCCGAGCAGGGCCATGCGCGGCCCGGCCAGCTGGTCGCGTACCGCGTCGAGGTCGGCGACGAAGCGACCGACGGTGTACGGCCCGCGCCGCTGCGATCGCCCGCAGCCGCGTTGGTCCCACCGGATGACGCGGAGATGCTCGTTGAGAAGCCGGGCGAGCGGTTCGAAGTAGTCCCACACACCCGGACCACCGTGACAGAGCACCAGCGGCGGACCGTCGCCGGACTGCGCCACCCACAGCCGGCAGCCGTCGCCGCTGCGGACATTCAGGCTCACCGCTTCATTGTGGTGGTGGCGGCGGTCGGACATGAGGTGCCGACCCGCCGGATGAGTACGACGACGGATGTGTTCGCCGTGAGGCTCGTGGCAGATTGCCGTACATGGATGTCGTTGATGCCCCGCGCCGGGCCCCGTACGGGCGCAGCCTGCTCGTCGCGCTCGGCTGGTACGCCACGGTGATCACTGCGGTTCTCGTCGGGCAGTCAGGGATACCGGCTGCACCGCGCACCGACTGCACGGTCATCTTCAGCTGCCTGACACCACAGGAGGAGATCGGCCTGCTGCTGCTCGTCGGCAGTCCGGTCCTCCTCGGCCTGCTGGTCTGCACACTGGTGGTCACCGGTCTGCTGGCCCGCCTGATTCCCTCGCCGATCGTCGTCGGCACCCTGTCGGTGCTGGGCAGCGTCGCTGTCGTGGCGGTGGTCGTCGCGGTCTGGCAGGGTGCCCGATGAAGCGCATCGGACTCGGCATGCTGCTCCTCGGCTGGCTCTACGGCGTGCCGTTCCTGCTCATCGTCGGGTTGATCCGACGTACGTCGTCGCCCTATCTCGACACCCGTGCGCAGGCGCAGGCGTTCGGCGCGACCACCGACACCATCCTGACCACGGCCCTGGTGCTCAACCTTGCCCTGCCCGCAGCGGGGATGCTGCTCGCCTGGCTCATCCGTGACCGGTACTGGATTCGCCACTTCGTCGGGGCTCTGGTGGGGGCGGCGCTGATCTACTGTGCTGTCGCGATCGCAGCGCAGGCCGCCACGACACCACTGATCGGTTGGACACCGACCGACAACGAGCCAGCGCCGCAGGTCACGCAGTGCATCCCGACCAGCGGTGGTCGTAGCTGCCCCGGTGGCTGATCCCGGGGGACAGGCAGGTCCGCGCATCGGAGGAGAGTCTGTGTCGGCATGGGAACGCGGAGTAATGTCTGGCGTGGTGGCGTGAGCCAAGGGATTCTCGGCAGGTGCTGTCAGCCAGCAACCGAGGTGGTGACGTGCATGACTCGCATCATTGACCCACGATGGCCGTCGACCTTGCGCCAGTTGCGTCAGCAGGCGGGGCTTTCGCTGCGTGATCTCGCCGCGAAGGCCCACTACGCCAAGTCGTATCTGCATGACCTGGAGATCGGTCGGAAGACGCCGACGCCTGAGATCGCCGGTCGGCTCGACGACGTACTCGAATCCGGTGGTGTGCTCTCCGCGATGCTCACCGACGACGGCGCACACGATTCCGTCGAGCTGGCCCGCCGGGTCGCGGCTACCGACATCAGCAGTAGCACCCTCGCTGGCCTGGAAGCAGCCGTCGACGAGCTTGCCGTCGCCTATCCCGTCACCGCGTCGCACGTCCTCCTTCCCCGCATCCGCCGGCACCTGACCTACGTCACCACCCTGATCAGCTCCGGCCGCCGAATGACGCTGGACCAGCACCGACGGATCCTCGTCGCCGGGGGGTGGCTGTCGCTGCTCACCGCTACCGTGCTGATCGATCTACGCCGAAACGGCGCCGCTGCCGGGCACCTGGACACGGCCAGCGAGATGGCGGCCCACACCGAGCACGCCGAGATCCACGCATGGTGCCTGGAAACGCGCGCGTGGGAGGCGCTCACTGCCGGCGACCCTGCGACCGCGCTCGGTCTGGCCGAGGGCGCGCAGAACATAGCTCCGACCGGCAGCAGCGCCAAGCTGCAAGCGACCGCGCAGACCGGGCGCGCGCTGGCACTGCTCGGCGACCGACCGGCCACCGGGCAACGACTGGCCCAGCTGGAGCGGATGGTGTCGCCGTTGAGCCAGCCGGAGCGGCCCGAGCACCACTACCGCTACGACCCTGGCAAAGCCCGAGCGTACGTGGCGACCACCTTGGCGTGGGTCGGTGATCCGGCCGCCGCCACCGAGGCCAGCGATGTCCTGGCCCGGCTGCTCACCGAGGGCAGCCGCCCCCGGCGGATCGCGTCGGCCCGGTTGGATCTCGGCCAGGCCGTACTGTCGGTGGATCCGCACGAGTCGATAGTGCAGGTCGCGGCGGCGGTCGTCTCGGGTCGGGTTGCGGCGTCGAACTGGTGGCGTGTCGAACGCGTCCGCCGGGGTCTGGCCGAGGTAGGGGTGCCTGCCGACGAGTTGGGCGAGCTGTGCGCGACGCATCGGCCGTCGATATGACGGCGGACAGTAGCCAGTACTGGCGGACGACGACACTGTAGACCGTCGGCCGAGCGCCAGGCAGGCTGGAACCGGGTCGCATCGCCGTCTGGGTTCGCGACCTGCCAGCTGGGCCCGACGTGTACCCGTGATCGCCTTCCCGCGTCGGGCCCGTCTGCGGCGGCGGCTCGGGGTTGACGTGGAGAGCCACCTCGGGTCGCCGCCCTTCCAACTGACGTTGAGGGGGCACCGTGTTCGGGAAGTGGTTTCAGCGTGCGGACATACCGGTGGATGTGGTGTATCCGGTGCCGGGCAGGCGGCGGTACGCGGACCGGTCGGTGCCGCCGGATCGGCGACCGGCGACTCGTGCGGATCGCTCGGAGCGGCGCGGTGGTAACGCCGGCCGGCATTTCCTGCCGTGACCGGGATCAGGCTCAGCGCCAGGACGAGCGGCGGGGAGCCGGTGCATGAGCCGGTGCGGCCGTCGTGGGTGTGTGCGGTGTGTCCGGACGGTACGCCGTGGCCGTGTCCGCCGGGGCGGACGCAGTTGGCCGAGCAGTATGTCGGTGAGCCGGTCGCGTTGTCGGTCGATGTGGCGGAGTTGCTGCCGTTGGCCGCCGAGGAGGCCGGCATCACCGATCCGGCCGAGTTGTATGAGCGGTTCGTCTCCTGGACCTGGATCGACGCGGGTGGGCGGCCATGAGTGTGGCGGCGAGCGAGTCGACTGGGCGTCGGGTTGCGCTGTGGCGGGTGCGGCGGCGGATGACGCAGCAGGTGTTCGCCGACCGGATCGGCCGGTCGAAAAGCTGGGTGGAGAAGGTCGAGCGGGGTGCCCGCCGGCTGGATCGGTTCTCATTGATTCAGCAGGTGGCCGAGGTGTTGCGGGTCGACCCGGCCGAACTGCTCGGTGTCGACCGCCCGGCGGAGACCGACAGCGCGGCGGACGGTGTGCAGGCGGTCCGGGCGGCGTTGGCCTGCTACGACGTGTTCGCCGCCGGCCTGCTGGGGCCGGCACCGGACGTCGGGGACGTGTCGCGGCGGGTGGAGCACGCCTGGTCGACGTACCGGCACGGGGATCATCCACGGCTGTTGCGGATGGTGCCGGGTCTGCTGGACGCCGCCCGCCAGTTGCACGCGGGGCGGCCCGAGCAGTCGGTGGTGCCGCTGGTGCAGGCGTACCGGGTCGCGGCGTTGGTGCTGGTGAAGGTCGACGAACCGGAACTGGCCTGGTTGGCGGCCGACCGGGCGCTCGCCGTCGCCGGTAACGATCGGCTGCTGGCGGCGTCGGCGGTGGTGCCGCTCGGGCAGGCGCTACGCGGGCTCGGCCAGGGCCGGCTGGCGATGGCGGCCACGATCGCCGCCGCCGGCCGGGTCGCCGCGTCGACCGGCGGGGCCGCGTCGGGGGAGTGCCGGTCGGTGTACGGGACGTTGCTGCTGCAGGCCGGACTGGCCGCCGCCGGCTGCGGCGACCACGCCAGCGCCGGTGAACTGCTCCAGCAGGCGGTCGAGGTCGCCCGGCGGGTCGGTGACGGGCAGGACTACCGGCAGGCAAGCTTCGGACCGGCCGCAGTCGAATGCGCCCAGGTGACCGCCGCCGTGGCCCTCGACGACCCGGCCGACGCCGTCGACCGGCACACGGCGATCGTCCGCCGCGACGACTGGCTACGGCTGCCGGCCGAACACCGGGCCGCATACCTGATCGACGCCGCACGGGCCCACCTCGACACCGGCGACCTGACAGCAGCCGGCCGGTGGCTGGTCGAAGCCGACCGCGTCGCACCGGCCGAGATCCGCGCCCGGCCCTCCGCGCGTACCGTCGTGGCTGAGATCGCCCGCAGCGGACCGCAGGCGGCCGGCGTCGCCCGACTGGCGACGGCCCTCGGCCTGACCCGCTGACCAGGCGATCCGCCCAGCTCAACCGGGCCGCCGTGGTCGATCAGGCAGGGGCGCCTTTCGGATAGTGGCGGCGCAGGTTGGTGGCGATGACGCGGTCGAGCATGCGGTCGGAGAGCAGTCGGGTCAGGCGGGTGATCAGGGCGGCGTCCCGGCCGATGGTGTAGCGGGTGCGCGGCCTGCGGGTCGTGACGGCCTTCGCGACGACCCGGGCGGCGGCCTCGGCGGTCAGGCCCGATTCGGTGCCCGAGGCCATCAGCGAATTGTTCGCCTGGACCAGATCACCGTAGCGCTCCTCCTGCTCCGGCGTCATCTGGGCGGCCAGGCGGTTGGCCGTCGCAATACCTCGGGTGGCCATTTCCGTGCGGACGCCGCCGGGTTCGACCACGATCACGGGTACGCCGAGCGGCGCGACTTCCCGGCGGAGCGAGTCGCTGACCGCCTCCAGGGCGAACTTCGTCCCGGCGTACGCGCCGTAGGTGGGCATGGCGACCTTGCCGCCGATCGAACTGACGTTGACGACGCGACCCTTGCTGCGCAGCAGCGCGGGCAGCAGTGCCTGGGTGACGGAGATGTGGCCGAACAGGTTGACCTCGAACGTCCACCGCCACTGCTCCATCGGCAGGGTCTCGACCGGGGCGTTCACCTGGATGCCGGCGTTGTTGACGAGCGCGTGCAGTGGGCGCGGGTCGCTGGCGACCCGGGCGGCGAGCGCTGCCACCTGCTCGGGCTCGGTGATGTCGAGGGCGACCGGCTCGATGTCGGCCGACCGGATGGCGTCGGCGTCGGCGTCGCGTCGTACGCCGGCCAGGACGTGGAATCCCCGTCGGGCCAGCTCGCGGGCGGCTGCCGCACCGAGGCCGGTGGAGGCGCCGGTGACGATGGTCAGCTGCTGGGTCTCATTCACGTGTTCCTCCGGAAAGTTTATGACTGCTACCTTAGCAACAGTCAAAAACTAGGCGAGTGAACTACCATCCGGTGCGGGTGGCAGACGGGAGGTGGCGGGTGGCACGGCCGGCACAGGACCGCGCGGAGGTGATCCTCGCCGCTGCCAGGGCCCAGTTCCTGCAGGCCGGGGCCGAGCACACGACAGTCGATGACATCGCGGCCCGTGCCGGCGTGGGCAAAGGAACGGTCTTTCTCTACTGGCCGTCCAAGGCGCGGCTACGCGAGGCGGTCCTTCTGTTGGAGGTCGCCGGGACGTTCGCCACGCTTGCCGCTGACCTTCAGGACGACCCGGCGTTGCTGCGGCTGGGAGTCATCGCCCGCCGCGAAGTCGCCGCAATAATGGACAGCCCAGACATGGGTCCGTTTCTGGTGAACCAGTTCGCGTCGATGCCCAAGCCGTCGCAGGCGCCGACCCACGCACTGCACCGGATCATTTCCGCCATGCGCAGGTACGACCTGGTCACCGACGTCGCCACTGACGATGTCGTCATGGGAATGGAAACGGTCATGGCCGGGGCGCTGATCAGGGGCTTCGATCGCGGCGGGCGGGAGCCGCTGCTCGACGCCGTGCAGCATCTCGTGTCGGCCAGCTACGACCGCGTCGGCGCCGCCCGGCACGCCATGGACGCGGCGATGCCCGAAGTGGTCGGTGCGCTGGACGACGCCATCGACCGGCTCGTCGCCGCAGCGTCGCCCGACCGGCCCACGACGGCCCAGCTCAGGCCCGGTAGACGCCCGGTAGGTCCTTGGCGAGGCTGACGGTGCCTTCGGGGCAGGGAAACGCCACCGGCTGGTAGCCCTCGCTGCGGTAGAGGTCGATGTTGCGTTTGCTGTTGGCGCCGGTGAACAGCAGGATGCGGTGCAGGTCCTGTTCAGCGGCGGCGGCGGCTTCGGCAGCTCGCAGCAGCCACCGGCCGAGTCCTTGGCCGCGTACGTCGGGTGCGACCGCGAGCCGACCCAGGTGCAGGTCCGTTCCGTCGGGGCGGGTCCGGACCATGCCGAGCAGCCGGCCGTCGCGCCAGATGCCGGTGGTGTGCCAGTCGGCCAGCCAGCCGCGCACGTCGTCGAGCGTCTCGTGTAGTGCCGGGATGTCCAGTCTGTCGTTGAGCACAGCCTCGTCCACCCAGCAGCAGCGTTGCAGCACGGTGACCTGCGGGGCGTCGTCGGGAGTCAACCGCCTGACGTAGGAACCGGGCAGCGGGCCGGGCATGCTCCCGGCCCGCGTGCGCTCGCGCATCGGGTGCAGCGCGTACGCGAGGCGGACCAGTTCGTCGAGCACGGCGACGCCCGCTGCGTCGCGGGCCGGGTCCGGCCGCAGCCGCCCATCGTGCACGGCGTCGCCGATGCGGATCGCGACGGTGGCACCCACCGGGACCATTCGCAGCGTCGTCACGACCTGCTTGGCGTGCTGGACGGAGCGGGTGCCGGCCGAGGTGTGGCCGTAGCTGACGAAGCCGATCGGTTTCCACGCCCACTCGGCGCTGAGGTGGTCCAGCGCGTTCTTCAGGGTCGCCGGCATCCCGTAGTTGTACTCGGGGGTGACCGCGACGAACCCGTCCGCCGCGTCGACGATCGCGCTCCACTGTCGGGTGTGTTCGTGCTGGTAGATGCCGGACGACGGATGTTCCGCCTCGTCGAGAAACGGCAGGTCGACGGTCACCGGCACGAGTTCGACGCCGAGCTGCGCGGCCCGAGCGGTGCATGCCTCGATCAGCCACTGGCCGATGGCGGGGCCAAGGGCACCTGGTCGGTGGCTGCAGATCAGCACGAGCACCCGAGGCCGCTTCGTTGACATGGAAACGAAGCCTAGATGCTAGATTGATTACATGTCAACGAAGTCGCCGGCCGACGACGCCGCGCGCTGGCTGGACCCCGACGAGGAGCGGGCCTGGCGGGCCTTCCGGCGCATCATGGTCGCCGTCCAGACCGGCACGGAGCGCGACCTGGCCTCCGTCGGACTCTCCGGACCCGACTACGAGGTGCTGAGTACGTTGTCGGAGCGGCCCGACCACACCAGCACCTTGGGCAATCAGGCCGACAAGATGGGCTGGTCACGCAGCCGCCTGTCCCGACACGCGACCAGAATGCAGGAACGCGGCCTGCTGCGGCGCGCGCCCGACCCGGCCGACGGTCGGGGCTGCCTGCTGCAACTCACCGCGCAGGGGCTGGCCGCCCTCGCCGACGCCGCACCGGCCCACGTCGACTCGGTACGCCGCCACTTCATCGACCGGCTCACCCCGAAGGACCTCGCCGCCCTTGAACGGATCGCCCGGCGGTTGGCCGAGTCGGACTGACGGCAGCGGGGACTGACGGCAGGGCGGGCCCGGCACATGCCGGGCCCGCCCGAGGTGACGACGGTGCGACGTCGTCGGTAGGTCAGCGGTGCAGGTTCGTCAGCGCTGCAGGGTCAGGACACCCGGCCGGTACGGCAGACGTCCGTAGTCACCGCCGGAGTTGGGGTCGCGTCCCTGGTAGAGGAACTGGAGGTTGCAGGGGTCGATGGTCATGGTCTGGTCGGCGTTGGTGCGGATGAGTTCGCCGTGGCTGATGTCGTTGGTCCAGGTGGCGCCGCTGTTGGCTTTTCCGGCGAAGGGGTTGGATTCGGTGGTGGCGTTCGGGGTCCAGGTGCCGCCGAGGTTGGTGGCGGTGAAGGAGCGGAAGTAGCGGCCCTGGGAGCCGATGGCCTCGACGATCATGAGGTAGCGCTGTTGGCCCTGGAGTTTGTAGACCTGGACAGCTTCGAAGAGGTTGTTGGTGGTGTCGGTCATGATGGTGGTGTAGTTGGAGCCGAAGCTGCCGGGGAAGTTGCCGATGGGCATGCTGGCGCGGTAGATGCGGCCGTTGTCGCCGGCGAAGAAGAGGTACATGTTCTGGTCGTCGCCGATGAGTGCCTGGTCGATGGGTCCGGTGCCGGAGTTGGAGATGCTGCCGGTGAACAGGGTCTGGTGGGCCGACCAGCTGTTGACGTTCGTCGGGTCGGTCGACGTCCGGTAGGAGAAGGCGGGGCCGCCCCACTGGTAGGCCAGCACCCAGATGTTTCGTGGCGCGAAGTAGAACAGTGACGGTGCGACGGCGGAGAACGGCATGGCGTTCTGGCTGGCCGAGCCCATCTGGTTCCAGTTCGAGAAGAGGCCGAAGTTCATCGAGCCCCACGAGGTGCCGGTGTCGTGGTTGGTGGCGTAGACGAGGTGCTGGCCGTTGTACGGGGCGTGGGTGAAGTCCTTCAACGACACCCAGCCGGAGCGGGGCTGCGCCAGCGGCCCGGTCGAGGTCCAGCGGTACGTCGACGGCAGGTTGCAGGTGCCACCCGGCGGCGGGGTCGTCGGGTTGGGGTTCGGGTTGCCGCCGCCGTCGACGCGGACCAGTTGCCACTGCTGGTTGGTGCCGCCCCAGTCGTCGTACTGGACGATGTTGCCGCCGTCGGCGGTCGACGCGCCCTGCACTTCGAGGGCCTTGTTGCTGTGTCGGCTGATCAGGCGGACGTGGCCGCCGTCGGAGTCGGCGAGGCGCCACTGCTGGTTGGTGCCGTTGAGGTCGGTCCACTGCACGATGGCGCCGCCGTTGGCGGTCGACCAGTTGTAGACGTCGAGGACCTTGCCGGACAGTCTCGACTTGAGCCGGTAGTAGCCGCCGCCGGAGTCGACGAACTGCCACTGCTGCTGGTTGCCGTTGTTGCGGGTCCACTGGGTGATCCGGGCCCCGTCGTTGGTGGCGAGGTTGTAGACGTCCAACGCCTTGCCGCTGTTGCGGTTGACCAGGACGTACCACGCGCTGGTGTCGACCGTCGCCGCCGAGGCCGCCGTCGTCGTCACCGCGACGGCGCCACCACCGGCCAGCAGTACGGCCGCACTGGCCAGCGCGACCCGTGGCATCAGGCCACGCCGCCGGGTCGGTGACCCCGTCGATCCAGATCTACCAAAGGCAAACATGATCCTCCTCCAGGATCAGGGCGGAGCGGTGCACCTGGTGCGGGCACACCGCGAGTCGGGGACCGGGCGCATGCGGGAAGATTCGCGGCGCGGACGGCGCTGCCGTATGCCCTGGGCGCACGCCTGATCCCGAAGGCGACGACGCAGGCTCGCCCGGTAAGCCGAAGGCATCGTCGTCCTTCGCTATAGACTGTGAGCGATAACATCCCGTTCGTCAAGCCGTAACATGCCGCGTCGCGCTGGTCGACGGCCGCCTGCTGGGACGGGGTGCGATGTTTGCGTTAATATCGACAGGCGCACATGGTTATCGCTGCGGCCGGGTGCGCAGACGGTGGCCCGACCGCGCACCCGATCCGAGGGTCACCGGGGCCGGTGCAGCCAGTCGGCCAGATCCGGCGCGGCCATCTTCTCGACCCGCTCGGCGTACCGTCGCAGGTCCTCGTCGTCGAGCAGGCGACGCCACTGGCCGCTGACTCCGCTGTTGAAGAACTGCTGCGGGTCACGCCACATCGCCAGCATGGGGGCGAACTCCGCGGCCCGCTTGCGCATCGAGTCGAACGTGGCGGCCTGCACCAGCTCCGGCCACCGGTCCTGCGGCACCTCGATGCCGAGATGGCTGGCGAGGGCCTTCATCTGCCCCGCCAGGTCGGCCTTCAACTCGTCGTAGTGCAGCAGCAGGACGTTGGGCCGCTCCCGCTCCGCCCAGAACCCCGACAGGTGGTGCAGCATCGACGGCAGGCCGATCTGCACGTCGGGGTGGTCGATCCAGGCCCAGAACCGGTCGTACTCGGACTCCAGCTGCGGTGGGGCGTCGTCGGTGAGATCGCCGGTCAGGTCGTCGTTGCCGACCGCCGCGTCGCGCAGCGCCAGGACCACGTCGTAGTCGGTGTTCTGGAAGTGTGCGTCCCAGGACAGGGCCACGTCACGCGGGTCCCGACCGACGGCGATGTAGGTGACCTCGTCGTGGATCGGCAGCCCGTCGAACGGGGTGTGGGTCTTGATGATGCGTCGGTGCTGCTGCGCCTCGTAGAACGCGAACACGTCGGCCTGGCTGCGGGTCTTCATGTCCGGCCAGATGGTGATGTCGTCCAGCCTGCCGGGGA
The DNA here is from genome assembly GCF_029581195.1 of Solwaraspora sp. WMMD791. Taxonomy (NCBI): domain Bacteria; kingdom Bacillati; phylum Actinomycetota; class Actinomycetes; order Micromonosporales; family Micromonosporaceae; genus Solwaraspora; species Solwaraspora sp. WMMD791. Next base: position 5,610,873 of record NZ_CP120737.1, read on the forward strand.
GCTCCGGCGTTTGGAAGATCAACAACGCGCAGATCGTCTGGGTCCACGTGGTGCCGCACTTGGCGGGGGTGGAGATGACGATGTCACCCGGGCGGAAGGGGAATCCCTGCCACCGCGCACTGTCCATGATCGCATTTTGGTACCGCTCGGTCGGTTCGCGCACCGGTCCTCCAGTCTCGTCAGTCAGCGTCCAGTTGGGACATCCAACTCCACTGTGTATCACGATCGGCGCGGATTGTACGCAAACGGACCCCGGTGCCGGCGACGGGGCGCAGGCACCGGGGTCCGGTTCCGACGTTCGTTGCTGCGTTGCCTAGTTGTGCCGGAAAGCGTTGCGCCGGGACCGCAGTGTCACCAGACCGACCACCAGCACCACCAGTACGGCGAGCACCAGCACCGCGACCGCGACGCGGACCAGCCAGGTCCACCCGTCCGCCGCCGCGGCCCCGTCGGCTTCCGCCGCAGCTGCCGGCGGTGGCGGCGGCGACTGCGCCGGCACCGCTCGTACGTCGACGATCGCCTCGCCCGCGTACGGGGTCGGCGCGCTGACCGTCACCTGCCAGTCACCCGGGGTCAGGATCGGGCCGGTGGAGTAGAAGCCCTGCCCCTCACCGGCCGGCTGCACCTGCATCGGGCCGACCGTCCGGCCGCCCTCGCCGGTGGCGGTCAGCGTCAGCCGGATGACCTCCGCCGGCCGGTTGCCTTCCGAATCGGTGACCTCGATGGTCACCCCCAGCGCACCGTCGCTGGCCACGTCCAGATCGAGTTGCCCGGTCTGCGCCGACGCCGGGCCGGCCACCGGCAGGATCACCAGCAACAGGCCGACCAGCACCGCGGCAAGCCCGCGAATCAGCCGCATCGTCACTCCTCGTACGAAAAGGGGTCGGCCCCGCCCCGCCCAGAACGCAGGCGGGACGGGGCCGACCACCATCAGAGTTGCTTGTCCGGATCGATCCGGGTCGGGTCTTCCGCGAGCCGACCCGCACCCGTCACCGGCTTACCACCGTTGGCCTGCACACCGGCCGCGCTGGCCGTGCCACCGAGGCGCACGATCATCGCGTCCGCGTCGCGGACCATGGTGTCCCGTACGTCGGTGTCGGTCACCAACGCCGGGTCGAGGGCGAGGGCCTTGAAGGCGGTCAACTGCTGCACCGCCCGCTTGTCCTTGCCTTCGGCCTCGGACAGCCGCGCCGCGTCCAGCTTGTTGGACAGCTTGCGGTGTGCGAGCTTGGACAGCTGCCCGGTCGCCTTGAACCGGTCGATCAGGCTCTGCATGTCCCGGAACGACGTGGTGACGAAGAACCGGACCGTCGAGGCGGTACGGTTGCCCGCCTTGTCGGTCGCCGTCACCGTCAACTCGTGCATTCCCAGCGGCAGGTCGTACATGGCCTGCAGCGTGTTGTTGGCGTACGGCTGGCCGTCGAGCGTGCCGACCACGGTCGCGATGCCGGAGGTCGGGTCGACCGCCTGCCACGACACCCGGACGTCCTGGCTGTCGCCGTAGAGCTGGCCGTCGGCCACGCCGGAGATCAGCAGCGTCGGCTTCGTGCCGTCGATCTTGACCACGGCCGACTTGAGCGCCTCGACGTTGCCGACCGCGTCGGTGGCCCGGTACAGCAGCTCGTGCTCGCCGTCCCCGGTCACCTCCACCGGCTCGGTGTACGGCGTCCAGTCGCCGCCGTCGAGCGACCACTCCAGCAGCGCCACCCCGGAACCAGCGTCGGTGGCGGTCAGCACCACCGGGATGGTGCCGTCATGCCAGCCGTTGTCGTTCGCCGGGGCGAACTCCGCCGAGCTGACCGGCGCCGTACCGTCGATCTTGAACGTGACCGACCCGGCCTCCTCGACGTTGCCGGCGGCGTCGGTGGAGCGGAACCGCAGCTCGTGCTCGCCGTCGCCGGTCACCGTCACGGGTGCCGTGTACGCCGTCCACCCGGTCTCCTCGTCCAGGGAGTACTCGGTGCTCGCCACTCCGCTGCCACCGTCGTTGTCGGCGGCGGCCAGGGTGACCGTGACGTCACCCGGGTACCAGCCGTCGACCGGTTCACCGGACCCGGTGACCGTCGCGCTGGTCACCGGTGCGGTGGTGTCCTCCTCCGACGACTCGGTGCTGAGCCGGAAGTAGTCGAACGAGGCCGTCTTCGACGCCGTCTGGTTGGCGCCGAGAGTGAACAACCCGACCTTCGGGGTGGCCCCGACCGCCGTGTTGGTCAACGACTCGAACGTCGTCCAGTCGGTGCCGTCGGCCGAGTACGCGGCCGTGTAGGTGTCACCGACCCGGGACACCCGCAGGTGCCACACACCCGAGGTCAGACCGGTGACCTGCGGCTGCGGGTCCTGGACCGCCGCACCGATCTCACTGCGGAACTCGATCCGCCGGCTGACCGCCGACCCGGCTGCGTTGTCGGTGATGTAGTCCAACTTCAGGTAGTTGTCGTCGTCGGCGTAGACGAGCAACCCGGCCTGCTGGTACTGCTCGTCCAGCAGGCTGCCGTCGACCTTCGTCTCGATCGTCCAGTCACCCTCGGGTGCGGTCTGCAGGATGAAGTTCGTCGGCCCGGAGTTGTCCCCGGTGTAGATGTCACCGTTGGGCACGTCGATCTGCAACGCCCCGTCGGCGACCCGGTAGGTGGCCGCGTCCTCCCGGACGATGGCGTCCCACCGGCACTTGTCCAGCGCGTCGCCGTCGAACTCGTCGGAGGCCTCGACCGGCCCGGCCGGTGCGTCCGGCGTGAACTGGAACCAGTCGAACAGCGCGTCCACCACCGGGGCCTCGGTGCCGCCGTTGAGAGCGAACACCCCGACCCGCGGGTTGTCGATGCCCGCCAGCGCCGCCGACCGGCCGACCGGGGTGAACGTCTGGCCGTCGGCCGACATGGCCGCCGTGACGTTCGTCCCGTCGCTGGTCAACCGCAGGTAGATGGTGTCACCGGCAGGTGCGTCGGTGGCGTCGGCACCCTCGTTGCGCGGCGTGCCGGCGGTCTCCCGGATGAACTCCACCCGGCGGGAGCCGTTGTAGAGCAGATCCACCTTGGCGTAGTTGTCGTCGTCGCCGTAGAGCAGCAGGCCGGCCTGCTGGTAGTTGGCGGTCACCGGCAACGTGACCTTGGCGGTGGCCTGCCAGGCGCCGGACGGCACCGGCTGCAGGACCAGGTTGGTGGCGTCGTTGCGGCTGCCGTACAGGTCACCGACGCCGGTCGGCAGCCGTAGCGAACCGTCGGCCACCGAGTAGACCTGGCTCTCCCGGACCACCGTCCACCGGTCGCGGTCCAGTCCGTCGCCGAGGAAGTCGTCCGAGCGCGCCCCGAAGCAGGACGTGTTCGGTGCCTCCACCCGGATCTGGGTGTACGCCGAGGACTGCGCGCCCCGGGCGTCGGTCACCGTCAGCACGGCGGTGAAGGTGCCCGGTACGGCGTACGTGTGGCTGGCCTCCAGCGTGTCGGCGGTGCCGCCGTCACCGAAGTCCCAGGCGTACGTCAGCGGGGTGTCTCCTTCGGCGTCGGTCGCCGTACCGCTGAATTCGACGGTGACCGGCGCGGTGCCGGACGTCGGGGTCGCGGTCACGCTGACCTGCGGCGGCGCGTTGTCGGTGACGCCCCGGCCGACGAAGTCCATCCAGTTGACGTTGAACAGCGAACCGGTGCCGCCGGCCGGGTCCCGGGCGACGAAGAACAGCGTTCCGCTGTCCAGCGTGCCGGTGACCGGCGCGGTGACGTCGGTCCAGGACTGCCAGTCCCCGGTGCCCGGTACGGTGGCCGTGGCCACCAGCGGACCGTCGGCCGCGTCGGCCCGGACCTCGATCCGGCCCCCGTTGACCGCCGAGGCGACCCGGAACCGGATCTCGTCGATGCCGGTCAGGCTGGCCGGGTCGACCGACCACCAGTCGCCGTCCTCGATGAATCCGATGTTCTGGCCGCCGCCGGCCGGGTCGCTGGAGGTCTCCAGCTGCACACCCGGGTCGCCGCCGCCGGTGGCGTCCGCCACCCGCCCGGTGACCGTGTAGTACTCGGCCTGCTTGCGCTTGGGCTGCAGCAGCTCGATCGCCCGGCCGGTGAGCGGCCCGGCGCCGGCGGCGCCGCCGTTGTCGGTGTAGGTGGCCTCGAAGACGGTGAAGACGTCCGCTTCGGCGCCGTGACCGTCGGCGAGCTGGGTCTGCACCACGCCGGAGCAGCCGGTGTGCTGGTCCAGCGGGTGGGCGTGCTCGTCGTGGCCGAGCAGCACCTGCAGCTGCACCCGGTCACAGTCGATCTCGCCGTCCTCGGGGTCGGTGACGGTGATGGTGTACTCGACCTGGTCGCCCCAGTTGAAGAAGCCACCGGCCGGTGGGAACTCGATGGTCACCGTCGGCGCGGTGTTACCGACCGTTACCGGTACGTTGGCGACCGCGGTCCGCCCGTTCGGGTTGGTCACGGTGAGCTGCGCGGTGTAGGTGCCCGCCTCGGCGTACGTGTGGCTCGGGTTGGCCTGGTCCGAGGTGCCGCCGTCACCGAACGTCCACGCGTAGGTGAGGGTCCCGCCGTCGGGGTCCCGGGAGCCTTCGCTGGAGAACTGGACGGTCAGTGGCGCCGGCCCGGAGGTCGGGTTGGCGCTGGCCTGGGCGATCGGTGCCCGTGCCCCGGCGATGTAGTCGATCCGGTAGACCCCGGAGTCGTCGTTGTTGCCGCCGAAGCCGCTGCCCCATTCGATCATGTACAGCGCGCCGTCGGGGCCGAACTCGAAGTCCATCGGGCGGATGAAGCTCATCCCGGTCAGCAGTTGGTTGATGTCGACCAGTTCGGTGCCGTCGGCGCCGACCTGCATCGTGTACATCTTCGACTGGTTCCACTCACCGAGCAGCGCCTTGCCGTCGTAGTAGGCCGGCCACTTGCGCTCGGAGACCAGGTCGGCGTCGTAGCGGTAGACCGGGCCGCCCATCGGCGCACCGCCGCCGCCGATCTCCGGGTAGCGAGCGTCGCCGCTGTAGCCGTAGTCGACGGTGGCCGGGATCGCCGGCGGCAGGTTGGTCAGGCCGGTGTTGTTGGGGGAGTTGTTCACCGGCGCCGAGCAGTCGAACTTCGCGCCGCTCGGGCCGGACGGGAACTGGTAGTCGTTGTACGCCTCGTTCGTTCCGGTGCAGTACGGCCAGCCGTAGTTTCCGGGGGTGTCGACGATGTTCCACTCGACCAGACCCCGCGGGCCCCGGTTGGGGTTGTCCGAGCTGGCGTCCGGGCCGTAGTCGGCGACGTAGAGCGTGTCGGTGGCCAGGTCCATGCCGATCCGGAACGGGTTGCGGAAGCCCATCGCGAAGATTTCCGGGCGGGTCTGCGCGGTGCCCGGCGCGAACAGGTTGCCCTCCGGGATGGTGTACGTCCCGTCGTCCTCCGGGTGGATCCGGATCACCTTGCCGCGCAGGTCGTTGGTGTTGCCGGAGGTCCGCTGCGCGTCGTAGTCCTGCCGGCCGGCCCGCTCGTCGATCGGGGTGTAGGCGCTCGACTCGAACGGGTTGGTGTTGTCGCCGGTCGCCAGATAGAGGTTGCCCTGGCTGTCGAAGGTCATCGTGCCGCCGGCGTGGCAGCAGGTGTTGCGCTGCGTGTCGACCTGCAGGACGGCCTTTTCGCTGGCCGGGTCGATGGTGTCACCGGTGACGGTGAAGCGGGACAGCAGGTTGCGGGCCACACCGTCGTTGGGTGCGTAGTAGAGGTAGACCCAGCCGTTGTCGGCGAAGTCCGGGTCGAGCCGGATGCCGATCAGGCCGTCCTCGTTGCCGGTGAACACGTCGAGGTCGATCGCGGTGACCGTGCTGCCGGTGTCCGGCTTGACGATCTGCACCCGGCCGTCGCGCTCGATGTAGAAGACCCGCCCGTCGGGGGCGATGTCCAGCTCCATCGGGTTGCTGGTGTTGCTGTCCAGGGTGATCTTCTCGAAGCTCTCGGTCAGTGACGCGCCGCAGTCGGACTCGACGACGCCGGCCACCGACTGGATGCCGCCGAGCAGGTGGTCGAGGAACTCGGGCTCGGCGAACGACTCGTCGGTGTGGCCCATCCCGGTGTACCAGGCGCGGCCGCCGTCGTAGTCGCGGCACCAGGCGATCGGGTGGTCGGCGCCCATCGCGCCGGAGCCGACCGAGTAGGTGGACTCGTCCAGGCTGGCCAGCACGTGCACGTCGCCACGCGGGTTGGACTGGAAGTTGTACCACTCGTCGTAGCGGGACCACTCGGCCGGCAGCCCGGCCGTGGACGGGTGGGCGTTGTCCTCCACCTTGACCGTGGCGGTCTGGTTGGCCGGGTGGCTGGCGAAGTAGGCGCCGACGAGTTCGCCGTACCAGGGCCAGCTGTACTCGGTGTCGGAGGCGGCGTGGATGCCCACGTACCCGCCGCCGGCCTGGATGTAGCGCTCGAACGCGGCCTGCTGGTCGGGGTCGAGGACGTCACCGGTGGTGGAGAGCCAGATCACCGCCCGGTAGTTGGCCAGGTTCTCGTCGGTGAAGGCGGCGCTGTTCTCGGTGGTGTCGACGGTGAAGTTGTTTGCCGCACCGAGCTGCTGGATCGCGGCGATCCCGGCCGGGATCGAGGCGTGCCGGAAGCCGGCGGTCTTGGAGAAGACCAGGACCGAGTACGGGTCGTCGTCGACGACCGCGGCCGGCGCGGGCTGCTGGGCCGGGGTACCCGGGGTGGTCGGGGCGGCCTGCGCGGCGGGGGCGCCGAGCAGCATGGTGGACAACATGGACAGTGATAGGAGTGTCGCGGTGATGGGGCCACGCGAAGCATGGCGTCGGCGGGTTCGGGACACGGGGTCTCCTCGTCCTGGTGAACAGGGGGTGCCGGGCCGACCCGCCGATGGCCTTCCCGTCTAGCTCGGTGAACGCGCTGCCACGACCCGTTCACCGATGTTTTGTTAAGCCGTTGGACAAATTAGGGACTGCTGGCTCTGTTTCCGGCAAGAGTTGATTATGTAACGGTTTTATAACCGAGGTCGCGCGCGACGCCCCGCCAGCGATCATGGCGACGCTGGCGGGGCAGCAGAACAGCAGGTCGACGCCCTTGTCGTGGTCACCCGGGGGTCGAGGGTGGATCGGCTCGTCGCGCGTTACACCCCGAGACGATCTGGCCCCAGGGCGGTCACATCCGTCGACCTGGCCGGTCGCGTCCGTGTCTCCGTACGGTCACATCCGCAGCTGCGGCCAGTCCAGCACGTCGGCGGCGAGCCCCGCGACCGTCGCGAGCAGGCCCAACCGGGCCTGGCGCAGCCGCTGGTCCTCGGCCATCACGAACACGTCGTCGAAGAAGGCGTTGACCGGGTCGGTCAACCGGCCGGCGATCTCGGTGAACCGGTCGAGATCCACCGTGTGGTCCAGATCGGCCTGCACCTGCTTGACCACCTCGTGCAGCCGGACCTCGGCCGGCTCGGTCAGCAGCGCCGGGTCGTAGCTGGCCGGCACCTCGGCCGGCACGATCCGCCGGGCCCGCTGCACCGCCTCGGCCAACGCCCGGAACTGCGCGTCGCCGAGCAGCCGGTCCAGCTGGGCCAGCAGCCGGTCCAGCAGCTGCGGCCGGTCGGCGTGCGGCAGCACCGCCCGGACCCGGTCCACCGGTTGACCCTCCTCGGTGAGCAACTGCTCCACCCGGCGGGTCAGGAACTCGACGATCTCGGCCAGCACCGCGTCGGCTACCGGCACCGGCTGGCGTCGGGCCGCCGCCGCCAGCCCGTCGGCCAGCGAGACCCCGGCCAGCCCTGGCTGGCTGCGGTGCACCGCCAACAGCCCCAGCACCGCCCGGCGGATGGCGAACGGGTCACTGCTGCCGGTCGGCATGCCGACCGTGGCGGCCAACCCGGTCACCAGGTCCAACCGGTCGGCCAGCGACAGCACCGCACCGGGCAGCGACTGCGGCAGCTGGTCCCCGGTACTACGCGGCAGCTCCGCCTCGAAGACCGCCTGGGCGACCGCCGCCGACTCGCCGGCGTGCGCCGCGTAGTCGCGGGCCATCACCCCGGCCAGGCTGGTCATCTCGGTCACCAACTGCGAACCGAGATCGAACTTGACCAGCTCGGCGGCTCGGGCCAGCGTCTGCCGGTCCACCTCGGAGATCGTCACCAGCTCGGCCAGTTCCCCGGCGAGCCCGGCGATCCGGTCGGCCCGCTCGGCCATCGACCCCAGCTTGTCGGTGAAGGTCAACCGGTCCAGCCGGGACCGCAACTCGGCCACCGGGGTGGCCCGGTCGGCGCGGTAGAAGAACGCCGCGTCCTCGTACCGGGCCCGCAGCACCGCCTCGTTGCCGGCCCGCACCAGGTCGGTGTCGATGGCGCCGTTGGCGACCGCCACGAAGTGCGGCAGCAGCTCCCCGTCGGCGCCACGCACCGGCAGGTACCGCTGGTGCTTGCGCATCACCGTCGCCAGCACCGCCTCCGGCAGCTCCAGGTACCGCTGCTCGAAGTCGCCCAGCAGCGGCGTCGGCTGCTCGACCAGATCCACCACCTGGGTCAGCAGCCCGGCCTCGGCGGCCAGGTCGACCCGGCCGCCGACGCTGCCGGACAACTCCCCGGCGGCGGCGGCGATGATCTCCCGGCGCTCGTCCGGGTCCACCACGATCCCGGCGTCACGCACCGTCGCCAGGTAACTCTCCGCGTCGGCCACCACGACCGTCGACGTGGCCGCGGTCCGATGCACCCGGGTGGTCCGGCCGGCGGCCACCGTGGACACCTCCACCGGCACCACCGCGTCACCCCAGAGCGCCAGCAGCCAGCGGACCGGCCGGGTGAACGCCAACTGCGGATCCCGCCACCGCATGTTCTTCGCCGACCGCAGACCGGTGACCACCCCGGCGAGCACGTCGGTGAGGACCTCCGCCGCCGGGCGGCCGGGCTCGTCGCGCAGCACCGCCAGATGCGGTACGCCGCCGATCTCCACCTGCGCCAGCTCGTTCACCTCGACGCCCTGGGAACGGGCGAAGCCCGCCGCCGCAGGGGTGGGCGTGCCGTCCGGGCGGAACCCGGCGGCGACCTTCGGGCCGCGTACCGTGCGGGTGTGGTCCGGCTCGCGGGCAGCGACCGCGTCGACGATCGCGACCAGCCGGCGCGGGGTGGCCAGCACCCGTACGTCGCCGTGCGTCAGCCGGGTGGCGGCCAGCCGGTCGGTGACGAGCCTGGCGACCTGCTGGCGGGCCGAGCGGACCTCCGACGGCGGCATCTCCTCGGTGCCGATCTCGAACACCAGCTGCCGGGCCGCGTCGGCGTCCGCCGCCTGCCCCGCCGACGTGCCGGCCGACGTGTCCGCCTGGCCGGGCGGGGCCGGGGCCACGACACCGAGCGGGTGCCCCAGCTCCTCACGGCGGCGGACCCACAGCTGCGCCACCTCACCGGCGAGCCGGCGCATCCGGGCGAACTCGGTGGCCCGCTCGGCGGTGGAGACCGCACCCCGGGCGTCGAGCACGTTGAACGCCTGCGAGCACTTGAGCACGAAGCTGTGCGCCGGCACCGGCAGCCCCGCGTCGATCATCCGCTGCGCCTCGGCGGCGTACAGGTCGAGCAGCTGCCGGTTGGTGGCGACGTCGGCGTCGTCGAGGTAGTAGCGGCTCATCTCGTACTCGCCCGGGCCGAAGATCTCGCCGTACGAGACGCCGGGTGCGTAGGCGATCTCCTTGAAGTGCCGCACCCCCTGCAGCGCCATCATGATCCGCTCGATGCCGTAGGTGATCTCCACCGACGGCACGTCCAGGTTGATCCCACCGGCCTGCTGGAAGTACGTGAACTGGGTGATCTCCAGCCCGTCCAGCCAGACCTCCCAGCCCAGCCCCCAGGCACCCAGCGCCGGCGACGCCCAGTTGTCCTCGACGAACCGGACGTCGTGCGCGGCCACGTCGATGCCGAGCGCGGCCAGGCTGCCCAGGTAGAGCTCCTGCGCGTCGCCGGGCTCCGGCTTGAGGATCACCTGGAACTGGGTGTGGGTCTGGATCCGGTTGGGGTTCTCGCCGTACCGGGCGTCGTCCGGGCGCACCGACGGTTCGACGTACGCGACCCGCCACGGCTCGGGCCCCAGCACCCGCAGGAAGGTGGCGGGGTTGAGCGTACCGGCACCGACCTCGGTGTTCATCGGCTGGACCGTCAGGCAGCCCTGCTCGGCCCAGTACGCCGCGAGGCGGGCCAGCGCGTCCTGCATCGTCAGCACGATCGACTCCCAGGTTCGGTGACGGCCGGCGACCCCGGGGGGTGTGTCACACCGGCGGCGGATGATTCCGGGCCATTCTATTTACCCGGCCGCCGCGGGTTACCCGGCCTCTGCGGGTCAGTCGCCGAGGGCCTTGTCGAAGCCCCAGGAGTGGTAGGTCGACACCGTCAGCCACGCCGACACCCGGGGATGCTCCCGGTCGGCGTAGCGGTCCCCGGTGTAGTGCCGGGCCAGCCGGTCGATGTCGGTCAGGTCGGGGTCGGGCGTCAGCTCCACCGTGCCGTGCAGGCTGACGTGCCGGTACCAGGAGTCGCGGTCGAGCACGGTCAGCGACACCCGTGGGTCGGCCTGCAGGTGGGCCAGCCGTTTGCGCCGGCCGTCGAGGTTGAGCAGCACCCGGCCGTCGACCCAGAGGTACCAGGTGGCGACGGTCACCGGAGCGTTGTCGCGCGGGCTCACCGTACCCATCACCGCCGGATTGGGCCGGCCCAGCATCTCGACCATCTCCTGCGGCAGCGGGGGTCTGGCCATGTGTCGCTCCCTTCGGTCCGGTGACATGCGCGAGCCGCCCGGCGTCCGGGGCGTCGGCTCCGCTGTCGCCGACTCTACGGCCGCGCCGGCGGTGCCGTGGCCGGTGGCAGAATCCCCAGCGTGGAACGGATCCGGCGCAGCTACGCGCGGCAGCGTCGGCGCGCCGGCGGCCGCTGGTGCGCGCTGGTCAGCCGGACGAGCGCCGCCGGCGACTGGGCACCGGTGCTGACCGACGACGCCGACCGGGTGATGCCCGGCTACAGCGTGCAGAAACTCGCCGTGGCGGTGGCGGTGCTGGACAAGGTCGACCGGGGGCTGCTGCGTCTGGACGACCGGCTCGACCTGGCCGCCCCGGACATCCTCGGCGGCAGCGGGATCTACCACCTGCACGGGGTCTGGGGCGACGCCGTCACCGTCGCCAACGTGCTGACCGCGATGCTGCTGGTGTCGGACAACACGGCGGTACGGCTGTGCGGCCGGGTGGCGGCGGCGCGGGAGATCAACGAGATCCTGGCGGCGAAGGGCTTCGCCCGTACCCGGGTCGAACCGGTCGCCGACCCGCACCGGTTCCTCCTCGGCGTCACCACCCCCCGGGAGACCCACGACCTGCTCACCGGCCTGGCCGGGCGGACCCTGCTGCGGGACGGGTCCTGCCGGTTCCTGCTGCGGGTGCTGCGCGGGGCCGCCGGCTACCACGACGGCGTACGGCGTGCCATGTCGTCGGCCGAGCGCGCCCGGGTGGCCACCAAGCACGGCGCCGACGTCGACGCCGCCGGAGCCGCCCGGCACGAGGTCGGGATCATGGTCGACACCGACGGCGCGCCGGCCCTGGCGTACGCGTTCTTCGCCGACGGCCTCGACGACCCGGACAACTACGGCGCCACCCACCCGGCGGTCGAGGCGCACGCCGTTCTCGGTCGGGTGATGCTCGACGCGGTCGCGGCGGGCCGGGTGGGCGACGGCGGCTGACCGCCGACGCCCACCCACCCGTCACACCTGGTCGCGCAGGCTCTCGGTACGTTGCGTCACTACGGTCCGCAGCTGGTCCAACTCGGCGGTGACCGCGTCGGCGTCGGCGCCGTCGACCGTGGCCAGGACGGCGGCCAGGCCGTCCAGCGCGGCCGTCGCCGCGCCGCTGGCGAACATCCGCTGATAGAGATCGCGGTACGCGGCCTCGTACACCTCGGTGAACGCGTCGCTGGCCAGGAACCGCTCCTTGAGTGGGTGCCCCATCGACCGGCCAGGGCCACCACCCTGCTGTGCCGCACCGCGCTCGCCGCCGTCGCCCCGCTGGAATCCGTCCGGCGGCTCGAATCCCTCAGGCGGTGCGAAGCCCTCCGGTAGCTCGAACCCCTCCGGCGGTGCGAACCCGCCCTCCTGTTGCTGCTCGCCACCCTCCTGCGCCTGCCCGCCGCCGAACCGACCGCCGCCCATGCTGACGGTGTCGTGTGGGCCGAGGGTCGCATCGCCGCGCAACGTCAGGTTGTGGTCCCAGCTGATCACCGTGAACTTCCGGGTGGTCAGGTCGTACCAGAGGTAGTAGTTGCGGCCGGGACCGGCCATGTCGTCGAAGTTGAGCAGCAGGTTCTGCGCGGCGACGTACCGGGCGAACGCCTCGACGTCGAGATGGTCGGCCAGTTCGGCGTCGAACTCCTCGTCGGACGCCTCGGCCGTCCAGCGGATCAGGTTGATCACCGGCTGCAGGTCCTGGCTGCCGGTGAGGTTGATCTGCTTGAAGTCGTCCTGGTAGTCGATCACGTCCGCGCCCTGATCGGTGAAGGAACCGCTGGCCAGGGACTTGTAGAGCACCCCGCTGCCGCCGAGCGACCCGGCGTAGTGCGCGTCCGGGTGTTCCACGACGAGCCGGGCGGTGGCCGGCCGGTCGTTGACCGTGAACGCGCTGTACGCGTACCGCTGGGTGGTCATGCCGGCGGCGGCCAGCAGCGACAGCGACAGCGCCTCGTTGGCCACCGCGCTGCCACCGCCCATCCCGCCGACCCGCACCGCGATCTCCTGCAACCCCTGGTAGCGCCGCCCTTCGACGAACTCGTCGAAGCTGATCAGCCAGGGCAGCGTCTCCGGCTCCTCGGCAGCCAGCCCCGCCCTGCCCATGCCCATCCCGCCGCCGGGCCGGTCGCCGCCCTGCGGTGCGCCGTCGGGCGGACCGTCGCCGCCGCCGAACTGGGCGCCCCCGTCGCCGAACTGTGCCCCGCCGTCGAACTGGGCGCCGCCACGCTGGGCGGTCTCACCGTCGCGGGTCAGCCCGCCGAGAGTGGAGTTGCCCTTGAGTCGGATGCCCACGCTCGGAATCGTGGTCCCGTCGACGACGAGGTCGGCCTCCAGATACTCCTTCTCGCCGTCGTCGAAGTAGGCGTCGAGCATCCGCTGGTAGTCCGCGTCGGCGAAGGTCAGCGTGATCTCGTGGGCCACCGTCGAGTCGAACAGGTCGACGGTGCCGGCGATGTCGACCGTCACCACGTCCGTCGCGGCGTCGGCCGCGCTGGTGACGTACGGCCGAACCCGGGTGCTGCCCAGCCCGACCGTGATCACCAGCAGGAAGGTCGCGCAGCTGGCCAGCAGCCGGTAGTTGTGCCGTACGCGGACCGGTATCCGGTGTCGGAGCCGTCGGCGGGCCATCACAGGTCCGTCTGGTCGTAGCCGGTGAGTACGGTGACCCGCTGTCCTGCGGTCAGCTCGCTCAACGCCGCGATCAGCTCGCCCGGCTCGGATCCCTTCTTCAGCCGTACGGTGTACATCAACTCGGTCAGCGCTCCGCCCCGGATCGACTCCATGCTGACCAGCTCGAACTCGGAGGTCAGCCGCAGCAGCACGTCCTGGATCCCCTGGGTGTGGTCGCCGTCCGGCGGTACCTGCACCTTGACCACCTGGCGTTGCACGTTGAGCGCGAACCAGTTGAACCGGTGCATCACCACGATGATCAGGCAGATGGCGATGGTGGCGATCACCGCGAGCAGATAGAACCGGGTGCCGCAGGCCATCCCGATGCCCATCACCAGGAAGATGAAACCGACGTCGCGGGTCTCCTTGATCGCGTTGCGGAACCGGACCACCGACAGTGCGCCGACCAGGGCGAACGCCCGGGCGATGTTGGATCCGACGACCAGCATGATCAGCGAGATCAGCATGCCGAGGATGATCAGGGTCTGGACGTACGACTGGCTGTACGACACGTTGCGGTGGGTGGCCCGGTAGACCCAGCCGATGATCGCGCTGAGCACGAAGGACAGTGCCAGCGAGGCGGCGATGTCGCCGAGGCTGAACGTACTGGACAGATCCTGGAAGGTGATTTCCATGTCGGTTCAGCCCTTCGCCGATGCGCCGATGGTGAGCAGCTCGTGATCCGCCCGGTCGACCACCGGTGCGGGTTCGTCGTCCGGAACGTGGAAGACCGACCGGGGTGCCCGCCCGAACGCCTCGACGCTCTGGCAGTACTTGCTGACCCGGACGACGGAGAGGTTCGCCTCGGCGGCGAGGTCGGTCAGCCAGTACGGCACCCGTTCGTTCGCCTTGACCTCCATGATGGAGCGCCACGGCGGGACGATGAACCGGTTCTCGGCGTCGGCGCCGAGGTGGAAGTCGCGGTCGCGGCCGCGTACCCGGGTGTCGAGGGTGACCCGTAGGCCCAGGTCGGCACCGGAGCCGACGAAGGCCTGCCGCTGGTAGCCGGTGATCGCCACCGGGCGCAGCTGCAGGCCGGAGACCAGGCCGAGGACCTCCTGGACGAAGCCCCGCTGTGGGCGGGCGTGCTCGATCATGGCGCGGTCGTCGCAGAGCCGGCGGGCCAGCCGGTACGGCAGGGCGATCCGTCGTTTCTGGGTCACCCGGTTCACCCGCTGCTTGATCTCGACGTAGACGGTGGTGTCGTCGTCGATGCCGGTCCGGTCGCCGTAGTGCCGGATCCTGATCTTGCGGCGGAACCGCAGCCCTTCGATCTTCTCCCAGTAGAAGCGCAGGTCGTCGGTGTCGTAGTAGAGGCTCCACACGCCGTACCCGTCGACGCCGGCGTGGCTGTCCCGGTCGAGCCGGCGGGCGAGGCGCTCCCGCAGGGCGGACACCGCCGCATTGTCGACCAGGTACTTGATCTCGTACCGGTTGAACGCGTGCAGCCGGGAGGCACCGCGCAGCGCGTGCCCTGCCCGGTCGTCGCCGGGGCTGGTCGATGTCGCTGACGCCGGTTCGGGGCGCATAGGCGGAGTCCTCACCTTCAGGTAGGGCCGATTCGGTGCGAAGGTGAGGAAACACCAGCGAGATCAAAACAACCTCGGAACGGACTGCGAACATCAGGTGTACGGAATCTGACGCGTCGGTGTCGGCTGGCGCAGACGTCGGCTTCCCAGGAACCCACAGCCGGCTCCCAGCTCGCTCCGAGACTCCGCCGTTATGCATGGCTCATGACGCCAACCGCCGCGAGCAGCCGCTCAGCCGGGTCCGGGACCAGCCGGCACCCCCGGATCCTGGTCGTCGACGACGAACCCAACATCGGCGCGTTGCTGGCCGCCACGCTCCGGCTGATCCAGTTCGACGTACGGGTCGTCGACGGTGGCCGGGCCGCGCTCGTCGCCGTCGAGGAGTTCGAACCGGACCTGGTGGTCCTCGACGTGATGATGCCGGACCTGGACGGGTTCGAGGTGGCGCGGGTGATGCGCCGGGGTGGCCGGCCCGTACCGGTGCTGTTCCTGACCGCGCGCGACGCCCTGCAGGACCGGATCGCCGGGCTGACCGTCGGTGCCGACGACTACGTCAGCAAACCGTTCAGCCTGGAGGAGGTGGTGCTGCGGATCCAGGCGATCCTGCGCCGTGCCGGGGTGACCGCCGAGCCCGGCCCCGGCGACCGGGTGCTCTGCTACGCCGACCTGGAGCTCGACGAGGAGGCGTACGAGGTACGCCGGGCAGGCCGGCGCATCGACCTGTCGCCCACCGAGTTCAAGCTGCTGCGGTACCTGATGGTCAACGCCGGCCGGGTGCTGAGCAAGAGCCAGATCCTGGACCGGGTGTGGAGCTACGACTTCGGCGGGGACGGCCGGATCGTCGAGTCGTACGTCTACTACCTGCGCAAGAAGATCGACCAGGAGGAGCCGGCGTTGATCCACACCGTCCGGGGGGTCGGCTACACGCTGCGGCTGCCCCGCTCGGCCGACGACTGATGCCGGCGTCGGCACGCCGGTTCGCCGTACGCCGGTGGTCGCACTGGACCCTGCGGTCCCGGCTGGTGGTCGTCACCGCGGCGCTGACCGCCGTGGCGCTGGTGCTGGCCAACTCGGCGGGGTTCGTCCTGCTGCGGCGCAGCCTGACCGACCGGGTCGACGAGCAGTTGCGGCTGATGAGCCGGCCGTACGCCAGCGCGGCCCCGCCGTCGCTGGACCCGGACGGACCCCGCCCCCGGCTGTTCCCCGGGTCCTCGTTGCAGCCGGCCCAGGTGGCTCTGCTGTACGGCCCCGACGGCACCCTCGTCCAACAGGCCGCCTCCGACCCGGACGTCGCGCTGCCGCAGCTGGGCGACTACCCGCAGCTGACCGCCCGGGCGGCCACCGCCCGCCCCTACACCGTCGCGGCGACCGACGGCGACGACTCCTGGCGGGTCCTCGCCGTCAGCCGGGCCGACGGCGGGGTCGCGGTGCTCGGGGTGTCGCTGCGCCAGGTCGACGCGACCGCCGACACCCTGCTGGCGATCGACGTCGCGGTGGTGCTGCTGATCCTGTTCCTGCTCGGCCTGGGCGCGGCGGCCACGGTCCGCCTCGGGCTGCGCCCGCTGACCCGGATGGGACACATCTCGGCGGAGATCACCGCCGGTGACCTGTCCCGTCGGGTGGCCGACGCCGACCCGCACACCGAGGTCGGCCGGCTCGGCGGCGCGCTGAACTCGATGCTGGACCGGATCGAGGCCGAGGTCGCCGCGCGGACCGCCTCCGAGCAACGGCTGCGGCAGTTCGTCGCGGACGCCTCGCACGAGCTGCGCACCCCGCTCACGTCGGTCCGTGGCTTCGCTGAGCTGTACCGCCGCGGCGGAGCGCCGCCCGGCCCCGAACTGGACGAGGCGATGCGCCGGATCGAGGCGGAGGCAGCCCGGATGGGTCTGCTGGTCGAGGACCTGCTGATGCTGGCCCGGCTGGACCACCGCCGGCAGCCGGTCCGCCGACCGGTGGACCTGCTCGCCGTCGCCGCGGACACCATCCGCGACGCGTACGCCCGCAACCCCGACCGGCCGGTACGGATGGCGGCGGCCGGCGCGGGCGGCAGCGACGCCGCACCTGACCTGCAACCGGTCTCGGTCGCCGGCGACGAGCCGCAACTGCGTCAGGTCGCCGCGAACCTGGTCGCCAACGCCCAGCAGCACGCCGGGCCGCAGGCCGAGATCACGGTACGGGTGGGCGCCGTCCGGGTCGGGGTCGACGCCACACCCGGCCGACTGTTGGCGGCGGTCGGCCGGGACCTGTCGGCCGACGTGCCGGTGGCCGTGTTCGAGGTGGCCGACACCGGCCCCGGGGTGCCACAGGTCCACGCCGGTCGGATCTTCGAACGGCTCTACCGGGTCGATCCGAGCCGGACCCGGGCCGGTGGCGGCGGGTCCGGGCTCGGGCTGGCGATCGCTGCCGCCATTGTGGACGGTCACGGCGGCCGGATCGAGCTGTTCGACCGGCCCGGCGGTGGCGCGGTGTTCCGGGTGCTGCTGCCCGGCCCGGTGTTGTGCCGGTCCGTGGCGACGCTCATGCTGTAACCGGCCGCTGTGACCCGGCGCTGCCGGGCCGGTCGGCCGCAGGCATGAAGGAGTTGTCGTTGCCGCGACGCGTCCTGACCGGTTACCTCGCGGCACAGGCTGCCCTCGGGGCGGCGGTGTTCGCGGTGCCGTCACTGGCCGCGCTCTGGTGGGGCGCCATCGGCGCGGTCACCGTCGCCGCGGTCGGCTGGGGGATCCGCCGGCACCGGCCGCCGCGTCGCCGGCCCTGGCTGCTGCTGGCGGCCGGTGCGGCGGCGCTGGCCGTCGGGGACGTCTGTTACGAACTGTCCCTACTGGTCTCCGGGGCGGCCGGTGACTGGCTGGCCGGTCTGGCCGAGATCGCCTACCTGGCGACCTTCGGGCTGCTGGCCGCCGGGGTGCTCAGCCTGACCCGGGCCACCGTGGCGCTGCGCGACCGGTCCGGTCTGCTGGACACCCTGGTACTGGTCCTGGTGGTCGGGTTGGTCGCCTGGACGGTGCTGATCGGCCCGGTCGTGGCCGATGTGGACGTACCGGCGGCGGAGAAGGCGCTGCGGGTGGTCCACAGCCTCGGCGGGGTGCTGGTGCTGGTGGCGATGCTGCGGTTGGCGGCGGTCGCCTGGCGGGACCCGACAGTCGTCGGGTTGACCGTCGGCGCCGCCGGGATACTCGCCGCCGACGTCGCCTACGCGGTGGCGGAGCTGGGCGACGGCTGGCGGCCGGGCGGCCCGGCCGAGCTGGGCTGGTTCGTCTTCTACGTCGCCTGGGGCCTGGCGGCCCTGCATCCGTTCATGGCCCGGCTGGCGACCGTGACGCCGCCGGGGCCGGACGAGGTCGCCGCGACCCGGGTCGGTCTGGTCACGCTGACCTGCCTGACGGTGCCGGTCCTGCTGGTGATCCAGGCGTTCGCGGCCGGGCCGACGCTGCTGACCGACGGGCTGGTCGCCGCCGCCGTCGCCGGGCTGGCCACCCTGCTGGCGGCCACCCGGGTCGCCGACTCGGTGTCCGGGCACCGCGCCGCGCTGGACCGGGAACGGTCGCTGCGGCAGGCGGGGAGCCGGCTGCTGGCGGCCGCCACGGTCGGCGAGGTCGCGGTCGCCGTACGGGAGTCGGCGGCCCGGCTGCTGCCGGCGGGCATCCACTACGACCTGCTGTTCGCCGTGCGGCGTCCGGAGTCGGACCCCGGGCTGGTCGACGTCGCCGACTGGCAGCCGCAGCTGGCGATCGACCATCCGTTGCCGGTCGACGCGGTGGACCGCCGTACCCGGATCGTTCCGGCCCGGCTGCTGCATCCGGAGCTGGCGGGCCGGTTCGCCACCGCCCCGGCGGTCCTGGTGGCGTCGCTGGCCGCTCCGGAGCCGACCGCGGGTTCCGGTACGGCGTTGCTGGTCGCCGCCGACCCGGAGGCGCTGGTCGCCGCCAAGGACGCGGTCGAGGTGCTGGCGGCCCAGGCGGCGTTGACGGTGCACCGGATAGCCGCGACCGAGGAGGCGGCCCGCCGGGACCGGGACCGCTACCTGGATCTGGCGGTCGGTGGTGCGGGGGACGCCGTTCTGGTCATCGGGGCCGACGATCGCATCCGGTACGCCAGCCCACCCGTCGGCCGGCTGCTCGGGGTCGAGCCGCCGCTGTTGGCGCACTGGCGGGAGGTCGTGCATCCGGACGATCATGCCCAGGTGGCGCGGACCCTCGCCGCGGCGGCCGACCGGGCCGGTAGAGACACGGCCGGTGCCGACCGGGCCGGTACGGCTGCGGCCGGTGCCGACGGGACCGGGGTCGGTGCCCAGTGGGTGTTACGCCGGCCGGACGGCAGCCACGTGCTGCTGGAGGTGCGTTGTCGGGATCTACGTCAGGTACCGGGGGTGCGGGGCCTGGTGCTGACCATGAGCGACGTCGCCGACCAGCGGCGGTACGAGTCCGAACTGGCCCGTCGTCGGCTCGACCGCAGTGCCCCGGGCCGCAACCGGCGGAGCCTGCGGGACAGGTTCCGCTGACAGCAAATCAGCCTAAGTGGTCAAATGCCTGTTTGGTCCGTTGTTCCGTTCCGTGCTGAAGCGCAAACTAGCTACGGTTGCCCCGTTGTGCCGTGCCGTTGGCCTGGCATAAGATTTCCATGCGCGCCCCTATCGCCCGCTTCCCCCGTGGCAGGCGATCGGGGCGCGCTTTATTGTGCGTAGCGCCCTTTCCGGCAGCCCTCTCCACCAGCGCTTCGACGGTCTTCGGTAGAGCACAGTGGACTAATGTGTGCAGTAGGTCCATGATCGGCTGACGGCGACCCGTCGCCAGCCGATCAGATCCAGCGACCGCCCAGCCACATCCGGCTCGACCAGTCCTCGTACGGCAGCGCCTCGCCGACGAAGATCGGATAGAAGTACGCGAAACAGACCGCCACCAGCAGCACGTACGCTCCGACGATCACCGCCCCGATCATCCGCCGGTCGTTGCTCGCCGGATCCTGCCCGGTGGTCTCGGCACCGGGCGTACCGCCGATGGCCCCCCGCCCACCCGGCAGCGCCTCGGCCGGTCGGGCATCGGCCGGCGTGACGATGGCACCGAGCACGTACGTCACCGCCAGCACCAGGAACGGCAGCGCGGGGGCGGTGTAGAAGGAGAACATCGTCCGGCCCTCGGTCGCGTAGTAGAACCAGGGCAGCAGGCCGGCGGCGACGCTGGCCAGGATCGCCCCGGCCCGCCAGTCCCGCCGGGCGATGCCCAGCCAGAACAGCGCCGCCAGTGCCGGCAGGAACGACCACCACAGCAGCGGCGTCCCCAGCAGCAGCACCTCGCCGGCACAGCTCGGCGCACCGCAGTTGGTCTGGTCGGACCAGTAGAACGCCACCGGCCGGCCGAGCAGCAGCCACTGCCACGGCCACGACTGGTACCGGTGCTCGGTCTCCAGCGTGCTGTGGAACCCGTACGCCTGGGTGTGGTAGTGCCACAGGTTCTGCAGCGCCCCGATCACCGGGGCCTCGCTCATGCCGTTGTCGGCCCGGTAGTGCCGCAGATAGCCGCCGTCGGTGCCCAGCCAGCCCGACCAGCTCGCGATGTACGTGGCGAGGATCAGCACCCCGCCGAGGAGCAACCAGCCCACCTCGTCGACGATCGTGTCCCGCCACGGCCGCCGGGCGCCGACCGAGCGGCGCAGACCGACCTCCCAGAGCACCACCAGCAGGCCGAAGACCGGGATGAACCACAGCGCGCTCCACTTGACGGCGAGCCCGCAGCCGAGCAGCAGCGCGGCCAGCAGCCGCCACCAGGGGACCGCGACCGGCGGGCGGCCGGCCCGACCGGGCAGGCTCGGGTCGAGCCCGGACTCGATGGCCCGCAGCCACCGTCGCCGGCTCCAGTCCCGGTCGACCACCAGCGCGGCGAACGCGGCGAGGACGAAGAACGCCAGGAAGATGTCGAGCAGCGCGGTGCGGGACAGCACCAGGTGGAACCCGTCCAGCGCGAGCAGCAGCCCGGCGGTGCAGCCGAGGACGGTGGACCGGAAGAGCCGCTCCGCCGTCCTGGTGAGGATCAGCACCATCAGGATGCCCGCGACCGCCGCCGCGATCCGCCAGCCGAACTCGGTGAAACCGAACTGCCGGATGCCGAGCGCGATGATCCACTTGCCGAGCGGGGGATGGACGACGTACGCCGGGGTGTTGTTCTGCTCGTCCCACTCGAAGCCGTACTGCAGGAGCTCGTTGCCCTCGTTGGCGTAGTAGACCTCGTCGAAGATCAGGCCCGGCGGGTGGGTGAGGTTGACCAGCCGCAGCACGGCGGCGATCAACACGACCGCCGCCGTGGCCAGCCAGGACCACGGCCGCAGCCGGTTGTCCAACGGCGCCAGCCGGCGGCGGACCACGGCCGGCAGGCCGCCGCCGACCGGGGACCCCCGGTCGGCGGTCGGGCCGGCACCACCGGAGGGGTCAGGGCCGGTGTCCGGCGGACTGGCCGGCCGGGCCGCCGTGACCGAAACCTCTGACTCACCGCTCGTCGCGCTGGAAGCTGTCGCCGGGATCACCCCGTGATCGTAGGCTGCCGGACAGCGCCACGGGGAGCTACCGGCCCCGGATAATATTTCGAGTCGTCGATATCGATGATCGGCGTCAAGGTCCGCTACCAGCCGGCGACCAGGAAGCCGGCGCCCATCAGCAGCGGCGCCGCCACGGCCAGCAGGGTCGCCCCTCGCCGGGCCGCCCGGCTGGCGAGGCGTCGGGCCCCGCTGCCCCAGACCAGCACCAGCGCGAGCAGCACGATCAGCGCCCAGCCGACCGTCCACCGCAGATGCAGCCCGGCCAGGTCGGCGGCCACGTACGCGGTGCCCCGGTCGAGGTGCAGCATCCAGGCGGCCAGCTCGGTGCCGGCCGTGCGGTCCAGCGGCGGTACGCCGAGCAACCGGACCGGACCGGCCCGGTCCCCGGAGGGTGCCACGAACTCGCCGAGACACCGCTGCCCCAGCCCGTCACCGGTGCAGCCGGTCACCGTCGCGGTGCCGGCCGTCCCGCGACCGGCGGCCAGCCACAGCGGCTCGGCGCTGACCCAGCCCAGGAACGCCGCCGCCGCGGCGACCAGCAGAATCCAGGCCAGCCCGGTCGCCGGGCGTCGGGTCCGCCGCCGACGCCGGCTGGCTCGTACCGGAGATCGGGCCGGCGGCGTACCCGTTCGGGCCGGCGGCGTACCCGGTCGGGCCGGCGGCGTCGCGACGGGCCGGACGGTGACCGGTGGCGCGGCCGGTCGGACCGTGACCGCCGGCGTGTCGGCTGCTGGCGTGTCGGCTGCCGGTGCGTCGGCCTCGGCTGTGATCACCGGGCCGGTCCCGGTCCCGACCGCAGTCCCGGTCCCGGCCGCGGTCCCGATGCCGGCCGCAGTCCCGATGCCGTGCTCGACGCCGGCGCTCCCGTCCCGCTCGGCGCCGCCGTGCCACCAGGTGGCCTCGGGGCCGGCCGCCGCCCACGGGCTCGGCAGCCGCGACCGGCGCGGCGGCCGGCGTTGCGGCACGGGGGACGACTGCTCGGTCGGCGGCAGCGCCGGCCGCGCAGCCTGATCGTCGGCTCGGGCGTCGCCCGGCTCCGGTACGGGTGCTTCCCCGGTCACCCCGCCATTTGACACCCCGGCGGGCGGGGTGGGGGCGAAGCCCCGGGGGCGTGTCGCGTCGGCGCGGCCCGGCGTCGGCGCGGTGGGGAGGCTCGTCGACCCGTTCGCGTACGCCCGGTGACAATCATCAGGCTGGTGCCACGAGTCACGTTCTCGCGGCGGTCGCCTGGCCTTGTGCCGACGGGCGCCGCCACATCGGCCACGTCTCCGGTCGAGGTCGGCCGACCGTTGGCCGCACCGAAGCCGGTGTTCCGCAGGCTCGACGAGTCGATCGTCGACGAGGAGCTGGCCCGGCTCAGCGGCTGAGCCTGCTCACCACTCGTACGGCAGGTCGGTCGGGCTCTCGTCGGAGATCTCCGCCGTCGGTGCCCAGACCTCGTACAGCCCGCGTTCGTGGCACTGGGCACCGAGCGCGGCGACCGCCTCGGGAGTGGGCCGGCACAGCCGCAGCCGGCTCCACCCGGACTCCTGGCGCAGCACCTGGCAGCGGGCGTCCCGCCAGGTGGTGAAGCGCAGCCGCCGGGCCAGCGACTCCACCGGGTAGCGGGCGGCCCGGGTCATCGCCAGCACCCGGAACTCGCGGGGTGGGTCGGCGACCGCCTCGTAGGGCTGCCCCTGGTAGGTGCCGACCAGTTGGGTCGACTGCGGCAGGTCGCCGGTGCGCAGGTACTCCTGGTCGGACGGTACGTCCGGGATGCCGTCGAGCAGGTGCCGTCGCTGCGGGCCGGCCATCCGGATCCAGCCACGCTGCTCCGGCTGGTACGTGTAGAGCACCACCTCGGCACCGTCCGGGGTGTACGCCAGCAGCGTGGCGTTGGCCGGTAGCGGCAGGTCGGTGCAGCCGGCGGTGACGAACTCCGGGATCAGGTGGTGCTCGCTGGGGGTGAATCCGGTGCCGAGCACCGGCGGCCCGATCCGGTCGCGCGGCGGCATGGCCACCAGACCCCGGTACGCCGACCCGACCGGGATCTCGTAGTCGGCGGCTCCGATGGCCCGCCAGCGCAGCGCGTACGCCACCTCCAGGTTGTCCCGCCCGGCCCCGTCGTCGGTGCGCAGCAGGGCCAGGTCCGCCGGGGTACGCAGGTGAGCGATGTCGTACTCGCGGTAGCAGAAGCCGGCGGGGGACCAGCCGCGCAGGTAACCGGCGGCCTGCCGGCCGGAGAGCACCTTCATCATCCGGGTACCGCGCCGCACGGTGGCGGTACGGCGTACGGCCGTTATCGCCGGGTCGCCGTCACCGGCCGGCGTCTGGCTCAGCTGGTGCAGGTCGTGCCAGCTGGCCGCCTTGGTCAGCGGCACCATCAGCGGGGTGTCCGGGGTCGCGTCGACCCGGTCGGTGTCATCGGCCGGAGCACCGCCGCCGGTGAAGTCGCCGGCACCGACGGTCGGTCCGCCGGGCACCGGGCCGACCTCGCAGGCGTGCACGAACCGGAACCACCGGCCGCGGTCGTCGGGCCGGAAACCGGGCGCCGGGTCGGCACTGGTCAGCCGGTACGCCGCACCTCGGGCGATTTCCTCGGCCGGGTAGACCGCGCCCTCGAAACGCAGCCGCAGGCCGATCGGGGCGTCGGTGACGCCGCCGCGCGCAGAGCTCACGGTCACTTCGCTCAAGGTAGTCGGCGAGTCACGGCACCGGGTGAACACGCGGTTACCGCAGGATGTCCATTGCCGCCGTCGCGTCGCAGGGCCCGCACCCGCCGCCGGGTAGCCGCACCGCCGCCGCCGCACGGGTGGGCCGGTGCCGGGGGCGGCCCGGGCCGTGTGATGCTAAACGACGATGACGCAGCCAGCCGAGACCCGCCGTGAACGGGCGGCCCGCCGGGCCGGGGAGTTCCCGCCGCCACCCGAGCCGTTGCCCGTACCGGTGATCGACAGCCACACCCACCTGGACCTGACCGTCGCCGAGCCGTCGGCGCCCGGCCGGGCGGCCGGCGACCCGGTGGCGGCGCTGCTCGCGCAGGCGGCGGCGGTCGGGGTCGACCGGCTGGTCCAGGTCGGAGTGGACCTCGACTCGTCGCGGTGGGGCGCCGACCTGGCCGCGCGGGTGCCGGCGGTGGTCGCCACGGTGGCGCTGCACCCCAACGAGGCGCCCCGGCTGGCCGACCTGGACGAGGCGCTGCGCGCCATCGAGTCGCTGGCCGCCGTCGACGCGGTACGCGGTGTCGGGGAGACCGGGCTGGACCACTTCCGGACCGGGCCGGACGGCCGGGCGGCGCAACAGGCAAGCTTCCGGGCGCACATCGCGATCGCCAAGCGGTACGGCAAGCCACTGGTGATCCACGACCGGGACGCCCACGCCGACGTGCTGCGGGTGCTGGACGCCGAGGGTGCCCCGGAGACCGTCGTCATGCACTGTTTCTCCGGCGACGCGGAGTTCGCCGCCGAGTGCGTCCGGCGCGGTTTCGTGCTGAGCTTCGCCGGTACGGTGACCTTCGGCAACGCCGCCGGCCTGCGGGCGGCGGCCGCGGTGACCCCGGTGGACCAGCTGCTGGTGGAGACCGACGCCCCGTACCTGACGCCGGTGCCGCACCGGGGCCGGCCCAACGCCTCCTACCTGGTGCCCCACACGGTCCGGACGTTGGCCGAGGTGACGGGCACCGGGCTCGACGAGCTGTGCGCGGCGATCTCGGCCACCGGTGACCGGGTCTTCGGGCCGTGGGCGGGCCGGTGACCGAGCTGCTCGGCCCGGCGCAGATCCGGGATCTCGCCGGACGGCTGTCGGTGGCACCGACGAAGCGGCTCGGGCAGAACTTCCTGCACGACCCGAACACGGTACGGCGGATCGTGGCCGCCGCCGACCTGTCGCCGGGCGCGGTGGTGCTGGAGGTCGGCCCGGGGCTCGGCTCGTTGACCCTGGGTCTGCTCGACCAGGTGGCGCACCTGCACGCGGTGGAGATCGATCCGGTGCTGGCCGGCGCACTGGGGCAGACCGTCGCCGACTGCGGCGGTGACCTGGCCCGGTTGACCGTGCACACCGCCGACGCGCTGCGGATCACCGCCGCCGATCTCGGTGCGCCGGCACCGACCGCGCTGGTGGCGAACCTGCCGTACAACGTGGCCGTGCCAGTGGTGCTGCACCTGCTCGCCGAGCTGCCGAGCCTGGCGCACGGGCTGGTGATGGTGCAGAAGGAGGTCGCTGACCGGCTGGTCGCCGGTCCGGGCTCGCGCACGTACGGCGTACCGTCGGTGAAGCTGGCCTGGTACGCGGCCGCCCGCCACGCCGGCCGGGTCCCGCCGAGCGTGTTCTGGCCGGTGCCCAACGTCGACTCCGGGTTGGTGGCGTTCAGCCGCCGGCAGCCGCCGTCACCGCCACCGGGGCTTACGTCGGAGCAGTTCCGGCGGCGGGTGTTCACCGTGGTCGACGCGGCGTTCGCGCAGCGGCGCAAGACGCTGCGGGCGGCGCTGGCCGGTTGGGCGCAGGGTGCGGACCGGGCGGCGCAGGTGCTGACGGCGGCCGGGGTGGCACCGGGTGCGCGGGGTGAGGCGCTGGGTGTGGCGCAGTTCGCCGCGATCGCCGCAGCGGCGCCGCTGGCCGCTCCGGTGGCCGAGTAGGCTGGCGGCCGTGATCGTGACGAGAGCTCCGCGTGCCGCCCGCGTCAGCGGGGGATTCCCCCGGTGACCGAGGCGTGGCGGCCGGGCGACGACGACGAGCGTTCCCGGCGCGGTGCCCGCGCTTCCGTGAAGGTACGGGTGCCGGCCAAGATCAACCTCAGGTTGGCGGTCGGCCCGCTGCGCCCGGACGGCTACCACGAGATCAACACGGTCTACCACGCGATCGCGCTCTACGACGAACTGACCGCCCGCCGGGCCGACACGCTGATCCTGACCATGGACGGCGAAGGCACCGGCGAGCTGGCGTTGGACGACTCCAACCTGGTGCTGCGGGCCGCCCGCGCGCTGGCCGCGCACGCCCGGGTGCCGGCCCATGCCCGGCTGCACCTGCGTAAGCAGATCCCGCTCGCGGGTGGCCTGGCCGGCGGCAGCGCGGACGCCGCCGCCGCGCTGGTCGCCTGTGACGAACTCTGGGGGATCGGGCTGTCCCGCGACGAGCTGGCCGGGCTGGCCGCCGGGCTCGGCTCGGACGTGCCGTTCCTGCTGCACGGCGGCACCGCGTTGGGCACCGGGCGGGGCGAGGCGGTCAGCCCGGTGCTGGCCCGCCCCACCACCTGGCACTGGGTCGTCGCGGTCGCCGACGGCGGCCTGTCCACCCCGCAGGTCTACGCCGAGCTGGACCGGCTGCGGGCGGTCGGTGCCGCTCCGGCGCCGGTCGGCCCCGCCGACGACCTGCTGGCCGCGTTGCGCCAGCGGGATCCGCACGTGTTGGCCGGTGCCCTCGGCAACGACCTGCAGCCGGCCGCGGTGTCGCTGCGCCCGGCGTTGACCCGGGTGCTGGAGACCGGGGTGGCCGCCGGCGCGCTCGCCGGCCTGGTCTCCGGTTCCGGCCCGACCTGCGTGTTCCTCGCCGCGGACGGTGCCGACGCGCAGACCGTTGCGGACGCGCTGACCGACGCCGGGGTCTGCCGTACGGTGCATCTGGTGCACGGTGCCGTCGCCGGGGCCAGGCTGGTCTGATGGCGAACATCGTCAATCTGGACCGGGTCGGCAAGGGCTACGGTGCGGTCGGTCAACTGCTCACCGACGTCTCCCTCGGCCTGAACGACAGCGACCGGATCGGGGTGGTCGGCCTCAACGGTGCCGGCAAGTCGACGCTGCTGCGGCTGCTGACCAAGGCCGAGGAGCCCGACTCCGGGCGGGTCACCCACCGGCGGGACCTGCGGGTCGCCGCGTTGCCGCAGACGTTGACGCTGGACGCCACGGCGACCGTCCGGGACGTGGTGCTCGGCACCGCCTGGCTGCCCGAGGGGTTCGGCGCGGAGCACGAGTGGGCCGGCGACGCCGGGGTGCGGACCGTCCTGGACGGTCTCGGCATGGGTCACCTCGGCCTGGACCAGCCGGTGGGGCCGATGTCCGGCGGCGAGCGGCGCCGGATCGCCCTGGCCGCGCTGCTGATCCGCCCGGCCGAACTGCTGATCCTCGACGAGCCGACCAACCACCTGGACGTCGCCGGAGTGGCCTGGCTCGCCGCGTACCTGGTGCAGCGACGGCGGGGCGCGCTGGTGGTGGTCACCCACGACCGGTGGTTCCTCGACGAGGTCTGCACCGACACCTGGGAGGTCGCCGACCAGACGGTCCGGGCCTACGAGGGCGGGTTCGCCGCCTGGACGCTGGCCCGCGCCGAACGCGAGCGGGTGGCGGCGGCCACCGAGGCCCGCCGGCAGAACCTGCTGCGCAAGGAGATCGCCTGGTTGCGGCGCGGACCGCCGGCGCGTACGTCGAAGCCACGGTTCCGCATCGAGGCGGCCAACGCGTTGATCGCCGACGTGCCGCCGCCCCGGGACACCGTCTCGCTGCACCGGCTGGCCACCGCCCGGCTCGGCAAGCAGGTCTACGAACTCGACGACGTCAC
Organism: Solwaraspora sp. WMMD791; assembly: GCF_029581195.1. Taxonomy (NCBI): domain Bacteria; kingdom Bacillati; phylum Actinomycetota; class Actinomycetes; order Micromonosporales; family Micromonosporaceae; genus Solwaraspora; species Solwaraspora sp. WMMD791. The sequence continues at coordinate 5,638,809 of NZ_CP120737.1, forward strand.
CGCGTACGCCGGGGACAAGCTGATCCTCGACGGCCTGACCTGGCGGATCGGCCCGGGGGACCGGATCGCGATCGTCGGCGCCAACGGCGCCGGCAAGACCACGCTGCTGCGGCTGCTGGCCGGGGTGCGGACCCCGCAGCAGGGCCAGCTGGTCACCGGCGCGACCGTCCGCCCGGCGTTCCTGTCCCAGGAGCTGGCCGAACTGCCCGGCGAGCTGCGGGTGCTGGAGGCGGTGGAGGAGGTCGCCCGCCGGGTGGTCTTCGGTGACCGGGAGCTGGCCGCCACCCAGTTCGCCGAGATGTTCGGCTTCACCGACCGGCGGCTCTGGACGCCGGTGGGGGACCTGTCCGGTGGCGAACGCCGCCGACTGCAGTTGCTGCGGCTGCTGGCCGCCGAGCCGAACGTGCTGCTGTTCGACGAGCCCACCAACGACCTGGACACCGACACCCTGGCCGCGTTGGAGGACCTGCTGGACTCGTGGCCGGGGACGCTGATCGTGGCCAGCCACGACCGCTACCTGATCGAGCGGGTCACCGACGAGGTGTACGGCATGTTCGGTGACGGTCGCCTGGTGCACCTGCCGGGCGGGGTGGACGAGTACCTGGCGCGGGCGGGCAGCGGCGGCCCGGCCACCGGGCCGGCCACGTCGGGCCCCGGTTCGTCCGGGTCGACCGCGCCGGACGGTGGGCCGACGTCGGCGGGCGCTGGCAGCGCCGGTGCCGCCGGCGGGCGCAGCGCGGGGGACCTGCGGGCGGCCCGCAAGGAGCTGGCCCGGCTGGAACGTCAGGTCGGCAAACTGGAGCAGCAGGAAGCGGCGCTGCACGAGGAGCTGGCCCGGCACGCCACCGACTTCAGCCGCCTCTCCGAGCTCGACACCCGGTTGCGTCAGGTGCAGGCCGAACGCAGCCGGGTCGAGGAGGAGTGGCTGGCGCTCGCCGAGCAGGTGAGCTAGGCCGCGCCGGGCAGGGCCACCCTTCGTGGCCGCTGACCCATGAGCGACAATCGTCGGCGACCACCCCCCGTCCGGCGTTGGAGACAGACCCCATGGCGCACACCCCCGTGAACCACCCGGCCCGGCCGATCTACCGGGCGATCGGCGCGCTCACCGGCCTCTATCTGGCGATCTTCGGAGTCGTCGGGCTGATCGTCACGGCCGGCGACGCGCCGTTCGCCCAGGACGACACGCGGGTGCTCGGTCAGGGCGCGAACTTCGGATTCGCCGTGGTGTCGGTGCTGCTGGGTGTGGTGGTGCTCGCCGGGGTCGGGATCGGCCGCAACGTCGACACGGCGATCAACAAGATCCTGGCGTACGGCCTGATGGCGCTGAGCCTGGCCGAGCTGGCGGTGCTGCGGACCGACGCCAACTTCCTCAACTTCACGGTCAGCACCTGCGTCGTCGTCATGATCGTCGGGCTGGTCCTGCTGATGGCGGGGATGTACGGCAAGGTCGGCACCGAGGACGAAGCCAAGGCCTGGCAGGACGGCCGTCTGCTGCTCTGAGGCGTCCTCCTCGCGCAGGGCCGGCACAGCCGTCGCGCGGCGCTGCGCCGTTCGCCTGCGGGCGGCCCGACCAGCGGGGGACAATCCGCTGCGGAGGTGCCCGCGCGCCGGTCGCGTGGGCCACGGCCAGCGACAGGAGCGGCAGCCATGGCGCACATCCCGGTCAACCATCCGCTGCGCCCGGTCTACCGGACGATCGCCGGGCTGACCGGGTTGTACGTCCTGATCTTCGGCATCGCCGGAGTGCTCGCCACCTGGGGTGACCCGCTGTTCGCCCGGGACGACGTGTGGGTGCTCGGGCTGCGGACCAACCTGGCGTTCTCGCTGTCGTCGGTCGCCTACGGCGGTCTGATCCTGATCGGTGCGCTCATTGGCGGTCAGGCCGGGCACTACGCCAACCTGACCATCGCGGTGGTCTTCATGGTGACCGGGTTGTTGATGCTCGGCCTACTGCGGACCAGCGCCAACTTCCTCAACTTCTCGATGTCCACGGTCATCGTGTCGTTGCTCTTCGGCATGGTCTTCCTGGCCACCGGGCTGTACGACAAGGTCGGCCCGGTCGAATCCGCCGGTTCCGACGACGAACAGCAGCGCCACCCGCAGCGGGCCGGTCGCTGACCGGCGGCGGATCTCAGCGGGTCCGGCGGCGGGTCAGCAGGGTGGGTCGGGCCTCCAGGTGGGACAGCCCGTTCCAGGCCAGGTTGACCAGGTGCGCGGCGACCGTCTCCTTACGCGGCTTGCGGACCTCCAGCCACCAGCGGCCGGTGAGTGCCACCATCCCGACCAGGGCCTGGGAGTAGAGCTCGGCGAGTTTCGGGTCGTACCCGCGGCTTTTGAACTCGGCACCGAGGATGTGCTCCACCTGGTGCGCGACGTCGTTCATCACGCTGGAGAAGTTGCCGGCGGCCGACAGCAGCGGCGACTCGCGGACCAGCACCCGGAAGCCGTTGGTCTCGGTCTCGATGTAGTCGAGTAACGCCAGCGCGGCCTGCTCCAGCAGCTCCCGCGGATGTCCGGCGGTGAGCGCGGTGGTGATCCGGTCCAGCAGCGCCCGGACCTCCCGGTCGACGACGACCGCGTACAGGCCTTCCTTACCGCCGAAGTGCTCGTAGACGACCGGTTTGGAGACCTTCGCCCGGGACGCGACCTCTTCGATCGAGGTGGCGTCGAAGCCCCGCTCGGCGAACAGTTGCCGGCCGATGGTGATCAGCTGTTCCCGGCGCTGTGCGGCTGACATGCGGACCCGGGAACTCGGCTTGGCCGGCACCGCCGGTGGTGGCGGCGGTGCCGGCGACGCGGTTGTCCGTGGCCGCGCGACGTCACCATTGGTGATTGGGTTGTCAGTCACTCGGCCCATCCTGCCAGTGCCGGGCTACCGGGCGGGTGCCCGGCACTGTCCCGGGTCAGACCTCGGTGACGGCCTTGATGCGCTTTGCGGCGATGCGTTCCGGCTTGGGCCAGCGGACGTTCGACGCGGCGCCGCTCTTCTCCAGCAGCCAGATGACCCGGGCGGAGATGTCGATCTGACCGCGCAGGACGCCGTGGCGGGCGCAGGTCGGGTCGGCGTGGTGCAGGTTGTGCCAGCTCTCGCCGAACGAGAGGATCGCCAGCGGCCAGAAGTTCGACGCCCTGTCGCCCTGGCGGACCTCGAACGGGCGCTCGCCGTAGACGTGGCAGACCGAGTTGATCGACCAGGTGATGTGGTGCAGCAGCGCGACCCGGACCAGGCCGGCCCAGAAGAACGCGGTCAGCGCTCCCTGCCAGGACCAGGTCACCAGGCCACCGATCGCCGCCGGGGCGAGCATGGTGAACACGACCAGCGCCGGGAAGAACTGGTCGATGCGGCGGATGTCCTTGTCGGCGAGCAGGTCGGGGGTGAAGCGCTCCTGGTTGGTCAGGTCGCGGTGGAACAGCCAGCCGACGTGGGCGTAGAGCAGGCCCTTGGTCAGTCCCCAGACGCTGGTGCCGAAGCGCCACGGCGAGTGCGGGTCGCCCTCGATGTCGCTGTAGGCGTGGTGCCGGCGGTGGTCGGCGACCCACTGGATGATGTTGCCCTCGATGGCCAGCGACCCGGCGAGCGCCAGCGCGATCCGCAGCCACCGCTTCGCCTTGAACGACCCGTGGGTGAAGTAGCGGTGGAAGCCGACCGTGATGCCGAGTCCGGCGACCACGTAGAAGACCCCACCGATGATCACGTCGGACCAGCCGAGCCAGCCGCCCCAGGCGACCGGGACGGCGGCCAGGACCGCCAGGAACGGGATGACCACGAAGGCCCCGAGGGCGATCAGTACGCCGAGCGACTGCTTGCCGACGGTCAGCGGCTTCGGGGCGGGTCCGGGGGTGGTCTGTGGCGGCTCGAGTAGGGCAGTGGACATGGCACCTCGCAGCGGTGACGGGTTCAACCGCTTACGCCGGTACGTGCGAAAGCCGGTGCGGCGGCCAGCGGTGAAGATCGGAAACTTACGCCTACGTCACCGTAACCTACGGAGCCGTAGTTTTCTACGGTTGATTCGTTCCGCCACCCACCCGGGTCACGGCCGTGCGCCGGGACCGGCCCGGCACGATAAGCTGTGCCCGTAGCACGATCGGCCGTGGTGTAATTGGCAACACCTCGGGTTTTGGTCCCGATATTCTAGGTTCGAGTCCTAGCGGCCGAGCTTCCCACGACATCGCCCCCGCCGCAGCGGTGACAGATGTCGTGCCAGGTCAAGCCAGATCGCCGCCGCCCTGACGGGAGCATCCTCGTGGTCCAGCCCCGGTCCCGTACCGTGGTCGTCCTCGCCGCCGGCGAGGGCAAACGGATGAAGTCAGACCTGCCCAAGGTGCTGCACCCGCTGCTCGGCCGGACGCTGGTCGGGCACGTGCTGGCCGCCGCCTCGGCGGCCGGTGCCGAGCAGACCCTGGTCGTGGTCGGGCACCGCGCCGAGCAGGTCACCGCGCACCTGTCGGAGATCGCCCCGGCGGCGGTGCCGGTCCTGCAGGCCGAGCAGCACGGCACCGGACACGCCGTCCGGCTGGCGATGGCGGCCGCGCCGGAGGCCACCGGCACCGTCGTGGTGCTCAACGGCGACGTGCCACTGCTGCGCCCGGAGACCGTGGCCGAGCTGATCGCCGCGCACGAGTCGGCCGGCGCGGCGGCGACCGTGCTGACCGCCGAGGTCGCCGACCCGACCGGGCTCGGCCGGATCGTCCGGGACGCCGTCGGCGGCCTGGAGCGCATCGTCGAGGAGCGCGACGCCAGCACCGAGCAGCGCCGGATCCGCGAGATCAACGCCGGCATCTACGCCTTCGACGCGGTCCGGCTGCGCGACGCGTTGGGCAAGCTGACCACCGACAACGACCAGGGCGAGGAGTACCTCACCGACGCCGTCGGCCTGCTCGCCGCCGCCGGAGCCCCGGTCGGCGTCCACGTCGCCGCCGACGTCACCGAGACGCTGGGCTGCAACGACCGGGTCGAGCTGGCCCGACTGCGCCGGTTGCTCGCCGACCGGGTCAACGAGGGCTGGATGCGGGCCGGGGTGAGCATCCTGGACCCGGCGACCACCTGGATCGACGTGACCGTCGACGTCGGGCGCGACGCGGTGATCGACCAGAACACCCAGCTGCGCGGGGCCACCACGGTCGGCGCCGGCGCGACCGTCGGGCCGGACGTCACCCTGGTCGACACCAGCGTCGGCCCGGCCGCCACCGTGCTGCGCTCGCACGCCGTACGGGCCCGGGTCGGTGCCGGCGCCAGCGTCGGGCCGTACGCCTACCTACGCCCGGACGCCGAGCTGGCCGAGCGGGCCAAGGTCGGTACCTTCGTCGAGGTGAAGAACTCGCAGCTGGGTGCCGGGGCGAAGGTGCCGCACCTGAGCTACGTCGGCGACGCCACGATCGGTGCGCGGGCCAACATCGGCGCGGCCACGATCTTCGTCAACTACGACGGGGTGCGCAAGAGCCGGACGACCGTCGGGGAGGCCGCCTTCGTCGGCTGCGACAGCAGCCTGATCGCGCCGGTGGAGATCGGTGCCGGCGCGTACGTCGGCGCGGGCAGCGCGGTGACCAAGGACGTCCCGCCGGGTGCGCTGGCGGTGACCCGGGCGTCGCAGCGGGTGGTCGAGGGCTGGGTGCAGTCCCGCCGGGCCGGCACCCCGGCGGCGGAAGCGGCCCGCCGGGCCGCCGCCGACGGTGAGGCGGCCCACCATCGCGATGCCAGCGGCACCGATCCGGGAGATACTGCGACTGACTAGTCCAGCGGCGCCTGACCCACCAGGTCGGCGACCGCCATCACCCGGACGGGAGCAGACATCTCGATGGGCAGCATCGTCGCCGAGAACCGCAAGAGCCTCATGCTTTTCTCCGGCCGGGGGTTTCCCGAGCTGGCCCAGGAGATCGGCGAGGTGCTCGGCGTGGCGCCCACTCCGGCCGACTCGTACGAGTTCTCCAACGGTGAGATCTTCGTCCGGTTCAAGGAGTCGGTACGTGGTTCGGATGCGTTCGTCGTCCAGTCGGTCACCCACGGGGTGAACCGCTGGGTGATGGAGACGCTGATCATGGTCGACGCGCTCAAGCGCGGCTCGGCCAAGCGGATCACCGTGGTGCTGCCGTTCTACCCGTACGCCCGCCAGGACAAGAAGCACCGGGGCCGGGAGCCGATCTCCGCCCGGCTGATCGCCGACCTGCTGCGTACCGCCGGGGCTAACCGGATCCTCACCGTCGATCTGCACACCGCACAGATCCAGGGCTTCTTCGACGGCCCGGTGGACCACCTCTTCGCGATGGACATCCTGGCCGGCTACGTCGAGGAGCGCTTCGCCGGCCGGCCGATGACGGTGGTCGCCCCGGACTCCGGGCGGGTACGGGTCGCCGAGCGCTGGACCGACCGGCTCGGCGGCTGCCCGCTCGCCTTCATCCACAAGACCCGGGATCCGCTCAAGCCCAACCAGGTGGTCGCCAACCGGGTGGTCGGCGACGTGGAGGGTCGGGTCTGCCTGATCGTCGACGACATGATCGACACCGGCGGCACGATCACCAAGGCCGCCGAGATCCTCTACGAGGCCGGTGCCTCGGACATCGCGGTCGCGGCGACCCACGCGCTGCTGTCCGACCCGGCCACCGAGCGGTTGAAGAACAGCCGGATCAGCGAGGTCGTGGTGACCAACACGCTGCCGCTGCCGGCCGAGAAGCAGCTCGACAAGCTCACCGTGCTGTCGATCGCACCGCTGCTGGCCCGGGCGATCCGCGAGGTGTTCGACGACGGATCGGTGACCACCCTGTTCGGCGGGCTGAGCTGACCTCCACGCCCGAGCGGGAGCCTCCTGCGTCTACCCGGGGACTGCCTGAAGCTGTTCACCAGCCTCGGGTAGACTAGTGCGGTTGCCACGGCGAGGGTGCCCTGCGGGCCGCTGCTGACCAAGCGCTGCCGCACGGAAGCACCGTGATCGACGCGGTGCTCCGGGCACTGCCCATTGGACGAGCGCCCCGCGTGCCCCTTCGCCCGGCACCGCTGACATCGCATCCGACTCCCCGGAGCCGGATCAGGTTCCCCCGCACGCACTGCCAAACTCCAGGAGTACTCCCGTGTCCGAGGTAAAGATCAGCGCCGAGCCCCGTACCGAGTTCGGTAAGGGTGGTGCCCGCCGTACCCGCCGGGCCGGCAAGGTGCCCGCCGTGCTGTACGGCCACGGCGAGAAGCCCAAGCACATCGCGTTGCCCGCCCGTGAGTTCGCCGCCGCGATCCGTCACGGTGGCGCCAACCAGCTGTTCGCCATCGACATCACCGACGGCACCCAGGCGTTGGCGTTGACCAAGGCCATCCAGCGTGACCCGATCAAGGACACCTTCGAGCACGTCGACCTGCTGCTGGTCCGTCGCGGCGAGAAGGTCACCGTGGACGTGCCGGTCCAGCTCGTCGGCGAGCCGGCGAAGAACACCCTGGTGATGCACGAGCACGACACCCTGTCGGTGAGCGCCGACGCGACCCGGCTGCCGGAGTCGCTGGAAGCCTCGATCGAGGGCCTGGAGGCCGGCTCGCACGTCACCGCCGGCGACGTCACCCTGCCGCAGGGCGTGGAGCTGACCGTCGACCCGGAGACGGTGCTGGTCGTGGTCTCCGCCGCGCCGACCGCCGAGCAGCTCGACGCCGAGGCCGGCGTGGTGGCCGAGGAGCCGGCGGCCGAGGAAGGTGCCGAGGAGGGTGCCCCCGAGCAGCCGACCGAGGCGGCGGCCGAGCAGCCCGTACAGGCCTGACCAGCCGTTCAGCGATCCGGGCGTCCCGCTGCTGGCCCTGCCAGCGCGGCGACGCCTTGATCCGTTTCGGGAGGTGTGGTGGAGACGGCACCCTGGCTGGTGGTCGGGCTGGGCAACCCCGGCAAGGAGTACGCCCGCAACCGGCACAACGTCGGTTTCATGGTCGCGGACCTGCTCGCCGGCCGGCTGGGCGTGCGGCTGGGCCGGCACCGGCGGGCGGCGGCCGAGACCGGTGAGGGTCGGCTCGGCCTCGGCGGGCCGAAGCTGGTGCTGGCGAAGCCGCTGACGTACATGAACCTCTCCGGGGCGCCGGTGGCGTCGCTGGCCCAGTTCTACAAGGTACCGGTCGATCAGATCGTGGCGGTTCACGACGAGCTCGACATCGACTACGGTCGGCTGCGAGCGAAACAGGGCGGCGGCGAGGGCGGCCACAACGGGCTGCGCTCCATGTCCCGGTCGCTGGGCAGCAAGGAGTACCTGCGGGTCAGGTTCGGTATCGGGCGTCCGCCCGGCCGGCAGGACCCCGCCGACTACGTATTGTCGGATTTCTCGACAACTGAACGCAAGGAACTCGAATTTCTCGTCGATCGGGCCGCTGACCTGGTGGAAGCGGTGGTCGTCCGGGGTCTCGAGTGGGCCCAGAACACGTACCACAGCACGTGAACGAAAACCGTGGCGTTACATCTGGGCGGTTGGATCGTGAACCGGGCAGGACCCTGTCCGTGGACTGCGGGGGGAGAGCCCGGCGTCGCCGGGTAGGCAGGAGAGGAGCCAGATGAGCACGCCACCGGTAACCGACGCCGCGTTCGCCCGATGGCTCGCCGGGCGCGCCGGCGAGTCGCTGCTACAGGTCCGCCAGGAGCTGGGGTATGCCGACCCGGCCGCTCTCAAGGCGGCCGGTGACAAGATCTCGCACGACCTGCTCCGCACCGAGCTGGCCCGCTGGCGGCCGGCGGACGCGGTGCTGTCGGAGGAGGACGACGGTTCCCGTCAGGCCCTGTCGGCGGAGGATTCCGCCGACGCCGGCCCGTCGCGGCTGACCGCCGACCGGGTCTGGATCATCGATCCGCTCGACGGTACCCGGGAGTTCTCCGAGGAGGGTCGCGCCGACTGGGCGGTGCACGTGGCGCTCTGGTCCCGCAACGGGTCCACCCCGCACCGGCTGGTCGCCGGAGCGGTGGGGCTGCCGGCCCAGCACCGCACGATCAGCACCGAGCATCCGCCGCCGTACCCGCCGATGCCGGCCCCCGGTGCCGGTGGCGGCGCGATCCGGCTGGCCGCCAGCCGTAGCCGCCCGCCGGCGTTCGTCACGGCGCTCGCCGCCGACCTGGACGCCGAGCTGGTGCCGATGGGGTCGGCCGGGGCCAAGATCGCTGCGGTGATCGCCGGTGACGCCGACGCCTATGTGCACGCCGGCGGCCAGTACGAATGGGATTCGGCTGCCCCTGTCGCCGTGGCTACCGCCACCGGCCTGCACGCCTCGCGGATCGACGGATCCCCGTTGCGGTACAACGAGGCCAACCCGCGACTGCCGGATCTGGTGGTCTGTCGACGAGATCTTGCCAGCAAACTGCTCGCAGCGTTGCGGCAGCATCTGCAGGTATCCTGACCTCTGATCTCCAGCTTGCCAACCGGAAAGGTCTGGTATTCGGATGACCAAGCTTCGGACCGCCCGCCACGACCGGAGGTGGCTGTGATGAGTGGCGCCACCGCGTACCGTGTCTCCCACCTCGACGCGCTGGAGTCGGAGAGCATCTTCGTCATGCGCGAGGTCGTCGCCGAGCTGGAGCGCCCGGTGCTGCTCTTCTCCGGCGGCAAGGATTCGATCGTGATGCTGCGCCTGGCGCAGAAGGCGTTCGCTCCGGCCCGGATCCCGTTCCCGGTGATGCATGTCGACACCGGGCACAACTTCCAGGAGGTGCTCGACTACCGGGACCGCCGGGTCGACGAGCTCGGCCTGCAGTTGGTCGTGGCCAGCGTGCCGGAGGCGCTCGAGTCCGGCCTGGTGCACGAGTCGCCCGACGGGATGCGTAACCGCATCCAGACCCCGGTGCTGCTGGCTGCGGTCGAGAAGTACCGGTTCGACGCCCTGTTCGGTGGGGCCCGCCGGGACGAGGAGAAGGCCCGGGCCAAGGAGCGGGTCTTCTCGTTCCGCGACGAGTTCGGCCAGTGGGACCCGAAGAACCAGCGGCCGGAGCTGTGGTCGCTGTACAACGGCCGGCACCACCCGGGTGAGTCGATCCGGGTCTTCCCGCTGTCGAACTGGACCGAGCTGGACGTGTGGCACTACATCGCCCGCGAGCAGATCGAGCTGCCGTCGATCTACTTCGCCCACGAGCGCGAGGTGATCGAACGCGACGGCATGCTGTACGCCGTCAACGAGTTCATCCAGCCCCGTTCCGGCGAGACCCCGTTCATCGAACAGGTCCGCTACCGTACGGTGGGTGACGCCTCCTGCACGGCGGCGGTGCGCTCCCCGGCGGACACCGTCGACAAGGTGATCGACGAGGTCGCCGCCACCCGGATCACCGAGCGCGGGGCGACCCGTGGCGACGACCGGGTCAGTGAGGCCGCCATGGAGGACCGCAAGCGGGAGGGCTACTTCTGATGACGGTGACGGCTGACGCCCCCACCACCCGGGCCATGGACCTGCTGCGGTTCGCCACCGCCGGCAGCGTCGACGACGGCAAGTCGACCCTGATCGGCCGGCTGCTCTACGACACCAAGTCGCTCTTCACCGACCAGCTGGAAGCGGTCGAGGCGGTCAGCGCGGCCCGGGGTGACGAGTACACCAACCTGGCGCTGCTGACCGACGGCCTGCGGGCCGAGCGGGAGCAGGGCATCACGATCGACGTCGCCTACCGCTACTTCGCCACCCCCCGGCGCAAGTTCATCATCGCCGACACCCCGGGGCACATCCAGTACACCCGCAACATGGTCACCGGTGCCTCCACGGCGGATCTGGCGTTGATCCTGGTCGACGCCCGTAAGGGTCTGGTCGAGCAGTCCCGCCGGCACGCGTTCCTCTGCTCGCTGCTGCGGGTGCCGCACCTGGTGCTCTGCGTCAACAAGATGGACCTGGTCGACTGGGACCAGTCGGTGTTCGAGGCGATCGCCGACGAGTTCACCACGTTCGCCGCCAAGCTGGAGGCGCCGGACCTGTCGGTCATTCCGATCTCCGCGCTGCACGGCGACAACATCGCCACCCGGTCGGAGAAGACCCCCTGGTACGAAGGCCCGTCGCTGCTGCACCACCTGGAGCACGTGCACATCGCCTCGGACCGTAACCTGGTCGACGTCCGGTTCCCGGTGCAGTACGTGATCCGGCCACAGTCGACGGTCGTCACCGACTACCGGGGCTACGCCGGGCAGGTCGCCTCCGGGGTGCTCAAGCCGGGCGACGAGATCATGGTGCTGCCGTCCGGGTTGACCAGCACCATCGCCAGCATCGAGACCGCCGACGGACCGGTCGACGAGGCGTTCCCGCCGATGTCGGTCACCGTACGCCTCACCGACGAGCTGGACATCTCCCGTGGCGACCTGATCTGCCGGCCGCACAACGCGCCCACCCCGGCCCAGGACATCGAGGCGATGATCTGCTGGATGGACGAGTCACGGCCGTTGCAGGTCGGTGCGAAGTACGCGATCAAGCACACCACCCGCAGCGCCCGCGCCGTGGTCCGTGGCGTGCAGTACCGGCTGGACGTCAACAGCCTGCACCGTGACGAGACGGCCAGCCAGCTCGGCCTCAACGACATCGGCCGGGTCAAGTTCCGCACCACGGTGCCGCTGCTGACCGACGAGTACCGGCGCAACCGCACCACCGGCGGGTTCATCCTGGTCGACGAGTCGACCAACCGGACCGCCGCCGCCGGCATGATCATCGAAGCCGGCTGACCAGGGCAACCCGGTCGGGTTCCGTCCGTGCTGCACGACGGGACCCGACCGGCTGCGCTCACCAGCGCCCGTAGACCGGTGCGCGGCCGCCGGCCAGCGCGCTGAGCACCGCCACGATGTCGGCGCTGCGCCGGTCCAGCAGCATCGTCGGCACCATCAACCGGGCTCCCGGCGGGACCGCCGGATGCGGGGTCTGAGCGTCGATGCAGATCAGATCCTCACACCAGGTACGCCGGACCAGCACCGCCGACACCGCGTCCCACGGCAACCAGACCGGGTTCACCCGGAAACTGCCGTTGGCCACCCACACCCCGGTCCGGTCGGCGGCCAGCACCGGCCCCCGGCCGGTGAACCGCCCGTGCCACAGCGCCACCGTCGCCGCCAGCACCGCGCCGAGCAGCAGCACCGGTACGCCGACCAGCGCGGCGGTGAACACCCGGCCCACCTGTGCCTCCCGGGCGACCAGGTAACCGACCCCGCCGAGCAGCCCGCCGGCCAGCAGCCAGCCGACGCCGGCCAGCGCGCCAGCGGTGGCCAGGAACCTCGACCCGTCGATCCGGACCAGGAACGGGGCGTCCCCGGACAGCCGGTCGGTCAACTGCTGCACCACGGGGCAACCTCCACCGTCGCCGGTCTACTGTGTTGCGGCGAGGTTAGTGGATCCGTTCGGCTCCGGCACAGGGCAGGGCGGTGAAGCTGACCGGTGTGGCGAAACCGTTGTCGGCGTACGCCGCCGCGACGGCGGCCGCCACCGTCCCGGCGGCGTCGGCATCGACCAGCGCCAACACACAGCCGCCGAACCCGCCGCCGGTCATCCGGGCCCCGTACGCCCCGGCGGCCAGCGCCGCGGTCACCGCGACGTCCACCTCCGGCACGGTGATCTCGAAGTCGTCGCGCATCGAGGCGTGCGAGGCGGTCAGCAGCGGCCCGATCTCGCGGACCTGCCCGGAGTGCAGCAGCGCGACGGTGTCGCGGACCCGCTGGTTCTCGGTGACCACGTGGCGCACCCGCCGACGGGTGGTGTCGTCGGGCAGCCGGTCCAGCGCCGCCGGCAGGGCGTCGACGCCGACGTCGCGCAACGCCGGTACGCCGAGCACCGTCGCGGCCTGCTCGCAGGCGGCCCGCCGGGCGGCGTACTCGCCGGAGACGTGCCGGTGCGGGGCCTGGGTGTCGACGACCAGCACCGCCAGCCCGGCGGCGGCCAGGTCGAACGGGATCTGGTCCACCTCGAGGGAACGGCAGTCCAGGAACAGGGCGTGCCCGGCCCGGCAGCGGATCGACGCCGACTGGTCCATGATCCCGCAGGGCACCCCGGCGTAGACGTTCTCCGCCCGCTGGGCGAGCGCCGGCCGCTGGTCGACCGGCAGCCGGTCGGTGCCGACGCCGCCGAGGTCGGCCAGGGCGGTCAGCACCGCCGCTTCCAGCGCGGCCGACGAGGACAGGCCGGCACCCAGCGGTACGTCGGAGGCGATCGCCAGTCGGGCGGCCGGTACGGCGTACCCGGCCTCGCGCAACGCCCAGACGACCCCGGCGACGTAGCCGCCCCAGCCGTCGACCGCGCCGGGCCGGTCCGCGTCGGCGGCACTGATCACGATCTGCTCGTCGGACTGCTCCGACCAGACCGTCCAGCCCTGGTCCGCCTGCTCTGCCGGCTCGGCCTGCTCCGCCGGGCTCGCCGCGACGACGGTGCGGTGCGGCAGGGCGAACGGCAGCACGAAGCCGTCGTTGTAGTCGGTGTGTTCGCCGATCAGGTTGACCCGGCCCGGGGCGGCCCAGACCCCGGCCGGGGGGCCGCCGTACCGCCGAATGAAGCCGTCGGTGGCGCGGCGGGCGACCGACGTGCCGGCCGTGACCGGTGTCTGCGGCGCGACCGGCCCGCCGGGCAGCCCGGTCACGACCGCACCTGCCGGTACGGCAGGAACGCCCAGGCGTCGGCGACCATCTCGGCCAGCGTGGGTTTCTGCGGCCGCCAGCCGAGTTCGTCGTGTGCCCGGGTCGACGAGGCGACCAGGGTGGCCGGGTCGCCGGGGCGACGCGGGGACATCTCCACCGGCACCGGGTGGCCGGTGACCTGTCGGACGACCTCGACGACCTCGCGGTTGGAGAAGCCGCTGCCGTTGCCCAGGTTGTAGATGCGGTGTTCGCCTCCGACGGCGGCGTCGAGGGCGAGCAGGTGGGCGCGGGCGAGGTCCTCGACGTGGATGTAGTCGCGGACGCAGGTGCCGTCCGGGGTCGGGTAGTCGTCGCCGAACAGCTGCAGCTTGTCGCGGCGGCCGGCGGCGACCTCCAGGGCGATCGGGATCAGGTGGGTCTCCGGTTCGTGGCGTTCGCCCAGCGCGGTGCCGTCGGGGCGCAGGCAGGCACCGGCGACGTTGAAGTAGCGCAGTGACGTCGCGGCGAGCCCGTGCGCGGTGGCCTCGCTGGTCAGCGCCATGTCGACGGCGAGTTTCGTCGCACCGTACGGGTTGGTCGGGGCCTTGGTGGCGGACTCGGTGATCGGGATCTCGCTGGGGTTGCCGTAGACGGCGGCGGTGGAGGAGAAGACGAACCGCGACACCCCGGCGGCCCGGACGGCGTCGATCAGCGCCAGTGAACCGACGGTGTTGTTGCGCCAGTACCACTCGGGGTGGACCACCGACTCGCCGGCGGCGATCAGCGCGGCGAAGTGCAGCACGCCGTCGAAGCCGGCGTCCGGGGTGAGCACGGTCGCGACGTCGTGCACGTCGGCCTCGACGAACGTCGCCTCGGGGGCGAGCGCCACCCGGTGCCCGGTACGCAGGTCGTCGAGCACCGTCACCTCGTGCCCGGCGTCGATCAGCAGCCGGGTCACCACGCTGCCGATGTAGCCGGCACCGCCGGTTACCAGGAGTTTCACAATCGGTCCCTTCCCGCCAGGCCGTCCGCCCGGTATTCCATCACATTCAGCCACGATCCAACAGAGTCGAACATGCCGACACCGGCGGCATCCTGCCACGGACGGCGACACCCCGTCCCTGCCGAGCCGGGCGAACCACGTACCACTGATGCTGTCAGAATTGTCGACATGTCCGAGCTCGCCTCCCGCCCCCGGGTGCTCTCCGGTATCCAGCCGACCGCCGACTCGTTCCACCTCGGCAACTACCTCGGCGCGGTCCGCAACTGGGTGGCGATGCAGGACACCCACGACGCCTTCTACTGCGTCGTCGACCTGCACGCGATCACCGCCGGCCACGACCCGGCCGTGCTGCGCCAGCGGACCCGGGTGGCCGCCGCCCAGCTGCTCGCCGCCGGCCTGGACCCGGACCGCTGCACCCTGTTCGTCCAGTCCCACGTGCCGCAGCACGCCCAGCTCGGCTGGGTGATGGGCTGCATCACCGGGTTCGGCGAGGCGAACCGGATGACCCAGTTCAAGGACAAGTCCGCCAAGCAGGGTGCCGAACGGGCCAGCGTCGGGCTGTTCACCTACCCGGTCCTGCAGGCCGCCGACATCCTGCTCTACCAGGCCGACGCGGTCCCGGTCGGCGAGGACCAGCGCCAGCACCTGGAGCTGACCCGGGACCTCGCGCAGCGGTTCAACTCGCTGTTCGGCGCGACCTTCACCGTACCGGCGGCGTACATCGTCAAGGACACCGCCAAGATTCTCGACCTGCAGGAACCCACCGCCAAGATGTCCAAGTCGTCGTCCTCGCCGGCCGGCATCATCGACCTGCTGGAAGATCCGGCGCGCTCGGCGAAGAAGATCCGCTCGGCGGTCACCGACACCGGCCGGGAGATCCTCTACGATCCGGAGAACAAGCCCGGGATCAGCAACCTGCTGACCATCTACGCCGCGCTCACCGGCCGTACGCTCGACGAGCTGACCGCCGCGTACCAGGGCCGCGGCTACGGGGACCTGAAGAAGGACCTGGCGGAGGTGGTGGTGGAGTTCGTCGCACCGATCCAGCAGCGCACCCGCGGCTACCTTGACGACCCGGCCCAGCTGGACAAGCTGCTCGCCGTCGGCGCGGAGAAGGCCCGGACGGTCGCCGCCGGGACCCTCGCCACCGTGTACGACCGGGTCGGTTTCCTGCAACCGACGGGGAACCCCTGAACGTGACGGCGATCGGTGCGCCGCCGGCGCCGGGGCAGCTGCGGATCGGGGTCGCGATCGACATCCCGCAGCCCTGGGGTGAGCTGCTCACCCGGCGGCGGGCCGAGGCCGGGGATCCGGCGGCCGAGTACGTGCCCGCGCACATCACTCTGCTCGGCCCGACCGACATCGTCGAACACCAGCTCGCGCAGGTCGAGGCGCATCTGTCGGCGGTGGCGGCGGCTCATCCGCCGTACCCGTTGCATCTGCGCGGCACCGGCACCTTCCGGCCGATCACCGACGTCGTCTTCGTGGCCGTCGCCGCCGGGATCAGCGAATGCGAACTGCTCGCCGCCGAGATCGGCTCGGTCGACGAACTGACCCGCAACAGCCCGTTCCCGTACCACCCGCACGTCACCGTCGCACAGAACGTGCCAGCCGACGCGCTGGACAAGGTCTACGACGACCTCGCCGGGTTCGAGGCGCAGTTCGACGTCGACGGGTTCACCCTCTTCTCGCACAGCGGCGAAGGCCGCTGGCAGCCGCGCCGCGACTTCGCCCTCGGCGGCTGACCGTGCCTGGCGGCCGACTGCGCCGCCACGGGCCGGTCGACCGTGCCTGGCGGCCGACCGCGCCGCGATAGGCCAGGATGACGGCGTGAACCTCATCGAGCGGGCCGAGGCCGCCGCCACCCGTGGCATCGACCGGGTCCGGGCCCGGTCCGCGCGCGTCGACCACCTGTGGCGGGCCGGCGAACGGTACAACGAGGTGCTCGCCGGGCGGCTGGCGGCGGCCATCGCCTACTACGGCTTCTTTGCCGTCTTCGCCCTCGGCCTGGTCGCCTACTGGGCGTTCGGCGCGGTGGTGGAGGGCAACGCCGAGGTATCCGCGGCGGTGGCCGACTTCCTGCTGCAGAACCTGCCGTTTCTCGACCTGGCGCAGATCCAGCAGAACAGTGGCCGGGTCGGGGTCGTCGGCCTGGTGCTGCTCGGGCTGACCGGCATCGGCTGGGTCGAGGCGATCCGTTCGTCGCAGCGGCTGATCCACCGCCTCGACCAGCAGCCGGGCTACATCGGCGTACGGCAGGTGGTCGACCTGGTCGTGCTGGTCGGGGTGTTCCTGCTGCTCGGTGTCTCGGTCGGGGCGATCGACGCGCTGCGCTCGTTGCTGCGCTGGATGCTCGGTGAGCACTCGGTCGCCACCACCGTCTCCAGCGCGCTGCTCGCCATCGTGATCAACATGGTGCTGGCCGCCGCGCTGCTGGTCGTGGTGCCGCGACTGCGGTTGGCACCCCGGCGGCTGGTGGCCCCGATCATCGGGGTGGCGCTGGGCATCACCGTGCTCAACACGGTGGGCCGGTTCTACGTGGTCCGCTTCGAGCGCAATCCCGCGTACACGGTGGTGGCCGGCGCCGTCGGTCTGTTGATCTACCTCTACCTGCTGAACCAGCTGCTGCTGTTCGGCGCGGCGCTCGCCGCGACCAGCCGGCACGGCCGGGTCGTCGACGCCGCCGCCCCGGCGGTCGCGCCAAAAGTGGTAAATAACGTAAAAGCCATCGGCGGTACGCGGCGGGCCACGATGATCGGTCGCGTGGGTGCACTAGTCACGCTGGAACTGCCGGACGACTCGCCGGCACACACGATGCCGTGGATCATCACGTTCGGCCCGCTGGGCGAGCAGGACGGTGACTGGGAGCCGGTGGTGTGCGGGCCGTACGAGCGGGCACACGCCCTCGCGCTGGCCGAGACCGTGGTGGCCGACGAGGAGCTGATGGCGGTCGTCGAACCGCTGCTGACCCTGGTCACCGTGGAGGAGATCCGGGCCGAGATCGCCGCCACCCAGGCCGCCGGTCAGGAGGAGGCCGCCGAGTACGACGACCTCGAGGACCTGGTCGGTGGTGCCGACGACGAGCCGGAGGAACGGCACGTGGAGCCCTCACCGCCGCCGTCACCCGAGGAGGTACGGGCCGGCATGGCCCGCATCGCCGGCATCCTGACCACCCTGAACTGATCCGCGGCGACCGTGCTGCGGCCAGCTGCGCGGTGCCGTACCCGTGCCGGGCCCGGACATGGTGATGCCCCGGGGCCGTTTCCGGCCCCGGGGCATCGTCACCACCTTCGCCCCCCACCACAAGGGGTTCCACTGCCCGGTCGCCCGGCGGCGATACCAGCTCGACGAACGACCAGGTTCTACTCGATGCTTACCCGGCTCCCGGTGCGCTAAACCATGGTCAGCGCGGGGCGAACCAGGCGGCGGCATCGATCGGCAGTACCGGCACCCCGTCCGGCCCGGTCGACACCGGTGCGCTGGCGAGCAGCACCGTGCCGTACCCGGGGACCGCGACCGGCGCGCCGCTGAGGTTGACCACGCAGACCAGCCCGGCCGCACCACCGTCGGATCCGGCGTCGTCGGACCTGGTGTCACCATCGCGCTGGAACGCCAGCACGCCCGGCCCGGCCTCCAGCCAGGTCAACCCGGTGCCGTCACCGGCCGGGGCGTCCCGCAGCGCCGGATGCTCGGCCCGGATGGCGAGGGCCCGCCGGTACAGCTCCAATGTCGAGTCCGGGTCGCCGGCCTGGGCCTGCGCGGTCAGCGGCGCCCAGCCGGCCGGGGCCGGCAGCCACGACGCGGTCGAGCCGGCCGGCCCGAAGCCGTACGGCGGGGCGTCGCCACTCCACGGCAGCGGCACCCGGCAGCCGTCGCGGCTGCGCCCGGTACGGCTGAACGCCGGGTCCTGCCGCAGGTGGTCGGGCAGGTCGAGGACCTCCGGCAGGCCCAGCTCCTCACCCTGGTACAGGTAGGTGCTGCCGGGCAGGGCGAACATCAGCAGCGCGGCGGCGCGGGCCCGGCGCAGCCCGACCTCGCCGTCGCCGTACCGGGTGACGTGCCGCTGCTTGTCGTGGTTGGACAGCACCCAGGTGGTCGGCGCGCCGACGATCGACGCCTCGGCGAGCGCGGTGTCGATCACCTTGTGGAACGAGTCGGCCGACCAGGTGGCGTCGAGGAAGTCGAAGTTGAAGGCCTGGTGCAGCTCGTCCGGGCCGATGTAGCGGGCCAGCCGCTGCGGGGTCTCCGCCCACGCCTCGGCGACCGCCATCCGCCCGCCCGGGTAGCTGTCCAGGATCGGCCGCCACGCGCGGTAGATGTCGTGCACCTCGTCCTGGTCGAAGTACGGCAGCCGGCCCTTGCCGAGCAGTTCGATCTGCCGGCGGCCGGTGGTGGCCGAGGTCCAGCCGATGTCCGGCAGCCCGTCGGCCTTGATCATCCCGTGGGCGACGTCGATGCGGAACCCGTCGACGCCCCGGTCCAGCCAGAACCGCAGGATCTGCTCGAACTCGGCCCGGACCTCGGGGTGCCGCCAGTTCAGGTCCGGCTGCGCCGGGTCGAACAGGTGCAGGTACCACTGGCCGTCGGGCAGCCGGGTCCAGGCCGGCCCGCCGAAGATCGACTCCCAGTCGTTCGGCGGCTCCGCGCCGTCGGCGCCGCGGCCGTCGCGGAACATGTACCGGTCGCGCTCCGCCGATCCGGGCGCGGCGGCGAGCGCCGCGACAAACCACGGGTGTACGTCGGACGTGTGGTTCGGCACGATGTCGACGATGATCCGCAGGCCGAGCGCGTGCGCGTCGGTGATCATCTCGTCGAAGTCGGTGAGGTCGCCGAACATCGGGTCGACCTGGCGGTAGTCGGCGACGTCGTAGCCGCCATCGACCATCGGGGAGCGGTAGAACGGGGTGAGCCAGAGCGCGTCGACGCCGAGCTCCCGCAGGTACGGCAGGCGGCTACGGATGCCCTGCAGGTCACCGATGCCGTCGCCGTCGGAGTCGGCGAAGCTGCGTACGTACACCTGGTAGACGGCGGCGGTCCGCCACCAGTCGTCGCTGGCGGTGCGCGGGTTGGCCTGGGCAGGATCGATCGTCACGGGGTCCCCGTCCTGTCGGTGTGCGTGCTGGCCTCGCCGTTGAGTCAGCGTGGAGCGGAGCAGTGCTGGGCTCGCTATCGAGTCAGCGTGCTGCGGGTGCTGGGCTCGCTATCGAGGATGCCTGCCCGCTCCTGCAAGAGTCAAGCAACCCTTGCGCAAGGAAGCCTGCCCTGAAGCTCACCCGCTCATCCCGCCCCGTCTCACCCCGTCCACCCCTCCATGATCACGACGATCTTGCACTTATCGTGAGACAAAGTGGACATATCCTCGCGATAACTGCAAGATCGTCGGGGATCATGGGGGCTGGGTCAGGGGGTGGCTGCTACAGCTGCGGCGGCGAGGTGGGTGACCTGCGGGGCGATGCCGGTGGAGCCACGGGAGACCAGCTCGGGGCGGAACACGTACTCCGAGTTGGGGGCGGCGTGCCCGTTGATCTCGTCGACCAGGGCGCGGACCGCCGCCACCGCCATCGCGATCACCGGCTGGCGCAGCGTGGTCAACGGCGGATCGGTGAACGCCATCAGCGGCGAGTCGTCGTAGCCGACCACCGACACGTCACCGGGCACCGACAGGCCACGCTGCCGGGCGGCCCGGATCGCCCCGAGCGCCATCAGATCGGATCCGCAGGTGATCCCGGTGACGCCCTTGTCCAGCAACCGGTTCGCGGCTGCCTTCCCACCCTCCACACCGAACAGTGAGAGGGAGATCAGCTCGTCGATCTCGGCGTCGGAGGCACCGACCAGCCGGCGCATCGCCGCCCGGAACCCGGCCAGTTTGCGCTGCACCGGCAGGAACCGGTCCGGCCCGCTGATCAGCCCGATCCGCCGGTGGCCGAGGGCTACCAGATGTTCCACGGCCAGCTCGCCGGCTTCCCGGTCGTCGCAGGAGACGAAGGGGGCCTCGATGCCCTCGGCGTACCCGTTGATCAGCACGATCGGCAGCGGCCGGGCGATCAGTTTGCGGTAGCGCTCGTGGTCGGCGGCGGTGTCGGCGTGCAGGCCGGAGACGAAGACGATGCCGGCGACCTGGCGGTCCAACAGCATCTCCACGTACTCGTCCTCGGTGACCCCGCCGGGGGTCTGGGTGCAGAGCACCGGGGTGTAGCCGGACTGGGCGAGGGCGGACTCGATGGTCTGAGCGAACGCCGGGAAGATCGGGTTGTCCAGCTCCGGCACGACGAGGCCGACCAGGCCGGCGCTGCGTTTGCGCAGCCGGGCAGGGCGTTCGTAGCCGAGCACGTCGAGCGCGGTCAGCACCGCCTGGCGGGTTTCGGCTGCCACTCCGGGGCGGTCGTTGAGCACCCGGGACACCGTGGCCTCGCTGACGTCGGCCTGGCGGGCGATGTCGGACAGTCGTGCGCGCATGGCGTTCACGGTAGCGCACCGGCAAGTTCTTGCGACGGTCCCTGCAAGCCCTTCCATTACTTGCAACGCCTTGCTAACGTCCCGGCAACACGCGACGAAACCTGTGCCGTGAACGCGGCACCGTACCGCAATAACTTCCACGACAGGAGTCCCGATGCGCGTCCGTACCACGTCGGTGGCCGCCGGGCTGGCCGCCGTGCTCGCACTGGCCGCCGCCGGCTGCGGCAGCAGCGACGGCGAACCCGCCACCACCGACAGCCCCGACGCCGCCGCCGGCGGCACCCTGGTGATCTGGGCCGACGACAAGCGCAGCGCCGCCCTCGCCCCGTTCGCCGAGAAGTTCGGCGCCGACAACGGCGTCACCGTCGAAGTCCAGGCCATCTCCAAGGACCAGCAGACCACCTTCGTCACCGCGTCACAGCAGGGCAGCGGCCCGGACGTGATGGTCGGCGCGCACGACTGGATCGGCAACCTGGTGCAGAACGGCGCCATCGAGCCCGTCCAGCTCACCGCCGACCAGACCGCCGGCTTCGCCGAGGTCGCCATCCAAGCGGTCACCTTCAACGGCCAGGTCTACGGCGTCCCGTACGCGATGGAGAACGTCGCCCTGATCCGCAACACCGCGCTCGCCCCCGACGCCCCCGCCACCATCGAAGAGCTCGTCGCCACCGGCCAGCAGCTCAAAGCTGACGGCAAGGTGTCGGAGATCCTCTGCCTGCAGGTCGGGCAGAACGGCGACGCCTACCACCTGTACCCGCTCTACACCTCGGCCGGCGGCAGCCTGTTCGGCACCACCGCCGAAGGCGACTATGACCCGACGCAGCTCGGCGTCGGCACGCCGGAGTCGATCGCCGCGTTCGAGAAGATCGCCACCCTGGGCGAGAAGGGCTCCGGGGCGCTGAAGCGCTCCATCACCCCGGAGAACTCGATCGCCACCTTCACCAGCGGCAAGTGCGCCTTCCTGGTCTCCGGGCCGTGGGCGATCACCGACGCCAAGGGCGCCGACATCGCGTACGACATCAGCCCGGTCCCCGGCTTCGCCGGTGGCGCACCCGCGCAGCCGTTCGTCGGCGTGCAGACCTTCTACGTCGCCGCCAAGGGCACCAACAAGGCCCTCGCTCAGGAGTTCGTCGCCAACTACACCACCCAGACCGACCTGGCCGTCGCCCTCTACGAGGCCGAGCCGCGCCCGCCGGCGCTGACCGCCGCCCTCGACCAGGTTGCCGGCAGCGACCCGGATCTGGCGAAGTTCCAGCAGGCCGGGCAGGGCGGCGCGGTGCTGCCGGCGATCCCCGAGATGGCCGCCATCTGGGACCCGTTCGGCAAGGCCGAGGCCGCGATCGTCGGCGGTGCCGACGTGGCGAGCACGATGACCGCCGCCGGCAAGACGATCGCCGAACAGATCAAGTAATGCGCGACACCGGAGCCGGCGGTCTGCTGGCCAAGGCGCTGCTGCTCGGCCTGGTCGCGGCGATCGCGATCTGGGCGGCGTTCCCGCTGATCGACGCCGAAGCCTGGGTCGGGCTCGGCATCCTGGTCGCCACGACCGCCGGCATCGGTTACCTCTACCTCGGTCGGCGACACGTGCCGGCGAAGTACCTGATCCCCGGCACCCTGTTCCTGATCGCCTTCCAGATCTTCCCGGTGCTCTACACCGCCTCGACCGCGTTCACCAACTTCGGCGACGGACACCGGGGCAGCAAAGCTGAGGCGATCGCGGCCATCCAGGCCACGTCGGTGGTCCAGGTCCCAGGATCCATCGAGTACGCGATGACGGTCGCCACGGTCGGCGACCCGGCCACCGGTGACCTGGTGCTGCTGGTCGTCGACCCGGCCGACGGGGTCGTCTACGCCGGTGACGCCGACGGGTTGACCGAGCTGCCGGCCGGCGACGTCACCGTCACCGACGCCGGCAAGGTGACGTCGGCCGACGGGTTCACGCTGCTCAACGCCGGCCAGGCCAGCGCCCGCAGCCAGGAGATCACCGACTTGGCGGTGCCGACCGACGGCGGGGCGATCCGCTCCATCGGGCTGTCGCGGGCGTACGAAGGGGTCGCGGTCCGGGCGTACGACGACGGTTGTGATTGTGTCACCGACACCGTGACGGGCACGGTGTGGACGGCCGACGACGACGCCGGCTCGTTCGTCTCCGCCGACGGCGACCGGCTGCTGCAGGGCTGGCGGGTCGGCGTCGGCCTGGACAACTTCACCCGCGTGCTGACCGACCGCAACATCTCCGGGCCGTTCCTCGGCACCCTGGTCTGGAACTTCGCCTTCGCGATCGGCTCCACCGGCGGCACGTTCGTCCTCGGGCTGCTCTGCGCCCTGGCGCTGCACTCCGACCGGGTGCGGGGGCGCAACCTCTACCGGGTGCTGCTGATCCTGCCGTACGCGATGCCGTCGTTCGCGATGCTGCTGGTCTGGCGGGACATGTTCAACACCGACTTCGGGCTGATCAACCAGTTCTTCGGGTTGACTGTGGACTGGTTCGGGCAGGACTGGTCGGCCCGGCTGGCGGTGATCGGCGTACAGCTGTGGCTCGGGTACCCGTACATGTTCCTGGTCGCCACCGGCGCGCTGCAGGCCATCCCGAAGGAGCTGACCGAGGCCAGCTCGATCGACGGCGCGAACCCGTGGCAGGCGTTCCGCCGGGTGACGCTGCCGCTGCTGCTGGTGGCGTTGACGCCGCTGCTGATCGCCTCGTTCGCGTTCAACTTCAACAACTTCAACGCGATCTATCTGACGACCGAGGGTGGGCCGTTCCCGGCGGACAACCCGAGCGTCGGCGCGACGGACCTGCTGATCACCTACACGTACCGGTTGGCGTTCGGCGCGGCCGGCGCCCAGTACGGCTTCGCCGCCGCCATCTCGATCTTCATTTTCACGCTCGTCGCGGTGATCTCCGCGGTCAGCTTCCGGCGCACCCGGCAACAGGAAGAGGTGTACGGATGAAGCAGCGCTCGCTGACCCGCTGGCTGGGTCGGGTCGGCTGGCGGCACCTGGTGGCGCTGCTTGCCGTGGCGTTCTCGCTGTTCCCGATCGTGTTCGTGCTGTCGGCGGCGGTGAACCCGCTGGGCACCCTGTCGTCGACCGACCTGTTCCCGACCGGGGCGTCGGGCAACAACTTCCGCCGGCTGTTCGCCGACACGTCGTTCGGCCGCTGGTTCGGCAACTCGCTGCTGATCGCCGGGCTGGCGTCGTTCGCGTCGGTGTTCCTGTCGTCGCTGGCGGCGTACGCCTTCTCCCGGATGCGGTTCCGGGGCCGGCGCGTCGGTCTGCTGTCGTTGCTGCTGATCCAGATGTTTCCGCAGTTCCTGGCGATCGTGGCGATCTTCCTGATCTTCTCGACGATCACCGACCTGTGGCCGACGATCGGCTTCAACACCCCGTGGGGGCTGATGCTGCTCTACCTCGGTGGCGCGCTCGGGGTGAACACGTGGCTGATGAAAGGCTTCTTCGACACCCTGCCGAGGGAGTTGGACGAGTCGGCCACCATGGACGGGGCGTCGCACGCCCAGGTGTTCTTCCGGATCATGCTGCCGCTGGTGGCGCCGATCCTGGCGGTCACCGGGCTGCTGGCGTTCATCAACACCATCAACGAGTTCCTGATCGCCAACGTCTTCCTCACCAACCCGGAGGCGAAGACGCTGGCGGTCGGCATGTACGGCCTGGTGGCGGGGGAGCGGAACAACAACTTCGGGATCTTCGCCGCCGGCACGCTGCTGACGGCGATCCCGACGGTGCTGGTGTTCCAGCTGCTCAGCCGCTACATCGTCTCCGGTCTCACCTCCGGGTCTGTGAAGGGTTAACACTGTGGGCCAGCTGTTCGAGGCGCACCATGACGGCTCGTCGTTGTATGCGCCGGGTGCCGCCACCGGGGTAAACCTGGGTGATCGGGTGTCGGTCTTCGTCCGGGTGCCGGCGGGTGCGCGGCCGGTCGACAACCTGTGGGTACGCTCCACAGCCGACGGTGAGCCGCGCTTCACCGAGGCGGTGGTCGACCGGCAGGATCCGAACGGGGACGTGTGGTGGCGGGGCGAGGTGGAGGCCCGTAACCCGGTCACGCCGTACCGTTTCCTGCTCGCCGGCGGCGACAGCCCGGCCGGGTCTGCTGGTGGCGGCGGCTCTGCTGGCGGCGGGGGTGGGCGGCGCTGGTTGACCGGGGTCGGGGAGGTCGACCACGACGTGCCGGACGCCACCGACTTCCGGATCGTCACCCATGATGCGCCGCCGGCCTGGGCCGCCGACGCGGTGATCTACCAGATCTTCCCGGACCGGTTCGCCCGGTCGGCTGCCGCTGACGGGCGGGAGCTGCCGGAGTGGGCGATCCGGTGCGACTGGGACACCCCGGTCGTCGGGCGCGGGCCGGAGACGCCGTACCAGTTCTACGGCGGGGACCTGGACGGCATCCGGGAGCGGCTCGACCACCTGGAGCGGCTCGGCGTCAACACCGTCTACCTGACGCCGATCTTCCCGGCCCGGTCCAATCACCGGTACGACGCCGCCGCGTTCGACCACGTCGACCCGCTGCTCGGCGGCGACGAGGCCCTGGCGCGGCTGTCGGCGGCGGTGCACGCTCGCGGTTGGCGGCTGCTCGGCGACATCACCAGCAACCACACCGGCGACGCCCACCCGTGGTTCACCGCCGCCGTGTCGGACGTAACGTCGCCGGAGCGAGAGCTGTACTACTTCGGCGACGACGGCGACTATGAGTCGTGGCTGGGCGTGAAGTCGCTGCCGAAACTCAACTGGGGCAGCGCTGAGCTGCGGCGACGCTTCGTCGATGGGCCATCCTCGGTGGCGCGGCGGTGGCTGCTGCCGCCGTACGGGTTGGACGGTTGGCGGATCGACGTGGCCAACATGACCGGCCGGCGCGGTGCCGACGCGCACACGCTGGAGGTGGCCGCCCTGCTGCGCCGGGCGGTCGCCGAGACCCGGCCGGACGGGCTGATCGTCGCCGAGCACGGGCACGACTTCACCCGTGACCTGGACGCCGACGGTTGGCACGGCACGATGAACTATGCCGGGTTCACCCGGCCGGTGTGGAGCTGGCTGCGGTCATCATCGTTGGAGTTGCCGGACTTCCTCGGCGTACCGGGTGGGGTGCCGGCCCGGTCGGGGCCGGCGGCGTTGGCGACGATGCGCGCCTTCGGGGCGTTGGTGTCGTGGCGGTCGCTGGTGCATTCGTGGCAGCTGCTCGGCTCGCACGATTCGGCCCGGATCCGGACGGTGGTCGGGGACGCGGCCCGGCAGGAGGTGGCGGCCGGGTTGCAGTTCACGCTGCCGGGGACGCCGATGGTGTTCGCCGGGGACGAGTTGGGGTTGCGGGGTGACAACGGGGAGGGTTCGCGGACGCCGATGCCGTGGGGTCGGCCAGACTCGTGGGACGGGGCGACGTTCGGGGCGTACCGGGCGTTGGTGGCGCTGCGTCGGGAGGTGCCGGAGCTGCGGCACGGCGGGCTTCGTTGGGTGTACGCCGATGACGACGCCCTGGTCTATCTGCGGGAGTCGCCGACCGGGTCGGTGTTAGCGATGGCCCGGCGGGCGTCGGGTGCTCCGGTGCGCCTGACCGGTCTGGCCGCCCCGCCGGACGCTGCTGCTCCGGCACTGGTCAACCTGTACGGCGGCGCACCACCGCTGCGCCCGGCCGCTGACGGCACCCTGACCTTGCCAGCCGACGGCCCCACCTTCCAGGTATGGCGCCTCCCCTGACGCCACGTTTCTGCTCCTGCAGACCCATGAGCTGTACATCAGCCACGTCCACACGCGAGTTCAACGTGGCTGACGCACAGCTCAGCACCCGACGGGTGGCAGTGCTGGCAGTCGTCACGCGGCGACTTGTGCAAGGCAGCCCTTGCAGTCAATTGGACGGGCTAAGTATGCAGATCGCGGCATGTCAGGACATCTTGCAGGCTTACCTTGACCGGCTGCGCACGGTCGTGTAGACGCTGTCGAGGCGACGTGTTCGCCGGGGGCAGGCCCGCACGCCGGGTCGGTTGCGCATCGCCTGGCGGACCCGAGACACGGCGTGGCCGCCGCACGTTGGCCCTGCGTGAAGCCCGCTGCGACTCAGGCACTTTTAGGCAAACGGCCATCCAGTTGCGTTCGCACGAACTCAGTGAATCGGGCGGTATCTGCAAAGTAGTTCGGGTACGCGTCGCGCAGTTGGCTGACGCGCGCGATGTTGATGAGCACCACGTCCAGGTTCTCGTCGTCTAGAGCCTCTAACGCGGTTAGCCGTGCCTCCGCGTCGGCCAGCGTCTCGTGGACCGTCACGGTAAGCCGCCCCTCGCGCCGAAAGAGCTCAAGGGTCAGGGTGTTCCGGCGGTCCGTCGTCGCGTGCTCGCCGACGATCGCCGCGTAGCCGCGGAGCCGCCCCAGGACGCCTACGGTCACCTCCAGCCGCGCCAGCTCGTCCGCCAACTCATCGGGAGTTCCTTCGGCACCGGGTACCGGAGCGGTGCCCTCCTCGTGCGCCATGAGGGACGCGACCAAGACGAAGAACCGGAGCGTGTCTGGGTCGCCCTTCCCGTACTTCAACTCGCTGCCCGAGAAAAGGTCCATCGTCTCGACTGCGGTCGCCCAGGCGTGCTGCAACTGCGTGCGCACCTGCAGTTCGATCCGCAGGCCGTGGTACTCCTTCTTGGAGGCCCCGTACTCGTAGACCAAGTGGACGCCTCGGTAGCCGGAGTTCCGAGGCCCCGGGTCATCGCGCAGATAGTCGTAGACTTTCTTCACGCGGTTCCTGCTCCTTGGCAGGTCCGCCAAGATGTCAATTAACTTGTCCACTTCGGCGACCGACTCGAAGACCACCCTGCAGCCCCCGAGGTCCTGCATGGTAGTCACGCTCATCGTGGGATGGCGCTTGAGCTTGTCGATGATCGTGGGGAGGCGTTTCCGACGCTCGGCCACGACGGCGTTTTGGTTCACGCCGAGCGCGCGCTGGCGTACGGTCACGGTGACGGCGTTCAAGGGAAACGCGTGGGCGAGGCGGTAATTGCTGAGGACTTCCCGAGCTGCCCGAATCTCCTCAGACGTTCCAGTCCCCTTGCCGATCACCCGGCTCGCCCGCTGGACGGCCTTGTTGGAGTGCTCGGGCACCACCCACTTCTTCATGGCCTCGACCGTACCTAACCCCGCTCCGACGCTTCCACCGAGTTCCCCCTGCGTCCCGGGCGGTCCCGCGAGCCCCGAGTCGCGTCGGTCTGGCGCTGTGGACGAACGCACATCAAGCAGAACAGTGCAGCGCAGTGGACGTGCGCCCTCCCGCCGGGGATGAGTTGGGGTTGCGGGGGAGAACGGGGAGGGTTCGCGGACGCCGATGCCGTGGGATCGGCCGGGTTCGTGGGATGGGGCGACGTTCGGGGTGTATCGGGCGTTGGTGGCGTTGCGTTGGGAGGTGCCGGAGCTGCGGCACGGCGGCCTTCGCTGGGTGTACGTCGATGACGATGCCCTGGTCTATCTGCGGGAGTCGCCGTCCGGTTCGGTGTTGGCGTTGGCCCGGCGTGCGTCGGGTGCTCCGGTGCGGTTGTCGGGCCTGGTGGCTTCGCCGGACGCTGCTGCTCCGGCGCTGGTAAACCTGTACGGCGGCGCGCCGCCGCTACGCCCGGCCGCTGACGGCAGCCTGACCCTGCCGGCCGCCGACCCCACCTTCCAACTTTGGCGCCTTCCCTGACGCGCTGAGCTGCCACGGCAAAACCATGAGCTGTACGCCAGCCACGTCCACAGGCGAGGTCGAGGTGGCTGGCGTATGGCTCAGCACCGACGTGTGGCACAGCGGCTGACCGTCGTCACGAGGCGACTCTTGCAGGCAGCCCTTGAAGTCAATCTGGATAGGCTAAGTATGCAGATCGCGGCAGATGCGGATACCGACGACAACGCCATGATCTGTGACATGGATCTTCGTTGATCGCCCTGGCTCACCGTTGTACCTACGCCGAGGATCGGTGGCATGGCTCTCGCGCCGGCGTTCGTGTCGCCTTGTGGTGGACGGCGTTGCGTACCGGTGGACGTTCCGCCGCAAGCCGACCTATTCCGAGGGTTTTGCTGAGTCGCTGCTATCCCATTCGCAGAATGTAGATCATGAAAGTGGAAGCTCCGGCTAGAAACCGCCGCGCACCCGTTGTTTGCGCTCCCTGCGCAACGCATCGTCACGCTTTTCGGTGTACATGGCGATACCGGCCCTTCCCATGGCCGCGACGTTGGGATCGTCGGCTTTCGCGTAATCCGCAAACTGCTTTAGGTGCTTGGCGGCGCGCTCAGAGTCCTCGCCCCACTGCACGCCACACTCTGCGAGGGACGCGAGGGCATCTGGCGCTACGCCCCGCGGAATTAGAAGCTTGGCCAGGTCGACGATTGAGGGCTCGGACGGCCCAAGTCCGTCGTGTGTGTTTAACGCTTCATCAGGCGTGATTAGATCGGCGTCAAGCGCTTCTTCGATCCACCCGAGGTCGTCTCCTGGCATGTAGCGCAACAGAAACCATCGTAGTCTGCGGTTGCCTCCGAACTCCCGCATAATCCTGGTCTTGCCGGCGCGGTCGAGAAGGTGCAGGCCCTGAGCCGCCTCGTCGGGGCTTCCAAAACGATCACGGTCTACAACTTTCCGAAGCTGGCGCTTCATGCACGCAACAAGCACCGAAGGATACCGTTTGCCGAGAAATTTGAAGAGCGCACCAAGCTGGTGGTCCGAGATCCCCGGAATTATCGACGAGTCAAACTGCTGGATAGCTGCCAACCATTCGTCTTCAACTTCTGGGTTCCAATCCTCGGTGTCGTCATCATGGATTGGCCGCGCTAGCGCAAAGGCAAACGCGCTGCGCGTTTCTGCGCTGGCAGCGGTGAGAAGATTGCGTTGGGTCGTCACAGATAGCTTGTGGTTGAATACAAGTCCTTCGAGAACGGGATAGTCACTCGGGCTGAGCGCGGCGAGCACATTGCTCAGAATTGGTTCAGGCATCTGCGTAGACAAGACTGAACGCAGTACCGGCCAGCGCGCAGCCGTGTCGGCCAGGCATCTGCCTAGCAGATCCACCGACAGCGAACTGCCGCTAGCTGCACAAGCTTCCAGAAAGGGCTCGGCATCGGGGAATAGGCCATAGGCGAGTGCCGCTTCCACCCATGTCTCAGGATCTCGGATTTGTTCGGCGATGGCAACGCACGCCCAAAGAATGCGACTTGGCCAGGTCACCCTTGCGATGTCGAGTTGCAGCCGAATGTCAACGAGTCGTTGCACGACCGTCCCGGCGTCCTCGTTGGCCCACGTTCGGACGAGCTGCTTGACCAAATTGTGCACGGCATCTAGGGACCTCCGAAAGTCCCTGCCACGCTCAACATCGACATAGAACGCGGCCCGCTCGATTGGCATTTGTAGCCCGAGGTCAGGTGCGTGTCGTGAGGCCCATCTGGCCAGGTATACGGTGAGGCCGTCTGATCCCGAAACAAGCGGAGCTAACTCCCTAAGTAGCTTGATGCCCCAATGGCGTGCAGCCTTGATAGAGGGTTCGGAGTGGCTTCCGCCGAAGGGCCGGTCGTAGCCGTCGCCAATACGAAGCCATTCAGTGGCGACGTCGATTACCTCACGCACAACGTAGGGGCGGTCTGCGGAGATCCCTGACCTGATATGGGGCCATACCGTTTCGTAAATCTCGCGAATTTGGTCAGCGCTAACAACAGCTTCCATCATGTGCACTCGACGTCGGTCTGCGGCATCTACCCAGCGACCGCTGATGCGTATCGAAAGTGCATGCGCTGAGACCGCGCCATACACCCGCCATGCTGCTGCGTCCTCACGTCCCCTGATCCATGCGCTACCGACCTCCGCAGCTACCGCGCGGATCTCGTGTCGCGGCGCGAGGTCGGGGTGTTGATTCTTAATAGCGTCCTCAAGTTCGCGAAGCGGATGCTGCGAATATTGGTTGGTCGGGCGCTCGTCGAATCGGGCCAGATCAAGCAAGAGTTGTATGGCCTCGCGCATGCAGTATCGCTTGGTTATCAGCGCGGCAAGGCCGCAAATTCCCTCAACCTGCCTTGGGTCGACAGCGCCTTGCGCTTGAATTTCGTCAAAATCCGCTCGGGCCCATGCGATCACCTCTCTCGCAGAGTGGACATCAACGCAGGCGTACTTGTTAGCCAGGTGTGTTATGCCCCTTGTGGTGCCAAAGTCGCCATCTCGATAGCGATGCACGAGCTGCCGCGCGAAGGGTTTTGCTTGCGCCACGCCAAGAAGTGCGCTCTCAATAGCTGCCTCGGTAATCTGGGGTATGTGATCGGGCCAGTTCTTTATAAGGTCAGTCAAGTCCACTGGGACCTCTGATCGGAATGCATGTTCCGCTACCAGTGCGCGGGCGAGCATCGGGGGCCGAACGTCGTATCGCCGCTGTCCATCAAACGTATCGGAAACGTCTAGGATCCCGCTGCGCGCCGTTCGCTCAAGCAATATTCGCATACTGGGCGCCGATATGCCGAGGGTATGAGCCATAGCCGGAAGCTCGCCGATAGTGATTCCGCCCAGAGCGGCTATTCTTGTCAGGAGGTCAGTTGCTTCGTCCGCGACGTGGGCCTTGTGTAGATACGATTCTACCTTCCCAAGGAGCACTCTGCCATCGAGCAGTGAACTCCATTGGTTAGTCTTGGTCAGCATGTCCGCAAGCGCCACGGCCCAGCCCGGACGGCCTTCTGCCTGGTCAAGAATCTCGTGCCGGGCAAGCTGGCTTCGAATCCCCATGCCGATGATCACTCGATCGACATGCTGTCGCTCCATAAGCTCGACGGGGATAATAGTGCATGAAATGAGGGAATCCTGAACCAATTTGAGCTCGTCTGGCCAGCAGACGCAAATGAGCCTATAAGTGAGCAGATCGTAATTTGATCGGCGTAGCTTAACTAACTGCCGTACCAAATCGAGGTTATTGCCACAGTCGTCAACTATCAAGCATTCGGGGGTGAGCCACATTAGATCATCTCCGAGGCTCTGCCGGGCTGCCATGTCAGTGTCAACGAAGAGTGCGCGAGGGAGTGCTGCCGCAAGTCGTGTTTTTCCGACACCTGGAGGGCCAACGAGAATGGTGTCCTCGGCGCTTGACTGCAACAAGTCGAGTTCAGAGTCCCGACCCACGAGCGGTAAGGAAGCCCAGGGGCTCTCGGCGATGTCGGGCGGCGATTTGGAGAGTGCGATCGGTTCACCGGGCAGGTTGAGCAGCGCCTTCCGCCACTCTCCGTCTCGGCGGAGCCTGCTCGCGAAATATCCTCTGTCGTGAAACGCCTCGATCGCGAGGCCCGACTTTTTCGCCGTGTCTCTTAGTTTCTGCCGCTGTGTCTCATTCAATATTGCCGGATTCGCTAACACTAGCCGCTCAACTGGGACGCTGTTATCCCGGAGACTTCTTATTCCTCCGACCATATTTTTGCGAACGCCTTCGACGGACCGTGCCGATGTCACAACAAGGCGTGGGGGTATGGCGTCGCCTGTTCCATGAATATCTGCATCTCGACCCGAATCTGTACCTCCGCGGATCGGCGACAGGCCCGGATAAACCTCGATCAGCATGTCGGTGGCGCAACGCTCGAATAGATCAGGGTCCAGGCGCTTCGTAGCAAGCGCGTGCTCAATTCTGTCAAGGTCGTGCATACCGCTGGCTGAAGAGAACCCTGCGCTCATGGGTCGCAGCTTATCGTACTGTCTTTTTCTGACTGCGGGCCCGCGATGCCGGTACGCGAGGCGTCGCCTGTACCACCTCATCTTCAGGGAGCGACACGAATGCCGCGCCAGCCTTCGGCAGTACCCAGCCGCCGAACGCCATGATCGTTTGGGTACTGGCTCCTGCGACCTGGGAGTACACCCCCAGTGGCAAGATCAGGTGTACTGTCATCGGCTAGAAGGGTGCAGCGCAGTGGACGCGCCCTCTCGCCGGTGACGAGATCGGGTTGCGGGGGAGAACGGGGTGGGTTCGCGGACGCCGATGCCGTGGGACCGGCCGTGCTTCTGGGATGGGGCGATATTCGGGGTGTATCGGGCGTTGGTGGCGTTGCGTTGGGAAGTGCCGGAGTTGCCGCACAGCGGGCTGCGTTGGGTGTACGCCGATGACGACGCCCTGGTCTATCTGCGGGAGTCGGCGTCCGGGTCGGTGTTGGCGCTGGCCCGGCATACGTCGGGTGCCCGGTGCGCCTGACCGGCCTGGTCGCCCCGCCGTCCGCTGCTGCTCCGGCACGCGCCAACCTGTTACGGTGGCGCACCACCGCTGCGCCCTGACCGTGCCGGCCGCCGCCCACCGGCCTCAACCTTTCGACCCTGGCACCTCGCCTGACCCACGCCCTGCCCGGCGATGTCGAGAGGTGTACGCCAACCACATCCACCTGCGAGTCAGAGGTGGCTTGCGTGCAGTTCAGCAGAAACACGGGCTGGAATAGATAGTGTTCCAGGTAGGCCATGGTGATACATTAAAGCCCTTTCGGGTTGCGATAGTATCTGGAGTGTGGCTCTATGGCGTGCTCGCGAAACCTGCCCGACGATATGCGAAGACACGAAACATGGGCAAGGTAAAGCGGGCCGTCGGATCAGTTGCATCACGGGAAAGGCTTTCTGAAATCGTCTTCCAATCACTTTGGCTTAGATTACAATAGAGTCTTACGTGTTCCACGGAGGTCCGCACTTGTTCGGCTAAGAGTGCGCGGATCCGTTGATCGGGATTTGACTCTATTGGCTCACTGAAGCCTTCGATCCGCGACAACCGCGCCAGAGCTGCAATCGCTTCAATCTCGCGATGTACCTTCGCATACCGTCCCCCTGTGGCTGTAAAGAATAACAGGACGCCGCCTAGTGTCAGGGAATGCGCCAGGTCCACGAGCTCCCTTCGAAAGGTATTCGCCATTCCGACGGTGGTGAGAAAATTTGAAACAAATATAAGATCATATGCACTAGGTATCTGTGCTGGATGCGAGTAAGCTTCCCGCCAAGCTTCCTTTGGGTCGATGTACTCATCTGCATCGTCATAATCACGGATGATCGAGTCTCTGATTGCTCTCCGATGTCCGTGATGCCGTTCATGAGCTGAGAATCCCGTGAAGTTTTTGAAACTACGACTAAAAGGAAGGGCGTGCCATCCAATCGGTGGCGCGCGATGAACCATTAGCTGTTCCGAGAAGTTGTGAATGATGGTGTCCCACGCTATGCCCCGATCCAAGGGGTGGATTGTTGCCCTGCCAAATTCATGCTGATCACCCACCGTGCTGCTCCAATCTGCCAGATTGTTGTAGAAGTCGAACGCGGCAAAGGAGCTCGGAGCCGGTCCAGATCCGATGTCAAGAACAGCTATGCGTTGCCGGCGGAGGGGCACCCATCCAAGCTTCAGTAGTCGTTGTAAGACCTGGCCCGCGCGCCCATAGCGGTCCGCAAAATGGAGGATAAAATAGGCGAGCCCTGACTCGATATCCGAAAAGTCGAGATCATCACAACGTCTGAGCGCGTCAGGAAGCCTGGACGCAAGAAGGGAGCGGTTAGCCCGACCGGCAAGCATGTCGAACGTGGCAATTACGCTATCGCATACCGACTTCATTTGGATTGTATCTAGGCCCGTGCTGCGGTACCAAGAAAGATGCTCGTCAGCGTTCGCGGTCTGCCATTGGCGAGCTGACGAGCCAGGTCGATTCATCATGTGCCAAATACTATCGCACCGGTTCCGTCTGTCCTGTTGCCGATGAAGCTGCGCTTACCCTGGCGGCTTCCCAACTGCGCCTTCCCAACTGCGCCTTCCCGTACGTCACTTTATGCCGGCCGATGAAATCCTTACAGTAGAAAAGGTCGCTTGAAAGGACACTGATATCAAGCAGAATAGAACAGGGCGTTGCGAATGCTCTCCACGCCGAGAGGTGGGTAGTGGGGTAGCAGCGGGAAGTGTCTGCGATGTCAGCGCTGCCGAGGGTGGAGATCTGTATAGCGTGGACTTACCCTATTCAGGGCCGACATCGTGAGATCGTGGATTGCATCTTGGCTTTGCTGGTATCGACGTATCCGCCAATTTGCCAATTCGCCTGTGAGGCTTCAGACTCTCTCTTTTCCCTCCTGTGTGTGCTCCCTGGGTCCCAGGTTTTTCTGTATGTCGGCCTCCGAGGAGAAATAGGGCAGGAGTACCAGGTAGAGACATATCCACCAAGCGTAGATGGCTGCGGCGCTCCAGGACTGCGGGTCGTTGAGTAGTCCGTGAGCCAGGTCATTCCGAAGGTTCGGCCCGAGTTGCTCGCAGAGCAACGCGCGTAGCTCAAGGGTCAAGCTCGGCCCAAACGCGCGAACTGCCTCCGGCATTGCCAGCAGTGCGTTCAAGCTCTTCTCGGATTCCACGCCGCGCTCGTCCACGATCAATGTGTAGGCACCTCGGGCTCTCAGGAAAGCTCGCGCCATCTGCTCGACCTGCGGGACAAGCACCGAGATGGCTGACGGGAAATCACCAGACAGTCCGTGCCATAGTCCTCGCGCCCACAGATAAACGTGACCTTGCGGGACAACAAGCGATTCGTGGCAAATCTCGGCTAGGAAGTCGAGATCGAAGCGATGTTCGAACGTCAGCACCTCGAATGCAGGACTGATCAGGGCCTGTACAAGAAGATCGACCCGCCAGGAGAACGAACGGACCACCTCGGCAAAAACCGCCGTGTCGGATAAGCCCTCAGCGCCGATCCCTCCTCGAGCGGCCACTTTGCGCCCATCGGTGCTGAAAGTGGAGGAGCTGAACAGGCGAAGAATACTACTTTGTAGGTGATTACGTGCATCAGTTGTGGCAGCTGTGGCGTCGATCAATGGTGTTAGGTTAACGAATGCTTTGAGCGCATCGATTCGACTCTTTCCTGAGACCGAAACTCGCGCAAGTTGGATATATCGAGCAATGTTGACTGACTCTGACTCGATTCGATGCATCTGCTCTAGCGCCATCGTGCGGACCTCGGTGAGGCGGTCGCGGAGGTCCTGTAGGAGGTTGTCAAGGCCATGCGCGGATCGGTATGCGCGAGGAATTTTGCGTACCACGGCGATAGCCTTCTCAAGAAACGTGCCGGCTACGAGGGCGCTGTTGTCTCGTGCCAGACGTTCGTTCGCCTCATCGATGTACGCCCGTGCTATTCGTTCAACGCAGGCGTTAGCAAGCTCATTCTCGCGAAGGCGTCCGTACCAGGTGGCGGCTTCGCGCTCGTATGCGCGCCTTAGCCTGTGATCTCCGGACAGTGTAGCGGCAACCGATGCGAGATGATCGGCTAGGTCACGGGCTGCGGTTTTCTCGATGGCTCCAGTCGTTCCCAGCAAATCAGAGACCCCGATCGCCATGTAAGCCGCAGAGCTGTCGCTACCGAGGAGAAAGCCGAGAAGGGTTGCAGCCATCTCGCTCGTTGCGATCCGGCCCTGCTTTCCGCGACGCAAAGATAACTCTATTGCTCGCCGCCAACTGTCGCGGCCAGTGGCGTTCCAACAACTTGGGGTTAATGGTAGGGAGCGGTAGCTATCCACAGCTGCCGTCAGCATCTCCATGTTGCTGCGATCGCCATACGTCCACACAACGTCGGCCACCCGCGCTTTGAGGGTCGGCTCACCGATCAGGGGGACAATTCTACCCAGCAACTCAAGATCTGAGCCGCTTAGATCGCTCGGGATGACAGTCCGCTCATTCCCAAACTGCATGGCGGGTGCAAATGGTTCTCCCCAATTGTCGGCAACGAGCATCGCCGAGGTCGCCTTGCACAAAACGTCGAGAACCCTAACCTTGAGGCTTCCTTCGCTGACTGCTGCTTCGGCCTCCGACCTTAGTTTGTCAAGCTTAATCGAGATCAACATCGGTTCGAGGAAACCGCAGGGCACATCATCGTCATCCAAAATGGCGGGCCGCCACCAGGACGCGTCTATCGACTCGCCACCGCCTTCATCGTTTATTGCTGTACTGGTCACTTAATCTGCCTATTCTCTCTGCTTACAGGTGCCACGCCGGGTGTGTGGGACACCAGATTGTCGCGCACGGCGGGGCCGAGCGCATCCAGGTTTCCTCGCTGATCGGAGGGGCTATCGGTCGACCAGCATTGCTGTTGTGGCCCTTGTCTGGAAGCAGGTTGGGACTGTCCACGATGGCGGCCGGCGGCGCTGCCGCACCCTCTCGGGGTGCCGCTGAGCTAGCTAGCGGTCCGGGGTTCCTTTGGCACGAAGACACCGAGTCCCTGGTGGCCGTACAGCTCGCCGGTCTCGATCAGGATCGTGATGGCCTGACGGACGGTCGACTGGCTCCTGACCTCGTAGAGGTCGGCCAGCTCCCGGGTTGACGGCAGCCGGTGTCCTGGCGGCCACTCGCCGGAGGCGATGCGCTGCCGGATGTCGGCGATGATGCGGCGGTAGTGCGGCTCGAACTGACGTGCGGGCATGTGGAAATCCCCCAGCTAGGCCCGCACATTCGATCACAGATCACGAGGTCACTTCAAGTGCATCGTTGACTTTACCGACAACGTCGGTAAGGTGGGCGACGGTTCCCCCCAGCTAGGCACTGCGGGAGACCCGCCGGGGTGGCGTCGATCCCGTGGAGCGGCGCTCAGCTGCTCCTTCGACGATCGGCGCTACCCCGGCGATCCCCATCGACGCCCCGGCCGAGCCGGTGCACGCGGCACTGTCGGCCACTGCACGCAACCCAGGAGGAATCCCGATCTTCGGCGTTCGGCGGAACGTGAGCCGCCGAGATGCCCGTACCAGCGGCCCTGCGGGCGTACCGCCGTTTGTGGCTGCGTGCGCAGGGCGGGCGGCCCGACCTCCGCGCCCCCGTTCGGGGTCGGGCCGCCCATCCCACCTTCCCCACCGAACCGCGATGTAGCGGCGATCCCGTGACCTATTGGAAGGGCGGTCCCACCCGTGCGCAGACTTCTCGACCTTGTCCTGTTCCCTCGGCGTACCCGGCGGCAGGCCCGGCTGCTCGCCAGCCTCGCCAACCAGACCCGGCCGCCGGCCCGGCCACCCGCCGCTGCTGCTGGCGGCGGGTCGCGTCCGCCGGCCCGGCGCGGCGGCAACGCCGGCACCCACCTCTACTACGGCGCCAGCGTGGTGCGGCCGTCGATCAGCCCCGGGCTGGTCCGCGACCGCCGGTTCCCGGTCCGCACCCGGCGCGGTTGCGACCCGACCGAGGTACGCGCCTTCCTGCACCTGGTCGCCGACGAGTTGACGGCGGTGCGGGCCGAGTTGGCGGCCACCCGGGACGAGAACGTGCGGATCAAGCAGGCGTTGCGGGACTGGCAGTCGCAGCAGTTCCAGGCCCGGCCGGTCGGTTGAGCACAGTAGGCGATGTAGGGAGAGGGGTGCGTTGATGCTGGATGTGGTGCTCGCCGCCACCATCGCGGTGCTGGTCGGCGCGGTGGTCGGGTTCAGTCTGTGTCGGCATCGGCACCGCTGGTGTCCCGGCTGCGGCCGTACCCTGACCTGCCCGGCATGTCCGACCGGCGGGCTGCTGCCCGCGCAGGTCGAGGCGGCCGGGCGTCGGTGGGCGCCGCAACCGGCGCGGACCGTGACCCTGCGGCGGACCTGGGTGTGGCCCGGCCGGACCTGGGTGTGGCCCGGCCGGACCCGGCGGCGGGCCGGCCGGTGACCGCGCGGGTGGTGGCGGTGGTGGGCCGGGTCGGGCATGTGGCGTGGCGTCCGTCGTGGCGGTGCCGGGCCTGCCGCCGGCCGTGGCCGTGCGAACCGGCCCGCGCGGAGCTGATGGCGAGCTTCGACCGGATCGGCCGCTGCATGTACGTCGCCGAACTCGCCGCCGAAGCCGCCCGTGACCTGCCCGGCCTGACCCCGGCGCAGACGTACGCGCGGTTCATCGCGTGGGCGCGGCGGCGGGAGCCGGCATGACGGTCTACCGCACCCGGACCACCACGGCCGCCGCCGCTGTCGCTTCCGGTGGTGGGGTGCCGGTGCCGGCTGCGGCGGTACGGGGCCGGTCGCCGCTGCTGGCCGACGAGTTCTTCCTGCTGGCGGCCGACGGTGTGACAGGTCGGCCGCGTCTGCCGGCCGGGCCGCTCGGGTACGGTCTGGCCGCCGCCCTGCTGGCCGACCTGGTCGACGCGGGCGCGTTACGGGTACACGATGGCCGGTTGTGGCTGGCCGCGCGGCACGTGCCGGTGGACGCGCTCGGCGGCTGGATCCTGCGTTGGCTGGCAGCGGAGCCGGGGCACCGGCGGGTGGGGACGTGGTTGGCGTTGCTGGCGCCGCGGGCCCACGGCCAGGTCGCGCGGCGGCTGACCGCGGCGGGCGTGGTCCGGCCCCGGACGGTACGCCGCCGGCTGCTGACCACCGCCGTGGTCCATGTCCCGACCGACATGAACCGGGCCGCCTGGGCCTGGGCCCGTCTGACCGTACGCCTACAGCGCGGCGAACCGCTGCCGGATCTGGAGGCGCGGCTGGGCGGGTTGTGCCTGGTGACCGGGCTGGACGACTTCGTGCTCACCGGCCTGCCGTCGGCGGCCCGCCGCCATCTGCACCGGGAGACCGCAGCCCGCCTGCCGGCCGAGATCGCCGAACTGTTCACCATCGCCCGCCACCGCCTCGACGGCGCCACCCACCGCCGCCGCTGACCATCCTCGAGCGTCTTCGGCAGTAGGCTCGCCAAGTGCGGTTCTTCCTGATCAGAAGGTGCTTCACGGCTGCAGACAAAGGTTGAGGCGAGGGATCGTGTCGTTAGCGGCGCTGGTCAGACTCACGGATCGGGCCGCTACATGATCAACGGCCCGGTGGGAAATTGATCTTGATTCCTGGATGCTTGGTCGGGGCGAACGATTCCTGGCTCTTCTCCCATCTACCAGCGGAAACAAGGGATTCGCTGGCCGAACCACTCTGGAGTTGAGACGGAATCGTGACCACAACCCGCCCGAAAGCACCACCCCCCAAGTAGCGATTCGGCACCGATACCGACCAAACACCCACTTTCGATCCTGGCCGCAAGGGCACACCATGGCTCAGTTCCGACCAGCCAGGAGACGACCTTGACTAACCACGTCCCGCCACCGCCACCGCAGCAGCCCTTCCACCTCGGACAGATGGCCCAGCCGCCGCGCAAGCGCCGTCTCTGGCCGTGGCTTATCGCCGGAGGCGCCGCCTTCACCGTGCTGCTGGTCTGCGGTATCGCTGGTATCGCCGTACTGGCAAACCTCGACACCAGCGAGCCTGGCGTCAACGCCGCTGCACCCGGCACCGATACGGCTGGCGATAGCGATGCGCCAGACGACTCAACGGAGGAAGAGCAGCCAGCCACGCCGACCGAAGTCGCTGTTGGAGAAACGCTCACCATCACCGGGACCGGATTCGAAGGCCACTACACGATCACCAAGGTCGAGCAGGTTGACCGTGACGAGTTCGGTCTGCGCCCTGAGCACGGCACCTACCTGCTCGCACACATGAAGGTCGAGATCGTCGAAGGATCGACGTTCGTGTGCTCCTGCGAGACCGCGTTCGTCCAGGCCGGCGGCCGCGTACACGAGGAAGCCTTCGCCTCGATCAAAGGCAAGCCGATGTTCGAGTCGGCTGAGCTCGCCGCTGGCCAGAACACCGATGGCTGGATCGTGTTCGACGTGCCGAAGGACACCATCGATGGTGGGAAGATCCAGCTGACGTTGCAGAACTTCTGGACTGACAACGAGTACGGCTACTGGACGCTTTAGTGCACCCGACGAGTGGTCGCCAACAGTGCGTTGGTGGCCACTCGTCCCACCCTCCGGGCCATCAGGTGCCCGCCAGCGCATGTAGCCGCCGCGTTGCGCGAGTTCTCCCTACCTGGTCCGCTGCGGGAGAAGTGGGTTAACCGGCAGTGACCAGCTCGCGGTACAGCGGAGAGTCCAGGAAGCGCGGGACGATCTCGCCGTACGCCCGTCCGAACTCCAGAGTGCGCACGTCTGCGCCAGCCGCTCCCGGCGGGCCTGCTGCCACCCACCCGTCGGATGGGGCCGGTCGACCACCTCCAGCCGGGCCCCGTACGCGTGCAGCAGCGCACGCATCGACGGTTCCAGTTCCCGGTCGACGACCAGCACCACCGGGTGGCCGAGGGCCTGCCCGGCGAACACCAGGCCGATGCCGAGGGTGCCGCTGGTCGACTCCACCACGGGTGCGCCGTCGCGGAGCTCGCCGCGCCGTCGCGCACCGGCCAGCATCGCCACCGCCGCACGGGCCTTCATCCCACCCGGCGCGGCGCATTCGACCTTCGCCCAGAAGCCACCGTGCGGGTGCGGCAGCGGCGCGTCGACGTAGATCAGCGGGGTGTGCCCCACCAGGTTCAGCAGCTGCGGCGCGCTCACCTCGACACCCCGTACCGGTACAGGGTCGTCGGGCCGCCGTCGAGCCAGAAGAACGGGTACGGCTCGGCCGACACCGCCGTCAGCCCGGCTCCGATGAACCACGGCAACACCGCGCTGCCGGTCTGCGCGAACGCCACGAAGGGCTTGCCCCCGGTGGCGGCGTGGGTCAGGAGCGGCTCGAACGTGCCGTTGCCGAGTGTCATTCCCGAGGCGAGAATCGCGTCGCACCGGTCCAGCAGCGCCGTCGCGTCGGGCAGGCACGGCTCGTCCCATTCGGTACGGCCGCCGGCCAGGTCGCACGGCAGATACCGCCGTCCGGCGGTCCGGAGCCCGGCCAGCAGCGAGTTCACCACCCCGACGACGAGGACCGTGCCGCTGGTCGCCGGCAGCAGGTCGACCACTGCGGCGGCCCGGGCCTGTGACTTGGCCAGCGAGCTACCGGCGGGCACGGTGACCGCCGCGTCCGCCGCGTCGGCGTGCGGGCGCTGCGCCATCAGGTACGCGTCCAGCGCGGCCACCCGTACCGGCAGCAGCGGATGCGCGAGCAGGTCGGCGACCGTGGCACCGACGCAGTCGTAGACGACCTCGTCGGGCAGCTCGCCGGGCTCGACCGCGCAGGAACCGACCGCCGCGTCGACCCGCAGGCTCAGCACCTCGTTGCGGTAACCCCGCAGCCGGGTCGCGTGCCGCGCGCCCTGCCTGGTCACGAACCCCACGCTGACCTGGCAGCGGGTCGGGTCCGCCCCGTGGCGTCCGGCCCGTACCGCGTCGATCAGCGCGGCGAGGGACCGGTACGCCGGCCGCGCCGGCGACACGGACGTTGCCGCCCGGATCGGCGACACGGACGTTGCCGCCCGGATCGGCGACACGGACGTTGCCGAACTGCCGGCGGTGGACGCCGTCATACGGCGGCTCCGGCCGGCTCGTCGGCGGACCGGAACCGGCCGGTGGCGCTGTCCTCGTCGACGTATCCGACGCGTACCTGTGCGGCCAGGCCGTCGGCGATGGTCCGCGCGCCGGTCCCGGCCGTGTCGACCACCATCACGTGGCCCAGGTAGTCGTTGTTGCTGCTGGCGTCCCCGGCCCGGTGGCCGGCGGGTTTCACCGACCAGTCGACGACCCGAGGGTCGGTTTGCCAGGCCCCGGTTCCGTCGATCCGGGCGACGACACCGGGGCGTGGCGGCAGCACGAACGCGATCGCCGCACTGCGTACGCCGGTGTCGGTTGCGGTGAGGTCGGGGTCTTCACCGAGCGCCAGCTGCGCGTACACCATGGGCAGGTCGATGCCGGTGACCCGGCGCACCAGCTCGGTGATCTGGTTGCCGGCCGGCCGGGGGTTGATCTCCACCACCCGTGGCCCGGACGGCGTCAACCTCAGCTCGGTGTGGGCGACCCCGCGGTCCAGGCCGACCGCCGTCAGCGCGGCCACCGCCACCTCGCCGGCCCTGCGGGCGGTCGCCGGGTCGAGCGCCGCCGGGAACATGTGCCCGGTCTCGACGAACCCCGAGGCACCACCGAGGCTCTTGTCGGTCACCCCGACGACCGTCGTGTGCCCGTCCACGGTGACCGTTTCCACGCTCACCTCCGGGCCGGACAGCAGCTCCTCCAGCAGCACCGTCGGCACCCGGGGCTGGCGTCGGGCGTTGACCGGGAACCCGGCGAGAGCGTCGAACGCCGCCCGCAGTCCGGCCTCGTCGGCGACTTCGCGCACGTACATGCCGGCGCAGAGGTCCACCGGTTTGACCACCAAAGGGAAACCCAGCTCCCGGGCCGCCTTCGACATGGCGGACCAGCTTTCTACCAGCGCGTACCGGGGTTGCGGCACGCC
The DNA here is from genome assembly GCF_029581195.1 of Solwaraspora sp. WMMD791. NCBI lineage: Bacteria > Bacillati > Actinomycetota > Actinomycetes > Micromonosporales > Micromonosporaceae > Solwaraspora > Solwaraspora sp. WMMD791. The sequence continues at coordinate 5,681,876 of NZ_CP120737.1, forward strand.
GGCGACGTCCATCGCCGCCCGGGCGAGGTCCTTCCGGTACGCGCGACGCACCGCTTCCGGGTCCGCGCCCGGCAGACCCAGGTGGGTGGCCAGGCGGGCGGCGGTGTCGAGGTAGTAGTCGCAGGAGGTGAGTACGCCGTCGAAACGCAGCGCCTGGTGCAGCCGGCCCGCGTGCTCCAGCAGGTTGGGCAGGTCGTTGGTCTCGGCGGTGAGCACGTTGTGCGCGGCGAGCAGCGGATGCGCACCCCCGGCCGGCGCGCCACGTAGGTAGTGGTGCAGGTCCCGGGTCAGGAAGGTGAACCGGTGGCCGGCCTCCAGTACCGCCCTGGGCAGCAGGTGGCTCATCGCTCCGACCCAGCTCTCCACCAGCAACACGTGCGCCATCGGCGCCTCCTCCCTGGGAAACAGGCGTGGTTATGATAACGGTTATCGTTTGCTGTCGGTAGCCCTGGGCACGCCTGACCGCGCGCTCGCGGTGTGTACCGGGCGCTCAGGCGGAGGCTGAAACCGTCCTTACTGGACCTGGAGCAGGCCGCGCCTGGTCATGAAGGCGCGCAACGTCTCGACGTCGTCGGCGGACATCAACTCGCGGGGGATCACCGTCGCCGGCATCCGGCCGACGTACACGATCCAGAAGCCGGGGGTGTCGCGGACCTGGCTGACCGCATCCCAGGCGATGTCGCTGAACTCCGTACCGCTGCGCATCGTGATGGTGTCGTCGGTGATGTCGTAGCCGCCGTCGACCGCGTACTCGCTGGACCGGCGCCGGGCACGTGAGCGCACCCACGGCCCGTACAGCATCGACAGCACCCCGGCGGTGACCAGCGACATCCACAGCAGCGAGAACTGCTCGCCCCAGCCGTACTCCCGCGAGGCGACGAAAGCGGCCACCCCGGTCGCCGCCAGCACCGCGCCGATGTAGCCGTACTTGGCCAGCCGCACCCGGCTCAGCGCGGAGGCCGCCCTGCCGGGGTAGTCGGGGTCGGCGGGGACGTCGAATCGGATACGCACGTCAGCACGATAGTGCCCGCACCCGCAGTCAGGTCGCGGTGAGGGCGTCGGCGGCGGCGAACAGTTCGCGCTCCCGCTGCGGGTCGTAGGACTCGTCCGACGAGCGTTCGGCCCGCCCGAGATTCACGTACGACCCGCTCGGCGCCACCGCCGGGCCGGTCGCCACCCGCGCCAGGTGACCGCCGGCGGTACGCGGGCCGACCGACAGCGGGGTCAAGGTGAGCAGCGGCAGCACCCGGGTGGCCACGAACCGTACGACCGGACCGGCGTCGCGGGCCAGCCCGGTGCCCGGCACGAAACCCGGATTCCAGCTGAACACCTCGGCGTCGGTCAGCCGCCGCGCCCACTCGTGCACCAGGTAGATCACGGCGAGCTTGCTGGTCGAGTACGCGGTCCGCCCGGCGACCGCCGTGTCCGGCTGGTCGGGGCGGGCCAGCTCCGTCGGGGGCCGCCAGCGTGGCGCGGGTACGAGTCCCAGGTTGTGCCGCAGGTCGCCGAAGTGGGTGTCCGAGCCGGTGATCACCACCCGCCGCAGTTGGTCGCCGAGCAGCCGCAGCAGCAGGTGGTTGGCGAGTACGTTGACCGCGAACGTCACCTCGTACCCGTCGGCGCTGGGCCGGGCCCCGCTGGTCACCTGCAGCCCCGCGTTGCCGACGAACGACGTCACCCGGGCCCGCTCCCGCACGTGGTCGGCGGCGGCGCGCACCGAGTCCAACGACGACAGATCAGCGGGTACGCCGTACACCTGCTTGTTTCCGCTCTTGTCGCGCAGCGCCTCGGCCAGCCCGCCGGTGCGGTCGGTCACGAACATCCGCAGCTCCGGGTCGGCCGCGAGCATCGCGACGGCCGCGTGCCACCCGATTCCCCGGCTCGCGCCGGTCATCAGCATCGTCTCGTCCATGCCTGCGACTGTCGTCGCTGCGGCGATGCTCAGCCATCACCCGGTGCGACGGTAGGACCGGCGGTACCAGGAACAGCATCGGGTCGGCCCGGATACTGGTGGAGTGACCAGCGCGTTCGGTGCCGCCGTGAAGGCGTGGCGGGGCCGGCTCTCCGTCGCCGACACCGGCCTGCCGGCCACTGCCCGCCGCCGGACGGCCGGCCTGCGCCGCGAGGAGCTGGCGTCGCTGGCGGGCCTGTCGGTCGACTACGTGGTACGGCTGGAGCAGGGCCGCGCCCGCCACCCGTCCCCGCAGGTCGTCGCCGCCCTGGCCCGCGCCCTGCAGCTCGCCGACGCCGAACGCGACCACCTGTACCGCACCGCCGGGCTCCTCCCGCCCGCCGCTGGCGACGTCGGCACCCACATCCCGCCAGGGGTGGCCCGGGTCGCCGCCCGCCTCGGCGACGTCCCGCTCGGGGTGTTCTCGGCCGACTGGACCCTGCTCACCTGGACCCCGCTGTGGGCGGCCCTGCTCGGCGACCCGGCCGCCGTGCCCCCGGACCAGCGGAACCTGCTGCGGGTGCTGTTCACGCCAGACAGGTCGGCGGCGTGGCCGCGCGTCACTCCGGACGGGATCTCCGACGGCACGCCGGCCGCCCTCGTCGCCGACCTGCGGGCCACGGCCGCCGCGTACCCGAACGACCGCCGGCTGGCAGCGTTCATCGCGTCGCTGCACTCCGCCAGCCGGGGGTTCGCCGCCCTCTGGGACTCAGGCGCGGTCGCCGCGCACGCCAGCGAACGCAAGACGATCGCGCACCCGGTCGTCGGCCCGGTCACCCTGAACTGCGACGTGTTGACCGCGCACGGCTGCGACCTGCGCATCGTCGTCTACACGGCACCCACTGGCTCCTCGGACGCCGACAAGCTCGACCTGCTGCGCGTCACCGGAGTGCCCCCGCCGACGACCGGAGCGGGTGCCCCAGACGGCCCGCGTCGATCAGCCAGCTCCGGCTCGACCTGACTACAGCTGAGGGGTGAGCGCTGGTCCGGTCCTTCGGGTGCGCCACCAGATGATCGCGGCGATGACGATGACCGCGACGGTGGGGACGAGTTGGTACGGCGTGCCGACTCCGGCTGAGCGGTCCTGCAGCGCGCTACCGAGGTCCACCCGTAGGGACGTGGCCAGGACGAAGGTGAACGTGTTGAGTACGGCGTGGAGCATGACCGCGATCTCAAGCCCACCGGTGCGCCAGGTGATGACGGCCAGTCCGCTCCAGAGCACGAAATACCAGACGATGATGTACGGATCCGTCGCGCCGTGGACGGCCGTGAACAGCACGCTCGAGACCAGCACTCCGGCGACGAGTCCCGCCCGCGGGCTGCGGGTCCAGCTTCCGATCACGCGGAACATCAGCCCACGCACGCCGTATTCCTCGCCCGCCGACTGGAGCGGGGTGAGGAGCATCGTGGCGAGGAAGATGGCGATGAGGTCGGTCTGCGACCAGGGGGACTCCTCGACGGGCGTGAGAGCTCCGATGGCGTTGACCACCAGCCAGGCGGGACCGAAGATGAGCAGCGATCTGCCGAGCAGGTCGAAGCGGAATCGCGATGTCACGGAGTGCAGGGACGCGCCAGGCACGCCGTAGAGCCACCGCTGGATGAGCATGCTCCAGGGAATGAGTAGGCCGAGGGAGAGCATCGCACTGGCGTGGGCGAGCGGCGTGTAGTCGGTGCCACCCAAGATTGGTGGGGTGTCGCCCATCCGTACGTCGATGAGCGCCGCCGCCCTGCCGATGACCGTCGGGAAGATGACGATTCCGGCCAGCAGGAGGACGATCGCGAAAATTCCTCGACCGATCCGGCGTTTGTCGCCGGCGAGTACCCGGTGGTATTCGACTCCCTGTGGAACTGACGGCTCATCGCGGGGTTCGGCCGGAGTGAGTAGTGAGTTCGTGTTGATTGTCGTGGTCACGGCTTCCTCTTGTGGAGTGGGTTACTTACCGGCTTGGTCGAGCACGCTGTACCGCAGGCGGAGTGCCCGCTCGGTGCTCCCCAGCCCGGCCCCGACGGCGAGGGCGAAGTTGAGCCAGACCGGTAGGTGGACGGGTGTGCCACTAACACGCTGTACTAGTGGCAACGCTAGCACGGCGTGCTAGTACGCTGTGTCAGGAGGTGGCGGATGGCACAGGACGACCGGAGCACCGGCTCACGGGAACGGATCCTCGCGGCTGCGGCCGCGATGCTCGCCGAGGATGTGACGGCGCGGTTGAGCGTCCGCGCGGTCGCGGCACGGGCCGGGGTGAGCACGGGCTCGCTCAGGTTCCACTTTCCGACCCAACGGGCCCTGCAGGACACCGTGCTCGCCAGGATCTACGGCCAGATGTTCCCGGACGACCCGATCCACGACCGATCGCTACCCGCCCGGGATCGACTGGTCAACTGTCTCCGGCAAGTGCTCGCCCCCGCCGGCGTCGGGGAGCAGGCACGTGAGGCGTGGGGCAAGGCATACCAGATGTTCATCGCACCCGAACCGAGCGAGAAGGTGCGCGCCGGGTATCTCGCCTTGGAGCGGGAAGGGTGGCGCCGTATCGAGTACTGGCTGACGGTTCTCGCTGACGAAGGCACGCTCCCCAAGGAAGACCACGCACGCCGAGTGAGATTCCTGCTCACCGTCCTCCACGGGCTTTCCGTCGAACGAGCCCTGCCCGCCGAGGACTCGATTCTGACCTCCGAAACCGAAACCCTCTACACGGCCGTCGACTGCGTCCTCAACGCCCAGAATTGACATCCTCGTCGCGCGTCACCGGAGTGTGCCGCGCAACGACACCCCGGTCCCGCCGTCAGTCGTCGAGGAGCTGGCAGCGCCGCTAGACCTCGGCGAGGATCCGGGCGAGCTCCGCGGGCCGGGTGAGCATCGGCCAGTGCCCGGAGTCGATGTCGACCAGGTCGAGCTTCGTGGCCCGGGCCAGCTCGGGCACCTGCCCGGCGGCGATCATCTCCCGCGCCTGGGCCGGCGTGAACTCCGGGCACACCAGCACGACCGGTACGTCGAACCGCCGATCGTCGGTCAGCCGTACGACGCCTTTGGCCACGCCCTCGGGGACCGGAACGGCCGCCGCCGCGAAGTCCCGCCGGGCCTGCTCGTCCAGGTCGGCCGCGTCCGCGCCGTCGAACGGCTCCCAGCCCGGGAACGGCACGACCCCGTCACGGACCTCGAAGAAGTCGGCGTACGTGTCCCCGTCGACCGCCGGGACCCCGCCGATCAGCACGACCCTTGCCACCCGTTCGGGCCGGGCGTCGGCCGCCATCCAGGCCAGGGTGCAGGCCGCCGAATGCCCCACCACGATCGACCGGCCGGGGCCCGCGTCCACGGCGGCCAGCACCGTGGCCAGCTGGTCGGCCAGCGTCGCCGAGGTGTTCCCGTCGCCCTGACCCGGCAGGGTCACCGGCACCGGGTGCCGGCCCCGCTTCCTCAACTCGGCCGCGACGTCGGTCCACGCCGACCCGTCGAGCCACAGGCCACCCAGAAGGACGATCTGATCTGCAGTCACGGCATCAGTCATGGCCTCAAGCTAACGGCGATTCCGGACGTTCCACTTCCGGTACTGTCGGCGCTGTGCGAACCGGTCCGAGCCCCACCGCCCGCGCCGTCCGCACACTCGAGATCCTGCGGGAACGCCCCGGCACCACCGCCGACCAGCTCGCCGCCGCCCTGGGCGTGACCGAGCGGGCCGCGCGACGCTACATCGGGATCCTTCGGGAGGCCGGCATCCCGGTGGAGTCGGTCCGTGGGCCGTACGGCGGCTACCGGCTCGGTCGAGGCACCCGACTGCCGCCGGTCGTCTTCACCCAGGAACAGGCGCTCGGCCTGGTCATGGCGGTGCTCGACGGGCAGCCGGCCGCGATCGACCCCGACGACCCGATCGGCGCGGCGCTCAGCAAGGTCATCCGGGCGCTGCCCGACAGCGTCGGACGGCAGGCGGCGGCACTACGGGGGTACGCCTCGGCCACCCCCGACCGGCATTCCGCCCGCCCCGACCCCGCCACCACGAACACCCTCGTCACCGCCGTCGCCGACCGGCGTCGCGTCCTGATCACCTATCGCGGCGAGCGTGGCGAGCAGTCCGACGCCGAGGTCGACCCGTGGGCGGTCGTGGTCCGGCACCGACGCTGGTACCTGCTGTGCCACTCGCACCGCGCCGACGCGGTCCGCACCTACCGGATCGACCGGGTCCGGGCCGTACGGCAGCTGCCGCACGGCTTCACACCGCCCGACGACCTGGACCCGGTCGCCGCCCTCGAAACGCATCTCGGCGTCGGCTGGCAGTACCCCACCCGGGTCGTGTTCCACGCGCCGTACGAGCAGGTCGCCCCGTGGATCCGGCCGCCGATGGGCCGCCTCACCCCGGACGGCGACCGGTGCGTCCTGGTCGGCAGCACCCGCAACCCCGCCATGTACGCCCAGGAGTGGCTGGCCGTCGTCCCGTTCGACTTCACTGTGGAGCAAGGCCCCGAGCTGCGGGCCGCCGTCGCCACGGTCGCGGCCCGCTTCGGCGCGGCACTGCCACCTCCGTCGCCCCGGACCTGATCAACCATCGCCGCCGCCGGCGGTGCTGGTGCCCGTACGAATGCGGCGACGCCGCAGGCGCGCGACCAGGCCAGCCAGGGGAGCGCCGACCACGATCACCAGCAGCGCTGCGGTGACCGCGAAGGCGGACCGTAGCGGGCCGGTGTCCGGTCGGCCCGCGTCGCGGAACTGACCCGCCACGGCGAGGTCGGCCGCCACGTCCAGGTCGGCGATGCCGTCCGGGGTCTCCAGCAGGACGGTCGGCTCCGCCGCGCCCGGGGTGAGCGCGACCAGCCGGACCCGCCCGGTGTCCCAGGCAGTGTCCGGGATCCACGGGGAGTCGCCGAACAGGTCCGGCACCCGGGTGCCGGCCGCCGGCACACCGGCCACCGCGACCGCGCTGCCGTCGTCGCGCCAGCCGATGACCCGTACGTACCGGGTGCCGGGCAGGGCAGGCAGGTCGACGGCGGCGGCCCGCTCCCCGGTGCGCCCGTCGTACCGGACCAGCCGCCAGGTCTCACCAGAGCCACGGTGGACGGTCGTCAGCGACCGGCCGTCGGGCAGCCACGCCGCCGGCCCGGCCAGCAGTTCGGTGCCGAGCGGGATGGTCGCGTACGCCGCCGGCCGCGCGGTGTCGGTCCGGTACAGCCGGACCGTGCCGCTGTGCTGGACGGCGATGCTGCCGTTGTCCGCCGACAGCGCCACCGCCGCCTGGTCGCGGTTGCCGGTGTCGTCGATGGAGACGATCTCCACCCGCCGCTCGATGTCGTAGACGCCGATCCGGCTCTGCTGGTGTGCGCCACCGTCGTCGTACGGGCCGTCGTCGCCGGTCACGTAGGCCAGGAGCGTGCCGTCGGGGGAGAAGGCCACCGGGTCGCCGGGCAGCGAGATGGACAGCGTACGGTCCGGGTCCAACGCGCGTACGGTCCGGTTCCGGGCGATGAGCTCCCCGTTCGGGGAGAGCAGAGCGGTCACCCCCGGCTCGGTGTAGATGAAGTCGGTGAACACCCGGTAGTCGTCGTCGCCGGCCGCCACCAGGGCGAACCGGCCTTCGTCCCAGTTGTTCGTGGTCGCCGGGCCACCGAAGATGGCCGCGGCGACACCGGGCGCGGACTGGTCGACGGTGGCGGTCCACAGCGGTGGCACGTACAGCCGGTCGGGTAGGCCGACCGCTGCGGACCCCGCGCCCACGGGGTTCGACCGCCCGCCGGCCCCGCCGGGTGGGCGCAACGCCAGGCCGGTCCCCAGGGCCACCGCCAGCACCAGTACGGCGACGCCGCTGACCAGCCGGCGCTGGCGGGTCCGCTGGCGGACCTGGTCGTAGAAGTCCTCCGGCATGGGCGGAACCGCCACCTGTGCGGCGAGACTGCGCATGCCGTCACGGAGCATCGTCTCGGTGTTCATGGTGCCACCTCCACCCGGCGGGTCGCGAAATCGGCCAGCTCCGGCGCCACCTGACGCAGCCGCTGGAGCGCGTGCCGGGTCTGGCTCTTGACGGTCCCGACCCGGCAGCCGAGCAGGACCGCCGTGTCGGATTCGGTGCGGTCCTCGTAGAACCGGAGCACGAGCACCGCCCGCTGGCGTGGCGTCAGCCGGTCCAGGGCGGCCGCCAGCACCATCGCCAGTTCGGGCTCGGCCGGCGGCGGCGCGTGTGACTCCGGTACGTCGGCCACGAGCGTCTCGACGCCCCGGCTGCGCCTGCGCCGCCACCAGCTGACGAACTGCGTGTAGAGCACCCGGCGGACGTACGCGGCCGGTTCGTCGACCGTGCCCCAGCGGCGCACCATCCGGGCGAGCGCGGTCTGCACCAGGTCCTCGGCGTGGTGGCGGTCGCCGGTGAGCAGGTACGCCGCCCGGAACAGTCCGTCGCGCTCGCGGCGGACGAAGGCGTCGAACGCCTGGTGTGCCGTGTCGTGCTGGTGGGTCACGGTGCCTCCCTCAGCCGGTATGACGCCGGCCGGTACCGCGTTGGAGGGAAGCCGGCGGGGTTCAGCCGTCGTGCCGGTCGGTCGGCAACGGCTCCGGTAGCCCGTCGATCCGGTCAGTCAGGTCGAGGATGTCCGGTACGGCGTCCAGCACGGTGACCTCCACCAGTGCGCCATCGCGGCCATGCCGGCGGCGGTACTCGTCGTAGGGGTAGTCGGCGATCGGCAGCCACGACCGGTGTCCCCGTACGGGGTGGTTCTTCTGTGTCACCGCCCCGGAGTTGAGCCGGCACAGTTCAATCCGTGGGCCGTGCCGCTCGACGAGGGCGCGGGTGTCGACGTGCAGGACGATCTGCTTCTCGGCGCGGTACTCCTTCGCCTGGCGCAGCCGGTCCAGCCGCTGCGGGGTGGCCCAGAAGAAGACCCGGGAGTTGATGGCCGCGAGGTACTCGGCCAGCGAGGAGCCCGGATCGATCTTCTCAGCGAGGAACTTCATCGGCTTCTGGTCGCGGATCACCGCCGGCGGCAGGCCGGGCGCACGCAGGACGGTGGACTGCCTGCGGGGTGCGTTCAGGAGCCGGTCCCGTTCGTCCGCGTCGAGGCCGAACAGTTCGATCAGGCGTTGCGTGGACAGCAGACCGTGCCGTTGCACCGATGACCACGCCGCCGCCGACATCGTGTGGAAGACCTGCGGATGGCGGGCGATGAGTTCCTTGGCGTCCATGCCTGGGCATGATGCCGCACGTCCGTGGCTACGGAGCCGACGAGTCCTTTCGGTAGGACGTGTGACGGCCACCCGCCCGGCGGTGAGGGGCGGCCGTCGCCGTTGCGGAGGAGGTTGCGGAGGAGGTTGCGGAGGAACTTGTCAGGGGACCGCGGTGCCCACTTCGATCCAGGTGCTGTCGTCGTGCACGTTCCCGACAGAGATGCCGTCGAGGATCTTCGTCATCTCGGCGTTCGACAGCCGACCACTGCTGGCAACCTGCACGTTCACGCTGTCGTCCGCGTACCACCTGTTGCAGAATCCGACGAGACAGGTGATTCCGGGCGACGGCTTCTGGTTGGAGTTCTCCGCCGGCCCGACGTAGATGAAGAAACTACCCGGCGGTCCTTCGTCCAGCCCCGTACCGTACGGCTCGGTGAGGCCGGTGGTCGGCTGGGCCGGACTGCTGAACAGCAGACCCGCGTAGTCACCGTTGCGAGCGGACGCGATTCCGTTCAGACCGGTCATCGTGTGCATCGCCGCCTCGTCCAGGCTGTATCCGGGCGGCACGTAGTCCATCGTGATCGGAACCGTCGCCGGCGTCGGTGGGGCGGGGCGCCATCCGGCGGCCAGGTCGCGCAGATCCTCCGCCGACGGCATGCTCGCGTTGTCCGACATGGAGTCGATCACCGCCCAGGCGTTCTCGGCGTACTCCCAGGCCAGGGTCCGGTACGCCGCCCAGTTCAGCCATCGTCTGTTGAGTTCGAGACCGGGGCGGCCGGCGACCGTCACGCTCTGCGCGTCGACGAGCGTCGTGGGGTCGTACGCGCCGGGCCGGTAGACCGTCAGATAGGCGTGCAAGCTCGGCTCGTCCCGCCAGGGGTTCAGCCCCGAGTCCCCCTTCTCCGACATGTCGTTGGTTGTCATGCCGTCCGCGTACACCCTGGTGAGCTGGTAGGCGGTCGACACGATGACCGGGTCCGCGACCCGCAGCTTCCCGACCCGGTAGCCGGTGAAGGTGTAGGTGAACGGTGGCCCCGGCACCGCGGCGGCCTGGGCCGCACCCGCTGCCTCGCCGACCGGGTCGCCGGTGACCGGTGGGGACGCCCCGCCGAGCAGCGACGGTGCCATGACGGCCGCCGCGACGCCGGCCGCGGCCGGCGTCGCGGCGGCCGTCAGCCAACCGAACCTGCGACGACGCTGGGCACGCCGCCCCGATTCGACGATGTCGTCAACGCTGTAGCGCGGCGGTGGTGACTCTGACGTCGCAAGATCCACCAGATCCTGCATTCGCATCGGCCCACTCCTCATGCTCCGTAATCCCTTCCAGGACCACTCCTTCGGCGGCGAGAGCCGCCTGTAGCTTCGCCAGGCCCCTGGCCGTCTGGCTCCGGACCGTGCCAGCGCGTACGCCGAGGACCTTTCCCGCGTCCTCGGCGGTCAGGTCGAGGTAGAACCGCAGTATCAGCACGGCCCGTTGGCGGACCGGCACCGCGCGCAGCGCCGTACGGATCCGAATCCGGTCGTCGACGGCTCCACTCGGGTCGGCGTGGGGGAGATCGGGCATGACATCTCCCACCAGCCGTTCACGGCGCCACCACGGCCGACGGACCTCGTCGATCGCGGCCCGGATGACCATGGTCCGGGCGTAGCTGTCCGGGTGGTCGAGGCGTCCCCAGCGCGGATACAGCTTCGACAGTGCGTTGGCGACCGCGTCCTCGGCGGCGTGCCAGTTCCCGCAGGTCAGGAACGCCAGGTTCCGCAGCGCGCCCATCCGGGACGCCACGAACTCACGGAATTCATCTTCGTCCTCTGGTGTCACCGGGCTGCTCCCTCCGATGGTGACAGGACGGTCGCGGCCCGCCAGAACGCTGCACGCCGCGCCGAAATGTGCGCGATCAGACTGCGTACCGCCGCTCTGGCCGCGACCGCCATCCTCGCCGCCGGGTCGCCCGCGGCCGCGACCGGCGTCGCCCAGGCGGCCCGACCACAGCCCCGACCACAGCCCCGACCACAGCCCCGACCGGGGCCGTGACCGAGGCCGTGACCGCGAACCCGGCGGCGGGCCCGGCCAGCCGGTCGGCGACCAACCCCTACGTCGGCCCCAACGACCTGCCCCGGTACAAAGCGGAGTTCGTCGACCCGATCGCCGACATCCTCAGCCGGCCGGCCAGGACCTGCGGATCGTGGCGGTGATCGAACCGCACTCGCTGCCGTACCTGGTCACCCACACCGGCTGGCGCTACGAAGCGACCCCGCTCTGCGACACGATGCTGGCCAACGGCGGCTACGTCGACGGCGCCGGCTACGCGCTCGCGACCCTCAGTGCGTTGCCGAACGTGTCGAACTACCTCGACATGGCACACCACGGGGCGATCGGCTGGGAGGAGAACCTGGCCTCCACCATCGACCTGCTGATCCACGCCGCCACCGCCGCTGGCGGCACCCTGGCCGCCGTACGCGGCGTCGTCACCAACACCGCCAACTACGCGCCGTTGCGGGAACCGTTCATTCCGATGACCCCCGCCGTACACCTACTCGCGCTGGATCGACTGGAACCCGTACAACGACGAACTGTCGTTCGCCAGCGCGATGCGCGGCCGGCTGGTCGCGGCCGGCTTCGACCCGGACATCGGCGTCGTGGTCGAGACCTCCCGCAACGGCTGGGGCGGCCCGACCCGCCCGACCGGCCCGTCCACGTCACCGAACCGGGACGTCTTCGTCGACCAGTCCCGCATCGACCGGCGCTTCAGCAAGGCCAGCTACTGCAACCAGACCGGCGCCGTGCTCGGCGAGCGGCCGACCGCCGCGCCGGCCGCCGGCGACTGGTTCCCGGCCCAGTTCCAGCAACTGATGCAGTACGCCTACCCGCCACTGTGACGCCGACGCCGCTGCCGGCCAGTACAGGTGGCTCAGGCCGGTCCGCCTGGCAAGGCTCGCTCCGGGTCCAGCTCGTTCATGTGCGCGACCCGCGCAGTGTGGTTGCCAGCCAGTCCGCGCTCCGTTGCAGGATCTCCGGTAGGTGGTTGGACAGGATTTCGTAGTGTTCGCCCGGGTACTCGATCAACACTTTGGGTTCGGGTACGCGGTCGTACATCGCCTTGGCCTCGTCGACCGGTGCCACGGTGTCCTGCTCGGCGAGCACCATGAGCAGCGGCTGGGTGATGCGTTCGGCGTAGGCGGTCACTTCCATCTCGAAGAGGTAGTCGAGGGTGGAGAGCGTGATCGCGTTGCGGAAGCTCGGAACGTTCTTGAGCATCTGCTCCACGAACTCGATTCCGGCATGGTCGGAGAACATCACGGGGTCGTCCGGGGCCGGGATACCGTGCAGCCGCATGACCTGCGCGGGTTCGCCGCGATACTGGGCTTCGCGGTCCGCCGGGATGCGTGCCTCCAACTGGGCCATGGTATCGGCGGGCTGCAGCCGGCGGGCGGAGATGCCACTGACCGGTGGGATCAGCACGACCGAGGCTCGGACCCGTTTGTCGAGGGCGGTGACGAACAAGGTGTTGGCGCCGCCGATGCTGATGCCCCAGAGACCGATCCGGTCACCGTCGACGAGGGGGTGCATGCGCAGCCAGGTGATCACGTGCCTGAGGTCGCGGCACTGCCGCCAGGGGTCGAACTGCTGCCGTGGTTCGCCGTCGCTGAGGCCGGTGTTGCGGTGGTCGTAGGCAAGGCAGGCGATACCGGCGTCGGTGAACGGTGTGACGAGCGGGTACATGGACTCCGCTGGGCCGCCGAGACCTCCCTGCAGGACCACGACGGGATAGGGCCCGTCGCCGTCGGGAGGGAACAGCCGGCCACGCAGGGTGACACCTTCGGCGTCGATCTCGACGTCGTGAGCTGTCATGGTTGGGCTCCAGACTCTTCAACGGGACGGGGTGAGGTGGCGAAGCTCGCCCTACGGTCCTCGAGGGCCTTGCGAGCGAGATTGACCGGCCCGACAAGTCGGGCCAAGCGGATGAGGCCGAGCGGGGTGAAGCCGGAGGCGGCACCCTCCCGTGTGATGGCCTTCCGCAGGATCGGATAGTCGTAGTCGCGCATCTGCTGTTCGTAGGCGGCGACGGCGCGTACGAGGGCGGGACCGGAGTCGGGAGCCTCGGCGAGCCGTTCGGCCAGCAGAGCGGCGTCGCGCAGGGCGAGGTTGGCGCCGGCCCCCAGGCTGGGCGGCATCGCGTGGATCGCGTCACCAAGCAGGGTGACCCGGCCGGAAGGCCAGGGTGGGATCGGCTCGAGGTATCGCATTGCGGTGACGAACATGTCGCTCTCGGGCGCACGCTCTACCAGGCCGACCACATCGGGATGCCAGCCTTCGACCTGGGCGCGCATCGCTCGTCGCAGGTCGGACTGGGCGGCCGTGTCCAGGTCGATGCCGAGCCGGTCAGTGACGACTCGCGGCACCGACGCGCCGAGCATCATGTACGGCTCGATGGGCGACAGTTCGACCTGCGGGGCGAATCGGGCGGTCGCTTCCTGGTACGGCATCCGGGGCTGGAACGCGCCAAGTGCGAGGACACCGTTGTCCAACAGCAGCCGACTGAAGATCACCACGAATCCGTCGAACAGTTGTCCTTGCAGGGTCTGGGCGATGTCGTCGGTCAGCGGGGATCGGCCGTAGATCGCGCGGAGGCCCGTGTCCATGGTGCGGATCTGCGGCAGCATCTGCCGCCGGATCGGTGAGTTGACGCCGTCCGCGGCCACCAGCAGGTCCCCTTCGGCCGTGGACCCGTCCTCGAGCAGGACCGCGACGCGGTCACCGCGTTCCTCGTAGCCGGTGACCGTCGCGGCCTCGATCACGTTTGACAGCCCGGCGGAGAGGATCTGGCGCAGGGTCCAGCGGTGGACCGCGGTGTGTCGCAGCGCGCCGACGTTGGGTGGCCCGATGTGCGGGCGTGCGCCCAAGGTCCGGAGCTGCTCGTCGAGCATCAGAAACTGCTCCCGGCGCGGGTCGGCCCGCGAGGTGTGCTGGTACAGCTGATACAGGTCGGGCGGTAGCAGGGCCTGGAGAGCGTTGCCGCCGTCAGCGTTCATATGCAGGCGGTACCCGGCGTTTCCGCCTGTGAGGTTGCGCTCGAAGAGGCGGACATCGAAGCCGTGTCGGGTCAGGCCCTGCGCCAGGGCCAGTCCACCGATCCCTCCGCCGGAGATCAGAACCTGTGCGTTCACCACGGCCTCCTGTGTCGCCTGCGGCATGGTCCGTTACGGCAACGTAAATCACCAGACACTTGTCTGTCAACGGACACATGTCTGTAAACAGACAGGTGTCCAGTGAGGTTTGGGTAACCTACGGGGGTGACAGCGTCTAACCGATCAGCAGCCGCGTCCCCCGACGCTGCCCAGCCGTCCCTGCGCGACCAGCGCAAGCAAAGCACTCGCGACCAGATCATCGCGGCTGCCCGCGACGCGTTCACCCAGGACGGATACCGCAGCACCACCATCAGCGAGATCGCCCGGCGAGCCAGAGTCGGCCGGGCGACCTTCTATATGCACTTCTCCGGCAAGGCCGAGCTGGCCGACGAGATCGCCCGCTCGATCAACCCGGTGATGGCGCGCCACCTCAGGTCGCTGGCCGACGAGCCCCCGACCCTCGATCGGATCGAGCGATGGCTGACCGAGCTGGTCCAGCTTTTGCGCTCCCTCGGCCCCATTCCCGCCGTGGTGAACGAGGCCGTCGGCTACAACCGCGTGCTCGCGAGAGTCATGATGGATTCGTTGCGTGAGATTGCCGACCGGTTGGCCGACGATCTCACTCGGGCCGGGCACCTCCCCGACGACCCGGACCGCGGGCAACTCGCTGCGTTGCTCCTGGCCACCGCTGATCTCGCCGGCCTCATGTTCGGACCCGAGCCCGAACCCTCCGACGCGCAGAATCTGGCCGACCTCGCCCGGCTCTGGCACCGGGTGCTCCACTGAGCATCGGTCGAGGGGGTGCCGAGATGTCAACGACTGGCGACGTACCCGATGCGGACACCTCGCCTGCGCGCGGCGCTACTCCGGCACGGACACAGGCAGAACGGGTGCCCCGTCGC
Organism: Solwaraspora sp. WMMD791; assembly: GCF_029581195.1. Classification (NCBI taxonomy): domain Bacteria; kingdom Bacillati; phylum Actinomycetota; class Actinomycetes; order Micromonosporales; family Micromonosporaceae; genus Solwaraspora; species Solwaraspora sp. WMMD791. The sequence continues at coordinate 5,696,994 of NZ_CP120737.1, forward strand.
GCCGCAGAGGATCGCGTCAGGCGGCAGGGCGAGAACCTGGTACGGCCAGCGCGGCGAGCGCCGCAGCGGCCATGACCGCCGCCGAGACGACGAAGGCGACTGCGTAGCCGGACTCGGCCGGCACGGACGTGCCGGCTACCAGGGCCGACGTCACGATCACCGGCCCCGCTTGGGCACCGAGCGCCCCGCCGATCGTGCGCATGATGGTGTTGACGCCGGTGGCCACGCCGGTCTCCTGCGGCTGGACGGCGGAAACGACGAGGTTGATCACCGAGGAGAAGGAGAAGCCGACGCCGATACCGATGATGCCGGCACCGGTCGCGATGGCCCACGCGGAGTCGAGTCCCGCAGCGATCACGACGAAGCCGGCCAGGCTGATCACGCAGGCCGCCACGAGCGTGCTCTTGAAACCGGTACGGGCACCGAGCCGCCCGGCGGCGGGACCGGCGATCAGCATCGTGACCGCCATCGGCAGCAGGAACAGCCCGGACCCGGTCGGCGTGGCACCGAATCCATAGCCTGCGTCGGTTGGCGTCTGGACGAACTGCGGGACCAGGCTGAACGCGCTGTAAAGTCCGGAGCCGATGAGCAGGGCGACGAGGTTCGCGCCCAGCACCGACCGCCGTCCCAGCATCGACAGGTCGATCAGTGGCTCGTCGACGCGTCGCTCGACCACTGCGAACACCGCGAGCGCCACGGCACCGGACACGACGAGTGCGGCGGTGGCAGGCAGCGACCACGTCCGGGCCTGGCTGATCGCGAGGAGCACCGCAGCCAGTCCGGCCGTCACCAGGATCGCGCCCAGCCAGTCGATCTGGCCGGGGAACCGGGTCGGGGTCTCGCTGATCGACGTCGCGATGGCGGCGAACGCGATCGTGACGGCGATCAGGCTGATCCAGAAGATCCATGGCCAGCCGAGGTGGTCCAGGATCGGGCCGGCGACGACAAGTCCGATGCCGAACCCGATGCCGAAGGTGGCGCTGATCGTACCGATGACCACGGGCACCCGGTCGCGGTCGAACATGTCTCGCACCAGGCCGAACGCGAGCGGGAAGGTGGCCGCGCCGAGTCCCTGGACGGCCCGGCCGGCGATCAGCGTCCCCGCCTCGGCGGCGAGGGCCGACGTGAGCGTTCCGAGCCCGAGGAGGGCGAGGCTGACCAGCATCAGCCGCTTCTTGCCGAACATGTCGCCGAGCCGTCCGAGCAGGACCGCGCCGACCGACGAGGTCAGCAGGAACGCGCTGAGCACCCAGGACATGGTCGAGGGCGATGCGCGGAACTCGGTACGCAGTTCCGGTAGCGCGGGAATCACCATTGTCTGCAGGAGCGAGAACGACAGCACCGCGCACAGCAGGGCGGCAAACGCTCCACGGGGCGACCGGAGTCGTTGTCGGGTCACATCAGGAGGGGTCACACCAGGTCCGTTTCGCGTGTGCTGAGCGGTGACTGTCGCCGATGGCCGCCCTGCCTACGCGCGACGCCAGGGTAGGCAGGGGCGGCCGTGCGGCGGTCAGCCGAGCTTGAGTAGCAGGTCGGAAAGCTCGACGGGTGCGGTGACCATGCAGTCGTGCCCGGTGGCCAGTTCCCACCGCTGGGCGGGGGTGCCGTTGGGCTGTACCGGGGGTACCGGCCGCCGGTGCGGCGGGGCGCCGACGGTGCACTCGATGTGCGTACGCGGGATCCGGTCCGCCGCCGGGTTGTCCAATTGGACCCGCTGCTGGAAGGAGAGGACTGTGGCATCGGAGAGCAGGGTGCGCAGCCACGCCTTGTCGGCGGGATCGGTCACGCCGAACAGTCCGGTGTCGGGCTGCTCCGGTAGCGGCGGGATGCGCCACGGGGCGTCGGTCTGGGCGGCCTGGTCGATCAGGAACTGGGTCAGGGGAATGACGTCGATGGCGTTCTCGCCGTCGGTGGGCACCATGGCGTCCAGGTAGACCAGCTGCGCGATCCGTTCCGGGACCTCGTTGATCACCGAGGTGACGACCATCCCGGCGTAGCTGTGTCCGACCAGCACCACATCGGTCAGGTTCTCGGTCTTGATCAGCCGCACGATGTCCTCGACGTGGGTGTCGAGACCCGTGGCCGGACTCAGCAGGTGGGCCCTGTCGCCGTAGCCGGTCAGTGACGGAGTGAGGACCCGGTGTCCGGCCTCGGTCAATGGCGGGATCACCCGCTTCCAGGCTGTGCCGCTGTGCCATGCGCCGTGTACCAGCAGGTAGGTGGACATGCTTCTCCTTCGATGGATGACGAGCATTGCCAGACTCCTGCCCGATGGTGGAGCCGGCCCAATGATTGTGAGGCTACAACGATTGTGATCGCCGTACAATCTGGCCCCGGGTATGATGGGTCACATGGCATCGACGACGCGCACCGCGCCACTGGCGCAGCTGGGCGTACTCCTCGCCGGTCGCGGGGCGGTCGCCAGTGCCCGCGTCCGTGACACCCTGGCCGCTCAGGGCCTGACCATGCGGTGTGTCTTCACGCTGACCCACCTGGCTGACGGGCCGGTCAACCAGCAGGCACTGATCGACCTCCTCGGCGTCGACCCGAGCGCGCTCGTCGCGGTACTGAACGAGTTGGAAAGCCTGGGCATGGCCTCTCGGCAGCGTGACCCTGCCGACCGCCGCCGGCACATCGTCACGATCACGCCCCAGGGCACTGCGGCGCTGCAGTCCGTCGACTCGGCGCTGAACGGCGCGGACGACGACCTGTTCGCCGCGCTCTCCTCCGACGAGCGAGATCAACTCGAGCGGCTGCTGACCAAGGTCGCCGACGCGGATTCCTGCAGCGACAAGTACTGACCTTCGTGTCCCGCCACGTACCGGCGGACCGCAGCAGGACAGAGGCCACGGCGGGCGTCAACCGATCGGTTGATGCGCGGATCGACCGACCTCGGTGCCGGCCGGGTGATCCGGCAACCCCGGCGGCGGGCCACGCTGACAACCATGGCGATCATCGAGGTGACGAACCTCCACAAGCGGTACGGGGACACGGTCGCCGTCGACGATGTGTCGTTCATCGTCGAGGCGGGCGAGATCTTCGGCATCCTCGGCCCGAACGGCGCAGGCAAGACGACCACCGTCGAATGCGTCAGCGGTCTGCGTACCCCCGACCGTGGCCAGGTCACGGTGCTCGGCCTCGATCCACGACGCGACCGGCGTGAGTTACGGGAAAAGGTCGGGGTGCAGTTGCAGGAGCACCGGCTGCCGGACAAGCAGACGGTGGCCGAGGCGATGGATCTGTACCGGTCGTTCTACCGCGAGCCGGCCGACGGGCGGCGGCTGCTGGACATGCTCGGGCTCGCCGGCAAGCGCGACACCCCGTACCGGAAACTCTCCGGCGGGCAGCAGCAGCGACTGTCGGTCGCGCTCGCCCTGGCCGGCCGACCCGCCGTCGCCGTGCTGGACGAGCTCACCACCGGGCTCGACCCGCAGGCCCGGCGGGCCACCTGGGACCTGGTCGAGCAGGTACGCGACTCCGGCGTGACGATCGTCCTCGTCACCCACTTCATGGACGAGGCGGAACGGCTCTGTGACCGTCTCGCGCTGATCGACGCCGGGCGGGTGGTAGCGCTCGACACCCCCGCCGGTCTGGTCGCGTCCGTGGCGGCCGAGCAGCGGGTACGGTTTCGCCCGTTGACGGCCCTGGACGAGCGGCTGCTGACCGACCTGCCCGAGGTGACCGGCGTCCAGTGCCACGGGGGTCAGGTGGTGGTGACCGGCACCGGGAACCTTGTGCAGGCAGTCACCACCATCCTGGCCCGGCAGCAGATCATCGCGCAGGACCTGAGGGTCGAGCAGGCCAGCTTGGACGACGCCTTCGTCGCCCTCACCGGGAAGAAGCCTGCCTGATGTCCGCGCTGCACAAACTCACCGTCACCGAGGCGAAGTTGTTCCTGCGGGAACCGACGGCGGTCGTCTTCGGGGTGCTGTTCCCGACCGTGATCCTGCTCGGGCTCGGCGCTGTCCCCGCGCTGCGGGAACCGTCGCCGGAGTTCGGCGGCGTGCGGTTCGTCGAGCTCTGGGCCCCGAGCGCGCTCGTGCTCGGCCTAGGCATCGTCGGGCTGCAGCACATCCCGGGAGTGGTCGCCGGCTACCGGGAGCGGGGCATCCTTCGGCGGATGTCCACCACTCCGGTCCACCCCGGCACGGTGCTGGTGGCGCAGCTCATCGTTGCCCTGGCGGCGGCGGTCGCGGCGGCCGTACTGCTGATCGTCTCGGCCTGGCTGGTCCTCGACGTGCCGTTGCCGCGCCGGCCGTTCGGGTTCGCCGCCGCGTTCCTGCTCGGTTTCGGCGCGATCCTGGCGATCGGCATGCTGATCGCCGCGGTCGCACCCACCGCCCGGGTCGCCAACGGACTGGCGATGGTCGGGTACATGGTGACCATGTTCGCCGGCGGCGTCTTCCTGCCGCGTTTTCTCCTGCCGGGTTTCCTGATGCGCCTCGGCGACTACACCCCGCCCGGGGCGCAGTCGCTGCTGGCCGGCTGGTCGGGTGACGCGGTGGCCGGGGCGGCAGGTTCCGCACAGCTGCTGCGACTCGGGATAATGGCGCTGATCGCGGTCGTCGCCGGCGGTGCGGCGGCGAAGCTGTTCCGCTGGCAATGAGCGGAAGCTGTTCCACCGGGAGCGAGCCAAGCTGTTCCACCGGGAGCGAGGCGAAGGTGCGAGCGTCGACGAGCAGTGACACCGGCCCCGGCTGGGACCGCTGGTACGACAGGTTGCTCGTCCTGGTGCCCTGGCTGCTGCTGCCCGCCTCGACGGCGATCGCCCTGACCCAGACCGGCCAGACCTGGCGCGACCATGCGATCACCCTGGTCCTGGTCGGGGCGACCGCCGGGTGGGTGTACCTGGGACACACCCGGGTGCCGCCGGACCGCCGCAGGCGGACCCTGCCGATGCTGATCTACTTCGCCGGGCTGCTCACGCTCAGCGTCGCGCTGATGGCCCGTGACGTGATCTTCCTGCTCTTCGCCATCACCGGGTTCTTCCACGCGTACCAGTTGCGGCCCTGGCCGCTGGGGGCGGTCGGTGTGCTCGGCACCTCGATCGCCATCAACACCATGGCGACCGCCGCGCCGGCCGCGACGGTGCAGTCGCTCGGCACCTACCTGGGGGTGATCGTCATCCAGACCGTGGCGATCAGCGCCGGCATCGTGCTCGCCGAGCGGAGCACCCGGCAGCACGAGCGGCGCCAGCAGTTGGTCACCCGGCTGGAGGCGGCATTGGAGGAAAACGCCGGGCTGCATGCCCAACTGCTGGCCCAGGCCCGCGAGGCCGGCGTGCGCGACGAGCGGCAACGAATGGCCGGGGAGATCCACGACTCGCTGGCGCAGGGCCTGACCGGCATCATCACCCAGGTGCAGGCGGCTCAGCGGGTCTGGCATTCGCCGACTCCGGCGCGTGAGGACGTGGACCGGGCGCGTGAGGACGTGGACCGGGCGCGTGAGCACGTGGACCGGGCGCTGGACCTGGCCCGGGAGAGTCTGGACGAGGCCCGTCGGTCGGTGCAGGCGTTGCAGCCGCGCCAACTGGAGGCCGCCCATCTGCCGGCGGCGCTAAGCGAGCTCGCCCAGCGCTGGGCGGACGACACCGGTATCGCCGTGCGCTTCGACGTCACCGGCGAACAGGTCACGCTGAGCCCGGCGATCGACGTCACGCTGTTGCGGGTCGCGCAGGAGGCGCTGCACAACGTGGCCCGCCACGCGGATGCGTCCCGGGTGGGGTTGACTCTGTCCTACCTGACCGACGTGGTCCTGCTCGACGTCCGTGACGACGGGCGGGGCATGAACGGTGGTTCGGACCAGGGCTTCGGCCTGCGGAGCATGGGGCAGCGGGTTCGCAGCGTGGGAGGTGCGATGGAGATCGAGAGCGGCCCGGCCGAGGGCACCGCGATCAGCGTACGGGTGCCGGCGATCCCGATGCTGCGATCATGATCCGCATCCTGATCGTCGACGACCACCCGATCGTCCGCAACGGACTCCGGGGTGCCTTCGCAGGGCTGCCCGACATCGAGGTGGTCGGCGAGGCCGCCGACGGCCGGGAGGCGGTCGCCGAGGCGGTACGGCTGCGGGTCGACGTGGTCCTGATGGACCTGCGGATGCCGCAGATGTCCGGCGTCGAGGCGATCGCCGCCCTCGCCCGGGCCGCGCCCTCGGTGCGTGTACTGGTGCTCACCACCTTCGACAGCGAGACCGACGTGCTGCCGGCGGTCGAGGCGGGCGCCACCGGCTACCTGCTCAAGGACACCCCACCCGAGGACCTGATCCGGGCCGTCCGGGCCGCCCACCGTGGCGAGTCCGTCCTCGCGCCGTCCGCCGCAGGCCGGCTGATGGGCCGGGTACGCCGGCCGACCGGGTTGGCGCTGAGCAGCCGGGAGCGGGAGGTACTCCAACTGGTCGCCGACGGTGCCGGCAACCGGGAAGCGGCGAGACTGCTGTTCATCAGCGAGGCGAGCGTCAAGACCCACCTGCAGCACATCTACGACAAGCTCGGCGTACGGGACCGGGCCGCTGCGGTCGCCGAAGGTTACCGGCGCGGCCTGCTCCGTTAGACGCCAGGCGGCCGGGCTGCGTCCGTAGGGGACCGGCGCAGCCCGTCCAGGACGAGGGTGACGACGCCGTTGGCCTCGGCCCGCCAGTCGTCGCGGTCGTGGGCCGCGCCGATGCCGTGCAACGCCATCATGACGGCGCCCGCCCCCACGTCGTCGCGGACGGCGCCGCTGCGGGCGGCGGCGGCCACCAGGTCGGTGACAGCCTGTTCCAGCGCCCGACTGCCCTCGGCGAGGGTGCCGGATCCGGTGGTCATGAGGGTGACCAGGGTCCGGGCGAGGCCAGCGTGGGCGTGCAGGTAGTCGACCATGTCGCGCAGGAAGGTCGCCAACGCCTCGGCTGCGGGCAGCGTGGCCTGCAGGTCGCGGGCGCGACCGCACAGCGTGGCGACCTCCTCGCGGTAGACCGCCTCGGCCAGCGCTTCCCGGGTGGGGAAGTGGCGGTACAGCGTGCCGGTGCCCACCCCGGCGAGCCGGGCGAAGTCGTCGAAGCGTAGGTCGAAGAAGGCGCCGGTGGTGAAGAGCTCCCGGGCCGTGGCGAGCAGGGCGGCGCGGTTGCGCTGGGCGTCGGCGCGCAGCGGCCGGCGGTTGGTGCCGGCGGGTAGCGGCGTATCGGTCATGAGCACCTCGTGGTCGACCAAATGGAGATGATCTCCATTTCAGCCTACCGTACGAGATGCATCGTGGAGCGCCGAGCCGGGCCCTGAGTCGGTCACGGTAGGTTGTCCGGGTGACCGGGGTGGCGGCGACGCGGGTGCAGATCTGGACCGACGGCGCGTGCAGCGGCAATCCGGGGCCGGGTGGCTGGGGTGCGCTGCTGCGGTACGGCGAAGCCGAGAAGGAACTCTGCGGCGGTGAAGCCACCCTGACCACGAACAACCGGATGGAACTCACCGCCCCTATCCGGGCGCTGGCCGCGCTGACCCGTCCGTCCGCAGTCGACCTGTACACCGACAGCACGTACGTCCGTAACGGCATCATGTCGTGGATGGCGAACTGGAAACGCAACGGCTGGCGTACCAAAGCCGGCGAGCCGGTCAAGAACGAGGACCTGTGGCGGGAACTCGACACGGCCGTCGCCCGCCACCACGAGGTCGTCTGGCACTGGGTCAAGGGTCACGCCGGCCACGTGGAGAACGAACGCGCCGACCGGCTCGCCGCACGCGGTCAGCGGGACGCGCTGGAGGCGGCCGGCGTCCCGGTGCCGCCGGTGCCGCAGCCGCGCCGCCGTACGGGGCGGTGAAAGCCGGGCGCACGCCGGGCGTGCCGTACCACCAGCGACGAGACGCCAAGGCGGCCAACCCGGCGCCGACGGTGTTGAGCAGCACGTCGTCGACCGAGGAGACCCGGTCCAGCCGCAGGACGTACTGCGCGGTCTCGACCAGGACCGAGCAGCCGGCCGCGAGGGCCAGGATCCGCGGCACCGACGCGAGCGCCGCGAACCGCAGCGGGGCGAAGAACCCCAGCGCGGCGAAGACCAGCAGATTGCCGACGACCTGAACGATCACCGTCACTGGATCGCTGGCCAGGACCGTGAACAGATCCCGCAGCGGCACCAGGCTCATCTGACCGTCGACGGTGCCGGCCCGGTCGCCCGGCAGCAGGATCATCCAGACCCAGGGCACCGTTCCGTACCCGATGCCGACCTCGGCCACCGAGCGCCGCCACGCCCGCGCGGGCGTGGCACCGGCGACGGTCCGTCGGTACGCCAACGCCCACACCGCCAAGGCGGCCACCGGCAGTACGGCAACCGTGTACAGGACCACCCCCGTGATCGTTCCCGGCACGCCGTACCACCCTTCGGCCTTCGCGATCCCCACCGCTGGCGGCTACTCGCCCGCCTTCTCCCGCAGAGTGTCCCGGACCTGCATGAGGGCGAAGCCGAGCAGGTTGAGCCCACGCCACCGGGTGGGATCGGTGGCGGCCGGGTCGTCGCGGGTCATCCCGATGCCCCAGATCCGGTCCATCGGGCTGGCCTCGACCAGGACGCGCTCCCCGGTGGCGAGCAGGTACGCGCGCAGGTCGGGGTGCTGGCTGAACTTGGCCAGGTTACCGGCGACCACGATCGGGACGCGGTGGGCGTTCCAGGTGCGCTGGTCGAAGCCGGCGACCCGGCCGCCGAGCACCTTGGCGGCGCGAGGGTGGGGCGCGGCGAGAATCCGCTGCGCCATGGCCCGGTCGTCGAACAGAATCGCCTTGCGCCACATCATCCAGTGCTCGGCGGTGGCGAACTCGATCCCGTCCACAGTGAATCCGATCGGCGACCACTGGCTCAGGCACCCCGCCCCGACGCTGCCGTCGGCCTCCGGCCGATGACCCCAGAAGAACAGGAATCTGACCCGGTGGCCGGCGGCCATCAACTCGGCGACGTCCCGGACCTGTGCCAGCATGGCCGCCAGTCTGCCGCCGACGGCACGACGGCACCAGCCGTTTCACCGCCCGTACGCGCCGGTGGCGACCCGCCCCGCGACGCTCCGCCCAGTCGTCGATCGCCTGGTGGGGGGCGGTCCAGCAGTCGCGCCAGCATGATCTACTGGCAGTGGCAACGAGGGGGCACCATGCAGATCGTCAGCCGGGAGCCGGTCGTCGTGATCGGCCTGCCGGTCGTCGCGCCATTCCAGGACCTGAGCACGCTGGTCCCCGCCGCGTGGCGGCAGCTGTTCGACCGGTGCGCGGCCCTGCCGCCATCCGCCGACGGCACCTTCGCCGAGGCGAGCTACCACCTCGGCGAAGGTCGGTACCACGAGGTCGTCGGGGTGGCTGTGCCGCCGCGGACGCCCGTCTCCGGTGCGTGGGCGGTCGCCCATGTGCCGGCGGGCGAGTGGGCGTACTGCCGGCACACCGGGCCGGTGGCGGAGATCGGGGAGACCTTCGGCGCCGTCGAACAGTGGCTGCGCGATCAGGGACGAACGGTCGGCGGCATCAAGCTCGACCTCGGCTACCGGGCCGACAGCCAGCCGCAGGTACACGACCTCTACGTACACGTCCCAGGCTCCGACCCGTACCTCGAAGCCCAGCGGTAGCCGCAAACCGAGCGGACCGCCGCAGCCGGCCGGCCCTACGGCGTACGCCCGGCGGCGCGCCACTGCGCCGGGGTGACGGTGTGCTCGGCCCGGAACCGCTTGATGAAGTAGCTGACGTCCGGGTAGCCGACCCGGCGGCTGATCGCGGCCACGGTCAGCGAGGTCTCGGTGAGCAGCACGCGGGCCTGCTGCATCCGCCGCTGGATGATCCACTGCTGGACGGTGCGGCCGGTCCGGCGGCGTACGACAGTGGTGAGGTGACCGGCGGTGAGCGACAGTTCGGCGGCGACGTCGGCCAGCGAGATCGGTTCGTGGTAGCGCTGCTCGATGACGTCGAACACCGCCGCGAGCAGCGGTTCGTCCGAGGCGCGCAGCTGGTCGGCGACACTTGTCGACAACCGGGCCGCAGCCACCAGCAGCAAGGTCAGGTGGGCGAGCGCGGCGTCCTGGTGGCCGTCGCGGCGAGCCCGTAGCTCCTCGTCGAGTGCGGCGAAGCGCCCGGCCCAGGCGGCCCGGTCGTCCGGCGGTACGTGCAGCCGCTGCGCCCGGTCGGTGCCCCGGGCGAACGGGAACAGCAGCGGGTGGCCCCGCCAGGAGGCGTACGCACCGGTCGTGCCGGGGCGGACCGCGTCGGCCGGGAACCACACCACCCAGCCGTCGATGGCGAGCCGCTCAGGTCGCTCGCCGAAGGAGACGATCTGCCCCGGGGCGAGGACCAGCAGGTCCCCGTCGGTCACCGGCCAGGTCCGGTCGTCGATGCACACCGTCGCGTCGGCCCGTTCCGCATAGCAGATCGCGACGAAGTCGTGGCTGTGCGCGTCGGCGGGGATCGCGGCGATGGCCGGCATGCGGTGCCGGATCCGGGCCACCGCGACCGGGGCGACGCCAGGCACCCGGGGGAAGCCGACCAGCGGGACACCCCGGCCGCCGACGCCGACCACGCGGGAAGCCGGAGCCACATTTTGTCGCATTGTCCCCACAACTTCACCGATGCCGCGCTGCGATCAGCGACCGACGCTGGAACCGTGACCGAATCTCGTCTGATACCGGAGGGTGACATGACCGGACCCCGCAGCGCCAGTCGTCCACGGCAGCAGCACTACCTGCCCGCGATGGGGCGGCAGTGGCTGCTCCCGCTGTACGACCCGTTCAGCCGGCTCGTCGGCGCGGGCCGGATGCACCGGCAACTGCTGGACCGCGCCGACATCCGCCCCGGTCAGCGGGTCCTGGAGATCGGCTGCGGCACCGGCAACCTGCTGCGGGCGCTGCTGCGCCGGCAGCCGGACGTCGACGCCATCGGCATCGACCCGGACCAGGCAGCGCTGCGACTGGCCCGCCGCAAGGCCGACCGCGCCCGACTCCCGATCCGCTACGAGGTCGCCTTCGCCGGCGACCTCCCGCTGCCCGACGCCAGCGTGGACCGGGTGCTGTCCGCGTTCATGCTGCACCATCTGGCCGACGAGGAACGGGCCCGGGCGTTGCGGGAGATCCGGCGGGTGCTGCGCCCCGATGGTCAGCTGCACGTCGTCGACATCGACGGTACGGCCCCGGGGCACGGGACCGGACGTCTGCACAGTGACCCCCGGCTGGTGGCCAGTCGGCCCGAGCGGGTGCTGGCCGCGCTTGCCGAAGCCGGCCTGACCGGCGGCACGGAGAACGGCCGCAGCCGTGGGCGACTCGGTCGGCTCGCCAGCTTCGTCTTCTACCGCGCCGGCGGCTCTGCGCAGCGTTGCGACTGACCACCGTCGCGGCTCGACACCGGGGGAGCTGCGACCTGGCTTCGCGTCGACTTGAGGTCTGCGACGGTCTCCGGTGAGCACGGATCACGCGAGGTGGACCGGATGCAGGCTGCGGTTTTCCGGCGGTACGGCGGGCCGGAGGTGCTGGAATGGGGGGCAGGTCGACACTAGGTCGGCGCCGGCGTCACCCGGATCGTCGTCGGCGACGAGGTGCTGGCGGCGCGGCCCAGACCGCGCACATCGCCCTCGACGTGATCCGCCCGCGAAAGGTGAGGCATGCTCGTGTACGGCGCCGCCGGTGCCGTCGGTGCCGTCGCGGTGCAACTCGGCTGCTCGTGCGTACGGGATGATCTGTGCGGCCGTGCTCGGTGCCGGCCGTAAGCCACGGCGTCGGCTCGCCGACCTGATGATCGCCTCGGTGGCGGTGGCCAACGGGTTGCCGCTGTACACCACGAACCCGGACGACTTCATCGGGCTGACCAACCTGGTCGACGTGCGCCAACCTGGTCGACGTGCGGTCGGTCCCGCGTCCCTGACCGCGCGACCGGCGAGGCCGTTTCCGAGACGTGCGGGGTGACGCCGGGTGTTCGCCCGCCGGCCAGCTCGACGCAGCGTGCCGGAAAGATTCATATCGATCTAATGATTGGCATGAGTGGATCGCACCCCCACCACTGCCATCACACCACCGACGACCACCAGCCCGACCATGTTCCGTACGGCCAGATCGACCCTGCCGGGCACGCGGCCGGCAGCGGCCTCGGACGTCGGTCCATGCTGGCCGCCGCCGGCGGCATGCTGATGCTCGCCGCGGTTCCCGGCACCGCGCGGGCCGCCACCGCCATGACCGCCGGGGCGCCGGCCGTGACCGCGCCCGGTGCGTCCCGCGCGTCCCGGATCACCCAGGGCACCACTCTGGTCCACGCCGACCTGCACAACCACACCGTCATGTCCGACGGGGACGGCAGCGCCGACCAGGCGTTCGCCTCGATGCGCGAAGCCGGACTCGACGTCGCCGCGCTCACCGACCACGCCACGATGTTCGCCATCAGCGGGCTCAGCCAGTCGGAGTGGAACACCACCGGCAACCTCGCCAACGCGGCCGACGACCCCGGTCAGTTCACCGCGATCCGTGGCTTCGAGTGGTCGCACCCGCTGCAGGGCCACATCAACGTGTGGAACACCTCGGACTTCGCCGACCTGCTGCGGGCCGGCAGCCCCGGCAGCCTCTACCGGTGGTTGGCCGGCCGGCCCGGTGGCCTGGCCAGCTTCAACCACCCGGGGCGGGAGATCGGCCGGTTCGACAACTTCTCGTACGACTCGGCGGCCCGCCCGCAGCTCGTCGGCCTGGAAATGTTCAACCGCACCGACGACTACCTGTTCGAAGGCTGGTCGTCCCGGACGACCTCGCCGCTGGTGGCCTGCCTCAACGCCGGCTGGCGGCCCGGTCTGACCGGGGTCACCGACGAGCACGGCACCACCTGGGGATTCCACGAAGGCAAGGGCCGCAGCGGGCTCTGGGTCACCGAGAACACCCGCGCGGCGGTGTTCGAGGCGATGGCGGCCCGCCGCTGCTTCGCCACCCGGGTTTCCGGCCTGCGCCTGGACGCGACCGCCAACGGCGTACGGATGGGTGGGGTCATCGGGTTGACCGCCGGTGACGTCCGGTTCCGGGTGGACCTGGACCGGGGCGCGGTCTGGGACGGCAAGCCGCTGCGGATCCAGGTCCTGCGCCCCGGTACGTCGGTCCCGACCGTCGTCGACGTCGTCGACACCGTCGCCGGGGCGGTCGCCGATTTCACCGTGCCGCTCGACGTCGCCGACGGCGACTGGGTCGTGCTGCGCGTCTCCGACCCGGAGCTGGCCAACCCGACGCCCGGCCCGGCCGGCCACCCGTGCAACGACTTCGGCGTGGCGTACAGCAGCCCCTGGTGGCTGCAACCCTGACCGGGCGGCCAGGCAGGTGGAGTCAGGCGACGGCGGACAGCGCCGACCGTAGGTGCGTCGCAGTCTCCTCGTCGAAGGCGACCAGTCGGATCCGTTCCACGGCTGTCGGGGTGGTGGTGACGGTCTCGGCGGCGATCCGGGCGGCCAGGTCGGCCGGGAAGCCGTACACGCCGGTGGCGATCGCGGGAAAGGTGATGGTCCGGGCACCGAGTTCGTCGGCGACCCGCAGACAGCGCCGGTAGCAGGAGGCCAGTACGTCGGCCTCGCCCTGGTCGCCGCCTTCCCAGATCGGCCCGACGGTGTGGATGACGTGCCGTACCGGCGGGTCGAGGTCGAACGCGGGAGTCGCCTTCGCATCGCCCGGCGCGCAGGGGGCGATCGCGCCGCCGGCCCGGGCCAGACGCGGGCCGGCCGCACGGTGGACGGCCCCGTCGACACCACCGCCGCCGAGCAGCGACTCGTTCGCCGCGGTGACGATGGCGTCCACGTCCTCGCGGGTGATGTCGCCGACGACGACCTCGATGACTGCCATGGCGCGATCCTGACACACCGGTGTCGTTAGCATCGTGGCGCTCGTCCGGGAAGCCGTACCGCCGTACGGGCGGGAACCCGGGCGGCGGTGGCGGACAGACAACGAGTATGACGACGGACCTACGTGCCCGCGCGCGGGCCGGTGACGCCGCCGCCTTCGGCGAGCTGTTCGACCGGTACGCCCGAGCGGTGTACAACCACGCGTTCCGGTTGACGGCCGACTGGGCGAGCGCCGAGGACGTGATGTCGACGACGTTCCTGCAGGCCTGGCGGCTGCGGGGGCGCATCGACGCCGACGGTGGCCCGCTGCGGGCCTGGCTGCTCGGCATCGCCACCAACGTGGCCCGCAACGCCCAGCGCAGCAACCGGCGCTACCGCGCGGCGGTTGCCACGTACGCTTCCGCCGAAGCAGCCGGTGGCGGCAGCGCCGCCGACCACGCCGACGACGTCGGCCGCCGCCTCGACGACGACCGCCGGCTCGGCCAGGTGCTCACCGCGCTCGCGTCGCTGCGCCGGCAGGAACGCGAGGTGGTCACCCTCTGTCTGTGGGAGGGACTGGACTACGTCACGGCGGCGGCGGCGCTCGGCGTACCGGTCGGCACTGTCCGGTCCCGGCTGTCGCGGGCCCGCCGCAAACTTCGCGACCTGCTCGACGTACCGGACGGAAACAGTGTCGGGAAGGTGGAACCCGCTGTCCTGCCCGGACAGGTAAGAGGTGACCGCACACCTGCGGCACGGACCGTCACGGAGGGAATCCGATGAGGATCAACGGAGCCCGCCCCGGGGAGACCGGCCGGCAGCCCGACGCACCGTTCGGGCCGCCGCCCACCCGGGACCTGCCGGCCGGACGTCACGACTTCCACCGGGAGCGCCTGATGACCATGATCGAGCAGGAGAACCGCGCGGGCTCGACGCCCGACGCGCGGGAGAACAGCGTCGCGTCGACGCGCGACGCCGCCACGGCGGCGACCGGGCCGATCCGCCGGTGGCGGATGCCCCGGCTGTCCATCGCGGTGCCGACCGTCGCCACCGCACTGGCCGGGTTGATCGTCGTCGGTCTGGCGCTCAGCCCGGGTGGTGACCCGGTCGGCAGCAGCGCCGGCCCGGACGGGGCGACCGGCGGACCCGTGCAGATCGCCGACCCCGACGCCGGCACCCCGGAGGGCGCGGCCGCGCTGCTCGACGAGATCGCGCTGGTCGCCGCCACCGACCACACCGGACCGGTCCGCCCGGACCAGTTCATCTACGTCGAGAGCCAGATCGCCAACACGTACGAGTCGCACAACGCCGACACCGGCGAGACCAGCCTGGTCCGCCAGGGGCTGCACAAACGTCAGGTGTGGCTGTCGCCGGACG
Source organism: Solwaraspora sp. WMMD791 (assembly GCF_029581195.1). Lineage (NCBI taxonomy): Bacteria > Bacillati > Actinomycetota > Actinomycetes > Micromonosporales > Micromonosporaceae > Solwaraspora > Solwaraspora sp. WMMD791. The sequence continues at coordinate 5,712,135 of NZ_CP120737.1, forward strand.
GCCACCGTGGCTGGCTGATCGACAGCCTCAACGAACCGGCCGGTATCACTCTCGACAGCGACGTGGAGTACATCGCCGCGTACGACCGGCTGGTCACGCTGCCGACCGATCCGCCTGCGCTGCTGGAGTGGATCTACGCCGAGACCCGGGGTCAGGGCAACGACCCGGACCACCAGGCGTTCACCACCATCGGGGACCTGATCGGCGAGCAGTACCTGCCGGCCGAGTTGAGCGCCGCTCTCTACCGTGCGGCGGCGAGCATCCCGGGCGTACTGCTGGTCGACGACGCGACCGACGCGATCGGCCGTAGCGGCGTCGCGGTGGCCCGCATCGAGGAAAGCACCGGCGTCCGCCACGAGTGGATCTTCGACCGGGAGGACCACACCTACCTTGGCTCGCGGTCGGTGCACACCACGGCGGTGCCGGACAGCATCATCCCGGCCGGCACGGTGACCTTCAGCCAGGCGGTGGTCACCCGGGCCATCGTCGACGAGATCAAGCAGGTGCCGTAGTACGGCCCGACAGGGAAACAGGGTGCCGGAACACGGCCCTGAGGTTGCCGGGGCACGCCGTCATCGGCGTGCCCCGGCCGGCCGCGCCCGATGCTGAGGACGGGCACCCCGACGGCACCGCAGACCGGACCGTCGGTGCAGGTGTCACCGGCCACGTCACGGGGTAGCTGTCACCTGGCCGCTGCGACCGGCCGTCAGGGGAGGGTGCGCGGGTGTCGATCGACGACTGGTTCCTCACCGGGGAGCAGCGCGGTAACCCGGCCTCCCGGTTGCCGGCGTGGTCCGAGGGCAACCAGGTGCGCGTACACGTGCACGGGGCCGCGTACTTCGACCGCCTGGTCGAGGTCGTCGCCGAGATGGGCGACGGCGACCAGCTGTTCTTCACCGACTGGCGGGGCGACCCCGACCAGCGGCTGCGCCCGGACGGGCCGACCGTGGCCGATCTGCTGTCCGCCGCCGCGAGCCGGGGCGTGGCGGTCCGTGGCCTGGTCTGGCGCTCCCACCTCGACGTGCTGATCTACAGCGCGGAGCAGAACCGCAGCCTGGCCGAGGAGATCACCGACGACGGTGGCCAGGTGCTGCTCGACCAGCGGGTACGCCGGTTCGGCTCGCACCACCAGAAGCTGGTGGTGGCCCGCCACCCGGGCCGCCGGGAGCGCGATGTCGCCTTTGCCGGCGGGATCGACCTGTGTCACAGCCGGCGTGACGACGCCACCCACCTGGGCGACCCGCAGGCGGTCAGCATGTCCCCGCGGTACGGCGACCGGCCGCCGTGGCACGACGTCCAGTTGGAACTGCGCGGCCCGGTCGTCGCCGCGCTCGACCTGACCTTCCGGGAACGGTGGACCGACCCGACCGCTCTGCGGCAGGGCAACCCGGTCGCGATGCTGCGGGACCGGCTGGCCGGCCGACCGGCCCGGGGCGGGCCGCTGCCGGCGCCGCCGGACCCGCCGGCGGACTGCGGCCCGCACGCGGTGCAGGTGCTGCGTACCTATCCGGCGAAGTCGCGGCCCTACCCGTACGCGCCGCACGGCGAGCGTACGGTGGCCCTCGGCTACGCCAAGGCGATCCGCCGGGCCCGCCGGCTCAGCTACCTGGAGGACCAGTACATGTGGTCCTCGCAGGTCGCACAGTTGTTCGCCGACGCGCTGCAGGCCAACCCCGACCTGCACCTGATCGTCGTGGTGCCCCGCCACCCCGACGTGGACGGCCGGCTTGCGCTGCCGCCGAACATGGTCGGCCGGGAGCACGCCATCGACGTCTGTCGCCGGGCCGACCCGGACCGGGTGCACGTGTTCGACGTGGAGAACCACGCCGGTACCCCGGTGTACGTGCACGCCAAGGTGTGCGTCGTCGACGACGTCTGGGCCAGTGTCGGCAGCGACAACTTCAACCGCCGATCCTGGACCCACGACAGCGAACTGTCCTGCGCGGTCCTGGACGACACCCGGGACCCCCGCGCCCCCCACGATCCGGCCGGGCTGGGCGACCACGCCCGTACCTTCGCTCGTGACCTGCGGCTCACCCTGCTACGCGAGCATCTGGACCGGGCATCGGACGGTCGCCAGGACCACGACCTGCTCGACCCGGCCGACACGGTCCGGGCCGTCGGCGTGGCGGCGGAGGCGCTGGACGCGTGGTACCGCTCCGGTCGCCGGGGGCCGCGTCCGGCCGGTCGGCTGCGCCGGCACGACCCGGTGAAGCTGTCCACGTTCACCCGGGCGTGGGCCACCCCGCCGTACCGCCTGCTCTACGACCCGGACGGTCGACCGCGCCGGCTGCGCCGCACCGCGACCTGGTGACGGTCCCCACCCGACGTCCGATCCGCCCGCTGTTTGGCGCAACCGCGTCACCGGGTAGCGCAGCCGGACATGGCTGTGCTCGTCACTGGCGGCGTGGGGACCGAGGTGCTGCACGGGGTCACCGACTTCGGCGGCGACATCATGGCGGTACGGGTACTGCTGCTGGCTACCGCGTACCTGCTGATCCGTCGGCGACCCCGGCTCGCCAGCTACGTCGTGGTCACCGCCGGCGGCGCCGTCGTCCACCACTGGATCGACCCGGGTGTGCCGAGCGGGCCGGCGGTCGCCTCCGTCGTGGCGTACGGCGTACTGCTGCTGGTTTTCCTCCCGGCGTTGGCACCTCGGTGGCGGATACCCACGACAGTCGTCGCCGCGTCACTGGCCGTCGGGTTGGAGGTGCTCCGTTGGCTGCTCGGCGGGCCGCCACTCGTCGCCGTCGCCGTCGGCTGGCTGCTGGGCCTGGTCTGGCTGGCAGTGACCGTGGCCGGCTACCGCTGGCTGGCGGGCGAGGACCTGGTGGCGGCCGTGACCACGCCGGAGGGCCGGGGGCAGGTCGATCAGGGCCTGCGGGCCGCGCCGAACGAGCAGACCCTCCTGCCCCGGCCCTGGCGGACCGCCACCTGCCTGGCGGCGGCCTGGGTCGTCACCTTCGGCCTGCTGGTCGGTGTCGGCCTGCTCATCACCGGCCCGCTGGCCGGCTCCGCGCTGGTCGCCGCCGACCAGGCGGCGGTGGAGTGGTTCGTCGCGCACCGCGACAGCAGGTTCGATCCGGTCGTGGCGGCCGGCAACCGGTTCGGCGACGCGAACTGGTCCACGGCCGGGGCTCTCGGCGCCGGCGTCGTGACTCTCGCGCTACGTCGACGGCTGCGACCCGTGGTCTTCCTCGCCGCGGTGATGGTCGGTGAGATCACCCTGTTCCTCGCCTCGTCCGGCGCGGTCGTCCGTGACCGGCCCGCTGTGCCGCAGCTCGGGGAGGAGATTCCGCCGACGGCGAGCTTCCCGTCCGGGCATCTGGCCGCGCCGGCGTGCCTGTACCTCGCCGTCGCCCTGCTGGTCTGGAACTGGTCCCGAGGTTGGCCACGCTGGGTAGCAGTCCTGGTCGCCGTGCTCGCGCCGACCGGCGTCGGGCTGTCCCGGCTCTACTGGGGGGTGCATCATCCGCTCGACCTGGCCGGCAGTCTGCTGCTCGCGCTCTGCTGGGTCGGCGCCTGCTGGTGGACGATCCGGCCGGTCACCGACCCGGCCGTGTCTGGCCGGACCGGGCCGGACCCCGGGGGCGGTCAGGGCGGCTGCGGTAGGGGAGGATGCTGGTCGTGGAAGCTCTCAGACTCGTCCTTGTCTATGCGCACTTCATCGGCTTCGCCCTACTGCTCGGCGGGGCCGTCGCCCAGTGGATCACCGGCCGGTTCCGGATCAACCCGGCCATGCTCTGGGGCGCGGTGATCCAGGTCGTCACCGGCATCGGGCTGTCCGCGCCGCTGCGCGACGGCGACGAACCGGCACCGGCGAAACTCGTTACCAAACTGGTGCTGGCCCTGGCCATCCTGGCGATGGTCTTCTTCTCCCGCAAGCGCGAATCGGTCAACAAGGGGCATTTCCTGGCGATCATCGGGCTGACCCTGGTCAACGCCGCCGTCGCCGTCTTCTGGCGCTGACGCCACGCCACCGCCTGCCCACTGATCGTGTCGTCACCCGGGTCGGTCACGACCGGGTGAACCCCCGGCGACCCGCCGCCGCCCCCGATAGGGTCGGCGGCGGGAGCGACCCTGCGGATCCGCGAGTGACCTCCCGCACGGGAGAGTTACGCGAGGGTAACGGCGGCTCAACAGTCGTGCACGATTGTCGGCCGGTGGACGGGTCCGCGCGTACGCTCCCGTCCAAAGTACGTCCGGTCCGACCGGCCGGGTGGTGACGCGATGCCGCGACAGTGGCGGTGTGCAATGGAAGGAGACCGTCTTGCGCTCTACGCGTGGGATGCGAATCGTCTCGGTGTTCGCGGCGGGTGGGCTGGTCCTCACCGCTGCCGCGTGCGGCGAGGCACCCGATAACGAAGGCAGCGGTGGCGACGGGACCACCGAGACGTACTCCGCGTGCATGGTGACCGACGTCGGTGGCATCGACGACCGGTCGTTCAACGCCTCGGCGTGGGCCGGCATCCAGGCCGCCGAGAGCGAGAACGACGCGGTCGAGGGCAAGTACGTCGCCTCCAGCGCCGAGGCCGACTACGAGCCGAACCTGACCGGCTACGTCAACGAGGACTGCAACTTCATCCTCGCCGTCGGCGGCCTGATGGGCGACGCCACCAAGGCGGTCGCCGAGGCCAACCCGGACCAGCAGTTCGGCATCGTCGACGCCAAGGTGGAGCCGACCAACGTCTACCCGATGCAGTTCGACACCGCCCAGGCGGCGTTCCTCGCCGGCTACCTGGCGGCCGGGTACTCCGAGAGCGGCATCGTCGGCACCTACGGCGGTCTGCCGATCCCGCCGGTGACCATCTTCATGGACGGCTTCGTCGACGGTGTCGCCCACTACAACCAGGTCAAGGGCACCGACGTGCAGGTCCTGGGCTGGGACAAGGCGACCCAGAACGGCTCGTTCACCAACGACTTCGTCAAGCAGGACGAGGGCAAGAAGGTCGGCGACAGCCTGGTCGCCCAGGGTGCCGACGTGATCATGCCGGTCGCCGGTGGCGCCGGCCTCGGCACCGCCGCCGCCGCGCAGGCCGCCGGTGGGGCGTACAGCGTGATCTGGGTCGACGTCGACGGTTGCGAGAGCGCCGAGCAGTACTGCGACGTCTTCCTGACCACGGTGGTCAAGAACATCGGGGACGCCGTCAAGCAGGCCGTACTGACCGGCGCCGACGGCGAGACGCTCAGCGCCGACCCCGGCTACCTGGGCAACCTGGAGAACAACGGCGTCTCGCTGGCCCCGTACAACCAGTTCGAGGACAAGGTCTCCGACGAGCTCAAGGCCGAGGTCGAGCAGCTCAAGGCCGACATCATCGCCGGCACCATCGAGGTCACCTCCGACGCGCAGCCGGAGTAACGACCCGCGGCGCCGCTGACGGCGCACCTCGCGACACCCGCCCCTGTCACCAGGGTCCGCAGACCCCGGTGACAGGGGCGGCCTCAGCCATCGACCCGTCCGGGCGCACACCGGTGGCCCGGAGGTCTCCCAGGAGGCTCCGCTGAGACTCGAACTGCGCGGCATCACCAAACGCTTCGGTGACCTGGTCGCCAACGATCACATCGACCTGACCGTCGAACCCGGCGAGATCCACGCCCTGCTGGGCGAGAACGGCGCCGGCAAGTCCACCCTGATGAACGTCCTGTACGGCCTGCTGCAGCCGGACGAGGGCGAGATCGTCGTCGACGGCACCCCCATCAAGATCCGCAGCCCGCGGGACGCCATCGCCGCTGGCATCGGCATGGTGCACCAGCATTTCATGCTGGTGCCGGTGCTGACCGTCGCCGAGAACGTCATGCTCGGAGCCGAACGCACCCGCGCCGGGCTGCTCGGCTTCCTCGACCACCGCCGGGCCCGCGCCGAGGTGCTGGAGGTCTCCAACCGGTACGGCCTGGCCGTCGACCCGGACGCGGTGATCGAGGACCTGCCGGTCGGCATCCAGCAGCGGGTGGAGATCGTCAAGGCGCTCACCCGCGAGGTCGACCTGCTGATCCTCGACGAGCCGACCGCCGTGCTCACCCCGCAGGAGACCGAGGAACTGCTCGCCGTGATGCGGTCGCTGAAGGCGGCCGGCAAGTCGATCGTCTTCATCACCCACAAACTCGGCGAGGTCAAGGCGATCGCCGACCGGATCACCGTGATCCGGCGGGGCCGTACGGTCGCCACCGCCGAGCCGACCGCGAGCCGCGACGAACTGGCCGCCCTGATGGTCGGCCGCAACGTCAGCCTGACCGTGGACAAGACCCCGGCGCAGCCGGGGGAGCCGGTGCTCGACATCGCCGGCCTGGTCGTCGACGACGATCGTGGCGTGCGGGTCGTCGACGGCGTCGACCTGACCGTACGGGCCGGTGAGGTGCTCGGCATCGCCGGCGTGCAGGGCAACGGCCAGACCGAACTGGTCGAGGCGATCATGGGCCTGCGGCCGGTGCTGGCCGGTACGGTCACCCTCAACGGTGAGCGGGTCGACGGCTGGAGCACCAAGCGGGTGCTGCGCGCCGGGGTCGGCTACGTGCCGGAGGACCGCAGCGTCGACGGGGTGGTCAAGGAGTTCAGCGTCGCCGAGAACCTGGTCCTCGACCTGTACGACCAGCCGCCGTACGGCTCCGGGCTGGTCCTGCGCCCGGCGGCCATCGCCGCCGCCGCGACCGAGCGGATCGCCCAGTTCGACGTCCGTACGTCGTCGGCGCAGGCGGCGGTCGGCACCCTGTCCGGCGGCAACCAGCAGAAGGTGATCGTCGCCCGGGAGCTGTCCCGGCCGCTGAAGCTGTTCATCGCCGCCCAGCCGACCCGGGGCGTCGACGTCGGCTCCATCGAGTTCATCCACGGCCGGATCATCCACGAACGCGACGCCGGCACCGGGGTCCTCGTCGTCTCCAGCGAACTCGACGAGGTGATCGGACTGGCCGACCGGATCGCGGTGATGTACCGGGGCCGGATCATCGCCGTCGTCGGCCCGGACACCCCACGGGAACAGATCGGCCTGCTGATGGCCGGCGTCACCGACAAGCCGGACCCCTCGGCGACCACGCCGGACCGGTCGGGAGACAACGACTTGGCACAGCAAGAAGGGACGCAATGACCAGCGAGAACGGCGTGCCGGCAGGCTCGCCGGACAAGCCGCCCGCCGGCGACGAACCCGCCGCCGCCGCGCAGCACGCGGCCAGCGCGGACGCCGCCAGCCCGCAGGCCGCGACGTCGGCCGACGGCCAGCCCGGCACCGTCGCCGACGGTACGGTCCCCGCCAGCCCGGTGCCGACCGGTCCGGCCACCGACGGCGAATCCCTCGGCCAGCGCTTCCTGCATCATCTGTGGGCCGCCAACACGGTCACCGTGACCGCGTTGGCCCTGCTGCTGGCCGTCGTCATCGGTGGCGTACTGATGATCGTCTCCGACCCGGAGGTGCTCGCCACCTACACCTACTTCTTCGCCCGACCGGGTGACGCGCTCGGCGAGAGCTGGGCGCTGGTCAGCCAGGCGTACGCGAACCTGTTCAAGGGTGCGGTGATCAACCCCGACACGGTACGGGCGTGGGCCGGCGGCGACGCCGAATGGTCGGCGGTGTTCCGGCCGATCTCCGAGACGTTGACCTACACCACCCCGCTGGTCTTCACCGGCCTGTCGGTGGCGTTGGCGTTCCGGGGCGGGCTGTTCAACATCGGCGCCCAGGGGCAGGCGATCATCGGTGTCATCGTGGCCGCCCTGGCCGGTTTCCTGCTGCCGCTGCCGCCGGTGCTGCACCTGGTCGTCGCGGTCCTGGCCGGCGCGCTCGGCGGGGCGCTGTGGGGGTTCTTCCCCGGTTTCCTCAAGGCCCGCACCGGCGCCCACGAGGTGATCACCACGATCATGCTCAACTACGTCGCGCTGTACTTCCTCACCTGGATCATCGTGCAGCCCGGCGTACAGAACGAGGAGCGGCCGGACGCGATCAGCCGGCCGGTGGAGGCCACCGCCCAGCTGCCCCGGCTGCTCGGCGACGGGCTGCGGGTGCACGCCGGCATCCTGCTGGCGATCGCCGCCACCGCCGCCGTGGCCTGGCTGCTCAACCGCTCCACGGTCGGCTTCGAGCTGCGCGCGGTCGGCGCCAACCCGGACGCCGCCCGTACCGCCGGGATCAGCGTCACCGGCACGTACGTCCTGCTGATGGTGATCGCCGGCGGGCTGGCCGGGCTCGGCGGCGCCAACATGGTGCTCGGCAGTACGGCGAACGCGTTGACCCCGCTCGTCGCCGCCCAGATCGGCTTCGACGGCATCCTGGTCGCCCTGCTCGGCCGGGTCCGACCCTGGGGGGTCGCGCTGGCGGCGCTGCTGTTCGGGGCGCTGCGGGCCGGCGGCAACGCCATGCAGTCCAGCTCCGGGATCTCGTTGGAGCTGGTCACCGTACTGCAGGCACTGATCGTCATCTTCATCGCCGCCCCCGCTCTGGTGAAGGCGATCTTCCAGCTCCGGGCGGCCCGCGCCGCCCGGCTGCAGACCAGCATGGCGAAGGGCTGGTGACCGGCGTTGTCCACCATGATCGCAACTGACACACCGGTCGCCGTCACGGCACGGTTCTGGAACCGTACCCGGATCACCGGGGCCGGCCTGGTCGCGGCCGGTGCCGTCGCCGCGGCTGTCTTCGGCGCGCTCGCCGACCCGCAGGAGGCCCGGTTCACCCTGAGCGAGACCGCCGGCGGCGCGGCGCTGCGGATCCCCGGCACCGTCGGCGCGGTGCTGTTCGGCCTGATCGCGCTCGCCGCCGGGGCGGTGCTGCTCAGCCCGTACGGCCGCTGGTACAAGTCGCTGCTCGCCGTCGGCGTCGTCGGCTTCGTGCTCAGTTTCCTGTGCTGGCAGATCTCCACCGCGCCGACCGGGCAGAACTTCATGCCGATGGTCAACATGGTGCGCGGCACGTTCCTGCTCGCCCTGCCGCTGATCTTCGGCTCGCTGGCCGGGGTGCTCTGCGAACGCTCCGGTGTGGTCAACGTGGCCATCGAAGGCCAGCTGCTGATGGGTGCCTTCGCCGGCGCGCTGATCGGCACCATGTCCGGCAACGTCTGGGTCGGGCTGATCGCCGCCGCGTTCGGCGGGGCGTTCATCTCGCTGCTGCTGGCCCTGTTCGCCATCCGCTACCTGGTCGACCAGGTGGTCATCGGCATCGTGCTGAACCTGTTCGCGGTCGGCCTGACCGGGTTCCTCTACGAGCGTCTCATGCAGACCGACCAGCCGGCCTACAACCAGCCGCCGCACTTCGGCACCTGGGAGATTCCGCTGCTGTCGCAGATCCCGGTGATCGGGCCGGCGCTGTTTCGCGGCAACATCTTCCTCTACCTGGCGCTGATCCTGGTCGTGGTGATCAACGTGGCGCTGTTCCGGACCCGGTGGGGGTTGCGGACCCGGTCGGTCGGCGAACACCCGATCGCCGCCGACACCCTCGGTGTCCGGGTGCTGGGGTTGCGCTACCGCAACGTGCTGCTGGCCGGCATGGTCGCCGGGATCGGCGGCGGGTCGTACACCCTGCTGCTCTACTCGTTCACCAAGAACATGATCGGCGGCAAGGGCTTCATCGCCCTCGCCGCGATGATCTTCGGCCGGTGGAGCCCGACCGGGGCGCTGCTGGCCTCGCTGTTCTTCGGCTTCGCCGACCAGCTCGGGGCCTATCTGGGGGCGATCAGCAGCGCCATCCCGAGCCAGTTCCTGGCGATGCTGCCGTACCTGGCGACGCTGCTCGCGGTCGCCGGACTGGTCGGCCGGGTACGGGCGCCGGCCGCCGACGGCAAGCCCTACATCAAGGCCTGATCAGGGCCGGCTACCGTTTACTACTGGCCGGTCAGGTTCGTGGCGGGGGTGCCCGACGGGCACCACCCGCGGCGGGTGGTCGGGTGGTGGTGTCGGTAGCCGGCACAGGGGTCGAGGAGGGCAGTCGTGGAGATCGACTGGGTGGAGTTGCGGCGGGCCGCGACCGAGGCGATGCGGCACGCGTACGCGCCGTACTCGAATTTCCCGGTCGGCGCGGCCGCCCTGGTCGACGACGGCCGGGTGGTCGTCGGCTGCAACGTGGAGAACGCCGCGTACGGGGTGGTGCTCTGCGCCGAGTGCGGCGTGGTCTCGGCTCTGCACAGCAGTGGCGGTGGCCGACTGGTGGCGCTGTCCTGCGTCGGTGGTGATGGCCAGCCGCTGATGCCGTGCGGGCGCTGCCGGCAGCTGCTGTGGGAGCACGGCGGGCCGGAATGCCTGGTCGAGGCGTTGCCCGAGCCGCTGACCGTGGCCGAGTTGCTGCCGAACGCGTTCGGACCGGCGGACCTCGCGGCGGCGGCCCTGGCTCCCGGCGGCGGTGCCGAACGGGGCACCGGGCGGGGTGCTTCCGGCGGACACCGGGTCGGCGTCGAGCACGTCGGGCGGGCCGACGCCGCCGGTCGGCCGGTGGTGGCACCGGACACCGCCGTACCGGCCCGGTTGGCCAAGTGGCGGGGCCGGGGCACCGTCTTCGTGCATCCGGACTCGGCCGGCGGGGAGCTGGTCTGGACCGGTTACTGGGAGCGGTCGG